>CAUUMS010000004.1:0-148159 GCA_963546395.1 uncultured Bacteroidia bacterium | reverse complement strand
ATCGCCATTATGATTCCCGAGATACAGGAGAACTTTGAGGGTAGCCGTACGCTTGTGGACATCTACGTGGATGGTCAGAAGCAGCAGGTGCTCACGCAGGGTGGTACACGCCCATCGTTCGAGCATTTGCACTTGGGCTCGCGGTTCGATGGGAAGATCAATGTATTCCGCATTTGGAAGGGCGAGCGCACGGAGGCAGACATTCGGAGCCAGATGTACCAGTACGTCCGCAAGGCTGATGGCTCATTGCCAGCGGGCTGTCTAGCTGAGTTTGCGTTCAACGAGGGGCCCGCAAATCTTGTGGCACTCTCCGGATCCCTTTCAGCTACGATGCGTCTGTCGGATCCCTCACTGGCTGAGAAGACGGATGGGACGGGCCTCTGGTACTCGTTGGCGGCCGATGACCTGATAGCGAGCGTAGAGTTCGATGGTCAAAAGGGCTCCTCTCGCAAGTCGGGTCAGCACGCTTGGGAAGCGACGTTCCCGCTGCGGGCAGAGCTGGGGCGTGTGAAGGGGCGCATTGTTCCCGCATGGTCTGGCGCAAGCATCACCTACAAGTCGCAACCAGTGACGGCTGATAGCGAATTCGACCTCACGAAGGATGTTGAGCTGGTAGCCGAGCTGAAGGGGGTCCTGGGGCACAACTTCGCCGAAACGGCTTCGGTGGCGGCTAAGCGTGATCTGGATGAGGCCAATGAGCTGAAGTCGCTGTCCATGGAGATGGCGAAGAATGAGGGGCTAGTGCAGGATCTGAAGATTGACCCGGTGCAGCCGCACATGTCGGTGGCTATCAATGCCACCACGGGGCTGTTGAAGGACGTGCAGCGGGTGGTGCTCTCATTCACCATCTCGGATAACGCCAAGCTCTATGCGGGTGACACCGAGCTGACGAGCGGTGAGACGGCTGTGGATCTCAGTCGGCCAGTGCAGCTTACTGTGGTAGCGCAGAATGGTGATCGTCGCCAGTATACCCTGCGGCTCGCCTATGAGCAGCGTATCGAGTGGGAGCTGGCAGCGAATAGCTATGTCTATGGGGAGCAGCCCGTGGCTCTCACGGCTAAAGCTACGTCGGGGCTGCCAATTAGCTACGAGTCTACCAGCCCCGCCTCGGTGAGCACTGCGAAGGGGATGCTGCACGTGGGGACACCTGGTGAGGCTCGCATCATTGCCCGGCAGGATGGCGGTGGCCATTTCGCAGCGGCGACCCCAGTGGAGCACGCTATCACGGTGAAGAAGCGGGGCGTGACGGTGACCGTGGATCAGCAGGCAATGTATGGTGTCCCTGTGGATCTGAAGTACACCTACGCTACGCTGGTGAATGCGGAGGATGCGACAGCGATGCCGGATCCGATGGCTAAGGGGGCCTTCAAGCTGATGCGAGGAGGCAAGGTGTACTCACTGGCGGATGTATTGCCCGTGGGGAGCTACACGCTGGAGGCTCAGGCTGCGTATGAGACAGAGCTCTACGAGGTGCAGCCGGTGAGCGGTAAGCTGGAGATCAAGCACGGGGCTTTGCGCTCGGTGACGTTCTCGGTGAAGGATGAGAGCATGACTCCCATCGTGGGGGCTAGCCTGCAAGTGGACGGGCGTGTTATCAAGACCCGGGCGGGAGGTACCGTATCGTTGCCACTGCGTGCCGGGACGGAATACAGCCTGCATGTGACGATGCCCGGGTATTCGCCCTCGTCGTCGACGTTCGATGTGCCTGCCGACACGGATGCTCTCGTGGAGGTGATACTGCGCAAGGCTACTCTCGTGCTGACCTACAGCAGTGCTGGCAATGGCACTGTGCATGGGGACAGCCCGCAGCATGTGGCACCAGGGCGTGATGGTACGCCCGTGCTTGCCATTGCGGATGATGGGTACCTGTTCGACTCCTGGAGCGATGGGCGGAAGGAGAATCCGCGCATTGACAAGAAGGTGTCGGAGGCTATCACAGTGCAGGCGAAGTTTGTCATCCAGTCCTACACGCTCGAGTACGTGATAGGCGACGGTGGGAAGCAGAAGGGCGGTACGCCAGCCGATTTGAACCAGACGGTGAAGGCCAAAGAGGACGGCGTTCCTGTGGAGGTGGAACCGAAAGATGGGTACTACTTCATTGGGTGGAGTGATGGTCGCACAGAGCTTCGGCGCCAGGAGAAGAATGTGCTGGCCAATATGCGTCTGGAGGCTCGCTTTGGCCGCTTTGTCCCGATACCCAATAGGATGCCCTTCGAGGATGGTGTCTTCTCGGATGGGTGGTACTCATTGAGCAAGGGGCCTGCCGACTTCCCGTTTGTCGTATCGAATGCACCGCTATCCGAAGACCGGCCCGGGGCTGAGGTGTGGAACCTGGATGGCTACTTCGCGGTGTGCAACGTGGATAAGCATGGCAAGGCTGGGCAAAAGGTTCACTCCATGCTTTATAGCCCACGTTACTCGCTCAACGGCGTGAATAAGGCCGTGGTACTCTCCTTCGATTACCTCTACTGTAAGCTATCGTCGCAGCTCGTCACGAGCTTTAAGGTCTTCTACACCGTCGATGGCACGAACTGGGAGGAGCTGGGCGACCTGGCAAGTCAGGATCATCCCAAGCGAACAACCGCCCAGCTTGAGGTGGATGTGGCCAAATTGCAGGGTAAGCAGTTTGTCCAATTCGCATGGGAGTACAAGGCTGGCTGGGATCGCTTCGTGATGCTGGACAACGTGAACGTGTTCCAGAAGCTAGACGTTAAGCACACCATCTCCTACCTAGCCGATCCCGTTGAAGGGGGCCTGTTCACGGTGGATGGGGTGGAGAACCCCTTGCAGCAGGTGGAGAATGGCCAGATGGCTAAGCCTGTCACCGCTGTGCCTAAGGAAGAGTATACGTTCGTGCGTTGGCGTGAGACGGGGAGCACTGATCCAACCTTCCAGCAGATGGGCCCAGTGATAGCGTCACAGACCTACGTGGCGGAGTTTCACAGCAAGGCCTCGGTGATCATCTCCTACACATCGATACCAGCGGGTGCGGGGACGTTCATGCTGAATGGGGCCGCTGTGAATTCGCAGGAGGTTAAAAAGGGTGAGAACTCTAAGGCTGTGATAGCAAAGCCCACGCTAGGCTATGTGTTCGACTCGTGGGTGGACAACGGGAGCCGTGACCCCAAGCGTGTGGTGCCCCATGCGACAGAGCATATGACGTTGACGGCCAACTTTACCCTGGCTGAGTACGCAGTGGCGTTCGTGGTGCTGGCTGATGGTGTGCCCGTCAGCGGTGCCAGCGTGACATGCGGGGCCAAGCTGGGCAATACCGATGCCAGTGGTCGGGTTGAGTTCAGTCTGCCCACCGCCGAGTACAAGTACTCTGTGACGGCTAACGGCTTTGAGCCTGGCGATGGTCGCCTACAGGTGGATGGGGCCAAGTCGGTCACCATAGATCTGAAGAAAGGCAGTGTTGCGTCGGAGAATGGGATTACGTTTGCCGTTACGGGGAGTGGAGCCCATTTGCCGGGTGCCCAGGTTGCTATCAAGGGTCAGGATCTCGTGACGGGGGCTGATGGTCGGGCAGCAATTTCATTGCCCGATGGCACGTACAACTACGCGGTCAAGTGCGATGGGTATCAGCCTGGAAATGGTTCTGTAACCCTTGCGGGGAGCCCCGTGATAGAGAACGTGGCCCTTGTTCCCGTGAAGCATCAGATTACGATCACGCCCCCAGAGCATGGGCAGCTGAAGGTTACCAATGCGGCGGGTGAGGATTTGCCCACGGGGACGAAGGTTGACCATGGGGCTACTATCGCCATTGAGGTAGCTCCCGATGCGGGCTATAGCTTTGTACGCCTTGAGATAGGGAGCGAGGTCATTACGCCCATGGTGCCGCAGGTGCAGTACATTCGCCAGGTGATGGGGGATGTTACCATCTCGGCCGTCTACGAGTCGGTGCACGGACTGACGATAGATGCTGTGCCGAACGGTGCCTTTATCGTGTCTGAGGGTAGCACGCAGCTTGCCTCGGGTGCCAAGGTGGCCCGTGGAGCCAAGCTGTCTGTTACGGTCATGCCAGCCCGTAAGCATAGACTCGAGGCACTGAAGGTGAATGACGTTGAGCGTACTGCCGAGGTGGTGGATAATGTGCTTACGCACACGGTGGATGGCGATACGCACATCGGAGGCTCGTTTAAGCGCATGTGGGAGATTTCCTATATGAAACCTCTCTGGGGTACGCTGACGGTACTCTACCAGGGTAAGGAAGTTGCGAGCGGCTCGCTAGTGAACATGGGCGAACCCATTACCATTCGAGTCGCCCCAGAAGACCCGATGAAGTACCGTCTGGTGGAGCTGACGCTCAATGGGCAAAACCGTACGGATGAGCTGAAGGACGGTGAGTTGACGGTGACTCCAGCGGGAGATACAGAGATTGCGGCGAGGTTCGAGCAGATTCGTCACACCGTAACGTTCGAGGCCCCAAGTCACGGCTCGCTGCAAGTGAAGGCGAATGGCCGTGTGTTGTCTTCGGGTGAAACGGTGGATCACGGCACCGAGCTCATCATATCAGCAGAGCCTACCGAGCCCAATCAATACGCGCTGGCGCAGTTGTTGGTGAATGGTGAGGATAAGGTGGCTTCGGTTCAGAATGGCGAACTCCGGTACATCGTCCAGAGTGCTACTACGATTGTGGCTCGCTTTGCACAGCTCCGCAAGGTGGAGTATGCTCAGCCGGATAATGGCATGCTGAGTGTGCAGGCTCACGGACGTGATGTGCTGACCGGTGCTCGAGTGCCCGAGGGTACAGAGCTGACCATTACTGCAACGCCTAAGGCGGGCTACACTCTGAAGATGCTGTCTGTGAATGGCACTGACAAGGTGGCTGATGTGGTGGATGGTGTATTCCGACTCGTGCTCAGTGAGGATGTGGTGCTAGCTGCTGCATTTGTTCCTGCGCCGAAGCAGTTTGCTATCCATTACGAGGCTCCTGCGCATGGCACACTGACTGTACAGGCAGGTGGAACGGCGGTGCCCAATGGTGACAAGGTGGATCAGGGCACAGAGCTAACCATCACGGCTAAGGCCGATGCGGGTTACCGCCTAAGTCGGTTGACTGTGGATGGAAAGGATCGGACAGCTGATGCGGTGAATGGCACGCTTAAGATCACTGTTGAGGCAGAGGTCACCATTGCTGCGCAGTTTGTAGAGATCGATGCCTCTACCGCTGTCGGGGAGGGCACGTTGGCAGGGATTGTCGTTTATCCCAATCCATTTGTGGAGGCTGTGCACCTTGAGCAGCTGAGTGGGGTAGAGCGAATCTGCGTGCTCGATGCCGCTGGGGTGATGCTGAGAACCATCATGGCCAATGGTGCCACGAAGCTAGAGCTACAACTGGGAGACTTGCCAGAGGGATCCTACGTGCTCGTGGTAGAGTCAGCGGCGGGCCACCGGGCGATACGCCTCGTGAAAGAACGCTAGGGTAGAGCTCGCTCACGGAGCGAAAATCGAGGGGTGGGAGGTCAGAACCTCCCACCCCTTTTTGATGCGATGTAGTGCTACTAAGAGGCCTCCTCGCCAGTAGGGGTATATTGCCCCGTACGTGCCCATCTGCTGCGTCTTATTCGAGCCGCTGCATCTTGCAGTGCGCTGATGTAATAGTGCAGCGCGTAGAGGTAAATTTGCGCCGATCCCCCTAGCTCCGCTGAGTGTTGAGGTCTTTATGAGATACAACAGAGGGGCACCCGTCGTGCGACGGATGCCCCTCTGTATGTTATCCCTCGGCTTGGTACGCCGAAGCTAAGGCACTAGTAGAATAGCCCTAGATCGCACATCGCATTGGCGACCTTCATGAAGCCGGCGATGTTAGCTCCCTTCACGAGGTTTACATAGCCGTCCTTCTCCTTGCCGTACTCAACGGCAGCCTTGAAGATCTCTTCCATGATGTGCTCCAGACGGCCGATTACCTCTTCACCCGTCCAGCTGAGCTTGATGCTATTCTGCGACATCTCGAGGCCAGAGGTGGCAACCCCACCAGCATTCACGGCCTTGCCAGGACCAAACGGAATGCGAGCCTTGATAAAGGCGTGGATGGCATCAGCCTGGCAACCCATGTTGGATACCTCGGCCACGTACTTCACGCCGTTCTTGATGAGCATCTCGGCATCGGCCAGTGAAAGCTCGTTCTGCGTGGCGCAAGGCATCGCAATGTCGACCTTCACTTCCCAGGGCTTCTTACCCGCAATGAACTTCGAACCAGGGAACTTCTTTTCGTAGGGCGATACGATATTCTGGTTCGAGGCACGGAGCTCGAGCATGTAGTTAACCTTCTCCTGGGTCATGCCAGCCTCATCGAGGATGTAGCCGTCGGGACCGGAGATGGCTACCACCTTGGCACCCAGCTGCACTAGCTTCTCAGCGGCACCCCAAGCCACGTTACCGAAGCCAGACACTGCTACGCGCTTGCCCTTCAGGTCGTCGTTGTTGGCACGCAGCATGTGCGTCAGGAAGAATACAGCACCGTAGCCGGTCGCCTCGGGGCGCATCTTGGAGCCACCCCAGTTCATCCCCTTGCCAGTGAAAACCCCCGTGTGGCAATGCGCCAGCTTCTTGTACATCCCGTACATGTAGCCGATTTCGCGGCCACCTACGCCCATATCACCAGCGGGCACGTCGGTCTCGGCCCCGATGTGGCGCCACAGCTCGAGCATGAACGATTCGCAGAAACGACGAACTTCCGCATCGGAGCGGCCCGTCGGGTCGAAGTCGCTACCACCCTTGCCACCGCCCATCGGGAGCGTGGTGAGGGCATTTTTAAAGGTCTGCTCGAAACCGAGGAACTTCATGGTGTCGAGCGTTACGTTGGGCTGGAAGCGGATCCCACCCTTGTATGGGCCTATCGCACCGTTGAACTGCACCCGGTAGCCAATGTTAACGTGGATCTCACCCTTGTCATCCTCCCAGGGCACCTTGAACATGAACACACGATCGGGCTCGATGATGCGCTCGATGATGCGGTTTTTCTCAAACTTGGGATTCTGGTTGTAGACCTCTGCCACAGATTCCAACACCTCCGTGGCTGCCTGCATGAACTGCGGCTCGCCGGGGTGCCGCTTTTGCAAATCGGCGATTATCTTCTGTACGTCCATAACAATTGGCATTAAAAGTTAGACGCGCCCGTAGGCTAACTGAGCACGAAGGTCGCACTTATTTTCCGATGCCGCAACTATTTCGTTAGCAGTGCGTGCCCTTTCCATGCGAAGTGCCCACCGTAATTAGTACTATAGTCTGTTCATCAGTCACTTAGTGTCAGCAATAGCCCAGTTAAAGAATTCGCATTCGCCCCGCTTTCCATGGTAGCCCTTCCCCCTTGCGTCCGATGGCTCAGGGCTCACGGAGTGCGTGAACTGGTAGGGCAATTGCTACGACGAAAAATCTTTCTACCTTTGCGCCCGAATTGGTGATGCTCCCTGCGGAGCCGCTCGCCAGCATGTGGTTCACAATTGCCCGTTTACCGATGAATCTTATCGAGATAGCTCAGCAGGCATTTGCCGCTGAACCGAAGTCCTTCCCCGAGTTCAAGAGTGGTGACACTATCACCGTGTCCTACAAGATTAAGGAAGGCAACAAGGAGCGTATCCAGCAGTACCGTGGGGTTGTGATCCAGATTAAGGGCACGGCACCCAACAAGATGATCACGGTGCGCAAGATGTCGGGTAACATAGGCGTAGAACGTATCTTCCCCCTCAACTCGCCCTTCATCGATAGCATTGTGGTGAACAAGTACGGGAAGGTGCGTCGCGCTCGCATCTACTACCTGCGCAAGCTCACTGGCAAGCGTGCCAACATTAAGGAGCGCATCGTGCGTTCGGTGCCGAAAGAGAATTAGGACTAGGGTAGGGGCATTCGTGCAAAAAGTTTGTTACCTTTGCCCCGTGGTGATAGGCTCCGTAGCTTAACTGAATAGAGCACCTGACTACGGATCAGGAGGTTCCAGGTTTGAATCCTGGCGGAGTCACAGCCGAATTGGCGATGCGGATATCTTCCGTGTCGCCAATTTTCTTTTGTACCCCGTGCCCCCCTTCTCCACCATGGCACAGTGTGGGTCGCCATCACCCTCTGCTTGCGCACTGTTCCCCCAGCTGTCTCGTCTTACCCGTGGGGCTGTAGCTGCCTTTTGTGCGCCTAACTCGATAGTAGCCGTGAGCCATGTGCTGTGCGGCTATGGTACATGCTGTAGCTGCGTTGTCTGCTAGCTGGGCCACCGGGTAGTGCACCCCTCCGCTACAAGATCTTCATATGATTTTTGTCGCTGTGTCGTCGGTGAGTTGCCTATGGCCTCGAGGGGCTTGCTCTCCTGCCCGTCTGTATGCCTTGTGCCCTGTGTGCCGTCATCTTGCGGGTAGCTGCTCCGTGCCTGCTACCTGGTGCGTCGTGGAGCTGTAATCCGTGCTTGTGCATGCGACTACCAGTCCCGCCGGTGCAATACGCAGAGAACGCTGTGCGTTATGTATTCCGACCGGGTGCAAGCCGTGACTCACATCATCGAGCAAGGGCCGGTGTGCCTCTCCGGGTTGTACCTCTCGGCCGAGCAGTGCGCGCGCATATTGCGCACAGCCTCCTTGTTGAGCCGGCGATATGGCCAATCTTGGGCCCCGGTTTTAGGCATATGCGGCCATTCTTCCTACCTTTGTCTTGCACGCAACCTAACAGCAAATAACAACACCAAACAATCATGGCAATGACGAGCTACAAGGGCAACGATGTCTCTCGCTCCACCTCGGACACGGGTGGCCGGCGGAGTAGCGTCGTGGCATTCCTCACAGTGATAGTGATCCTGCTATTGCTCGTGGCGGTAGCGCTGGGCATCTACACCTACCTGCAAAACCGGGATGCGAAGCAGATGCAGCATGAGCTAACCGTCGAGAAGGACTCCATATCCCAGAACCTCGAGCAGGTGCTAGTGGACTATAATACCCTCGAGACCGATAATGCGGGTCTGCGGCAAAAGCTCGACGAGGAGAAGGCGCGGGCCGAGCAGCTCTTGGGGGAGATCAAGCAGGTGAAGCAAGTTAGCTTCTCCAAGATCAAAGAGTACCAGCGCGAGCTGGGGACGCTGAGGGCCATCATGCGCAAGATGGTTGGGGAGATCGATTCGCTGAACACCCTCAATCGTAACCTCGTCGAGGAGAATACCCGCATACGCACCGAGTACACCGAGTCGCAGCAGAATGTAGAGCGTCTCTCATCCAAGAATGAGGAGATGGCCGAGACCATCCAGCGTGGTGCCGTCATCAAGGCGCGCAACATCGAGCTTCTGGGGTTGAACAGCCGTGACAAGGTTGTCAAGCGAGCGGCACGCACCCAGAAACTCCGCGTTTGCATGACGCTCATGGAGAACGCTATACCGCGGCCTGGTGCCCGTAGCGTCATCGTGCGCATTACAGGGCCTGATGGGCTCCTACTCGCCGATCCCGATAATGGGACGTTTGAGCTCAATGGCGAGGCGCAGCCCTACTCGGCCAGTCGCGAGATCGACTACCAGAATGCCGACGTAGATGTCTGCCTCTACTACGGGGAGAGCGGAGGCTTCTCCAAGGGCAAATACCAGGTGGAAATCTATGTGGACGGAGCACTCTCCGGCACGGGTGAGGCGCTTCTCAAGTAGATGAACGGGGCGTAACTGCCCGTAGTTGTATGCGTTTGTGAATGCCGTGCAGCTGGCAGATGAGCTGCCGCATGTAGAGCTGAATGTCGAGGCCATCGTGGCGCGTTTCTTGCGCTACGTGGCCTTTGACACTCAGAGTGATGCTCGCTCGCAGACATACCCCAGCACAGCCAAGCAGCTCGAGCTGAGCCGTTTGCTAGTGCATGAGCTGCTGTCCCTGGGTGTTGCCGATGCGCATCTTGACGATCACGGCTACGTAGTGGCTCACCTACCTGGCCGTGGGGCTCATGCGCTCGCCCCGTGCGTGGGGTTCTTAGCCCATGTGGATACGGCGCCTGATGCGTCCGGGGCCAACGTGAAGCCGCAGATTGTACGTGGCTACGATGGGCAGGATATCATCCTCAATCCCACCCTGGGTCTGCGGCTTAGCCCGAGTCTATTTCCCGAGATGCTCCATTACGTGGGTGAGGATCTCATTGTCACCGATGGTACCACACTCCTTGGGGCTGATGACAAAGCCGGCGTGGCTGCAATTATGGCGGCCGTTGAGTACTTGCAAGCCCATTCCGAGATACCCCATGCGCCGCTCGCAGTTGCCTTTACGCTCGACGAGGAGATTGGGCGTGGAGTGCAGCACTTCGATGTGCCAGCCTTTGGTGCCGCATTCGCCTATACCATCGATGGGGGAGCCGTTGGTAGCCTGGAGTATGAGAATTTCAATGCCGCAGGTGCCACGGTAACGCTCCTTGGTCTCTCGGTACATCCGGGTGATGCCAAGGGCCGCATGCGCAATGCCATTGCACTGGGCGAGCAATTCGACGCCCTGCTACCTCAGGACGAACGCCCCGAATGCACGGAGGGGCGTGAGGGCTTCTACCATCTTGTGGAATTCACCGGCACCGTCTCCCAGGCCACGCTCCACTACATCATCCGCGATCATGATGCCGAGCGGTTTCAGCAGCGCAAGCAGAAGCTTATGGCCGTGGCGGAGCATCTCAATCGCCTCTACCAGAGTCCCTGCGTGTCAGTGGTGCTGGAGGATCAGTACCGTAACATGCTCGAGTGCATTCAGCCCCACATGCATGTGGTGGAGACGGCCCGCACGGCCATGGAGGCAGCGGGTCTAAAGCCTGTGGAGCTACCTATACGCGGCGGCACCGATGGGGCAAACCTGAGCTGGAGAGGCCTTCCCTGTCCCAATCTCTTTGCAGGTGGGCACAACTTCCATGGCCCCTACGAGTATTTGCCCGTGCGGAGCCTTGCCAAGGCCAGTGAGGTCATCGTGCGCATAGCGGCCCACTACGCCACGCACGCAGTGTAGTACCTCCCAGAGAGCCTATATCCTACCCTTAGCCCATTGAGGCCGTGCAGAAGGGCCGCTCCTAGCTTAACGGGTGCTTTTCACGAAGTGGCTCCGTAGCGTGTTACCCTCAGGGCCTGTTACCTCCACGAGGTAGATCCCGTCTCCCAGCACCGACACGTCGACCCCCGTCTCTAGTCCATCCACCGACTGCCGTTTGACAACTTGCCCCGTGGTGCTGTAAATCGTGAGGTGCCCCGTGTGGAACGGACTCTTCACTGTGATACGTTCCCGGCTCGGATTGGGCCACACGGCCAGCGTACTCCGCTCCTCGACAGCCGTTGAGGACTCGTCCCGAAGGGTTATCACGGCCGGCGCATTGGTCTTGTTCACCGCGAAGGGACTAGTGAGCACCTCGAATCCTGGGGCCGAGGCCGTCAGTGTGTAGGAGCCCGGCACAATGGCGAGTATCAGTTTGCCTATGGAGTTCGTGCGTCGCTCCTGGTTCCCAATGCGTACGATAGCTTGCTCAATGGGGCGGCCATCCTGATCTTGCACGAGTAGCATTAGCCGCACCGTATCGGCTGCCTGTAGCTGTATGGTATCGTATACGGAACCTCCCACAAGGGTGCGCTTAACGGTGACATCACGGTACATGCTCGAGGTGAATTTGAGCTCATGGTGCCCCTCACCCACGAACACCTCCATCCTTCGCCCCCCTGAGCCATTCCATATCCATTCGCCGATCTGGAGCCTGAAGTTACGCGTGGGTTTACCATTTGGCGCCAGCACGTGGAAGTGGTAGCGGCATAGGCCCGCATCGATCAGTCGCATGCGTGGCGTGTGCATGTGGTAGGCCATCGCCACCGTCCCGTCGGCCTGCTTGGTGTAGCTCACCGTGCGGGGCGCATTTGCGCGCAAAGCCTCCACGGCGTACGGACGCATCGCCGCGTCACCTTCTGCGACGATGGTGAGGCAAACGGGTTGTAGGTCTGCGATGTCGAAAAAGTCAAACGGGATAGTCACCAGCCCCCTTTTCACGGGGAGCTCAATGTTGGGCGACTGGCGGAATAGGGCGTCGAAATCGCCAACCTCCTTCCACGAGGTGTCCTCTGCCGTTTGTAGAAAGGCACGTGCACGTAGCATTTGCCCCTCGTTGCCGCCCTCGAACCGCACGGGGATCTCCACACCCTTGACGCGTCGGTTGTTGCTGCCCAGCAGCTCATTGGGTAGCAGGATGCGAGTGATTTGCTGTAGACCGGCCTGCGCGAAGGGGTAGCCTACCTCCTCGGGGGGATGCTTAAGGTAGTTCCGCCCCATGGGTACGATGCTGCGTGTGGTGGGCCCCTCTGAATTCCTCCAATGCGGGGTCACCCTCACCTGGCAAATAGAGGTGCTATCCACCCCCGAAGCGGGCATGACGAGCTCTATAGAGGCCATCGTCTGCGCGTTAGGGGCTAGCGTGCCAATGGGGGTCTGCTTGTCTGAGGATTGCCCCCCGGCGGCGAAATGCGCAACGAGGCGTGCGTCTTTCACCGATGCGGATCCGACGTTGCTCACCCATACGCCCAGGGTGAAAGCCTCTCCCGCGGCGATGCGATGATCCTTGTCAGCATCAGACACGATCCGTGCGCTGTCTATGCGGATGGCAGGGGCACCCACGATGGTCGACAGCGTGAGCTTTGAGCTTACGTCCCCATTCACGAGAATCTCAGCATGCAGGCTCACCTGGTCGCCGTTGTTCAGATCGCCTCCCAGCTGAAGCTTGCAGCGCGTGGCGAGCCCCGTGCACCCATGCTCGGTGAACTCGGGGAGTATCTCCTCCTGATCGGTCAAGATTTTAGCAGCTTGTTCCGGCTCTACGGTGTAACGTATGCGCACATTGCTAGCGGGCAGGGGCCCCGCCTTGTAGCACACAGCCGCGCGCAGCTTGATCGTCTCACCAGGGCTCACGCTCACCGCGGGCTCTCCGCCATCGTGATGCAGCTGGGCATCCATCAGCTCCGCCCGGGCCTCCGTGCCCTTGCCCACTGTGATGACGGGGGACAGAAAACTCTCGTGATTGAAGGCTGTGACGGCGAACTCCACTCGCTCGCCTTTCCGAAGGGCTAAGTTGTTGAAGACGGCCTTCCCCCCTGAGGCTGTGGTGTAATGGAATCGTTCCTTCCCTTCTGCTGACGTGATGCAGGCCACAGCTAGGGCTCCTGCAACGTCCACCGATAGCGCGTAATCCTGCTGGCCATCATGTAGTAGGGCATCGTACGTCACGGTTAGCGGACTAGGAATGTGCGTGCGCAGCATCACCGACGGATCGCCGAAGATGTTCCATGTGTTGGCCGTCTCACGGGCTTCTGTGCCAGTGGGGTAGGCGTTGAGCATCTCGGCCACAGCGCGAGCCATTACGGCCCCGTAGCGGATGACTTTGCTGCCGTGCTGGCCTGCCACATACTCGACGAATGCGTCCTGGGCCCGCATGGGCTGATCCCACGCCTGTAGATCGCTGGCGGCACAGATAGCTACGGCCCCCGTGGGGGTCTTACCCTGCTTAGCCCACAGCCAGGCCTCGGCGAAGCAGGGATCGGCCTCTTGCATATCGCCGTTGGAGCAGGCCACATCCACGATGAAGGGCGTGGCCCGAAGGTGCGTCAAGATGCCGATGTCATCCACTGAAAACCCAGTGGTGGCCCAGCGTCTGGCGAAGCCGTGCCCCACGTAGTTGATGTACCCTATTCCCGCATTCAGCTTCTGCGCCAGGTTCAGCGAGGTGGCCCCCTTTTGGCCCTCGAAGAGCGAGTCGGAGTTGATGTAGGCCTCTTTCCCCAACATCTTTGCGATGAGGCGCATGTGCTCGCGATCGGTCTCTCCCCGATCTCCCTTGAATGTGGAGTTTGAGGCGATGCCTAGCGCGCTCCCCAGCCAGCGGTCGGCGCGGTTCAGATTGCGCTCGTAGCGAATTGTCTTGCTCACCTGTAGCTGTACGTGCTCCACGGTGCGGGCCGAAAATCGACCCACATACACCTCGTTGTAGCTGTCGTTGCCCTGTATTTGCCCGTAGGCCTGGTCGCTGTCCGACGTACGCCTAGCACCCATGCGGCGGAGAGGGGGTACTTCTGCGCGCGAACCCACCAGAAGCACGTAGTGCAGCCCCTCGGGCGAGGTGTATCGATCCCGAATGAGGGCCTTCAGCTCGGCGGTGTCATTGATGCTCCGGGGATCATTCGGGTCGCCAAACGGCTGCCACTCCACCCGTAAGCCGCTGAGACGTTTCCACTTGATGAGGGGGCTTAGGGCCTCCTTGTAGCGGGGTGGGGAGACAATGAGCAGTCCCTCTCGCTTGTCACCCCGGGTGCGACGCACGCTGCGGGGGGAGAACTGCTCTTCTATGGCGTTGCTGTGGGATGAGGAGTTGATGACGGCCTCTATGGCGCGATCGCTCTTCAGGCCGGTGAGCGCAATGCGCATCCTGCGCACGGCACGTAGCGTGCGCCTTTGCGGGTTATACTGCAAGGGGTTGAGCACCAGGCTTTGCCCCAGCTGCTCGTGCAGCTGATACACGCTGCCCACCTGCACGATTTCACGCGGGTAGTAGGCATCCTGCTGATAGATGGGCCCCTCACGGCGCGGGCGAAGGCTCGGATCCTCATCCCGGGTGATGCGCCCTCGCGATGGGGCGATGCGGATGTCGGTGTAAAGTGTGTCCTGACTGTCGAGGGTGTACACGCGAAGGCCCGAGGCACGCCGCACGGCGTAGGGAAGAGCTAGCATAGGCAGCTGCGGGCTCCCCTCCTCGTTGCGGCTCACAGCCCCCGGAAGGGTGGGCAGCACCCAGCGCTCAGGATCGTCGAGCGGCTCGAAGTGGGGTCGGGGGAACTCCAGCTCTAGCACGAGCGAGTCGCCCCCATCGTGGAGAATGCGTGGCAATGGTTTTTGCGCGGAGGCAGCGTGCCACAGCAGTAGGAGCAGAAGCGTCCCTAGTGTCCCCAGATTCCTTGAGCAGAATCTCCGCATCGTATCATGACTTGAATAGTACAAATGTAAAGTGTTTCTACGGCTCGTGGCTCCCGTGACCCCTGTCTACGAGGGTGATGGATGGGTGCCACCTGAGGATAGTGTATACTAGCGTGAAGATATACGCACTTATCGTTAAACAAGCCACGGGCCTGCAAGTTCGATGGCGAGGCGTGGCTAGTAGCACGGAGGATCTAACCCACCAACACCGTATCAAGTCCGTATTTGCCATGCCAAATACGGACTTAGTGTATCGTTGGAACGGAGAAGGCCAGCGCATGTTGCCGCGCAGCGAGGGACGGAGACTCTACCTCGTTGCGCGGTGATGCGGGGCTATAGCCCTTGTGTGGACGGACGGAGCGGGGTGCGGCGGCTATTTCCGCTGCATGCGCTTACGCTGATTCTCGTCGAGCTCTATCTTGCGGAGACGCATGGCGTTGGGCGTGATCTCCACGTACTCGTCATCCTGGATGTACTCTAGCGCTTCCTCAAGCGAGAATCGTATGGGCGGGGGCAGTGTCACCTTCTCGTCGCTGCCCGAGGCGCGCATGTTGGTGAGCTTCTTCGATTTGCACACGTTGACCGTGATGTCGATGTCGCGCGTGCATTCGCCCACGATCTGCCCTGCGTATACCTCCTCGGGGGGATCGATGAAGAATACGCCCCGATCCTGTAGCTTGTTGAGCGCGTAGGCGTAGGCTGTGCCTCCCTCCAGGGCGACGAGCGAGCCGTTCTGCCGCGATTCGATGGGCCCCCGGTGCGGCTCGAAGCCTTTCAGCCGGTGCGAGACGATGGCCTCCCCCGTGGTGGCCGTCAGCAGCTGGTTGCGTAGCCCGATGAGCCCGCGGGAGGGGATCTCAAATTCCAGGTGCATCCTGTCGTCCCGGCGATCCATCTCTAGCATCACAGCCTCGCGCCGCGAGGCTAGCTCGATGGCTTTGCCCGACATCTCCTCGGGGAGATCGATGGTGAGGTATTCGATAGGCTCACAAAGTTTCCCGTCAATCTCCTTGAGCACCACGCGCGGCTGGCCCACCTGGAGTTCGTATCCCTCGCGGCGCATCGTTTCGATGAGAATGGAGAGGTGTAGGATCCCGCGGCCGAACACCAGGAACGAGTCGGCACTCTCCCCAGGCTGCACCCGCAGGGCGAGGTTCTTCTCCAGCTCCCGATCGAGGCGATCTTTCAGGTGGCGTGAGGTCACAAACTTCCCGTCGCGGCCGAAGAAGGGCGAGTTGTTGATGGTGAAGAGCATGCTCATCGTGGGCTCATCCACGGCAATGGTGGGCAGCGGTTCCGGGTTCTCCGGGTCGCACACCGTGTCGCCAATCTCAAAGGATTCCAGTCCCACAATGGCGCACAGGTCGCCGGCTTCCACCTCGGGCACGGAGCGTTTGCCCAGACCCTCGAAGACGAGTAGGTCTTTGATCTGCGAGCGTTTCAGGGAGCCATCCCGCTGGGCGAGTACAATGGTGTCGTTGGCCCGCAGCTGTCCCCGGTGCAGCTTGCCGATGGCGATACGGCCCACGTAGGGCGAGTAGTCGATGGAGGTGATGAGGAGCTGCGTGTTGCCCTCGGTCACTTTAGGCGCGGGCACGTGGCGTACGATGGCATCGAGGAGAGGCTCCACGCTGTCGGTGCGCTCCTTCGGATCGAGCGACATCCACCCCTGCTTGGCACTCCCGTAGACGGTGGGGAAGTCGAGTTGCTCCTCGTCGGCATCGAGCGAGCACATGAGCTCGAACACCTCCTCCTGCACGATGTCGGGCCGGCAGTTGGGCTTGTCCACCTTGTTCACCACCACGATGGGCTTGAGCCCGAGGGCCAGGGCCTTCTCGAGCACAAAGCGCGTTTGGGGCATGGTGCCCTCTAGGGCATCCACGAGCAGGAGCACCCCGTCGGCCATGTTGAGCACGCGCTCCACCTCGCCTCCAAAGTCGGCGTGGCCCGGGGTGTCGATGATATTGATTTTGACCCCCTTGTACTGGACGGCCACATTCTTGCTCAGGATGGTGATACCCCGCTCGCGCTCTAGGTCGTTATTATCGAGTATTAGGCCGCCCGCCGCGCTCTTTTCGGCATCTTTCACGTGGGTTTGCGTGATCATGCGGTCTACGAGGGTTGTCTTCCCGTGATCCACGTGGGCAATGATGGCGATGTTCCGTACTTGAGTCATTTTTTGATGCGAATTGAGCGGCAAAGTTAGGGAAATGGCAGCTTTACGAGGCTTATATGGTGTCATCTACCTGCGGATTTCTCATGTGGGTAGCGCGTGTGAGTCGCCTTGAGGGTCAACCTTTGGGCTCGGGATGGGTTTACCCGATGGGGGGAGCACTATGGCTACAGTGAGGCATATTTACCCCGTGCGGGGGATGTCGTGCGCCGCATGCGCCATGAGCATTGAGTCGCTGCTTCGTCACACCGAGGGGGTTGAGGATGTGGGGGTTAATGTGGCGGGCAACACGGTGTGGATCCGTTTCGATGCGCAGCGCGTGTCGCCCGTGCAGCTGCGCGATCGGGTGGCGGCGTTGGGTTTCACGCTGGTGATAGATGGGACAGCTGGCTCTGCTTACGGTGCCTCCCCAGCATGCGGTGCGCTGCGTGGGCAGCTGGTTCGCACCCTGATGGCGGCCATTGGGGCTGGGGCAATCATGCTGCTCGACCATTGGCTAGCGCACACGGTGGCGTACCTCAGCATCTCAGCCATCCTGGCACTGATTGTGGTGTATGGGGTGGGGGCCGGATTTCATGCGAGAGCCCTGGCGCAAATTCGCCATGCGCGTCTAGGGATGGATACGCTCATCTCGCTGAGCACCACCATCTCTTTCTTGTACAGCGTGGTTGGGCTCGCTGGGGCCTACTTTCATGGGCAGGCATGGGTGGAGCAGCCGTTGTACTTCGATTCCGCGGCGATGATTGTGGCTTTCATCCTGCTCGGTAAGTGGCTAGAGGGACAGGCGAAATTCCGCACGTCGGTGGCCATCGAGCAGCTCATGGGGTTGCAGCCCACTACTGCGGTGCTGATGCAGGATGGGCAGCCTGTGGAGCGACCGATTGAGTCCATCGTGCCGGGCGATGTGGTGCTAGTGCGTCCGGGCGAGCGTATTGCGGTGGATGGCGATGTGCAGGAGGGGCAGTCGTGGGTGGACGAGAGCTCTATCACAGGGGAACCCCTCCCCGTGAGCAAGACGCAGGGCATGGGGGTGTATGCGGGTACCATCAATCAGCAGGGCACCCTCTACGTGCGGGCTCAACGGGTGGGTCTGGAGTCGGTGCTGGGGCAGATTGTCCAGCAGGTGGAGCTGGCGCAGGCTAGCAAGGCCCCCATACAGGGGTTGGCCGATCGGGTGGCGGGCATCTTTGTGCCGGTGGTGATGGGCATTGCCCTTGTCACGCTGGTAGCGTGGGGCCTGTCGCCGGCCTCGGATGGTTGGGCCAGAGGATTACTGGCCGCCGTGACGGTGCTAGCGGTGGCGTGCCCTTGCGCCTTGGGGTTGGCTACACCCACAGCTATGATGATGGGCATTGGGCGAGCTGCCAGGGCGCATATTCTGGTGCGCAATGCCGAGGGCTTGCAGCTGGCGGGCCGAATTCGTGCCATTCTTCTCGATAAGACGGGTACGCTCACGGCGGGATGTCCTAGCGTGGTGGCCGCACACTGGTTCGATGCGGCGGTCGATCAGACGGCTGTTCGGGCTGCCCTTGCTGCCCTGGAGTTGCATTCGGCCCACCCACTGGCTAAACCTATTGTGCAATGGTGCAATGCATCCGCAACGCTATCGGTGGAGGACTACGAGGAGATCCCCGGCCGGGGGATTCGCGCCATGGTGGAAGGGCAATCCTGGTTTGTGGGTAGCGTGGATGTTGTGCCTGCGGAGGAGCTGGCGCGGTGCTCGGCTGAGGGGCTTATGACGGAGTGGGATCGGGAGGGGCACACCGTGGTGATGGTGCAGAGGGAGGGGCAACTATTGCTTGCTCTCGCCCTGCAAGACCCGCTAAAGGAAGGGGCAGAGCAGGCCATCGCGGAGCTGAGGCGATTGGGGGTGCACACCGTCCTCGTGTCGGGCGACCGGTGGCCCAATGTGCACCGAGTGGGGCGAGCCGTGGGCGTGGATGTCATGCACGGGGCCATGCTGCCGGGCGATAAGGAGCGTGTGGTGCGTGAGGCGCAGGCGCAATTTGGGGCGGTGGCCATGGTGGGTGATGGGGTGAATGATGCCCAGGCATTGGCGCAGGCCGACGTGAGTATCGCCATGGGGAAGGGATCTGACGTGGCCATGAATATTGCCACGCTGACGTTGGCGACCTCGGATCTGAGGGCCCTGCCGTGGATGTTAGCCCTGAGTAGGGCCACGATGCGCATTGTGCGAGAGAATCTGTTCTGGGCCTTTATCTACAACCTGTGCATGCTCCCCATTGCCGCTGGGGCGTTGTACCCGCTGGTGGGCCTTCAGTTCGACCCCATGTTTGCCGCACTGGCTATGGCTATGAGCTCAGTGTCGGTGGTGCTCAATAGCCTGCGCATTGGGGCTGTACGGCTACCGTCGCTGCGGGATGATGGGCCAGAGCGTACACCCTCCACAAGCCCCCGTCGGGAGCCCTGAGTAACCCTTCGCCGATGGAAGACCGCATAGCGGAGTTGGGGCGTGTGCTACCCACACGGGGTTTTGTAACTTTGCGGTAGCAATATGTTTTTGCCATGAGCGCTGCATCGGTTGTCATCTTCATCGGGCTGCTGGTTTTCATCTCGCACCTATTCGCAGGGATCTTCGAGCGGAAGGGCCTGCCCGACGTGTTGCTACTCATGATCATCGGGGTCATCATAGGCCCCGTTCTCGGGTTGCTCACCCCGGAGGCGTTCGGGATTGTGACGAATGTGTTCACCACGGTAACGCTGGTGTTTATCCTTTTTCAGGGTGGGCTCGATCTGCGTGTGGAGACCATGCATCAGGCCATACGGGGCACGATGGCACTGACGGTGGCGAACTTCGTGGTGACTACGCTGGTGGTGGGCTGCATCGGCTGGCTACTCATGGGGCTGGAGCCGATACCCTCATTCATCCTGGGCTCCATTCTTGGCGGCACCTCCTCGGCGGTGGTGATCCCCCTCGTGAAGCAGCTCTCCATGCGTGAGGATGGGAAGACGATACTGGTGCTCGAGTCGGCTCTCTCCGACGTGCTCTGCATCGTGTTCGTGCTGGCACTCATACAGGCGTACAAGTCGGATGGTATTCAGGTGGGTACCATTGCGGGTAGCATCTTGAGCTCGTTCATCCTGGCCTCCATCATCGGGGTGGCTAGTGCCATATTCTGGTCGATGCTGCTCGGGCGTGTGCGTACCATACAGAACTCCATGTTCACCACGCCGGCCTTCGTGTTTGTCATCTACGGGCTGGCAGAGCAGCTCGGGTTTAGCGGGGCCATTGCGGCTCTCGCATTCGGGGTGGCCCTGGCCAATATCGATAAGTTTCAGTTCAAGTTCATCAGGGCCTTCCACAGCCAGGGGCTGCTGACGTTCAATGAGAGTGAGAAGCAGTTCTTCTCTGAGATCGTCTTCCTGCTCAAGACCTTCTTTTTCGTCTTCATCGGGCTCTCCATCCAGTTCACCAACCTGTGGGCTCTGCTGCTGGGGGTGTTCATCACGCTCACCATCTACGTCATCCGGATTCCTGTGGTGAAGTTCTCGGTGCGTGAGCGGCTACCTACGATGGATCTCACGCTGATGGCTACCATGGTGCCTAAGGGGCTGGCGGCCGCAGTGCTCGCCAACCTACCCTTGCAGGAGGGGATCCCGGGCGGCGACTTCATTCGCGATCTCGTCTATCCGGTCATCCTCACGAGCATCGTGCTCACGAGCGTGCTTGTGCCGATGCTCGTCCGGGTACCAAGCATCTCGGCCTTCTATGGGCTCATCCTTCGCAGTCGACGCAGGCGAACGCGGAAGCCTGTGGCTGAGGTGATGCAACAGGGGACCGGAGTGGGCATTGCTCCCGATGAATCGCATGGCGAGGAGTTGGAGGCGTAAGAGGGCTACTTCTGCGAGTTGCCCAAAAATGTTTACCTTTGAGCCCGAGTTGGCCCCGTAGTTCAGCTGAATAGAACGTCAGATTCCGGTTCTGAAAGTCGGGGGTTTGAATCCCTCCGGGGTCACAGCAGGGCGATGCGGCAGAGTCTGCGTCGCCCTATTTTTTTGCAGGCCTTTTGTGGCTAGGTGAGATCAGTCGGGCGCACTGTTGTCTCGCATTCATTAAAATCGCTTTAAGCTGGGAGGGCACCATGAACCCTGTGGACGAATTGCAGGCTACTCGGGTGAGCGATATCGACGTCGATGCTCGCCAGATGCGGAAGTTTGACGAGGTGTGCATCCAGCTCCTGAAGCTGAGGATAGGGCTGCTGCTCATCGCCGTTCTCCTGATCCTCGTGGGTGGACTGCTAGGCGACATGTGGAACTGGCGGATTGGAGCTGCGCATATGGTCGTCGCCATGCTTGCGATGTTGCTCTTTTTTCTGCTCGCTAAGGGCATGTCGGGGCGCATATACAAGGAGGGGCAGTTGGTGCCAGCCGTCGTTGTGCAACTGCACCCCATCGAGCTACTGGCTCTGGCCGATATGACCATTCCCGGAGGTTCGTCCCGGGCGCATGATGCCCACTGGGCATACAAGCGGTTTCGGGTGAAGAAGCTCCCGCGGCATCAGCTACGGGTGGGGGAGCTCGTGCCGTGTGTCACATCCTTTCAGCGCAGGGAGGATGGGGTATTTGCGGATTTCCTACCGAGGCCGCTCGCATGGGCAACGGGGAGTGAGGCCACCATTAAGCGCAACATCGCACGGATTGATGAGAACGAGTGGGGGCTGTTGAAGCAACTCATGTCCAGGCGTACGTGCATTGAGGAGGGGGCGGTGCGCATTGAGGTGGAGCCAACGGACGATCGGGGCGTTGCGGTGTGGCGGAAGTGCCGGTTCTACTGCATTGGCTTCAATTATCCGATCGATTGGCTTGTGGAGGTGGAAGATCTGGGGGATGGAGCCTACTACGTGGCGTGCGAGCAGGAGGGAGATGATGCTACAGCCCTAGTCGTTGTGACAGCGGTGTCACATGGGGATGCTCCGGCTGAGCTTCTCCAGCGGAATCTCAGCAAGCTTAGAGAGCAGCCCTCGCACGAGGCGCTCGAGGTGCGGGAGACTGGGACGACAAATTACCGCGGATACTCAGCGCATTACTGCACTTTCACGCTCGAGACCGAGGAGTTCATGCTCTACGGGCGCATCTACACCTTCTTGGCTGGTGATTATTCCATGACGGTTATGATGCAGGATAAAGAGGATCGGTTTGATGAGAAGTTCGCTTTCATGAAGAATTCGCTCCAGGTGCTCGGGAGTGCTCCTGCGAAGCGTTAGCGCGGGAAACGTATTGGACTGCGGCCGCACGTAGTAAGGGGATTCGCACGGGGGAGAGGGGGCTCGGTGCACAGCATTTCGGGAGGGGTATTCGGGTGGCATTCGCTACCTTTGCGGCATGACTGGCAGGGCGGCAACAGGGCTTAGCGTGAGCTTTTACACGTTCGGGTGTAAGCTCAACTACTCGGAAGAGTCAACCTACGCACGCCAGTTTACCTCGCGCGGGGTGCGGGTTGTGAGGCTGGGAGAGGGTGCAGACATCGTGGTGCTGAATAGCTGCGCTGTCACGGAGCAGGCCCAGCATAAGTGCCGACAGCTGCTGCACCGTGTTCGCCGCGAGCATGCAGGGGCCTTCCTGGTGCTGGTGGGATGCTACGCCGAGCTTTCGCCGGGGGAGCTATACAGCCATGGGGCCGATTTCGTGGTGATGCGCCATGACAAACATCGGCTCGCCGAGGCGGTGCTTTGGGCCATGGGCTATGGGGATGAGATCCCCTGCGGGGGAGAGGCTGAGAGCGACTTTTTCCCGGCATACTCACTGGGCGATCGGACGAGGGCCTTCCTGAAGGTGCAGGATGGCTGTAGCTACGGTTGCAGCTATTGCACCATACCGCTAGCCCGGGGGCGCGGACAGAGCGTGCGGATTGCTGAGGCTGTGCAGCAGGCGGGGGTCATTGCCAAGATGGGCACTCGTGAGATCGTGATCTCGGGTATCAACACGGGTGATTTTGGTCGGGGTACCAGCGAGTCTTTTCTGGATTTGCTGATGGCCCTACAGGGGGTGGAGGGCATCTTGCGCTACAGGATTTCGTCCATTGAGCCCAATCTGCTCACAGATGCGATACTCGACTTTGTGGCGAGCTCGGGTAAGTTCCTGCCGCATCTGCATGTGCCGTTGCAGTCGGGGAGCGATAACATTCTGCGCGCCATGAAGCGACGCTACACCACAGAGGTGTACTGGCAGCGCGTGGTGGAGGCCCGCCGTCGTATGCCCGATCTATTCCTGGGCGTGGACGTGATCGTGGGATTCCCGGGCGAGACGGAGATGGAGTTTGAGAAGACCTACGACTTTTTGCTCGAGCTGAAGCCCTCGTACCTGCACGTGTTCCCGTATTCATCCCGCCCTGGGACGTTGGCGGCACGCATGCCTGGTAAAGTGCCCTCTGAGCTGAAACGGGTGTATGCCCGTCGGCTGGCGGCTCTGTCGGAGGAGCTGCACACGGCTTACTGCGAGCGGTTTGCTGGGGCTGTGCGCCCAGTGCTCGTAGAGCATGTAGGGCGAAATGGGATAGGGCAAGGGCTGACAGACAATTACATCCGGGCGGAGTTCCCCATTGCGGATGGTAATCGCGGACGCATCGCCCAGGTGAGACTGGGGGGGCATCTGAGGAATGGTATCATGAAAGGAGAGGTGGTAGACCCATGCTGATTGCTGATATCGAGAAGGAGGGCGGGCTGAGCATATTGCTCCCGCAGGTTGAGCGGGTAGCAAAGCTGGCAGGCCAGTTCATCGCCAAAGAGCGGGCACAGTTTAGCCTGGATAGGGTGGAGGTGAAGGGTGAGCATGACTTCGTGTCGTACGTCGATAAGACGGCTGAGGGCATGATACTCCCTGCACTCCGAGAGCTACTCTCCGAGGCTGGTATCCTCTCGGAGGAGGGGGGCGGTGAGAGCAAATCCACGGGGTACAACTGGGTGGTGGATCCGCTGGATGGCACGACGAATTTTATCCATGGGATGCCGCCGTATGCAGTGAGCATCGGTCTGAGCCATGGGGACGATGTGGTGCTAGGAGTGGTGTACGAGGTGACGGCCGATGAGCTCTTCAGCGCAGTGCGTGGAGGCGGTGCCACCATGAATGGGGCTCCCATACGGGCGTCCCGTTGCGCACGGATAGATGATGCACTCGTGGCCACGGGGTTCCCATACAGCAACTACAAGCATATCGGCCCATTCTTTAGCACGATGGAGTACTTCATGCGCCACTCGCATGGCTTGCGCCGTCTTGGGTCGGCAGCCACGGATCTCGTGTATGTGGCTTGCGGCAGGGTGGATGCCTTTTACGAGTATGGCTTGCATGCGTGGGACGTGGCCGCAGGCATTGTGATAGCCACAGAGGCGGGTGCGCTGTGCGCAGACTTCGCAGGCAAGGGTGGCATGCTGCACGGAGGTGAGATGCTGTGCGCAGCACCGGGGCTCTTTGGGGAGTTTAGCCGGGAGATTATACGCATGATGGGTCGGCAGGATGGGTAAGGTTCTCGGATGGGTGGTCTATGTGCTGGTCTACGTCTTCACGTGGATCCTGTCGGTGCTGCCACAGAGGCTGTTCTACGCCCTGTCGGATGTGAGCGCATTCCTGTTGTGCTATGTGGTGCGCTATCGGCGAGGTACGGTGCTTGGCAATCTGCGCCGCTCGTTTCCAGAGAAGAGTGAGGCTGAGGTGCGACGCATTGCGTGGGGTTTCTACCGCCACCTGAGCGATTTGATTCTTGAGGAGGCCTTCCTGCTGCACGCCTCGGCTAAACGTATGATGGCACGATGCAGCTATACCAACGTGGAGCTGCTGACACCCTACTACGAGGCTGGGCGTAGCGTGGTGATCGCGGCAGCCCATTACGCTAACTGGGAGTTTCTGACGACGGCCGCCCCGCAGATTCGGCATAAGATGCTCAGTATCTATAAACCGGTGAATAATAAGCGGCTGGAGCGACTCCTCACGGGCTCGCGTGAGCGTCTCGGGAGTGAGACGGTGCTGATGAAGGATACCTTCCGCACGGTGCTTCGCTACGAGCAACAGCATGTGCCGACGCTAATCGGCCTGATTACGGATCAGACCCCCTGGAAGGGCAACCATTACTGGGGGCGATTCCTGAATCAGGATACGCTCGTCTTTCGTGGTATAGAGCACATCGCCAAGCGGTTTAATCTGCCGGTCTTTTTCTGCAATATGCAGCGGGTGCGCAGGGGACACTATCAGATTACGCTGGAGCTGATTACGGATGACCCGTGCCACACGCCCGACGATTGGATTACGGCGCAGCACTTGGCGACGCTTGAGCGTTGCATACAGGCGAACCCAGCCCCATGGCTCTGGTCGCACCGGCGATGGAAGTACAGTAAGCCCACGATGCCGGATGGACAGGGCTAAGGAGGGCGGCGTGGCCGTCGTGATACTCAACTGGAATGGGCTGAAGTTCCTCCGCCAGTTTTTACCTGGGGTATGCCGTTGCACGGCCGGATTGGCTGAGGTGGTGGTGGCTGACAATGGCTCGGAAGACGGCTCGCTGGACTACATCCATGCAGAGTGCCCAGGAGTGAAGACGGTAGCTTTTACGCAGAATTGGGGCTTTGCCGAGGGGTATAATCGGGCCCTGAAGTGGGTGCGTGAGACCTTATCCAGTGACATTTACATTCTGCTCAACAGCGACGTTGAGGTAACCGAGGGCTGGCTGGCACCACTCGTTGCCAGGTTACGTAGCTCGGAGCAGGTGTGGGCTGTGATGCCCAAGATCCGGTCGTGGCATCGCCGTGACTTCTTTGAGTATGCTGGGGCTTGCGGAGGGTATCTCGACATGCTGGGGTATCCGTACTGCCGGGGGCGTATGCTTGCCACCGTGGAGCAGGATTGCGGGCAGTATGATGATGCGCGCCAGGTGCACTGGGCTAGCGGTGCTTGCCTGGCGGTGAGGGCTGAGGCATATTGGCAAGCGGGAGGACTGGAGGGACGCTTCTTTGCTCACATGGAGGAGATAGACCTCTGCTGGCGTATGCGTAGCCTGGGAGGGCAGGTCTGGGTGGAGCCATCGGCCTCCGTGTACCACGTCGGGGGTGGGGCCTTGCCCAACGATAGCCCCCGCAAGCTGTATCTGAATTATCGTAACAGCCTCTGGATGCTACGTCGCAATTGGAGTCGAGGGCGAGGAATCCTATTGCTGCCGTTGCGCCTATGCCTCGACGGCCTGTCAGCCATGATGTACCTGCTCCAGGGACGTACCGATGCTGCGCGGGCCGTGTTACGGGCTCACGTGGAATTCTGGCGTACCCTGCGGGAGTGGCATTCTAGTACTTCGTTCAGCGCACCGCTTGGGCATCGATTGCTCGTGTGGGACTACTTTGTACTTGGGCGTAAAACCTTTTTGACCACTGAAAAAAGCACGTAGGCACTACTGAAATTGACAACCAAAGAATTAGGAGAACAATCATATTGGCCACAACGTATTGTATTCTGGATTCGGATGTAGGGGATAATTTCTAGGTGCGCATCGCACGCTACCAAAAGAGGAGGAGACTCAATGGATTTGCATCGCATGGCAACGACGAGCATTCGGGTGAAGCTGCTGCTGCTCAATGTACTGGCCTTTGTGGCATTTCTGGTTATAATGTCGGTGGGCGTGTACAGCCATCTACAGGTGGCCACCTTCCTCCCCATATACTCGGAGGTGAGCCAATCCAGCGATATGGTGCATCACGCCTACGCCGACGTAGAGAGCTTCTTCCGCACGCATGACGAATCGCTCATTGCCAGGGTGGATAGCCGCATCGGCAATGTGGACGAGAGCGGCCGAGAGCAGGATATGCTTGCACCGGTGCAACATGCCGAACGCTCCATCTTCGAGGCTGCGCAACGGGTGGCGAACCTGAGGGCTGAATTACGGCAGGCGGCCCACTCCCTGCTTGAGAGCGAGAAGGAGCTTTATGCGGTGCAGACGAGCGTGCGTAACGATCTGCAAGCTTTGGCCTCGAAGGCCTCTGTCTCGGAGGGGATATCCCGCGATCTTATGCGCCTGTTGCTGGAGTCTGCACTGGCTTTTGCCAAGCACGTCGAGTCGGATGAGGTGCCGAGGCTCGAGGCTTCTAAGGATATGCTGGCAAAGGCTGCTGGTGAGCTGGTAGAGGAGGGCGGTGCGTTGCGTGACGTGCTGGGCCGGATGGAAGACTTGGTGTCAAAGGAGCGTGTGCAGGAGGGCTTACAGCAGACGTACGATGAGTCCTCAGCGGCTTTCTGTGCATCCCTGCGGAGCTATTACAAGGTGATAGAGAAGGAGATGACGGCGTATGGCAAGTCACGTAGTCGAGCTCTACTCGTGAGCGCAATACTGGTATTCCTCTTCCTTGGAGTGCTCACCTACCGTGCGTCGGGTGCTCTGGTTGGGGTATTTAGCCGTACTGAGGCCTCAATGGCTGCAATGCGCGACGGTAATTTGCGAGAGACAAATCACCTGATACAGGTAGACAAGGAGCGTGCGGATGAGGCGGGTAAGATAGTACGGGCCTCCGAGGCATTGCGGGGTAAGATGGTGGAGCTTGTAACGGCCCTGCATAAGACTTCAGGCGAGCTTCAGTCTGTGAGCAAGAAGATGGGCGAGGCGAGTCGCCAGATCGCCGAGGGAGCCTCATCGCAGGCCTCGTCAACAGAGCAGGTGTCGAGTGCCATGGAGCAAATGGCCGCCAACATCGATCAGAATGCGGACAATGCGCAGCAGTCGGAGAAGATGTCGCAGAGCGTGTCGAATATCCTTGAGGGCTTGCTAGAGCATGTGCGCCAGAATCGGGAGGCCGTGCAGGAGATCGCATCTAAGATAGGCGTGGTAAGCGACATTGCTAATCAGACTAATATTCTGGCCCTCAATGCGGCAGTGGAGGCCGCCCGGGCTGGAGAGCACGGACGTGGATTTGCTGTGGTTGCCTCTGAGGTACGTAAGCTGGCCGAGCGAAGTGGCGGTGCAGCCGATGAGGTCATATCGCTAGTAGGGTCTGCGGTGCGCACTGCGGATAGCGTGAATGCAGCCCTCGACGAGATTGCCCCGAATGTGCGCAATAGTGCCAGCCTCTCGCGTGAGGTCGCCGTGGCTAGCCTCGAGCAGCGTAATGGCGCAGAGCAGGTCAATAGGGCCGTGCAGCAGCTTAGCAGCGTGTCGCAGGCCAATGCAGCCTCGAGTGCCACGCTGGCAGACAGTGCCAATCAGCTCGATATTCTGGCAGCAGAGATTGGCAAGCTGGCCAATCTGTTTAAGATTGATCAGACAGAGGCTCCCGTCCTCCAGGGTGCATCCTCATTGCATGTCTCAAGGCCTACTACGAATGTACGTCCTATCACGCCGGTGAAGCCGAGTGCACCTAGTGGTTTGCCTATGGTGTCAGCCCCCAGTCGGCCAATCCATAGCACTGAGAGGGTAGCACCTATCCCCGCTGAGAAGTCAGGGCCCCGGCCTGGAGTAGCCACTGCACAGACCCATGTGACTCGGAGGGAGCCCGAGGCTCCTGTGTCAACGGTAGCACCTCCGAGGGTGGAGGCACCTGCTGCGCAGCCAGTCGTCCCATCCCCAGTAGTGGAGCCAGAGCCTGTGGCACGGCCCACGAAGAGCGGCGGTGTACAGCTGGATATGTCTACGGGCACGGATAGCGATGCGGATTACGAAAGCTTCTAAAAGGGATTGCTAGCCCTTTGTGCTCCTGCCGAATTAAGATGCGCTGAATCTCCGTGGGCAACATTGGCGAGCTCCTAGAGCGTAAGGCCCAGCTGGTGCGCAACGCACTCTCGCACTGCGGGAGTCAGACTGTGCAAGCTGCAGAGCACTTGCTAGCGGGGGAGCGACTGAATGAGGACGATGGTAGGGCCCTATTTGCTGAGCCCAATCTGGCACTCCTCGCCACTATGGCCAGCTGGGTTCGCATCCGTAAGAATGGATTGCAGGCCTACTACAATCGGAATGGGCACGTAGAGCCCACGAATCGTTGCATATTCCGCTGTGCTTTCTGCTCCTTCCGTAAGGAGCATGGGCAGGATGGGGTGTGGACTCTCACGCTAGATGAAATCTTGCAGCGGGCGAAGGCACTCCAAGACGAAGGCTGCACAGAGATTCATATCACGGGCGGTGTGCACCCCGACTGGACTCTGTCCGACCTTGAGCATGTGGTGAAGAGCGTGCGTGAGGTAGCGCCTCGCTTGCATGTCAAGGCCTTTTCTGCTATTGAATTACTCCCATTCTTTACGCAGGCTGGGGTTTCGATATTCGCAGGCTTGGGCCGATTGCAACAGGCTGGCTTGGGCTCCCTACCTGGCGGTGGGGCCGAGATCTTTGCCGAGGATGTGCGGCAACGGATATGCCCCGAAAAGGGCTCGGCAGACGACTGGCTATCCGTCCATCGTGCTGCGCATAAGCTGGGGCTATGCTCGAATGCCACCATGCTCTTCGGTCACGTGGAGTCCCTGGCCGATCGGGTCGACCATCTGCTGCGACTGCGTGCCCTACAGGACGAGACCGGTGGTTTCAATTGCTTTATCCCGTTGAAGTTTAGGGCTGCTGGGAATGCGCTCGGCCTACGTGGTGAGGTGACAATGGCCGAGGTGCTACGCACGTTCGCCGTGAGCCGCATTTTGCTCGATAATATTCAGCATCTCAAGGCCTATTGGCCCATGCTTGGCAAGGCGCATATCCCGTTGGCCCTGGCCTTTGGTGCCGATGATCTGGATGGTACCATCGGCAATAGCACCAAGATCTACAGCATGGCTGGTGCCGAGGAGCAAAAGCCCTCAGCCACCGTGGAGGAGCTCGAGCAAATAGTGCGGGATGCGGGCTTCATACCCGTAGAGCGAGACTCTCTCTACCACCCCCTATCCTAGATCCCATCAGCGCCTAGCGAGGCCAATCCTTACGCCTTTACGGCTCCCTTACCGGACGGATGCTGCGGCATCTGTGGCCAGTGGTGTGGCTACGTGGTGAAGATTTGTGCTACCTTTGCGGACAGGGTGTTGAACTTTTTATTTCACCGAATAACGGAATCACGCAATGGGTATACGATTCGCTGGACGACTATTCTTAACCATGCTGCTGGCGTTGCCCCTTACGCTGTTAGCGCAGGAGAAAGAGGAGCCTAAAGAGGAAGGATTTAAGTTTACTGATGTCATATCGCTCCCCTGTACGCCGGTGAAGGATCAGAACCGGGCGGGGACATGCTGGAGCTATTCCGGGCTCGGCTTCTTCGAGTCCGAGCTGCTGCGCATGGGAAAGGGAGAGGTTGATTTGTCGGAACAGTTCATCGTCCGCAATGCCTACCATGACAAGGCCGTGAGCTATGTGCGCTACCATGGCACGGTAGAATTCGCCGGTGGCGGCTCGTTCAAGGACGTGATCAATGTCCTCAAGCGCGATGGCATTGTGCCTGAGTCCGTGTACACGGGTTTGCAGTACGGGGAAGAGAACCACGTGCATGGTGAGCTCGATGCGCTAACGAGAGCCTATGTGGATGCAGTGATCAAGAATAAGAACCGCCGGCTATCTACGGCGTGGCTAAAGGGCTTCGATGGCATACTCGATGCCTACCTCGGCCCGCTGCCCACCAAGTTTAAGGAGGGTGGCAAGGAGTACACTCCCAAGAGCTATATGGAGAGCCTGGGGCTCAACCTGGACGATTACGCCTTCATCACCTCCTTCACGCACCACCCATTCTATAAGCCATTCATCATCGAGATCCCCGACAACTGGGCTCGCGGTGAAGACATGAATGTACCGCTCGATGAGATGATGGCCATTATCGACTACTCGCTAGAGCACGGTTACCCCGTGGGCTGGGGGAGCGATGTGAGCGAGCAGGGCTTCAAGTACAACAATGGGGTGGCAGTGATCCCCGTTAAGCCTACGGCTGAGCTGGCCGACTCCGAGAAATTGAAATGGAGCACGATGACGAAGGAAGAGCGTCAGAAGATGGTGCGCGACATCAAGAGCCCTGTGCCCGAGCAGCAGATCACCCAGGAGATGCGCCAAAAGGCCTTCGACAATTGGGAGACCACCGATGACCACGGCATGGTCATCATGGGTATTGCCAAGGATCAGAACGGCACCAAATACTACAAGGTCAAGAATAGCTGGACGGCAGACGGCGTGTATGGCGGCTATTTCTACGCCTCCGAATCGTTCGTCCGCTACAAGACGATGGATATCATGGTGAACAAGAATGGTATCCCGGCTGCGATAGCTAAGAAGATGGGGCTGAAGTAGTAGCTCCCCACGAGTGAGTATAGAACCTCGCCAAAGGGTACCCACCATGGTGTCCGGGCGGGGTTCTATTCGTTTCTAATCAATGTTACAGGACGATGAAGGCGAGGTCTTTGATAGTGCTTGCACTGGTTACCCTGTTTTTCCTGCCAGGTGCGCGAGCCGATGAGGGAATGTGGCTGCCGTTGCTAGTTAAGCAGCTCAACATAAAGGCAATGCAGCAGAAGGGCTTCAAGCTGTCTGCCGAGGATATCTATAGTGTCAACCGGGCCTGCCTGAAAGATGCGGTGGTGATCTTTGGCGGGGGATGCACCGGGGGTATCGTCTCCCCCGAGGGCCTGCTCTTGACCAATCACCACTGTGCCTATTCAAACATCCAATCGCTCTCCTCCGTCTCGCACGATTACCTGACGCATGGCTATAGCGCCTCCAATCGTGACGAGGAGCTCCCCTGCAAGGGTCTGTCCGTGAGCTTCCTCGAGTACATGGAAGATGTCACTAAGGCCGTCCTCAAGGACATTTCGACCAAGGTGGCTGATTCCGTGCGGGCGAAAAATGTGAAGCTCAACACCGAGAAGCTGATAGCCGATCTCAAGGCCAAGGATAGCAGCCTCAACTACGAAGTCGAGCCCCTGTTCTACGGGAATCAGTATTTCCTCTTCGCCTACAAGACCTATCGCGATGTGCGACTAGTGGTGGCACCCCCCTCGGCGGTCGGGAAGTTTGGCGGCGACACCGACAACTGGATGTGGCCTCGCCACACGGGCGATTTCACCCTGCTGCGTGTCTATGCCGACTCAGCCAACCAGCCAGCCCAGTACTCCCCGCGTAACGTCCCATTGCGGGCGAAGAATTATTTCCGCATCTCCACAGCCGGCCTCGCCGAGGACGACTTTGTCATGGTCTTTGGCTATCCTGGCTCAACGCAGCGTTACGTCGTATCGCAGGCCGTGGAGGAGGTCATGGCGCATTCGAACCCCCGTAAGGTAGCCTTGCGCAGCGAGCGTCTTGCCACCATGGGGCGATACATGGAGACCAATGATACGATCCGGATCCAGTACGCCAGCAAGCACGCCTCAGTTGCCAATGCGTGGAAGAAGTGGCAGGGCGAGGCATCTGGTTTGCGGCGGCTGAATGCGGTAGAGCGTAAGCGTCAGCAGGAGGACGCATTCCGGGCCTGGGTCGCGAAGGGCCCAAAAGCCCGCAAAGCTCTCTATGGCACCCTGCTCGACAGCATGGCGAGCCTGTATAAGCGCACGGCCCCGTTGACCCTGGCCATCGATTATTACACTAATGGTCTCATGGGCATCGAAGCATTCAATTTTGCCACTCGTCAGAAGGCCTTCATCCAGAGCCAGGAGCAGAAGAGCCTCTCGAAGGATAACGTGGCCAAATTCAAAGAGTCGGGACAGGCCTTCTTCAAGGACTATGCCCCGAGGGTTGATAGGGATCTCATGCGGGGCATGCTCCGTGCGTATATCGCCCGTGTACCCGAGGCGCAGCAGTTGCCCACCGTGGCACGCCTGTTCCCCAATGCGCAAGCGATCGATGCCTTCGTCGATCGGGTGATGGCCCAGTCCATCTTCACATCACAGTCCCGCTTCGATGCATTCTGTGCGGGAGTGGAAAGCGGCACGGCGACCGCCATCGATGACGATGAGCTCTACCAGGCTGTATCGCATTTGGCCGATGAGTATCGCCAGTTGCAGCGTGAGCCCTACCTCAAATTGCAGCGGGCCCTAGAGCCTCACTACCGGCACTATGTGCGTGGTCTCATGGAGATGAACCCCGACTCCACGTACTATCCTGATGCGAACTTTACGCTCCGTGTGGCCTATGGGGCAGTCCAGGGCTACGAGGCCCGTGAGGCCGTGAAGTACACGCCGTTCACCACCCTCGATGGCGTGATGGAGAAGGTGGCCGCGGGAGCGCACGATTACGTGGTACCCGAGCGCCTACGGCAGCTCTACGAAACCAAGGATTATGGTCGTTGGGGTGTGAACGGGAGTGTGCCCACCTGCCTGCTGGCTAGCGTCCACACCACTGGGGGCAATTCGGGTAGCCCTGCGCTCAATGCCAAAGGAGAGCTCATTGGCCTCAACTTCGATAGGGTTTGGGAGGGCACCATGAGCGACCTGATGTTCGATCCGCAGCGTTGCCGTAACATCATCGTCGACATACGCTACGTGCTCTTCATGATCGACAAGTATGCCCAGGCCGACTACCTGATAAAGGAGATGACGCTGGTGAAGTAGCCCCCGCGTGGGAGCACCATTTGTATAGTCCACGCCCATGTCATTTCTCACAGATCCGTACAACCCAGTCCGTCGCCCCACCCGCCCCGTGTGGGTGGGGCCGGTACCCATCGGGGGTGATCACCCGATCTGCGTGCAGAGCATGACCACCACCCGTGCTGCCGATGTCGAGGAGTCGGTGCAGCAGGCTCTGAGCCTCGCGGAGGTCGGCTCGCAGCTGGTGCGTGTCACCGTGCCCCAGTTGGCCGATGCTCGGGCTCTTCAGGAGCTGGTGTCCCGGCTGCGGGCGGTGGGCTGCGATGTCCCCATTGTGGCCGACGTGCATTTCAGCTCAGAGGTCGCCCTGGAGGCTGCGCGGGTAGCCGACAAGATTCGGATCAACCCGGGCAATTACTCCGACACCCACGAGGCACCCACCGACGAGCAGTATCAAGCCGCCCTCGACAGCATGGGGCAACGTCTCGCAAAGCTCTTCGCCCGTTGTGGCGAGAGACGTGTGGCCGTGCGTATTGGTGTGAACCATGGCTCCCTGGCTCCACGCGTTGTGGCGCGCTGGGGGGCTGGCCCCGAGGGCATGGTGCAGGCTGCGCTCGAGGTGCTGACACTGGCTCGAGAACATGACTTTCATGATGTAGTCATCTCCCTGAAGGCGAGCGACCCGAGGGTCATGGTCATTGCGAATCGCTTGTTGGCGACCCGTCTGGATGAGCTGGGGTGGGACTATCCCATTCATCTCGGGGTCACCGAGGCTGGCGATGGCGAGGACGGCCGCGTAAAGTCGGCCATGGGAATTGGGGCCCTGCTGGCTGATGGGATCGGGGACACGATCCGCGTCTCGCTCACCGAAGCGCCGGAGTGCGAGCTGCCCGTCTGCCGGCAGATTGTAGCTCGAGCCCAGGCGTGGTACGCGCAGCCCCAGCTGCATCATCAGCCTCCGTTGGGGTATGACCCTCTCTCCCCCGTGCGCCGCCGACTGAATAGGGGCACCTCCCCGCTGATGGAGTGCGGGGGCCTGTTGGCCTGCCTTTTGCCTAGCGTCGAGGAGCTCACGGATGCACAAGAGCTCCAGGGCCTAGGGTTTGCAAAGGGTGATGAGGGCTTAGTTGCGAGTGATACGGCTGTTGACCTTATCCTTTGCGCAGAGGGTAACCCCGAGCGGCTTCCCGGAACCTTACGTGGCCGGGTGGCCATGCCCTGCGGGGCTGGGGGGCCATTGTGGAGGACGCTGGACGAATCCACCACCCTGCTCTGGCAAGATGTCCAGGCCCTGCTCGATGCGAATACGCCCCCCGCTCTCCTACGTGATGCTGCGGTCAATCTGCTCATCCTCTCCGATGCTGGAATGGGCCTCGGGCGCATCAGGGCGGCCGTGAGCCGTCTAGTAGAGTGGGGCGTTGAGCTGCCTATCCTGCTCCATAAGACCTGCCTTGTGGAGTCGACCCAGGAGGAGTTGCCAGTGGCCCTCTCGATGGAGTGCGGCATTGCCCTCCTCGATAATCTGGCTGAGGGACTCGTGCTACAGAGCTCGCGAGTCCCATCAGGGGCCCTGTGTAGCCTGGGCTTCTCTGTCTTGCAGGCGGCGAGGCTGCGTAGGGTGAGGGCTGATTTCATCGCCTGCCCAGGGTGCGGTCGCACGCTCTTCGACTTGCAGGATACCCTCGCCAGGGTACGTAGCGCGACGGCGCACCTACGCCACTTGCGCATTGGGGTGATGGGGTGCATTGTCAATGGCCCGGGAGAGATGGCAGATGCCGACTACGGCTACGTTGGGGCGGGCCCTGGTCGCATCACGCTTTACAAGGGGCAGCAGATGATAAAACGCAATGTCCCCTCGTCGCAGGCCATCGATGAGCTGGTTGCGCTCATCAAGGAGAATGGCGACTGGCGTGAGCCCTAAATGTTCCGCCCATCGACCCGCTGGGGGTAGTGCCCGTTATCCTCGCATCGGCGTAGGTGCCTAAAATCCCGTACCTTTACCCCGAAAAGTCAGCGGATTGATGCCCCCTCGGGTGCATCATCTTAGGATGCCATCTCATAGCACACAGCGGTAAGGATGCCCCAGCGCATTAAGGAGAGCTTGAAGCGCCCCTGGCGGGCCTACATGGAGCTGCTGCACTACCTGCGAACCGGCATTTGGAGTGAGGCCATCGTGGCCCTCCCCTCTCGCCGGCGGGGCGCAGTGCGCTTCCTGCGTATCGTCCTGCTCGTCTTCCGCGGTTTCACGGAGAACAACTTGCAGCTCCGGGCCTCGGCGCTCACATTCTACGCCCTGATGTCCATGGTGCCGGTGCTGGCCCTCGGCTTCGGCATCGCGAAAGGATTTGGGCTAGACAACCGCCTCGACACGGTGATCCGTGAAAAGCTGGCCGAATACCCCGAGCTGGCGGCAAAGCTGGTGGAGTTCTCCAATGCCCTTCTCGATCGCACCGGGGGCGGCCTCATCGCAGGAATCGGTGTGGCCATGCTGTTCTGGGCCGCTGTGAAACTGCTGCATCACATTGAGCTCTCGTTCAATGCCATCTGGCAGATCAACAAGCAGCGACGCTGGTTCCGCAAGTTCAGCGATTACCTCTCGATGATGATCATCGCCCCGCTCCTCATCATCGCTGCGAGCAGTGCCAACGTCTACGTGCAGAGCACCCTGCGCAAGGCTGCGGCCAATGTGGAACTTGTGGGCCTAGTGAAGCCCTACGTGCTCATCTCGCTGCGCGTTGCCCCCTACATACTGGTCTCGCTCGTCCTGGGCATTCTGTACATGATCATGCCCAACACGCGGGTGCGTCCTCGCTCAGCCCTCATTGCGGGCCTCGTGGCAGGGGCCGGATTCGTCCTCACGCAGTGGGGATACCTCTACTTCCAGATTGGCATGTCGAAGTACAACGCCATCTACGGGAGCTTCGCCGCCGTGCCGCTATTCCTGGTGTGGATGCAGATTAGCTGGCTGATCGTCCTGCTGGGCGCAGAGCTGAGCTACGCCATGCAGAATGTGCATCTGTACGAGTACGAGCACGAGACGCTGAACCTGAGCAGCAAGCGCACCAAGGAGCTGTCCCTATTGCTGCTGACCACCGTCGTCGGGCGATTCAGGGCAGGAGCCGCAGCCCCCACATCGGAGGAGCTGGCAGTGCGCCATGGGTTGCCGCTGCGACTCACGCGCCGTCTGTTGCAGTGGATGGTGGAGATGAATCTGCTAACCCTCGTGGCCTCGGGAAGCGAGCAGGATGAGGCGTACCAACCGGGACTCTCCATCGAGCATCTCACGCTGGGCTACGTGCTGGAGAAGTACGACAGCTTTGGCTCAACCATCGCCGCGAAGGGGAGCCTCCTCTCCCACATTGAGGAGCTGTACGACGAGTACATCGCTACGCGTGCCGACTCCGGGGAGAGCATAGGGGATCTAGCGGCCCGGGAAACGCTCTAGCTGCGCGCCTGCGTTGCGCCCCATTGCAGTACGTGGGGCATCTGGACGGGGTGGCCCATTTGGCGCAAAGGGTCAGTTTAGGCTCAAGGGCTGGCCATGCCTAAGCGAATCCGTAACCCGTAATCCCTCCTGTTGTGCCTATGCGGGCGGCCGAGTTATCCGACCCGTATGCTATCCGATGGCCGTCCTCCTACGGGGGCCAATCTTCAGCCGGAGAGTCGTTACTGGTTCACCTCTGCTCCCACTATCAGCCCGCGGGCCGCATCACCCGTCGGACTTAGCTCTGCGCGCTTCCACCCCTGCCGAGCATCGAGCTCCCACGTGTACGGGTGGGCCTTTGCCGTGATATGAATCACGGGCTCCACGTGGGTTGCATTGCCCACCTCGGTGCGATCACCCACCCACTCTATGCCTGCGCATAGCCCCTCCGCGGGGAAGGGCACGTTGAGATGTCGCAGATCCACCTGGCACTTCCCGCTAGCATCGGGAATGAAGATGCTGCCAATGTTGACCTCGGCCCCAGGCCTATTGTGGCTTTCATCGTAGCGGAACAGGCGCACGCGCACCTGCACCAGGGGGTATGACGATTTTCCCCCACTCACAAAGCGAAATGCGAGCTGCTGAAGCGTTCCGCCGCGCCCGTTGGGGGCCTGTATACGGGTCACTAGCACCTGTCCCAGGTGAGCGGCATACTTGGGATTCTCCCATGGGGTGTACTCCTTGAGGTTCCCAATCCAGCTCCTGCCCACTCCGCCACCGCTAATGCTCTGGGACTGTGGGGCAAACTCATTCGGAATGCTGATCGTTCCATCCCCCTTCATCCACTGCGCCATGGAGATGCGGAACGGATGGCACCCCATGGCTAGCACGGTGATGCTGTCCAGACGCATCGTGCTCTCATCCAGCTCAAACAGCCCCCGGTCGTCAGTGTACAGCGGGGCACTCTTCCCGACCACAATGGCGGCGTAGGGTACTGGCGATTTGTCGGGCGTGTAGATGACCCGTCCGGGCCGTGACTGCGCATGCAGCGAAGACGTGAGCGCGGCGTGGATGGCCGCCAGTGCTAGAAGGGCGAAAATGGGTCGGATTCCTGCCATGTTCACAGCGTTGTAGAATTGGATGGGGCTTTGCGCCTGCGGGGCATCCCTCGTGACCAAATCACCTCGATCTGGCGGTTGCCCGACGGGCTCTTATCGACCTATGGGGGTGAATTCTACGATCCTCCACCCGCAAAACACATCCCGTCATTCTCTGGCGGGCCTGAAAGGCTAGGGGCTGATGCGCAACGATGGCGATGGGCCTCTACAGCCAATGAGGTCGCCACTGCTGAGCGGCGTAGCATCCGTGGAGCTCAATTTGCACCTGGCTGAATGCGCAGGGCCAAGGCATCAATCACATCCCTCATGCGCCCTGTTGCCCTGTGGTGGAGCCCAGCTGCTCTCGCTGGTGCAGAACTTGCGCTGCTCGGGTTGAGGTATCGAGCGGAATCGAACCGCTGTACGAGGTTTTGCAGACCTCTGCCTAACCACTCGGCCACGATACCCAAGGTCGTATACGACGACAAAGGTATTAATCCTTTTGTAAATGGGCAAACGCTGCGCCTCTTCCCGCCGCCCCTCCTCGTGCGTGCAGATGGCTTGTAGCCTCCCCTTGAGGGCTTTACTGACCTCCTGCATCCGTGCGCATGGTGGGCTCATGATAGATTCTTGGGCATGCGGCTCTGCCATGCGCTCAGGGGCCTCGTCTCGCTGGGCAATCTCTGGGCATGCGATGGGGCACGTGCAACCCCTCCTCATCGTACCAACGACGTACCAAAACCGTATTTGAGCGGCAAAATATGGGTTTGGTACCTCGTTGCACCCTTGTTGCCATGGTTGAGCTACGCTGCGCATGCGCGTGGCAATCGCCGGGGGAATGGGGGCGGAGGGCACCATGTCGAGGGCTTGCGCCACGGGCGAAAGTGCACTTTTGCATATCTTTGTGCATTGGCCCGGAGGGGTGCTTCACCTCAGCGTAAAAGTTCATTTTGTCCCGTATGCAAGAGCTTTCTACTAAGTACGACCCGTCGTCATTCGAATCCCGTTGGTACGCATTCTGGCAGGAGCAGGGCTTGTTCCACTCCGAGCCCGATGATCGGGAGCCATTCACCGTGGTGATCCCGCCCCCCAACGTCACGGGGGTGCTCCACATGGGCCACATGCTCAACAACACGTTGCAGGACGTGCTGGTGCGGAGGGCACGCATGATGGGTCGCAACGCTTGCTGGGTGCCGGGCACCGACCACGCGTCCATTGCCACCGAGGCGAAGGTGGTGGAGATGCTGCGCAAGCGGGGCATCGACAAGTCAACGCTCACACGGGACGAATTCTTGGCCCATGCGTGGGAGTGGAAGGAGAAGCACGGCGGCATTATCCTCGAGCAGCTCAAGCGTCTCGGGGCTTCATGCGACTGGGCCCGCACGGCGTTCACCATGGATGAGGCTCGCTCCGAGAGCGTCATCAAGGTGTTTGTGGATCTCTACCGCAAGGGACTCATCTACAAGGGGGTGCGCATGGTGAACTGGGACCCCCAGGCCCAGACGGCCCTCAGCGATGAGGAGGTGATCTACCGCGAGGAGCAGGGCCATCTCTACTACCTGCGCTATAAGCTGGTGGGGAGCTCCGAGTACCTGCTGGTGGCCACCACGCGCCCTGAGACCATCATGGGCGACACGGCCGTCTGCGTCAATCCGAACGACATGCGCTACGCGCACCTCAAGGGGCAGCGGGTGGTGGTGCCCCTGGTGGGACGTGAGGTGCCGATCATTCAGGACGACTACGTAGATCTCGAGTTCGGCACGGGTGCCCTCAAGATTACGCCAGCCCACGATATCAATGACTTCAAGATAGGCGAGCGGTTCAGCCTGCCTACGATAGATGTCTTCAATGATGACGGCACGCTCTCCGAGGCGGCTGGGATGTACGTAGGGCTCGATCGTTTCGAGGTGCGACGGCGCATTGTGGCCGATCTCGAGCAGGCCGGTTTGCTCGACCACGTAGAGGAGTACACCCACAGCATTGGCCACAGCGAGCGCACCGATGCCGTGATAGAGCCCAAGCTCTCCACGCAGTGGTTCCTCAAGATGGATGAGATGGCAAAGCCGGCTCTCGATGCGGTGTTGCAGGGGCAGGTGGAGCTGATCCCCCAACGCTTCGTGGGCACCTATCGCCACTGGATGGAGGGGGTGCACGACTGGTGTATCTCGCGTCAGCTCTGGTGGGGGCATCGCATCCCCGCCTGGTATCTGCCCGACGGGCGGGTGGTGGTGGCTGAGACGGAAGACGAGGCACTCGCCCAGGCCCGTAAGCTGATGGGGGACGATGCATTGCCCCTCAGCGCATTGCGCCAGGATGAGGACGTTCTCGACACGTGGTTTAGCTCGTGGCTCTGGCCCATCTCGGTCTTCGACGGCATCCGCCATCCGGATAACCCCGAGATCAACTACTACTATCCTACCAGCGCACTCGTCACGGCACCGGAGATCATCTTCTTCTGGGTGGCACGCATGGTGATGGCCGGTTGCGAGTATCGCCACACGCCGCCATTCCGCCATGTCTACCTCACGGGCATCGTGCGCGATCAGCAGCGTAGGAAGATGAGCAAGTCGCTCGGCAATAGCCCTGATCCTATCTCCCTGATGGAGAAGTACGGGGCCGACGGGGTGCGCATGGGCATGTTGCTGTGCTCCAGCGCGGGGAACGATTTGCTGTTTGATGAGACGCTCCTGGAGCAGGGGCGCAATTTCTGCAACAAGATCTGGAATGCTCTCCGCCTGGTGAAGGGGTGGACGGTGGACGAGCAGCGCAAGCCCGAGGCACGACACGTGAGGGCATTGGATCTCTTCGAGGCTCGCATGATGAAGGTGCTGGCCGAGGTGGATCGCATGTTTGAGCAGTACCGGATTTCGGAGGCCCTGATGGAGCTTTACCGGCTGTTCTGGGACGACTTCTCGGCCTGGGCCCTGGAGATGGTGAAGCCTGCCCGCGGCGAGGCGATGTCGGGCCAGATCTACAGCAGGGTGCAGACGCTGTTTGAGGCCTTGCTGGCGACCTTGCACCCATTCATGCCGTTCATCACCGAGGAGCTGTGGCACCACTTGGGTGGGGATGAGCGCGCGGGTAAGAGCCTGATGGTTGAGGCTTGGCCCAAAGGGGGCGAGCCGTCTGCCGAGCTCTTGGCAGAGTATGAGGAGCTGAAGTCTGTGGTGTCCAATGTGCGGGCCATCAGGCAGTCGAAGGGTATCGGTATGCGCGAGCCGCTGCGCTTGCTCTATCGTGGTAAGATGCAGCTGTCACCCGAGGGCACTGAGCTCGTGTGCCATCTGGCACACATTGATGCGGTGGAGCTGTGCGATGCGCCAGGGGCTGATGCTACCACATTCCTTGTGGGCAACTGTGAGTATTTCGTGCCTCTTACCGGCATGGTGGATGCGGATGAGGAGCGGCGACGCATTCAGAAGGACTTGGAGTACATGGAGGGCTTCAAGGCTATTGTGCTCAAGAAATTGCAGAATGAGCGTTTTTTGGCCAGCGCGCCCGAAACCGTAATAGAGTCTGAGCGTAAAAAATTATCAGATGCAGAGGCAAAGATTGCCGCTCTGCGCAATCAGCTCGGGCTATAGGGCTTGCGAGGTAAATGCTGAGAACTATAATATTTGCCGAGACTTATTGTTTGTATAGTGCCGGGAGCCAGCCTTCAGAGCGTCCGCATGCCTGCGGCGTGATGTGCGTCCCTATGGGCGAAACGTGCATGAGAGCTGGGCTGCTCGGGGTATTTGAATTCTATTAGCTAGCAAATTGGTAGAGCATGGGGTGCACAGGCCTGGGAAATCGTAATCAGTGCCGGAACGCATCGGCCAAACGGGTGAGGCGAAGACACCATCGGCGGGGGATGTCGCCTGTCGGCCTTGTGGTGACGTGCCTGATGTTGCTGTTCGTCCTGTTGCCCAACATGCTTCTAGTGCGGCATCTGGCAGCGCTGGGGTTGGGCTACGCGGTGGCGCAGCTGGGCATGGTGCTCGTGCTCCTGTTGGTGCCGTTGCTGGTGCTCCCGTTGCGGGGCTGGCTCTTCCTTGAGGGGTTGCTGCTGCTGCTTTTGCCCATCGAGCTCACGAGCTGGTTCTCTATCGGCGAGCCGCTGAACTACGCCATCTACAGCTCTATCCGTGCCACCACGCTAGGGGAGTCGCTGGGACAGCTCAGGGCCTACCTAGTGCCCACCGTGGGCTATGTGGTGGCCCTGCTGCTCTACTTCGTGCTCCTGTTCCGCTTTGCCCCCCGGGGGGTGCGCTTGTCGGTGCGATTCCGTGTAGCCGCATTGCCCGTGCTGCTCGTGGTGATGGCTTGCCTGCCGCTGCTCATTGCCCGTGGTTCGGAGGAGAAGTGCGATTGGAAGTTCTTCATCGAACGCCAGTACCATTCCGCCCTCAAGGGGCTCATTAACGGAACCTACCCATTCGATGTGCTGCGGCACACCGTGGCCTACCAGAAGGCGCAGGCTAGCACAAAGCGGGTGCTGGCGCAGCGGGGGATGCCCCAGGTGGAAGGGCTGATTCGCACCAGTGACACTGTCCCAGTGGTGGGGGTACTGGTGATTGGCGAGACGTCCCGCGCGTGCAACTGGCAGCTGGCGGGCTACGAGCGTGCCACGAATCCACGCCTGTCTCAGCGCGAGGGGCTCTACTTTTTCTCCGATGCCTACAGCGGTGCCAATTACACCATACTGTCGGCCCCGATGCTGGTGTCACCGGCCACGCCGCAGGATAAGGATGCGTGGATGCGGCAACCCTTCTTGACGGAGGTCTTCAGCCAGGCAGGTTTCCGCACGGGGTGGATCACCTTGCAGAGCACGCAGAATCCATGGGCCGTGCTCTCCATGGCACCATGCGACTACACGCACGTGCTAGACTACAGCTTCCCGAACCCCGTGCCGCTGGATGAGAAGTTGTTGCCATTTGTGCGCAACTTCCTGACATCATCGAAGGGGAACACGATGCTCGTGGTGCACACCTACGGTGGGCATTTCAACTATATCGACCGTTACACGCCGTCCTACAGCACCTTTACCCCCGAGCTGGGGCGTTCGGCCTCTGAGTACATGCAGCTCAACCCGGAGCACCGTGATCTGCTGGTCAATTCGTTCGATAACACCATCGTTTATACCGATATGGTGCTTGACTCGATCGTGTCGTATCTTGCGGGTCTGGGGCGACCGGCCTTCATGCTCTACGTGGCCGATCACGGGGAGAATCTGTTCGATGCGTCCGACGTGGGTCTGTTGCACGCCAGCGCGAAACCCACGCACTACGAGGCGCATGTACCTTACCTGGTGTGGCTCTCGCCCGAGTATCGAGCCGCTTTCCCTCGCCAGGATTCCATCTTGAATAGCCATCGGTATTTGCCCATCCAGACGACGTGCACCTACCACACGGTGCTCGACCTGGCCGGGGTGCGATACAGGGGCATGGATCCAGGTCGTAGCCTGATTGACAGCACGTTTGCCCCCATGCGTCCACGCATGATGCTCAATCCCGATGGGAGTCTTCATCCCGAGCCGGGGTACCCGAAGAATGAGCAGCGGCTGCGCGACAGCTTGTCCCTGGTTGTCAGCGGGTATTACGGTTGCCAGATTGACAATGACGAGGGCTCGGGTTCCTAGCGTTTTACCCACACAGCGTTGAGGTTGCACACATGAGTAGAAATCGGAGTGCGCAGCAGCACGCCACGTGGGGGCAGTGGTTGCTCCTGGTGGTGCTGATTGCGATTAATCTCGTCCCCACGTTCCTGCTGATTAATTCCATGGCGCATCAGGCCGTGCCGTGGGGCATTGTGGCCACCCAGTGCGTGGTGGGGCTTGTGCTGCTGATGGTGCCGGCCGTCGTTTTGCCCGTGCGCTGGTGGATGGTGCTGGGTGGGGTCACGTGGTTGCTGTGCCTGTTTGAGCTTGCGAGCTGGCTCTCCATCGGCGAGCCGCTTACGTACACGTTGTACAGCTCTATGCGCACCACGGGGTGGGGGGCTGCCGCAGGGCAGATTCAGGTGTACTGGCTCCCAGCCCTGCTCTACGTGCTGGCCCTCGTTGCCTATTTCGTGCTCTCGTTCCGTTGCTTTCCGGCTCGGTTTTACCTGTTTCGTCGGCGCATCCGCTGGCTCCTCATTCTCGGGGCTTGCGGCGTGTGCGCTCCCCTTGTGGCCATCCGTTTTGCGCCTGGTGAGGGGAAGCTGGAGGGCGGTATTCGTCAGTACAAGGAGGTGCTGCGCATAGTTGTGGGCGGGGTTCCCACGCTGAAGACTGCCCTGTATACCATGCGCTTTCAGTCGCAGCAGGCTAGCACGCAGCAGATTCTAGCGCAGCGCGCAAGTATGCCCATTGAGGGTGTGGAGCATCTTGATACGGTTCCGGTGCTGGGGGTGCTTGTCATTGGTGAGACATCCCGTGCGTGCAACTGGCAGCTAGCGGGCTACGAGAGGCCCACGAATCCACGCCTATCGAAGCGGGGGGATGTGTATTTCTTCCCGGATGCCTATAGCCCGTCGAACTGCACGGTGGTTGCGGCCCCGATGCTGGTGTCAACGAGCACGCCAGCCGATGAGGCGCGGTGGATGCAGGAGCCGTTCCTCACCGAGGTGCTCAACCGTGCGGGGCTGGTGCAACAGTGGGTGACGTTGCAGACCTACGAGCTGTGGAGCTCGCTCGCCATGAGAGCCTGCACGAGCACGCTGCAAATCGACGCTCGATTCCCCAAGCGTACACCCTATGACGGGGTGCTATTGCCGCACGCCAAGCAGTTTGTCGATACGGTGCAGGGCCCGGGATTCCTTGTGCTCCACCCCTATGGAGGACACTTTCAGTATACCGAGCGGTACCCCGAATCGTTTGCCCAGTTTAAGCCCGAGCTGTCGCGGAGCGTAGAAGGGTTCAATCAGCTGCCAGATCCGTCTCGGCGTGAGGTGTTTGTGAATTCGTTCGATAATACCATCGCATACACGGACATGATGCTCGATTCGCTCATCGGCATTCTGGAGCGTACGCACCGGCCAGCATTTCTCCTCTACGTGGCCGACCATGGGGAGAATCTGTACGACGATGCCAACCAGGAGATCTTGCACTGCAATGCGAGGCCGAGCCATTACACGGCTCACGTGCCTTTCCTGGTGTGGCTCTCGCCTGAGTACCGGGCTGCCTTCCCCCGCCAGGATTCCATACTAGCTAGCCACAAGGGATTGCCCATCCAGACGACGTGCACGTTCCACACGCTGCTCGATTTGGTGCGGGTGCGCTACGGGGGTATGGATCGCAGCCGGAGCCTGCTCGATAGCACTTTTACTCCTGTGCAACCACGTACGATGGTAACCCCTGCTGGGGATGGGATTTACCCCGAGCCTCCATACCCCACGGGGGAGCAAAGCCCTTGCCCTGCCACTGCCCTCAGGGGGAGTACGCGTGGGGTTAATGCAGGCGGTGATGGGGCCTCTACCGATCCACGATGATCGTTACGGGGCCGTCATTCTCTAGCTGCACTTGCATGTGTGCACCGAATGTGCCATGCGCCACGCGGCCAGGGATGAGGCTCTCTAGCTGCTGGAGGAAGGTGAGGTAGAGCGGTTCGGCCACCTCGGCAGGAGCACTGCCCACGTAGGAGGGGCGTGTGCCCTTGCGGACATCGCCGTAGAGCGTGAATTGGCTCACGGCTAGGATGCTCCCCCCTGTGTCGAGCACGCTGCAATTCATCACCCCCTGCGCATCATCGAAGATGCGTAGACGCACGAGCTTTGAGGCCATCCATGCGCTGTCATCGACGGTGTCATCGGGTGCAAAGGCTACCAGGAGTAAGAGTCCGGCCTCTATGCGGCCTACCGTTTGCCCGTCCACGGTGACGGAGGCTGAGGTTACTCGTTGCGCTACTACTCGCATTGTCTGTTGGCTGTGTGTGGTTTCTGTGGCGCGGCCCACGGGTTGAGCACAAGCCGTCTGAGGCCTCGGTGGACGACTACATGGGCAGCGACTTCGCCCTTTGGCATGGCTCACCATGGATGGTGGTGTAACGACCGTCTTGCACGGGGTGCCATGGGTGATGCAAGGTAGCACCTATTCCACAATGCGAGCTGTCGCATCGGGCGTGGCGACATTGATGCGCTGTGAATTTTAATCGATTTTGCACATTTTTCTGTCCCGTATTACCGAATCTGTAATTTCCGGAAAATGTAATCCGCGGCTCGCCTTGTTGAGACATGCGTTTCGAGCATTTGCGTCAGCGTGTATTTTCGGATCGAGTTCGATGCGTAATAATGAAAATGGGTCTAGAGGGGAGTATGGAACACTGGTTTTCAAATCTTCGTAACCAATGTGCCGGTCGAATTCGTCTGTGTAGCGAACAGATTTGTTACAACCCGTCCAATTAGATCTGGAAATAATGAAACTCATCAAGTCACTCAGGGTGCGCCATAAGCTGTCTCTCGTATTCACGTCGGCCTCCCTATTCTACGTCGCTGCGGGGGTCGTGGGCTTCTTCAGTATTCTCGTCCTTTTACGCTACGCGAAGGAGTCGGATCTGGCGGACGATCTCCATGAGTCTGTTCTGGCTATGGGGCGCAGCGGGCTGCACTACATTCACGGCACCAGCGACAATGCGGCGGATGATTGCAAGCGGCATGCTGCCAAGGCCGAATCGTTGTTGGTCGAGCTGCGGACATTGCTGGCGGGTACATCGGCCATGGTGCAGGTGGATCAGATTCAGCAGGCGCTAGAGGGATATAACAGGACGTGGGCGGTATTCGTGGATCAGTATGAGCATGAGGTTATGCCCAATGATGCTACGGCTTCCCAAGAGGCGGAGCGGATTGCCACCATGCTTCAGACGATTCAACGGGCAGAGGGAGGCGAAGGGGGACGGTTCTACCGCATGGAGTCGCTGTTCAACCAGGCCCGATGCATGGCGTGGCAGTACCGAGCCAATCGTGACGTGCGGCACATTCGCGGTCTAGACGAGACGTTGGCGCATTTGAGTACGCTAGTGGAGCAGGCCCGCACGGCAGCACCTACCCCGGAGATAGAGCATAGCTACGGTACCATCCTCACCTCGTTGACGACCTACCGCGCTTGCTGGCAGGTGATAGAGACGACTAGCGAGGAGATGACGAAGGAGCTCGCCACGTGCACCGAGCACGTGGATTCCATCATCAAGTCGGCTGGAATGCTGGATTCGATGCTGAGTGAGGCCACGCTGTCCATGGGAGGTCGGGCGAATCTTCTGATCGGATTGCTTGTGCTGGTGGGTGTTTTCGTTGGTACGCTGCTGATGGTGATTGTCTCACGTCTCATTGTGCGTAACCTGGACCAAGGCGTGCGCATGGCGCAATCCATAGCCAATGGGGATCTCACCATAGAGGTTGAGCGGTACGAAAGTCGGGATGAGCTGGGGCAGCTCTCTGGCGCATTGCATGCGATGGTGGATATGCTGCGCAAGACGGTGCGGGGTCTCAGCGACGGTACCAACCGTGTGCAGCAGGCTAGCGATAGGGTGAATGCGGCGGCCTCGAGGCTGTCTGAGAGCTCTACGGAGCAGGCGGCTAATGCGGAGGAGGTGGGCAGCACGATGGAAGAGATTACGGCGAACATTCAGCAGAATAGCGAGAATGCAGCCGAGACTCAACGTATTGCAGAACGGAGCGCACAGAGCATGGATGAGGTGGCGCATGCGGCAGGTTTGGCGGCTAATGATATGCAGCTGACAGCTAGCAAGGTGGGGGTGATTAGTGAGATTGCCTCGCAGACCAATATCCTTGCGTTGAATGCGGCTGTGGAGGCGGCACGGGCCGGTGAGCATGGTAAGGGCTTCGCCGTGGTGGCCGCTGAGGTGCGTAAACTGGCTGAGCGGAGTGCAGTGGCTGCGCGTGAAATCGGGGAGCTCACGCAGCGTGGCGTTTCACTGGCCACGGAGGCCGGTAAAAAGCTGTCTACGGCTCTACCGGAAATTATGCGGACGACGACACTCGTGAATGAGATAACTTCGGCCAGCCGTGAGCAGACCGTAGGGGCCAATCAGGTTAACACGGCCATCCAGCAGCTGAATCAGGCTACGCAGTCCAATGCCTCCATTGCCGAGGAGATGTCGCATAGCGCCAATGAGTTGCAGCATCTATCGGAGAAGTTGGCTCGCGCCATCGCCGTGTTTAAGATGTAGCACGTCGTGCATTGCAGTGAGTCGAGGGCTGGTGGCATTTAGCCACCAGCCCTCGACTTGTTATACCCACTGGGGCAATGGGCGAGGGTAGTCTCCTACGGCTGTGCCGTCCAGTTCACCATGCATTGCCTGGAATGACTGCGTAGGGCGTGCCTGCTTGCGGTGCATTAAACAGGCCGCTTGTCCTGATGGCGTACGACGTATGCAGCTGGCATGCCTGCTACGATTTCGATAGGGCTCAGTGTTGAACGCAGAGGGGATAACGATTGTTAGGTAAAATGAGCCTCGGGCCCTCATTATCTTCATAAGCGCACCGGTCGTCTTGGAGATGGGGTTTCCTTGAGGAGCCGGTCTATCCACGTAGTGTAAACCCTGCTACCATGCATGGTTTGGGCCTATTCATACGGTGTCTACGTCGTGCAACATGTTCACGAAAGAAGGGGATTAGGGCGAATTTGAGCAGGTAAGAGCCCCTAGTGTAGACTCGTCCTATGTTTGAGGTCAAACATTACCTTCGCGTTCGATCAAAATAGGCATCCATTATATCGGTGCTTCGGCAGTGTGCAGCGCAGAGTAGGCTTAACTCAGTGGCCTTCCTGCCTGTGCGCCTGTTGGGGCGTTGAGGAACTTAGAATGCAGAGTATGAGGAGAGTTGTAAGTAGACTATTGCTCCTGGTTGTCTTGGCCAGCGCGTGGCTAGGACTACAGGCTCAGGAGCAGATTCGTATCGGTCGCCACAAGGTCGATTTGCCCGCCAATGTGCAGGGACGGGTTCGCGGCGTGACGCTACCCAACCTGGGGGCTAGCGTGGGTGGCGAACGCAATGTACTAGTGCAGCTGACGGAGATCCCATCGGCCAGCACCCAGAAAGCCTTAGAGGATAAAGGCCTTAGGCTGGGCGATTATTTGGGTAATCGGGCCTACTGGGCTCGCATTCGTGACGGGGTCGATGTGCAGCAGGCGTTCCGTGGTAGCGTACTACGGAGCGTGTTGCCCGTGGAGCCCGAGTGGAAGATGTCGGAGCTGCTAGATTCGGCCCTTGTTCCCGATTGGAGCAAGACGGGACGAGCGAGCGTGCGCCTGGACATCACCTACGCGCCGAATGCAGACCAGGCTGTGGTGCAGGCTGCGCTGCGTAGTGCTGGGGCTACCGATGTGACCATACATCCCGATTTCCATCTTGCCCAGTGCGTGGTGTCGCAGACGAGTCTACAGCGTGTGGCCTCCCTACCTTGGGTTGTGTATATGTCGCCTGTGGCTGCGCCAGCTGTGCTGAAGAATAGAACAGGGCGTAGCCTGAGCCGTGGCGATGTGCTGGCGCTCTCGGACAAGTTCATGGGGCGTAATCTCCACGGCGAGGGTATGCGCGTGGGAATCTGGGACGGGAATGTGGTCTACTCCCCCGACTTTGGGAAACGTGTCCATCATGAGGAGTACCAGCTCTTCGCTGGTGGTGGGGCTCAGCACGGCACGCACGTGGCCGGTACAGTGCTGGGGAGCGGCATGACAGACCCGCTGATCGAGGGGATTGCACCGAAGGCCCAGGCTTGGACGTGGAACTTCTCTCAGGGAGCACCTGGGGATCGTTTGGAGGCTGTGGAGATGGATATGAGCCACAAGAAGGATGGCATCACCCTGACGCAGAACTCCTATGGCCTCCCGCTGAACCTGATGTGTATCACCTACTACGGGTTTGCCTACAACAAGCTGTCGAGGGATCTCCTGATGGATCAGCTTGTAAATAAGAATCCGACGCTGCTGCCGGTATACGCTTGTGGTAACGAGCAGCAGGGGTGTAAGGACTCCGTGGAGAAACACTACGGAAAGCGGGGCTATGGCACGGTCTCTAACCGTACGAAGAACTCGCTGCTGGTAGGGGCTGTCGACCTGATCGGTCGTATGACGAACTTCAGCTCTTGGGGCCCAATGGACGATGGACGATTGGCTCCACATGTGGTGACCAAGGGCTACGAGGTATCGAGTGCGCAACCATTCGGTGGTTCGCGTAGCATGTCGGGTACCTCCATGGCGTGTCCCACTGCCACAGGGCACCTGGTGCTGGTGAGCCAACGCTACAAGCAGCTGCACCAGGGCCAAGACATTCGTGCCGACCTTCTGCGGGCTCTAGCTTGCAACACGGCTACTGACGTGGCGCCCGCAGGGCCAGACTTTAAGCATGGGTACGGCATTCTGAATGCTGAGAAGATGGTGCTCACCATTGAGCGTAAGTGGTTTGAGCAGGGCATTAAGGTGGAGAATGGCAAGACGGTTGAGCGTAAGATCCCAGTGCCCGCTGGAGCGCAGCGTGCACGTGTCATGCTGGTGTGGAATGATGCCACGGTCGCCAAGGTGTACAACTGGGGCGATAAGGCTCTGGTAAACGATTTGGACCTCACTGTCAATGGCCTTAAGCCGTGGGTGTGTGACCATACTAAGGGTAAGGTGGAGGAGCCGGCTACGCGTAAGGTTGATGACCGGAACAATATTGAGCAAGTCACGTTCTCCACTGACGAGTTGAAGGGTGTCAGCGAGCTGAAGGTTAACATCACAGGTACGCAGGTTCCTCAAGGCCCGCAGGAGTGCGTGCTGGTATGGTGGTTTGAGGTTCCGGATCGCGTACGGTTCACCACTCCCGCCGGAGGTGCTCAGTATGCACCGGGCGAGACGCTGCTGGCCCACATTGAGGATTACGCAGGAAGCTCGACTGATAAGGTGCCCAGCACTATTGATATTTCGTATGACGGTGGGAAGACATTTACCGGCGAGCTCAGGCTCCCCGAATCGTACGCCATCGTGAATTACACGATTCCCAAGGATGCGAAGACGACGCATCAGGCCGTGCTCCGGCTGCGAGATCAGCAGGGGGGTATGGCTCTGAGCCAGCCATTCACAGTGGCGCCGGTGCCGTACGACCTGACACTCGATCGTGGGACGGATCTGTGCAGCGGAAACCAGTGGAAGCTGACGTGGAAGGCAGCACCCACCGGGGAGGCCACGAATGGATATGCGCTCCTGTTGGGCGATGTGAGCACTGAGAGCTGGGAGAAGCTGAGCGACATAGAGAAGGATGCGACCTCCAAGGAGGTGGCCGATCTGCTGAAGCCTAAATTGGCCGGTCGTGAGACAGCTTTGCTCGCTCTGGCGGCTAAGCTGGAGAATGGAGAGCTGGGCCGACGCTCGAAGGCGGTACAGGTGCGTGCCTTTGAGAAGCTTAAGCTCACTCCGGCGATGATTCCGTTTGCGGAGAACTTCCGCATCTGGCCCTCGCCTTACATGGAGTCGGTGCGTGGTGTTCAGCGGACATTCGATATGAACCCCTACACCGATCGTGGGCTACCGCAAGGCTCTAACCTGATACAGGCTGATATCGTTCGTCAGAACCCCGATCAGCCGTACGACACGCTGGTGGGCTTTTTCCATGAGAAGAATAAGGCATACCTCTTCGAGCTGCGCGTCTGCCAGCTGGATATGGATGCACTCAAAGGCGAGAAGCTGGTGCTGCGCCTGCGTGGTGCTGTGACGAGTGCCCATGCCCATAAGCCTAAGACGAGCTCATTCCGGGTGCTGTGGGATGACAAGCCGCTGAAGGATGTGCGTGGTATCGAGGTGCACCATGGTAAGGACTCCGACTTTGAGCTCGTGTACGAGCTGGAGTCCAACGGAGGCGTACACTCCCTTCGTCTCCAGCATGAGGGGTGGGAGCTGACGCGTAATACGGCGGATCGACTGTTGCTCACCGGCATTTATATCGAGCGTCCGCAGGATAAGCCCGACGTGGGTTTTGCTATCACCAGGACTCCAGTAGATGGTGCCAACCTTGGGGTGAGCGATTTCAAGCTGACTTTCGTGAATGGTAGCATCCGTGAGGAGAAGAACCTGGAGGTGAATGCTTACGTCGATGGGGCTTGGAAGGCTAGCAAGCGTATTGAGAAGCTGCTGCCCTACGATGAGATAAGCATGATGTTCCCGCTCGACCTTAGCGTGAGCAAGCCCGAGGGGGCTGTGCGCCACGTGGCTTTCGATGTGGTATGCCCTGGCGATGTCTACCCGCAGGATAATCACGCTGAGGCTACAGTGCGAAATTACGGCGACGTAATCCCCATGCCGACCTCCTTCTACCTGCCACGTGAGCTCGATCCTCGGCAGAATGCGCAGGATCCTAACCTTCGCTACACGATTGGGAAGCGTAAGCGGATCTTCACTGACAATAGCGGGTTGCTGGGCGACTATGGCAAGGATCAAAAGTCGACTATCACCTTTGAGCCCGAGGATCCGTCCATGAAGGTTCGTGCGGTGTTCCGTAAGTTCAACACGAAGAAGGAGCTCGGGATTCTCGACGTGTACACCAACCTGAATGCCTGGGAGAAGACGGATGATGAGCTGCCTGTCGACCAGCTGGACGATGATTTGACGGCTACTATCGATGGGCAGACGTACGTGTCGGGCTCGGAGGATGGCTCGCTGCGCTTCTTCTTCCAGTCGGATGACCGAGAGGAAGGTGCTGAGGGTTGGGTGGCCGAGGTGGATCTTGTGCCCGCGAGCAATCCTCTGTCTCTGCTCGGCGCAACGATTCAGCACACGGGCGATACCCCCACGGCTGATGTGCCCGTGAAGGTCTCTATCCGCAATAACACCAAGAAGTTGGTGCCCAGGGCCCTGATTCGCGTAGCTGATGGGTTCCGCCTCCCGGCACAGCAGATCCTCCAGAATATTCCGCTTGGGGTAGACACGTTCACCATTCTGCAGAAGATTAAGGGAGTCCCCATGCGTACGGCGAAGAAGCTGCGAATCGATCTTATTGCGCAGGATGGCACAATGGCCGACAACAAGTTCTTCACGTGGATGGTGTACGACCGCTATTGCATCCCGCAGTGGAAGGCGGGTGTCGATCGTACTATCAACTTCATGGACAAGCCCATCCAGATCTTCCAGGGCGATGGCGTGTCCTCTGTGGAGCTCAGCGATGTAGAGCACGAGAAGTTTGCCCACACGAAGATTTGGGTCGACTGGAATAATGACGGCACCTTCGATGCGGAGAGCGAGCAGATACTTGATGCGAGAGTCGACATCACTAAGACTCCCGGCAAGCTCCCCTTCACGGTGGATGCCACGGGCCACGAGCCGGGCAATTATCGTCTGCGTGCGCTCTATAGCACGAGGTCAGCTGATGTAGCCACGGTGTGCGCTAAGGAGCTTACGGAGAATGCCTACATGCGCGATTACATCCTGGTGATCAAGCCGGGTAAGAATCCGTTGGCAGGCGATCTCTCCCTGACCTACGTGGGCGTATCGGATCCTGCCAAGGGTGGCTCGAAGGTTAGCAAGTCGTTCACGGATAAAGAGTCTGTGTGGATCACGGTGACCAATGTTTCACACATCAAGTGGTCGGGTAAATTCCAGGCTACATGCACCGTGGATGGTAAGAACGAGTGGACTGAAACCGTAACGGTGAATGACCAGCTGAATGCTTGGAGTGGCTACAAGAACATCATGTTGACGGGTGGCAAAGCCGATCTCTCTGAGTTGGGGCCTCATACCATCAAGGTGGTGATCAAGGAGCTCGATGGCCTGGGCAAGCCTGATAACAATGAGATGGCGACCACGCTCTTCAAGATCCTTGACAATCCGACATCTGCTGGCGAGTGGGTGCTCAGCTCTACCCCGGAGGCATCTCCCGATGGGAAGAAGACGCTTTACGATGCGGTGGAGATTGAGGCCTCTGCACTTGAGCTGTGGAAGAGTATCCCAAGGGGTAGTAAAGGTGCCTTCACCATGGAGCTCTGGTTTAATCCCACAGTGCGTCAGTACGGTGAGCTCATCTCCATGCAGGGACTCCGCATTGCCACCACCTATAATATGGCTGCCAAGCAGGTTAAGGATAATGGCCTGATAGCCCTGATCGGTAATGGTGCGGTAGTGTACACCCAGAATCCTAGTGCCGACCTTGTGAAGCCAGGGCGTTGGCACCATCTGGCCGTCGTGGTAGAGAAGATCGAGGTAGGGCAATTCCAGGGCACAAGCAACTGCGAGATCACCATGTACCTGGATGGTCAGAAGGTTGCTACGGCCTCTGAAGGGCGGGATGCCCCCTCCCTGAAGGGTGCTATACACCTGATGACGCGTTTCCACGGCATGATTGACGAGTTCCGTATGTGGTCTCGTGCGCTGAAGCCGCAGGAAATCTCCGCCAACATGTTCAAGCACGTGCGGAAGGATTGGAAAAATAATCCGCCCGAAGGGCTGATCGATGAATTCCCATTCAATGACGGCCCTGGCAGTGCCGCTGCGCAGCCGCACAAGTTCAAGAATCAGGAGCACCTGGGTCTTCTACTCACGCGTCCCGAACGTATTCCGGCCTCTGACAAGTGCGTATGGCGTGATCCGCGGCAGTCGCTCCTTGTAGGTAGCATGTTCAAATTGCAGGTGCATGACTCCAAGCAGGCTGACGGCTCTATCAAGGTGGTATTCCCCGAGGGGACTGACCTCTCCAAGATAAAGGATGCGGAGTTCTTCACCACTTGGCCCCATACGAAGTTGTTCTATGAGGGGAAAGAGGTCACAAAGGATACCGAATTTGACTTCAGTGCCAACAAGACGGTGGTGATTAAGGCCGAGCTCGAGATCTTTGGTGTCAAGCTCGAGCAGGAGGTCAAGTTCACGGCGATGAATGAGGCTTCGGCTGCCTGCGAGCTCACGGGGGCTACCCTGAAGAAGGATGATAACCCAGGTCTCAAGGCGGATGTCGCAGCCACAATTACCACGGATGGCGTTCTCTTCTCGCTCAATGCCGCCACGCATGGCACGTTGGCTGATGCGACGAAGGCTAAGGTAACGTTTACCAGGTCTGCGGGTGCCACCCTTGCGGTGCTCTCGCAGGGTGGGCCCAAGGCCATTGAGGATAACAGCGAGATAGACCTCTCGGACATCCGTCTGCTTGTGGTGACGGCGGCTAACAAGCGTTCTAAGCACACCTACACGTTGCGCCTAGAGCAGTCGCAGTCCCTCACTTGGACAGAACCTGCGGCGAGCTACGAGTACGGTGCCGAGTCTGTAGCCCTGGAGTTTGTATCTGCCTCCAAGGCGAAGAATCCTGTCGTGAGCAGCTCCACAGCACCGAATGTGGTCTCTGTGAATGCCGAGCGTCTCTACATCGGTGGCGTTGGTACTGCGACCATCACGGCCGTGCAGCCTGCGGCAAAGGGCTATGCTGCGTCTGCTACGCTGACCAAGAGCATTGAGGTTAAGCCTAAGCCAGTGAAGGTGAAGCCCACCGTTAAGGAGGTACCCTATGGGCACAATATCCCCTGGACGTTTGAGTATGAGGGTCTCGTAGAGCCCAACCACCGTGCCCTTATGCCCCATCCGTATCGCCATGGCGATTTTGAGATTAAGCAGAACGGCCAGGTTGTCGATCCGGCTCGTGGCCCGCTGGCAAAGGGGATGTACACGATAGCAGCAAAGCATGCTCCGTACCAGGTGGGTAACTACACCGTAACACCTGTGGGTGGTGAGTTCACCGTTACCCAGGGCGACATGTACCAGCTCACTATCCTGGTGCGTGCCAATGCGAGTCCGTTGGAGAATGCCGAGGTGATGGTAAATGGCCGGGCCTATATGACGGGTGCTGATGGCATGGTTACAATGCCTGTGAAGGAGAATGCCACATCCTCTTACGCCGCTTCAAAAGCCGGGTACAGCACCCAGAAGGGCTCTGTGGACATTAAGCAGGCCGACGAGCGCGTAGAGATTGATCTCGTGGCTACCACGGTGACGCTCACCTATAAGGTGGACGGCGATGGCGGTACCCTTTTCGGGAAGCAGTCTCAGCTGCTAGCTGAAGGCCAGACGGGGCTCCCTGTCTTCGCTCAGGCCAAGGTAGGCTTCGATTTCCAGGGGTGGGATGATGGCAAAACCGACAATCCTCGCTCTGACGTGGCCGAGAAGGCAGACAAGTCGTTCACGGCCAAATTTGCTCGCAAGCACTACACGTTGCGCTACAGTGCCGGGGCCAATGGCTCCATTGAGGGCGAGGCTCAGCAGGAGGTAGCGTTTGAGGGCGATGGCTCGAAGGTTGTGGCGAAGCCTGCCGATGGCTTCTACTTCGTGGCTTGGAGCGATGGGATTACTGAGCGTGAGCGTACGGAAACGAAGGTGACGGCATCGAAGGATGTCACAGCCCTCTTCCGTCGCATGCTCACCATACCGTACGTGTGCGACTTCGAGGGGGCGAAACTCCCCGAGGAGTGGGCCACTGCTATGAACGGTCGCTATGCGCAGCCATGGCTTATCTCCAAGAGCCCACGTACCCTCGGCGATCACCTCGATGGCTACTTCATGGTGGTTGACTCCGATAGGGAGACGAAGGCCGACTTTGAATCGACGCTGTACACCCCGCGTTTCACGGTGCCTGAGGCGGCTGCCAAGCGTGGCCTTACGGTGGCATTCGACCTCGTGTTCCGCGACCACACGGAAGAGCGTGCAAACCTCTTCCTGGAGTACGACTGCGGCGACGGTTGGAAAGTCCTCGGTGGCAAAATCACCTCGATGACCTACCGTTGGAATCTCAACCGACTGCTCGATAAGAGTGAGCTTGTTGGCAAGCCTTACGTTCAGTTCCGCATTCGCTACGCCAGCAAGTGGAGCTACTGGGCCCTGGTGGACAATGTGAGCATTTTCGTGACGGGTGAGCCTAAGGTGACCCTGACCTACAAGGCGGATCCGCCCACAGCTGGCCGCGTCTTGCAGAATGGCTCGCCCATAGCCACCGAGGAGTTGCCCTATGGCACATCGGGGCAGCCCGTGGATGCTGTGCCCTACGAGGGCTTCAAGTTCGCCCGTTGGAGCGATGGTGCCACAACGCCCCGTCGGCCCGCTACGCCAGTGCAGAAGAGCGCCGACCTGGTGGCCCATTTCATGAGCAGCGCCTCTATGCACGTGACCTACGAGTCCACCATTGTGGGAGCTGCCCGTTTCCGGAAGGGTGATGACTACGTGACCGAGCAGTGGATAGAGGGTGGAAAGATGACCGAGCCCGTCACCGTTGAGCCTATGGAGGGCTACAAGTTCCTCTACTGGCTCTCGGATGGGAGCACCGATCTGATGCGTCCTGCCGAGGAGGCCACTTCTGACGTGAAGCACACTGCGGTTATCGTTTCACGTAGCATAGTGGACTTCCAGCCGGCTAAGCTCACCTGGCGCGTAGAGCCCGAGGAGGGCGGCACTATGAACGTGACCTGCCAAGGACGCGCCGTGACACCCCAGTCTCACTTCGACGTGGGCGACGTGGTTGACATGCAGTTCGTGGCCAAAGAGGGATACACTTTCAAGGGGCTTGTGCGTGAGGATACCGGTGAGAAGGTGCCTACCCCGATGCGGAGGGCCCAACTGACTCTGCCAGCCAATCTCTCGCTCGTGGCAACCTTCGTGAAGGATCCCAATCCGCCGGCTCCTGAGCCCAAGCCGAACGATCCGAATACTGAAGTGGAGTCGCAGCTCAGCCTGACAGTTCGTCCAAACCCGGTTGCGGATCACCTCTATGTGGACGGTCTAGAGCTAGGGGATCGGGTAGCTATCATTTCGACTGTTGGGCAGGTTTACTCCCGATTCACCGCCGAGGGTAATGCCCAGCTGGATGTCCGCTCCCTACCTGCGGGTGTCTACCTGCTCCGAATCGAACGAGGCCGCCTGTCGCGCGTAGTTCGCTTTGTGAAGCTGTAAGTTTTCGATCCCCGGGGCATCTCTTGCCTCGGGGATCTTTGTTTAATCCCGTATTCACTTTTTAATTGGTTAGTCGTATGAGGTACATTATAAGTCGGCTAGTTGTAGCACTGTTGGCTATAGTCGCCGCAGTGCCGCTGGTGCGCGCTGCCAATCTCTCGGGGAGCTACACGCTCACCGGTGGGGCTGCCCCCGTGAAGTTCGAGGCGAAGCCCTCGCTCCAGGAGGCCCTCAAGGACGTGGCAGTCGGATCTATCGTGAAATTGGAGCTCAACGGCGGCGATTTCACAACGAATGACTGGAATTGGCTGAGTGAGAACAGTGAAAACCTATCGGCTCTTACCGATCTCACGCTGGCTACCACCCTGGCCAAGGTTGACCCCATGCCAGGCATCAGCAATGGCTGCTACCCGTTCAAGTTCCCCACCCTGAAGCGGCTTTTCATTGCCAAGGTTGTCACAGTGCCAGCCAACCCCTTCCCTAGGAATGGCTCTCTCGAGGAGGTTACGTTCCTGGATGCCACCGAGATGGCTGAGTTTGCTTTTGCTGGCCAGGGGAATTCCCCGAGCATGGATGGCTTTACCGGCCTGAAAACCATGTGCTTCCCCAAGATGGCCAAAATTGGCACTCAGGCCTTTGCCAAGTGTTCTGGCCTGGAAACGCTCAAGCTGGGTGCTGTACCCCCGACAGCTGTTGATGCCAACTTCTGGAAAGAGCAGGTATCGCCTGAGGCCATGCTCGAGCTGGTAACTCCGGATGGTAAGCCACTTGAGGGGGAGGCTAAGGCGAAGGCCGAGAAAGCCTACCTGGCCGTTGATGACGGCAATACGTCGGACAAGAGGTGGTACGCTTTTGCCCTCGAGGCCGAAGAGTTCTACCAGGTAATGGTTCTGGGCACCGAGAAAGATAAGGGTAACGTGTCTGCGATTCCCACGGGCTCGGTGACGCAAAACACGGAGGTGTGCCTCAACATTCAGCCGGCGAATAAGTTCATGGTGGATGTCAATTCCATTAAGGCCTACAAGACGGGTGAACCCTCTGTGGTAGTGCAGATCGATAAGAAGTCATACTGCTTCAGCATGCCAGCGCACGATGTGACGGCTGAGGTGAAGTTTGTCCCCAACAAGCTGAAAATGCGCTTTACCCTCGACAAGGATCACCAGTCGAAGGCGATCGATGTTGAAGGCGAGGATTTTGCCGGCATCCACGGCAAGATCCTGAAGGACAAACTTATTGCGGATGGCCTCCCCACCGTGCATACAGTTGAAGTGCTAGAGGGTGCCTTCCTGGCTGATGATTACGTGAAGTTCTACGAGTTTCGCGAGAACGTGCCGAACTATGCTGGCGGTTTCAACAACGGGTACAATGGGCTCCGCATCTTCAGGGTGAAAGATGAGGTGGTGAACCACGAGCTCCACATGGATGTCACCGGCTCCAAGCTGCACCCTCGCATCACTGAAGCCTACCTGGCTAAGCTTCGCACTGTGCCTCATAGCGGGCTCCGTTCCCTCAGCTTCCTCACAAAGCTTGAGCTCCCTCACACGCTCGAGCTCGGGGCTGAGGCCGTCTCTCTGTGTAAGGCCCTGTCGCAGGTCAACTTGCCACTCGTGACGAGGGTGGGAGACAAGTGCTTCGACGATTGCGAAAACCTGCTGAGTGCTACGCTTCCCCACGCCACCGAAATCGGCATGGGCGCATTCGCCAAGTGCAAGATGCTCTTCAGCCTACAGCTGGGCAGCGTGCCTCCTAAGGTGCTCAGCGGTGCTTTCGACGAGTGCCCTTCTATGCGTTTGCTTGTACCAGTGGATGAGACTGGTATGCCCCTCAAGGGGAATGAGCGTGAAAAAGCTGTCAAGGCCTATGACGACGCTCCTGACGGCATGATTGGTGATGGGCTATGGTACGGGTGGAAACTCCCCAAGGCCGACGTGCATACTATTACGGTGGATGCCGCCATCTCTGGCGGTAGTGTTCACGCCGGCCAGTACGGTGCCGAAGGGCAGGCTGTCCAGGTTGTGGTGCGTCCCGATGACGGGAAGGGGATCATGGAGCTCTACTACACCGAGAAGGGCTCCACGGAGAAGCACGTCATCATGAACAACGAGTTCAGCATGCCCAAAGCGGACATCACCATCCATGCGGTCTTTGCGGCTAGCACCATCAAGGTAAAGGTCAATGGCGCCAAGGAAGGTGAGGGCGAGACTCTGACCAAGGCGCTTGCGGCGGCCGGCTTTGGCGATGACAAGGAGAAGGAAGTAAAGAGCATTGCCATCGTGGGTGGCTCCTTCCATGAGAAGGACTGGATTTCGCTTCCTCTGGCACTCTACACAGATGGTTCTCAGGATTTCTCCAATCTCAAGGAGTTTTCCATCGGGACTACGGTTTCTTACCTTGTGGAGATGCCGCTCACCTTGGATCCGCCCAATCAGTACTTCACCGAGGCTGCGGTAGAGACGGCGAGCATCGCTCAAATTACCCGAGTAGCCGATAAAGCCTTTGCCCAATCTATGGCGCTGAAGAAGATCTCTCTGCCCGACGTTACGCAGATGGGTAAGGCCACCTTCGCGGGGAGCAAGCACCTGCTCGAGGTCGTTGCCCCCAAGCTGGTGCAGATTGGCAGCAGCACCTTCGAGGGGTGTACGGCCCTCAAGGAGATGGATCTCCTTAACATCACCTCGTCTGGTGATTATACCTTCAAGGGGTGCTCTAGCCTCGTTAAGTTTGGCCTACCTAAGGTGACGAGCCTAGGGGCAGGCACATTCGATGGCTGCACCAGCCTAACCACCGTGGAATTCCCTGCGGTGACCATCTCGAGCGTTGAGACCTTCAAGGGGTGCACGGCCCTCACCGAGGCGAAGTTCCCCGTCCTGCAAGGCGTGGCCCAGAATATGTTCGAGGGTTGCAAGGCCCTCGCCACCGTTGAGATTCCCGCTGCCTCCAAGGTGGAAGAGAAGGCCTTTGCCGGTGCTACCTCGCTGGCGGCACTGCGCCTGCCGAAGGTTACCGAAATTGGTAATAGTGCCTTCAAGGGCTGCACGGCTCTTACGACGATTCATGTGCCCATGCTCACGGCGGTGGATGCGGACGCATTTGCTGGGTGCACCGCGCTGAAGACCATGGAGCTTCCTGCCCTGCCGCCGGATGATGTGGATGAGGGGGCCTTTAAGGATTGCCCCAGCAGTCGCACCCTTGTGCTGTTGGATGCCTCTGGCAACAAGCTGACGGGTGTTGCGCTGCAAGCGGCCGTAGCCGCCTATCGTGCGGCGGAAGACGGGAACACGAGCGATAACCTCTGGTATGGCTGGATCCTCCCGAAGGAGGGAACCTTTATGGTTACGTTCAACGTCACCATGAATGGGAATCCGCTCCCGGGTGCTGCGGTGACGGTGATGGCTGATGATGCCACCAAGAAGAAAGTGGGCGAGGGGGTGACGGATGGCTCCGGTGTATTTGCATTGCCTCTAGAGGCGGGCAAGTACCTCTACACGATCACCGAGGAGCACTGCAAGGACATGAACGGGACGTTTGAGGTGAAGGATGCCGACATGCCGATGCCGATGGCCATGGAGCCCAAGGCCCCGATGCCCGAGCACACCCTCACCTACGCGCAGCCTGCGAATGGGGCACTGCTCGTGAGCAGCGATGCCAAGGGTACCAAGGAGATCGCCACTGGCTCTAAGGTGGCCGAGGAGACGAAGGTGTACGTGGCCGTGACGCCGAGCGACGGCTACGAGGTGGCCTCCCTGACTGTGGCTGGCAAGCCCATAGCGATCACCTTGGATAAGGAGGGCATTGCCAGGGCTAGCTTTGCGATGCCGGCGGGCGATGCGGAAATCGTTGCCACGCTGAGGGCGAAGTCGCAGAAGCCCGAGCACACGCTCACTTACGCGCAGCCTGAGAATGGGGTGCTGAAGGTGAGCCGTGATGCCGAAGGGCTGCAAGAGGTTGCCACGGGCAGCAAGGTAGCCGAGGAGACGATGGTGTACGTAACCGTCGCTCCAAGTGCTGGCTACGAGGTGGCCACCATCACCCTTGCGGGTAAGGCCGCCGAGGTTACTCCGGATAAGGACGGCATTTGCAAGGCTAGCTTTGCGATGCCGGCTGCCGATGCGGAGATCGCTGCCACCATGAAGGAGATGCCGAAGAAGCCTGAGTACACTCTCACCTACACGCAGCCTGAGAATGGTATGCTGAAGGTGAGCAGCGATGCTGAGGGTACGAAGGAGATTGCCACTGGCTCCAAGGTTACCGAGGGGACGATGGTGTACGTAACTGTTACGCCGAACGCTGGCTATGCGGTGGCATCCATCACCCTAGCAGGCAAGGCTGCTGAGGTTACTCCGGATAAGGATGGCATTTGCAAGGTCAGCTTTGCGATGCCAGCTGCCGATGCGGAAATTGCGGCCACCATGAAGCAGCAGGCCAAGCCTGAGCCTCAGCCGCAACCCAAGCCCGAGCCGAAGCCGCAGCCCAACCCGCCGTCTAAGACTGACGTGGAAAGCTCGCTGCTGGCGGGTGTTACCGTGGGCCCGAACCCCTGCGCTGACGTGCTGCGTGTGCTGGAAGCCGAGCAGGTGGCGCGCTACGCGGTGCTCAACCTGGCGGGCCAGGTGTTGCAGAGCGGCTCCAACACCCAGAGCACCATTGAGATTCAGATGCAGTCTTCCCCCGCGGGTCTCTACGTGCTGCGTCTCACGGCGCATGACGGAGGCGTGCGCGTGGTGCGCATCGTGAAGCTTTAGCGGATCCCGGATCCTGCACATTAGAGGCGGGGCGACCAGCATCCTGGTCGCCCCGCCTTTGTTTATACACCTTAGTTGAGATGATCTATCCAGCCGCCCCGCTGGGTGATGAGTCGTAGCGGAACAGGGTTAATTGTGCCTAGTCCGCACCCTGTGCAGGCCCCACATTCCTACCATAGATGCCGTGATAACGTCGTACCATCGCCGTATCAAGTCCGTATTTGGGCAGTGAAATACGGACTTGATACCTTGTTGCTGCCCATTGTCCTAGGTATAGCGGGGCCGCGCAGCGCGCTCCAGTTTCGGAGCCCGGTCACCCGCGGGGGTAAATCGCTGTGGTGGGCAATATGCCCGGTGCCGCATCGAGGCGGATGTCATCATGCGCAGGAAACAATGCGTGGCTCGATGGTGTGCGTGCATTTGCAAATACGGTGCACAGTGGCTAACTTCGCGGCGAAAATGCAGTTCGTACACTAATAGCAGAGCAATGATAATTATACCGGTAAAAGAGGGCGAAAACATAGAGCGTGCGCTGAAGCGTTTCAAGCGGAAATTCGATCGCACCGGTACGATGCGCGAGATCCGCCGCCGCCAGGCATTCATCAAGCCGTCGGTGCGCCGCCGCGAGGAGATCCTGCACGCATGCTATGTGCAGCACCTCCAGGAGCAGGAAGAGTAGTCTTTGCCGGGGCGTCTGACCCCGGTTGACAGGGAGGATATATATGCCCACGGGCGATCTACTGATGCAGTTTGCCGAGTTCCTCACGTACGAGCGCTGTTACTCGCCGCTCACGCAGCAAGCCTACGTGAACGACGTGCAGCGTTTCCTCGATCAGGCGTTCCCTGGCGAGGACGTGGGGGTTGCATCCAGGCAGGCTGACGATCGGGATGTCCGCCGGTGGGTGATGAGCATGGTGGAGGCTGGCCATGAGCCCGCATCGGTGAATCGCCGCCTCTCGAGCCTTAGCTACTACTTCCGCTACCTGTGCCAGGTGGGCGAGCGGGCCACGAACCCGGTGTCCACGGTGCCGCGCCAGCGGGCCGCAAGACGGCTCCCCAGCTATATCCCGGAGGAGGATATGGCGCACCTGCTCGATGAGCTGGAGTACCCCGCGGGGATAGAGGGGCAGCGGGATCGACTCATGCTGCTAGCACTCTACACGCTCGGGCTACGCCGGGCGGAGCTGGTGGGCTTGCGATGGAGCGATTTCGACTTTCCGGCCATGATGGTGCGTGTTCGGGGGAAGGGTAACAAGGAGCGGCTGCTGCCCGTTACACACGAACTAAGGGGCGAGCTGGAGAGCTACTGCAGGGTGCTGGAGAGCGAGCTGGGCGTGCGAGGTGATGGGAATGTTTTTCGGGATAATAACGGTGCGCCTGTGAGCGGGTCGTTCGTGTATTCGACGGTGCGAAGCTACCTGTCGAGGCTCCCGAGGGCCACGCATCACAATCCGCACACGATTCGCCACTCCTTTGCCACCCACCTGTTGCGTCGTGGGGCCGACATCGTGACCATTAAGGACTTGCTGGGCCACGCTAGCCTTCAGACCACCCAGATCTACACCCACGTGGATGTCGATCAGCTCCTGGCTGCCTACCGCGAGGCCCACCCCCACGCGCAGGGCAACGGCCGGAGTCGGCGGATGGAAGTGCAAAATCAAGCCAAAGAGTAGGACTATGGACGGAATGAAAATACAGATTCAGTCGGTAGGTTTCACCGCGCACTCCAGGCTGATGGAGTTTGTGCAGCAGAAGGTGGAAAAGCTGCGCCGCTTTGAGGACGAGATTGAGGTGGCCGAGGTTTTTCTGCGCCTAGAGAATGGGCAGGAGGAGCGCAAGGTGGCCGAAATCAAGCTGTTACTGCGCGGCGGTGAGCTCTTCGCCTCGAAGCAGGCCGATAGTTTCGAGGAGGCTGTGGACGATGCCCTAGAGGCGTTGCGCCGCCAGCTGATGAAGCGCAAAGGGAAATCGCAGGGGTGATTTTACCTGCGTGATGCCCGCGATCATGACGGGCTGGAGGGGAGAGGTTTTGATTTGTTCATAAAATAGTTGTACCTTTGCCACTCAATTCGTGAGCAGCCTGGAGGGGCTCAATGGGCTCGCCGATGTAGCTCAGCTGGTTAGAGCAGCTGATTTGTAATCAGCAGGTCGTGGGTTCGAATCCCTCCATCGGCTCAGGTGTTCTTTGAGATAGGGTGCTATCGATAGCACAAACGGGGAGATACCAAAGCGGTCAACTGGGGCAGACTGTAAATCTGTTGGCTTACGCCTTCGTAGGTTCGAATCCTGCTCTCCCCACCCGAATGTTTTGTTTTGGGCACCAGCTGGTGCCGTTGATTGCGCGGGAGTAGCTCAGTTGGCAGAGCATCAGCCTTCCAAGCTGAGGGTCGCGGGTTCGAATCTCGTCTCCCGCTCGCGCATGCCGATGTAGCTCAGGGGTAGAGCACTTCCTTGGTAAGGAAGAGGTCATGAGTTCAAATCTCATCATCGGCTCGTGTAGTAGGTGCTGGGAGGTGAGGTTTCGGAATAATCGTAAATAAGGTAGCGAACAATGGCAAAGGAGAAATTTGATAGGTCAAAACCCCACGTCAACGTCGGAACGATTGGGCACGTGGATCACGGGAAGACGACCCTTACGGCGGCTATTACCAAGGTGTTGGCCGACAAGGGTCTCTCGGAGGTTCGTTCATTCGATTCGATTGACAATGCGCCCGAGGAGAAGGAGCGTGGGATCACCATTAACACGTCTCACGTAGAGTACCAGACTGCTGCTCGGCACTACGCGCACGTGGACTGCCCTGGCCACGCTGACTATGTAAAGAACATGGTTACGGGGGCGGCGCAGATGGACGGTGCCATCATCGTGGTGGCCGCTACCGATGGCCCGATGCCCCAGACGCGCGAGCACATCCTGCTGGCCCGCCAGGTGAACGTGCCCCGCATCGTGGTATTCATGAACAAGTGCGACCAGGTGGACGACCCCGAGATGCTCGATCTCGTGGAGATGGACATCCGTGACCTGCTGAACTTCTACAAGTTCGACGGCGATAAGACCCCGGTGATCCGCGGCTCGGCACTCGGCGCCCTCAACGGCGAACCGCAGTGGGTTGACAAGGTGATGGAGCTGATGGATGCGGTGGATGAGTACATCCCGATCCCTCCCCGTGAGAACGAAAAGCCGTTCCTGATGCCGGTGGAAGACGTGTTCTCCATCACGGGTCGTGGTACCGTGGCGACGGGTAGGATTGAGACGGGCGTTATCCACACGGGCGATGAGCTCGAGATCGTGGGTCTGGGCGCCGAGAAGAAGAAGACGGTCTGCACCGGGGTTGAGATGTTCCGCAAGATCCTCGACGAAGGGGAAGCTGGCGACAACGTCGGGCTGCTGCTGCGCGGTATTGAGAAGGATGAGATCAAGCGCGGTCAGGTGTTGGCTAAGCCGGGTACCATCACGCCTCACACCAAGTTCAAGGCTGAGGTGTACGTGCTGAAGAAAGAGGAAGGCGGTCGTCACACGCCGTTCCGCAACAAGTACCGTCCGCAGTTCTACCTCCGCACGCTCGACGTGACGGGTGAGATCACCCTGCCGGAAGGCCGCGAGATGGTGATGCCGGGTGACAACGTGACGATTTCGGTAGAGCTCATCTACCCGGTGGCCATCAACACGGGTCTCCGCTTCGCCATCCGCGAAGGCGGTCGCACGGTAGGTGCTGGCCAGGTGGTGGAAATCCTACAGTAAAGTAGTGGGGGACTGTCCCGGTGGGTGCTTGCGGCACCGCCGGGGCATCGCCCTTCGGACGGGTGTAGCTCAGTTGGTAGAGCACTAGTCTCCAAAACTAGGTGTCGGGCGTTCGAGTCGCTCCTCCCGTGCCAAGCTTTTCGAGCTATGAGATTGAAGAGGTACCTGCGTGATATCTATGATGAAATGCTCCACAAGGTGGCCTGGCCAACCTGGAAGGAGTTGCAGTCTAGCGCATTAATAGTCATGGTAGCTTCCCTATTGATCGCGGTAGTCATCTTCCTCATGGATGTGTCGTTCGAGCATTTGATGGACTGGATCTATCGCGTGCTGTACTAAAGGAGGTGGCAATGTCGGATGGAACAAGGCTGCCACTCCAGTGGTATGTGCTGCGCGTAATCGGCGGTCGGGAGCGGCGTGTTCGGCAGTATCTGGAGAATGAGGCGAATCGGCTTCATTTGGAGGAGTTTCTGCCCACGGTGCATGTCCCCACGGAGAGGGTCTATCAGATACGCAACGGCAAGAAGGTCAGTAAGGAGCGAGTTTTTCTACCCGGGTATGTGCTGATTGAGGCATCTCTGGTGGCTGAGGTTGAGTACATGCTCAAGGAGGCCCCGGATGTGCTCGGCTTCCTGACCGATCACAAGGGCGATCCGGCGCAGCTGCGCGAGGCAGAGGTTAACCGCATGCTGGGAAAGAGCGTGGAGGAGGAGGTGCTGACCGTGCCGTTCAGCGTGGGCGATGTGGTTCGCGTGATCGATGGCCCATTCAACACGTTCGCTGGGACAGTCTCGGAGGTCAACGAGGAGAAGCGTAAGCTAACCGTGCTGGTGAAGATCTTCGAGCGTAAAACCCCACTCGAGCTGAGTTACATGCAGGTGGAGAAGGAGTAGGGTCGTAAAAATAACTACATGAAATGGCAAAAGAGGTAGTGGGCTTTATTAAGCTCCAGATACGTGGGGGAGCGGCCAATCCTGCGCCTCCCGTCGGGCCGGCTTTGGGCTCGAAGGGGGTGAACATTATGGAGTTCTGCAAGCAGTTCAATGCTCGGACTCAGGCGCAGGCGGGTAAGCTCCTTCCGGTTGTCATCACCGTGTACGGTGATAAGTCGTTCGAGTTCGTCGTTAAGACTCCGCCGGTTGCCGCGCAGCTGAAGGAGATGCTGAAGCTGAAGTCGGGCTCCGCGGAGCCGAATCGGCGGAAGGTCGGCAGCCTGACGTGGGAGGACATCCGGGCCATCGCCCAGGAGAAGATGCCCGATTTGAATTGCTTCACCATCGAGTCGGCCATGCGGCTGGTGGCCGGCACGGCGCGTAGCATGGGCATCACGGTGAAGGGGGCGTTTCCCGAGAATGCGAAAGGAGAGTAGGCCATGAAGATCTCTAAGAAGCGTAAGGCGGCCCTGGCCCAGGTGGATGCCAATCGGAGCTACTCGCTCAGCGAGGCGGCAAGCCTGGTGAAGCAGATTACTTACACGAAGTTTGACGCCTCGGTGGATATTGACGTACGCCTGGGTGTGGATCCGCGCAAGGCGAACGAGATGGTTCGCGGCGTGGTGACGCTGCCCCACGGGACGGGGAAGACGGTGCGCGTGCTCGTGCTTTGCACCCCGGAGAAGGAGCAGGAGGCGAAGGATGCGGGGGCCGATTTCGTGGGCCTCGACGAGTACATCGATAAGATCAAGGGCGGCTGGACGGATTTCGACGTGGTGGTGACGATGCCGCAGATCATGGGGAAGATCGGTCAGATCGGTCGTATCCTCGGTCCGCGCGGCTTGATGCCCAACCCCAAGAGCGGCACGGTAACGGCTGAGATCGGGAAGGCGGTCACGGAGGTGAAGCAGGGGAAGATCGATTTCCGCGTGGATAAGTTCGGGATTGTGCACGTGTCCATTGGGCGTGTCTCCTTCACGGAGGAGCAGCTCGTGGAGAATGCGCGCGAGTTTATCCAGACGGTGGTGCGCCTGAAGCCTTCGTCGCTGAAGGGGACGTACATGCGGAGCATCTTCCTGTCGAGTACGATGAGTCCGGGCGTTTGCATCGATTTGCAGACGGTACGCGATGTTAATGCTTAAGGTGGGGGGCCATGACGAGAGAAGAGAAGCAGAAGGTAGTTGAGAGTTTGATGGCTCGGCTGGCGGCCCATCCGCACTTCTACGTGGTGGAGCTCGGGGGGCTGAATGCGGGTGATACGCACCAGCTCCGCAAGATGTGCTTTGAGCGCGGGGTGGAGCTGGTGGTGGTTAAGAACACGCTCTTTGCCAAGGCGCTCGAGCAGGCAGGCCATGCCGGCCTGGGCGAGATTGAGCCGCTGCTGCGCAATGAGAGCGCGGTGTTCTTCACGGATGTGGCGAATGAGCCTGCGAAGATCATCAAGGAGTTCCGCAAGACCCATGAGAAGCCGGTGCTGAAGGCGGCTTACGCCGAGGAGTCGGTTTACCTGGGTGAGGGATCGCTCGATGCGTTGGCGCAGCTCAAGAGCCGCGATGAGATTGTGGCCGATATCATGCAGCTACTGCAGTCGCCGATTAAGACGGTGGTGTCTGCGGTGCAGTCGGGTGGCAGCGTTGTATCTGGTTTGGTGAAGGCTCTGAGTGAGAGAGGAGCCTAGAGGGGGTCGAACAATAACCATTGGATTTGAATTTTTAACGGGAAACTGAGATGGCAGATCTGAAGAAGCTTGCAGAAGAGCTGGTGAACTTGACTGTAAAGGAGGCAAATGAACTGGCCACCATTCTGAAAGATGAATATGGTATCGAGCCTGCGGCTGCAGCTGTTGCAGTGGCCGCTCCTGCCGCTGGTGGCGCTGCTGCCGCCGAGGAGAAGACCTCGTTCGATGTGATCCTGAAGGCTGCTGGCGGTGCCAAGTTGCAGGTGGTTAAGCTGGTGAAGGATTTGGCCGGGATGGGTCTGAAGGAAGCGAAGGAGTTGGTAGATGCTGCTCCGAAGCCGTTGAAGGAGGGTGTCTCGAAGGAAGAGGCTGAGTCGCTGAAGGCACAGCTGGAAGAGGCTGGGGCTGAGGTTGAGATTAAGTAGGCTAGAGTGTTTCGACGATTCCATGATGCCCCCATTCGCCTTGCGCGGATGGGGGCTGTGGGATCCGCTTCGCCGGGGATGAGCCGTTGGGGTGCGTTGTGCCCCGATGGCAAATTTCTGTATATGTGAGGTTCGTGGTTCGCATGCATCTCTTATCCCTCTTCAACCGATAACGCCGATGTCTCAGGTGACAAAAAAAGGTAGAATATCCTTCGCCCGCGCGAAGTCGCAGTTTGAGTATCCCGACTTTTTGGAGATCCAGGTCAAGAGCTTCCGCTCTTTCTTCAGCCTCTGGACAACGCCTGAGGAGCGTAAGCAGGAGGGGCTTTACCGGGTCTTCGAGGAGAATTTCCCCATTTCGGACACGCGTAACAATTTCACGCTCGAGTTCCTAGACTACTTCATTGATCCTTCCCGGTACACCATCGAGGAGTGCATTGAGCAGGGGCTGACATATTCAGTGCTCCTGAAGGCCAAGCTGCGCCTCTCGTGCAACGATGCCGACCACGAGGATTTCGACACGGAGGTGCAGGATGTGTACCTCGGCGCGATCCCCGACATGACACCCAGGGGCACCTTCGTTATCAACGGGGCGGAGCGTGTTGTAGTATCGCAGCTGCACCGTTCCCCGGGGGTGTTCTTTGCGCAGAGCACGCATAACAATGGCTCGAAGCTCTACTCGGCTCGCATTATCCCATTTCGCGGGTCGTGGATAGAGTTCGCCACGGACATCAACAACGTGATGTACGCCTACATCGATAGGCGCAAAAAGTTGCCGGTTACCACCCTCCTGCGGGCTATCGGGTACGACACGGACAACGATATACTTAACATTTTCAACCTCGCGGAAGAGGTTGAAGTGAATGCCTCCTCGATTGAGAAGTACCGGGGCCGCATCTTGGCGGGTAAGCTGTCGAAGACGTGGACGGAGGACTTTGTCGATGAGGAGACGGGTGAGGTAGTCACCACGCCGCGCTATGAGCCGCTGCTGGATCGTGGGGTGGTGCTGGATGATGAGAGCATCAACACGATCCTCGAGTCGGGTATACGGCGGATTGTGCTCCAGAAGGATAGCGAGACGGCTGAGTACCGGATTATCTACGATACGCTGGCTAAAGACCTCACGGTGAGCTCGAAGGATGCGGTGACGTATATCTACCGCCTGCTCCGCAATGCTGAGCCACCGGATGATGCCACGGCGCGCGACGTGATCGATAAGCTGTTCTTCTCGGAGAAGCGCTACGACCTGGGGCATGTGGGGCGTTTCAAGATCAACCGCAAGCTGAACCTCTCCATTGGGGAGGATGTGCGTGTTCTTACCAACGAGGATATCATCCAGATCATCAAGTATCTGATCGAACTGCGGAATTCCAAGGCCGATGTGGATGATATCGACCACCTGAGCAATCGTCGCGTGCGCACGGTGGGTGAGCAGCTGGCAAACCAGTTCAGCGTGGGCCTGCTCCGCATGGCGCGCACCATCCGGGAGCGGATGAATGTGCGGGACAATGAGGTGTTCTCGCCCACGGATCTGATCAATCCTAAGACGCTCTCTGCGGTCATCAATTCGTTCTTCGGGACGAACCAGCTGTCGCAGTTCATGGATCAGACGAACCCGCTGGCGGAGATGACGCATAAGCGTAGGCTCTCAGCCCTCGGGCCTGGTGGTCTGTCGCGCGAGCGTGCGGGCTTTGAGGTTCGTGACGTGCACTACACGCACTACGGTCGCCTGTGCCCGATTGAGACGCCGGAAGGGCCGAATATCGGTCTTATTTCGTCCCTGTGCGTGTACGCCCGCATCAATCAGCTGGGCTTCATCGAGACCCCCTACCGCAAGGTGAAAGATGGGGTGGTTGATTTCAGCCCTGAGGGCACGGTGTATTGCTCCGCGGAAGAGGAGGAGAATCAGATTATAGCCCAGGCTAATGCGCCGCTGACGGATGATTACCACTTCCAGAATCCGAAGGTGAAGTCGCGCCATGAGGGGGACTTCCCTCTCTCCTCGCCCGACGAGGTTAATCTGATGGACGTAGCACCCAATCAGATTGCGTCTATTGCAGCGTCGCTCATCCCATTCCTGGAGAATGACGATGCTAACCGCGCTCTGATGGGCTCTAACATGATGCGGCAGGCTGTGCCGCTGCTCTCGCCGGAGTCTCCCATTGTGGGGACGGGGCTAGAGGATATGGTGGTGCGTGATAGCCGCGTGCAGGTGGTGGCCGAGGGTGATGGGGAAGTAGTGTCGGTGGATGCCAACTCCATCGTTGTTCGTTACGATCGCACGGAGCAAGAGACGTTCCTCAGCTTTGAGCCTGACACGAAGGAGTACAAGCTGCCGAAGTTCCTAAAGACGAACCAGAGCACGAGCTTAACCCTGCGCCCGACGGTGCGCAGGGGGCAACGTGTGAAGAAGGGGGATCTGATGTCGGATGGTTATGCCACCGACAAGGGGGATCTGGCGCTAGGACGTAACCTTAAGGTTGCTTTCATGCCTTGGAAGGGCTACAACTTTGAGGATGCTATTGTAATCAGCGAGCGTCTCGTGCGGGAGGACTTCTTTACGTCGGTGCACGTGGACGAGTACTACCTGGAGGTGCGTGATACGAAGCGTGGCCAGGAAGAGCTGACGGCTGATATTCCCAATGTGAGCGAAGAGGCTACTAAGGATCTGGACGAGAACGGGATGATTCGCCTGGGGGCCAAAGTGGTGCCGGGCGATATCCTGATCGGGAAGATCACGCCGAAGGGTGAGTCGGATCCATCGCCCGAGGAGAAGCTACTGCGAGCAATCTTCGGGGACAAGGCGGGCGATGTGAAGGATGCGTCGCTGAAGGCACCCCCCTCACTGTATGGGGTGGTGGTTGATAAAAAGCTATTCTCCGGTGCTGCCAAGGATCCTCACCGTATACGTGGTGATGTCAAGTTGCGGAGTGCACGGGTGGAAGAGGACTTCAACCACGGCAAGACGGCCCTACGTGAAAAGCTGATTGAGAAGCTGCTCGAGCTCGTGAGTGGTCGCACGTCGCAAGGCGTGGAGGATTACAACGGCGTTGTCCAGATACCCAAGGGGCAGAAGATAACCCTCAAGACCCTTCAGGGGGTGAAGGACTATCTTGACATTAATCCTCATCGCTGGATTGCCGACAAGGAGAAGTGCGAGATGATTGCGACACTGGTGTACAACTACAGTCGCCAGTACAAGATGCTCGATGCGAAGCGTCAGCGTGATCTGTTCGCCATAACGATTGGGGCTGAGCTACCCTCGGGCATCTTGCAGCTCGCCAAGGTGTACGTGGCGAAGAAGCGTAAGATCCGTGTGGGTGATAAGATGGCAGGGCGCCACGGGAATAAGGGGATTGTGGCGAAGATCGTGCGAGACGAGGATATGCCATTCTTGCCCGATGGTACGCCAGTTGACATCGTGCTTAACCCGCTGGGGGTTCCCTCGCGTATGAACTTGGGGCAGATCTATGAGAGCGTCCTGGGGTGGGCTGGCCAGAAGTTGGGCGTGAAGTTTGCGACACCTATTTTCGATGGGGCTACGCTGGATGACATCACTGAGTACACCGACAAGGCAGGCTTGCCACGTTTCGGCAAGATACACCTGTGCGACGGTGGCACGGGCGAGCGATTCGACCAGCCGGCTACGGTGGGCGTGATTTACATGCTCAAGCTTGGGCACATGGTTGATGACAAGATGCACGCCCGTTCAATCGGCCCATACTCGCTCATCACGCAGCAGCCGCTCGGCGGTAAGGCCCAGTTCGGGGGTCAGCGTTTTGGGGAGATGGAAGTCTGGGCCCTTGAAGCGTTTGGGGCTGCCAATATCCTACAGGAGATCCTGACGGTGAAGTCCGATGACGTGGAAGGACGTTCGAAGACGTACGAGGCGATTGTGAAGGGGGATCTTATGCCCACGCCGGGACTCCCTGAGTCGCTCAATGTCCTCTTGCACGAATTGCGAGGCCTCGGGCTTAGCGTTCGGTTTGATTAGTGTGAGGCTGTGAATTGTTAACCAGTAGGGGGACAGAAGGAGGATATCGGATATGAGTTTTCGCAAGGATACGCGGGACAGTTCTCAGTTCACACGGATAACCATTGGGCTGGCCTCGCCTAAGCAGATTCGCGAGCGCTCGTACGGTGAGGTGCTGAAGCCTGAGACGATCAACTACCGCACCTATAAGCCCGAGCGTGATGGGCTCTTTTGCGAGCATATATTTGGCCCAGTCAAAGATTACGAGTGCCATTGCGGTAAATACAAGCGGTTGCGCTACAAGGGGATCATCTGCGACCGCTGTAACGTGGAGGTGACGGAGAAGAAGGTTCGCCGTGAGCGTACGGGGCACATTGAGCTCGTGGTGCCAGTGGCGCACATATGGTATTTCCGCTCGCTACCCAATAAGATTGGCCACCTGCTAGGCCTGCCGACCAAGAAGCTTGACTCTATCATCTACTATGAAAAGTACGTGGTGATAAAGCCGGGGGTCTCGGGTCGGGAGTATCTGGAGCTGCTGACCGAGGAGGAGTATTACGACGTTCTGGGGCAGCTACCGAAGGGCAATCAGCAGCTGGACGATCAGGATCCATCGAAGTTCGTGGCTGCTATGGGAGCACTGGCCATCGAGATGCTCCTGGCTAATCTCGACCTCGATGAGCTGAGCTACAACCTGCGTCATGCCGCCGAGACGGAGCGTTCGCAACAACGTAAGAACGATGCGCTGAAGCGCCTGCAAGTGGTAGAGGCCTTCCGTGAATCACGGGGTGAGAATAAGCCCGAGTGGATGGTCATGCGCATCATCCCGGTTATTCCTCCCGAGCTGCGTCCGCTGGTGCCGCTCGATGGCGGACGCTTTGCCACGTCGGATCTCAATGATCTGTACCGTCGGGTTATCATCCGCAATAATCGTCTGAAGAAGCTCCTTGAGATCAAGGCCCCAGAGGTCATCCTGCGTAATGAGAAGCGCATGCTTCAGGAGGCCGTCGACTCGCTGTTTGATAATACACGGCGATCGAACGTAGTCAAGACCGATGGCAATCGGCCGCTCAAGTCGCTCAGCGATAGCCTGAAGGGCAAGCGGGGACGCTTCCGCCAGAACTTGCTTGGTAAGCGTGTTGACTACTCGGCGCGTTCGGTTATCGTCGTAGGCCCCGAGTTGAAGTTGCATGAGTGCGGGCTGCCCAAGGATATGGCCGCTGAGCTCTACAAGCCGTTCATCATCCGCAAGCTGATGGATCGGGGTGTTGTCAAGACGGTGAAGTCGGCTAAGAAGTTCGTCGATAAGCGTGACCCGATGATTTGGGACATCCTTGAGAATGTCCTCAAGGGTCACCCCGTGCTTCTCAACCGTGCCCCTACGCTGCACAGGCTTGGTATCCAGGCGTTCCAACCCAAGCTCATAGAGGGGAAGGCCATTCAGCTTCACCCGTTGGCTTGTACGGCATTCAATGCCGACTTTGATGGTGACCAGATGGCTGTGCATCTCCCGTTGGGCAATGCTGCTATACTCGAAGCTCAGCTGCTGATGCTTGGCTCGCACAACATCTTGAACCCTGCCAACGGGGCGCCGATCACGGTTCCATCGCAGGACATGGTGCTAGGGCTGTACTACATCACCAAGCCGCGCAAAGGGGTGAAGGGTGAGGGCATGAAGTTCTACAGTATCGAGGAGGCCATCATTGCCTACAATGAGCGGGCCGTCGATCTGCATGCGCCTGTTACGTTGCGCTTTAAAGGGCAGATGATCGATACGACGGTGGGACGTATCATCTTCAACCAGTATGTGCCGGAGCAGCTGGGCTACATCAATCGGTTGCTCACCAAGCGTTCGCTGCGAGACATTATCGGTGTGGTGCTCAAGCAGACCGGTGTAGCTCGGACAGCCCAGTTCCTCGATGACATCAAGGATCTAGGGTACCGCATGGCCTTTAGGGGTGGATTGTCCTTCAACCTGGACGACGTGATCATCCCCGAGGAGAAGTCGGAGATCGTGGCGAAGGGCTACGAGGAAGTTGATGCGATCTTTGCCCACTACAATATGGGTGAGATCACCAACAACGAGCGCTACAACCAGGTGGTAGACGTGTGGACACACGTTAATGCCAAGCTCACCAACTCGCTCATGCGTCGTCTCGAGAGCGACGATCAGGGGTTCAACTCCGTCTATATGATGCTGGACTCCGGGGCCCGTGGATCTACCGATCAGATCCGCCAGCTCTGCGGTATCCGTGGTCTTATGGCGAAACCCCAGAAGTCGGGCTCCACAGGAAATGAGATTATTGAGAACCCTATTCTGTCGAACTTCAAGGAGGGGCTTTCGGTTCTCGAATACTTCATCTCTACCCACGGGGCTCGTAAGGGGCTTGCAGATACCGCTCTTAAGACGGCAGATGCTGGTTATCTGACGCGCCGGCTGGTTGACGTCTCACAGGATGTGATCGTGACGGAGGACGATTGTGGCACGCTCCGCGGCTTGATGACGAGCTACAAGAAATCCAACGACCAGTCCGAGGAGAAAGCTCGCGAGGAGTTTACCGATAAGCTTCTTGGGCGCGTGAGCACCCATGACATCATCGATCTGCGCACCGGCGAAATAATTGCACCTGCTGGGGCTGAATTGGACGAGGAGATATGCCGGCGCATCACGGAGGCGAAGATCAATCAGGTTGAGATTCGCTCTGTGCTCACCTGTGAATCGCGCAAGGGTGTCTGTGCCAAATGCTATGGCCGTAACCTGGCCACAGCTCACATGGTGCAGCGTGGCGAGGCTGTAGGTATCATCGCCTCGCAGTCAATCGGCGAGCCTGGTACTCAGCTTACCCTGCGTACGTTCCACTTGGGTGGTACAGCCTCTGGGGCACGTGCCGAGTCCAAGATTGAGGTGCGCAATGCGGGACGTGTTGAATTTGAGGATCTCCGCATCCTCGAAGACCTGGGCGACTCGGCCAGCAGTAAATACGATCTCGTGATTGGCCGTTCGGTGGAGATGCACCTCATCGAGGAGAATACTGGAATTGTTCTCGAAACGCACCTCATACCCTACGGGGCACACCTGCACGTGAAGCAAGGGGCACACGTTGACGTGGGTACTCTCATCTGCGAGTGGGATGCCTGGAACAGCGTCATCATTTGTGAGGTTGCGGGTAAGGTACGATTCAAGTCGATTATCCGTGACACCACCTACCGTGAGGAGTACGACCCGCAGACCAATCACACGGACAAGATCATCATAGAGTCGAGGGACAAGAATTTGAACCCTGTTGTCGAGGTGGTCAATGCCGAGGGGGAAGTTCTCCGCATGTATGACCTGTTCGTGGGAACCCACCTAGCCATTGAAGATGGGCAGAGCCTTAAGCCAGGTCAGGTGCTCGCCAAGGTACCCCGTGAGGTTAGCTCGGCCGGTGACATCACGGGGGGTCTACCCCGTGTTACCGAGCTCTTCGAGGCCCGTAACCCATCGAACCCCGCAGTGGTTGCAGAGATCGACGGTACCGTGTCGGTTAACCCCAAGGTTAAGCGTGGGGCTCGTGAGATCACGATTACCAATCCTCGCCTAGGGGAGAAGAAGACTTACAGCATCAACCTCACGCGCCAGCTCCTGGTGCAGGACGGGGACAGTATTCGAGCTGGGATGCCCATCTCCGATGGGGCCATTACCCCGAGCGATATCCTCGCCATTCAGGGCCCAACCAGCGTCCAGGAGTACATCGTCAATGAGGTGCAAGACGTGTACAAGGCGCAGGGGGTAAAGATCAACAACAAGCACTTTGAGGTCATCGTACGTCAGATGATGCGCAAGGTGGAGATTGTGGATCCGGGCGATACGCTCTTCCTCGAGCGTGATGTGGTCGACAAATGGGAGTTCATCAATTGCAACGATGAGATCTTCGATAAGAAGGTTGTCACCGAGCCGGGCGATTCTGAGAACTTCAAGGCTGGCCAGATCATCTCGTCCAGACAGCTGCGCGATGAGAATTCGTCGCTCAAGCGTCGTGACCTGCGTCTAGTGGAAGCGCGCGATGCTCGTCCTGCTACGGCCGCACAGGTGTTGCAGGGGATCACCCGCGCTGCTTTGCAGACGAATAGCTTCATGGCTGCGGCATCCTTCCAGGAAACCACCAAGGTGCTCAACGATGCTGCCATACGTGCAAAGGTCGATCCGCTCGAGGGGCTGAAGGAAAATGTCATTTGTGGGCACCTGATCCCTGCTGGTACGGGTCTGCGCGAGTTCAGCAATATCAGCGTCTCACGCCTCCCCGATGCAGTGGAAAGCGAAGTGCGGGCACGCATCGAGGCGCTGCGTAAAGCACGCTCCGAGCAGCACGAGAAGAAGCAGAGCAAGGTAGAGGATAAAGAATAGCGAAGCTCCCTAGAGCCAAGCTCACACTCCGGTTAAGGCAGGGCTGTGCGGTGAATCCCAAGCGGGAGGATCCGTGCAGCCCTATCTTTTACATAGTGATGCCTCCAGTTGCGCTGGTGACGATTCTCCCAATGATGCGATGCCATTGGCGGATGTGCCTACCTGGTGCGTCTCCCCTCCAGTGGGCGCCGGGGCTGGTAGACTAAATCACCTCGCACAGCGTTTCTAACATGCGGAGGCTCGAGTTCGTGTGCGGACGGGCTAGGTCGTCATGGCGTGTGGCACTGTAGGCCTGACGAAAAATGCTACCTTTGCGCTAGGCCGGCGAATATTGCCCTGGACGATGAGGCCCTGGCAGGGCGTTGGAGCAGAGTGCGGCTTACAGCAAATGAAGATTGGGGGTTACGTATGAGGCTTACGGACAGTCTTCCACGAGTCGCAATCCTCCTAGGATTGGCGGCCATCTTTGCTCTAGCCGGTTGCGGTACGAAGAAGAATACAGCATCTCGCCGCTTCTACCATCGCACCACATCCTATTTCAACTACTACTTCAATGCCCGTGATGCCTACCGGATGGGCGAGCGAACGGCCATGGAGAACGTTCGCTACGACTTCACACGTCCGCTCCCATTCAGCCTAGCGGGACTACCCGAGGCCTCAGTTGAAACGGGTGGCGAAATGGATCGGGTCATCGAGAAGTGCGCGGAGCTCATTCGCTATCACTCCATCACCGCTAAGCCGACTCGGGGCAAGCAGGAGCTTTCTGCAAGCGAAAAAGCCTTCTACTCGCAGAACGAGTTCAACCCCTATGCCCGTAAGGCGTGGCTGCTCATTGGCAAGGCCCGCATATGGAGCAACGAGCTAGATCAGGCCCAGCAGGCCCTGGATTTCTCCATGCGCCAGTTTGCCCAGCAGCCCGAGGGCTGGGAGGCCGAGCTATGGATGGCACGTATTGAGTCCTTGCGTGGCGACACCCTTTCGGCACGCCATCGGTTGCAGGCCCTGTCAGCGTCCACCAAGCGTCCCAAGGGGAAAGCCACCGATCTACAGCTAGCCTCCTTTTGGGCCGATCTCTACTGCCAGCAGAGTCGCTACGAGGCTGCTTTGCCCTATGCGCGGCAGGCCCTACGGCTTGCGAAGCGGAGTGCGGAGCGGGCACGCATGCGAGTTGCTCTTGCGCAGATCTACGAGGCCATGGGTCGCTCCAAAGAGGCATTCGATTTGTACCATCGGGTGGCAGGTAGCTCCTCCAACTACGAGCTGCGATTCAATGCGCGCGTCAAGTCGCTCTCCCTCGCGGCGCGCGTAGAGGGGAAGGGCATGGAGCGCACATTGCGCAAGATGGCCGACGACGACAAGAACACAGAGTACCTCGACCAGATTTACTACGCCCTTGGTCAGATTGCTGAGACGAAGGGCGACACCCTTCAGGCCATCGACTTCTACAAGGAGTCCGCGGCGCGTAGCGTCTCCAACAGCAAGCAGAAAGGTATCTCATTCCTTCAGGTTGGCGACTATTACTATCGGCACGCCGACTACCTCGGTGCGCAGGCGTTCTACGACAGTGCAGCCTCGGTGTTACCCGAGGGCTATCCCGGTTTTGAGGCTATAGCCAGCAAGGCCCGAGGGCTCACAAAGCTTGCCATGGCGCTGCGCAATGTGAACCATGAGGACAGCGTGCAGCGCGTGGCAAAGATGCCAGAGTCTGAGCGCATGACGCTCATCAAGGAGCGCATTGCCAAGCTGGCAGAGGAGGAGCGTCAGGCTAAGCTGGCCGAGGAACAGGAGCGACGTGACAGGGACTTTGCCATGATGAACCAGTACCGCAATGCCAACCAGGAGGCGACAACCTCTGGCCAGGGCTGGTATTTCTACAATGCGGGTACGCTAAGCTTTGGGCGTAGTGACTTCAGGCTCAAGTGGGGCGACCGGAAGCTCGAGGACAACTGGCGCCGCAAGAATAAGAGCGCAGTTCTGCTAGCCAACTCCGAGGACGGGGCGAACTCCTCGGATTCGACGGCCCAGAAGAAGGTCGACAAGACCAGCGTGGAGTACTACCTCAAGGGCTTGCCTCTGAACGACTCTCTCATGCAGCTCTCCGACGGGCGCATCGTGCTCTATCTCATGGAGGCGGCCGAGGCGTACAACCACGAGGTGAATGACCCTGCCCGTGCCGCAGAGAGCTACGCCTCGGTGGCGCAGCGTTTCCCCAGTAAGGACGAGGCTGCGCAAGGGCTTTACCTGGCTTACATCACAGCTCGCCAGGGCAATCTCGAGCCGCAGGCCGCGCAGTACCGTGAAACACTCCTGAGCAAATACCCCTCCAGCAGCTATGCCCAGATGGTGACTGATCCCTCCTACGCATCGCGACTGCGTGAGCAGGTGGAGCAGCTGGAATCCTTGCATAAATCGGCTCTCGACACCTTGATGACGGGCCATCGGGCCGAAGCCTATCGTATCGCTCAGGAGGGGGCCTCCCTGGCAGCAAAGAGCGACTACGAGCCTCGCTTTGCCCTTCTGCTCGCGCTTAGCACGGGTGATGAGCCGGGCAATATGGCCAGCATTCAGGCCCTCAAGCAGCTCACCCGTCAGCATGCCGGGACAGAGCAATCCGAGTACGCTGCCGAAATACTTCGGGCCATCGATCGTCGGGCCCTTGCAGGCAATGATGATGGCTTTGTCAAGCTCCCTACGGGGCGTGCGGACACTACGGCCGTAGCCGATCAGAAGTCCTACAAGCGAAGCGATGGCGAACACTGGTTGGCCGTTCTTGTTCCATCAAGTGGAAACCTCAATGAAATCACGTTCCGCGTGCTGGGACTCACGGTGGATTACAATGTTGACCTCAATCTCGACGTGTCGCACGAGCCTATTGACGGTGGCCTAGAGGCCATCATGGTGCGCACGTTCGAGGATTGGAAGGCTGCCGAGGCCTTCCGCAAGGCACTCGTCAAGGCCGACCTCTTTGAGGGTCGCAAGCCGGTGACGCTGATCATCTCCCCCGCCAACTTCGCCATCCTGAAAGAGGAAAAGACGGTTGTTCCCTACTTGCAATTCTATGAGTCATCCTATACCGCCCAGCGTGCCGAACCGTAAAATGACACCAGACGATGAGCGATATACACATCCTGTGGGTCGATGACGAGATAGAACTCCTACGTCCCCACATCCTCTTTCTCGAAAAGCGAGGCTACTCAGTGCGCACGGCGACCAATGCCGATGATGCCCTTGATATGCTCGAGGACAAGGGGGCCAACCTGATCTTCCTCGATGAGCACATGCCCGGGCTAAGCGGCCTGGATGCCCTGGCTCACCTCAAGCGCATTGCCCCCACCGTGCCCGTGGTGATGGTCACCAAGAGCGAGGAGGAGGACATCATGGATCGGGCCGTCGGCGCTAAGATTGCCGACTACTTGATAAAGCCCGTCAGCCCGAGTCAGCTCCTGATCTCCATCAAGAAGAATCTCCACGGCAAAGAGCTCGTGGCCGCGGAAACCACCACGGCTTACCAGAGCGACTATGGGATGATTGCCACCCTGGTCGACCAGGCCACCTCGCACGAGGACTGGGCCAACATCCACCGTCTGCTCTCCGAGTGGCGCCTAAGCCTCCTCGATGTCAATGCGCCCGACATGCTGGAGATGCACGCCATGCAGCAGCAGTCGGCCAACACGGCCTTTGGCAAATTCATCCGGCGCAACTATCGGGGTTGGTTCCGCGACGTGCCAGATCGCCCAGTCACCTCCCCTCGAGTCCTACGGGAGAAGGTGTTCCCCTACATCGAGGCTGGGGAGAAGGTGCTGCTCGTGGTGGTCGATAATCTGCGCTTCGATCAGTGGCGCATCATGCGTGAGATGCTCACCCCCATGTGGCGGGTGGACAGCGAGGAGCTCTATTACGCCATTCTGCCCACCGTCACCCAGTACGCACGCAATGCGATTTTTGCTGGCCTTATGCCACTCGAAATCGAGTCCCTCATGCCCGACCTTTGGGTGCAGGATGCCGATGACGAGGAGGGAATGAACAGCTACGAGCACGAGCTCCTACAGCGCAACATTCAGCGTCTGGGGCGTGGTTACCGCACCAACTACCACAAGGGGGCCAATCTGGTGGGCTCGCCCCTCGGGGAGGGCGATTTCAGCGCCCTCGAGCGGGATGACCTATCCGTCGTGGTCTACAATTTTGTCGACATGCTGTCGCACTCGCGCAATGACATGCGCATCGTCAAGCAGATTGCCAACGATGCCCACGGCTATCTGTCCCTCACGCAGAGCTGGTTTAAACATTCCGATCTCTACGCATTCCTCGAGCGGGCTAGCAAGCTGAACATTCGCCTCATCATCACCACCGACCACGGCTCTATTCAGGTGAAGAAACCCATCCGCGTCATTGGCGACAGGCACACCACCACCAACCTCCGCTACAAGATGGGCAAGAATCTCAACTACGACGAGCGTGAGGTCTTCGATACGACCAATCCCGCCGAGTTGCACCTGCCGCAGTCCAACGTCAGCTCGCGCTACATCTTCGCGCTAGGGAACAGCTTCTTCGCCTATCCCAATAACTACAACCTGTACGTGGGCAAATACCGTGACTCATTCCAGCACGGCGGCATCTCGCTTGAGGAGATGATAGTGCCCATCGTTTCGCTAGCTCCGCAGCGGTAGATCTCACGTGGCGATGCGAGACCTGTGGCGAAGCACCGTGGCGAGCCTCAGCCAGCTACCGATGGCCGCCTGCGAGTTGGTACCAATGCTGCCAGCATCTGGCGTGGTGTGTTTCCGTGGGGAGATGGGAGCCGGTAAAACCACGTTCATCCGGGCCCTGTGCGAAGCATTAGGGGTGTCGGACACCGTCACCAGCCCCACCTTCTCCATCATCAATGAGTACCGTACAGCCAACGCGGCCAGCGTGTACCACTTCGATTTCTACCGCCTCAAGAGCATTTCTGAGGCCCAATCCATCGGCTGCGAAGATTACCTGTACGATCCGAACGCCCTTTGCCTGCTCGAGTGGCCCGATCGCATTGAGGCTATGTTGCCTGACGACCGCATTGAGGTAACCATTGAGCTAGAGGGTCAAACTCGCCACTTTACAGCCGTCGCCATCCCGTAAATTCTCCCAGAACCTATGCAATCTGTCAAGCTAACCGTCCGATTCCTATGCCGGCTGCTCCTGGGCATCACCTTCGTGTTCTCAGGCTTTGTCAAGAGCGTCGACCCCCTTGGGTTCTCCTACAAGCTCAACGACTACTTTGCCGCCTTTCACATGCCCTGGCTCTCTGCCATCGCAATACCCCTGGCCATGCTTGCCTCCACAGCCGAGCTCCTCTTGGGGGTCATGCTGCTGCTCGATGAGGGCCGACGCATAGCCGTTTGGGGCATAGCCATCTTCATGTTCATCTTCACCCCGCTCACGCTCTACCTGGCAATTGCAAATCCGGTGAGCGACTGCGGCTGCTTTGGCGATGCGGTGAAGATCAGCAACACGCAGACCTTTGTTAAAAATCTCATCCTGCTGATAGCCGCTGTGGTGTTGCTCCTCGGCCGTTGGCACAGGCAGATCTACCTGCTGCGTACACTCCGCTGGAGGCAGTATGCGCTCTGGGTGATGCTGCTGATAGCCGCCGTAGCCCCAGGTGTTTACTCCTTGGTGCATCTCCCCCTGCTCGACTTCAGGCCCTACCACGTGGGGGCGAGCATATGGGAGAATATGAGCGTGCCCGAGGGAGCCCCGCAAGACGAGTTCTCCACCACCTTCGTCTACGAGAAGGATGGCGTAAACAAGACATTCACCGAGGCCGACTACCCCTGGGATGACTCCACGTGGCACTATGTGTCGAGCGAAAACCAGCTCATCCGTAAGGGCTATGAGCCCCCGATCAAGGAGTTCCACCTGATCGACTCGAGTGGCCAGGACATCGCCCCGCAGATATTGCAGGCCCAGGGCGATCGATTCCTGGTGGTGTGGCCATTTCTCGATCAGTATCCCCGTGGGGCTGTGGAGCGTTTGCGTAGCCTGGCAGAGCAAGCCGTCCAGGCCGGACTACCACTCGCCGTGGCCACGTCATCACCGCCCGAGGTGCAGGCCCAGTTTGCGGCCCAGGCCCCGGGAGTGACCATCTACTCGGGTGATGAGCGTGTGCTTAAGACCGTCGTTCGGGCAAATCCGGGTGTAGTCCTTCTGCATGATGGGGTGGTGCTTGGCAAATGGAAAATGCGCGACATGCCCGAGCCCGGGTACTTCAGCGGCAACCTGCTCTCCAAGGTGCTCACCGCCGATCGTCAGGCGGCGCATTGGCACTGGTACTTGGCTATCGCCGTGGTGCTCCTCGTCATCGGCCTTTACTCCACCTTTGTGCGTCGGGCCGACCGCAGGGCCAACCCGGAGTCGTAGCCCCGCGCTAGCACACTCTACGCCGTCGATATTCGCCCCTCCTGCGACGGATCTCCCTGAGCCTAAGCTTCGCATTGCCTCGGGAGGATGCATGGTGTCTGCTCGCTTTACCGCATCAGGAGCCAGCCGCTGTATGCAGGATGGGGGAACCACCTTGGCTCGCCATCCAGTGTTGAGCGAGTCCCACAATGGGCGATCGTTGCACCTCGCCGAGGTGTAATCCGGCGTCGTGGCAAGCCTCTGCCAGATGGTCGCAGCAATGCCAGGCCACCGTGCCTGCGGCCCGCAGCTCCACCTGGTCGCATTGCTTGGCTGGTACACATAGGTGTTGTACAAATTGCCCCATGGCCTCACGCAGCAGGTCGTGGCAGTATGGCACATCCCGATGCTCTATCGCCACCTGGGCAAAGCGTGAGAGGTAGGCGTTAGGGTGCTCCCCACGGTACACCTGCTCCACGATCTCCTTGCACGAGTACACCCCATGCTCACATTGCGACACCCCGCAGGTGCCGCCAGCGAAATCGTGCAGGGCCCGAGCCAGTCCCGTTGGCAGGTAGCCGTACAGCCAGTCGCGCACCAGCCGTTTCCCTATCCAGGCACCGCTCCCCTCATCGCCCAGCACGTAGCCCAGCGAGGGGCGGTAGTACACCATCTTGTGCCCATCGTAGTACCCCACGTTGCTCCCTGTACCCACAATGGCGGTGAGCCCCGGCTGGCCACGCCAGCAAGCTAACGATGCGGCGATCATGTCGGAGTCCGTGTGAATTTGCGCTGCGGGGAAGGCCTCCTGTAGCACGCGATGGATGCGATCCCCGGGCTGATCTGCGCCGCATGCGGCCCCGTAGAAATGCACCTCGTCCACGGGTGCCCCGTTCAAGCGTGGGCTAAGCGCATTCGCAATGGTCGTCAGGTGCTCGCTATGCGTCCCGAACAATGGGTTGAGCGCGGGCGATTCGCAAAACTCCACACGTTGCTCTGGGCGAATAATTGCCCACTTGACGCTGCTAGAGCCTCCGTCGGCCAAAAGCACTGTGCCCATGTCGAGCGTGCGAGTTGGAGGGTGGTGCTGACTACAGCAGGTAGGGCTCGAGTTGCTCGAGGGCCACGCCATGCGAACCCTTCAGCAGCACATCGCACCCCGTCAGGGGATGGGAGCCCAGGTATTCAGCGTATGCTTGGCAATCGTTGAAATGCTGCTCCTCGGGCACTACTCCTGTCCATTCGACTCCCACAAAGTAGCATTGCTCGGCACCCGATTCGGCCGCCTGCTGAGCTATACGCGCATGTAGACCACGGCTCTCCTGTCCCAGCTCGCGCATCTCACCGAGAATCATCACCCGCGGCCTCGTGGAGCTACGTCCCGAAAAGTCGGCAATGGCTAGGGCCATGCTAGAGGGATTCGCATTGTAGCAGTCCAAAAAAAGCCGATTGCGCTCCCCCTCCTTCACCTGCGAACGATGATTGGTGGGAATATACCCCCCAATCCCGGATGCTGCCTGATGTAGAGGCACGTTGAAGAAGTGCGCAATGTGCAGGGCGGCCACCGCGTTTATAGCATTGTAGCTCCCTGCCAGATGCACCGCCACATGGTACTCCTGCCCCTGCCACGTCACATGCAGCAGGCTCTGCCCCGGCGATGTCTCCTCCCACCGGGCGTGGTACATGGCGAGCGAGTAGCGACTGGCTGAGCACCCCATGTGCACCTGTTCGGCAATGCTCGCCACCTGGGCATCATCGTCGCGCACGAAGGCCGTGCCCCCGGTGGCATGTAGGTGGGCGAAGAGCTCCCCTTTGGCCCGCATCACCCCCTCCACCGAACCGAAACCCTCGAGGTGCGCCTCGCCAATGGAGGTGATCACCCCGTGCGTCGGGTTGGCTATCTGGCACAGCAGGGCGATCTCTCCCATGTGATTCGCCCCCATCTCCACCACCGCAATCTCATCCTCCGGGCAGATGCTCAGCAGGGTGAGAGGCACTCCAAGCTCATTGTTCAGATTCCCCTGCGTGCCTCGCACCCGGTATTTGGCCCCCAACGCTGCAACCATCAGGCTGCGCGTCGTCGTCTTTCCGTTGCTCCCTGTCACGGCCACCACGGGGACACGCAGCGAGGCTCGATGTAGCTGAGCCACCCCCTGGAGAGCTGCGCGCACATCGGGCACCACTATGACCCCCTGCTTTCCGCGCATGCACGCCAGATCGACCACGGCGCATGAGGCCCCAGCGGCAAGGGCCTGCTCTGCGAACTCACCCCCATTCTTGCGCTCACCAGGCAGACCGAAAAATAGAGCCCCCCTCGCAACGCTGCGGCTATCGATGCTCGCTCCCGCATGTGGCGTGAATCGAGAATATATCTCATTGAGAATCAGCTCGTCTGTCATACCCTCGTTCCGTTATCGCACCTGCACCTCGCAGCGGTGCATTGGTGCCAAAGTGGCAGGGCGCATTTAACCATTACGGCATTTATGCGTTATACCCCACGTGTGCCATGTCGCACCGCATCAGCAAAGGTATCTCTTTTAGGGCACTGCCGTCGGCTGTGCCGTGGAATTCCCCGAATCGATATGCACTGGATCTATCTCATCTTCGCCTTCTTCTTCGCCCTGCGTCTCGCCACGCTGGCTTTCTCCATTCGCAATGAGAAACGTCTCCTCCAGCTGGGAGCCGTGCAGTACGGGCGACGCAACTCGCTCCTGCTCACCCTGGCCCATGTGGCCTACTACGCCGGCTCGCTCTATGAGGCCTATGTGCACCACACGTCGCTCGATGGCATCGCCATCCTGGGGGCCTCCATTATGGGCTTCGCTTACGCCGTGCTCTTCTATGTCATCTACCGGCTGCGCGATGTCTGGACGGTCAAGGTGTACATTGTTCCCCATCAGCGCATCGAGACGAGCTTTCTGTTCCGCACCGTCCGTCACCCCAACTACATTCTCAACATTCTGCCCGAGCTGGTGGGGGTGGCCATGCTGTGCCATGCGTGGTGCACGCTCGCCCTGGGGCTGCCCGTCTACTGCGTGATACTCGCCGTGCGCATCGTGCAGGAGGAGCGAGCCATGCGCGACCTCTGGTAGCCTAACTAGAGTACCATCGTCTTCACCCCATCTCCCCGTGAGCCACCTGGGCTTGCGGGGATTTTTATGCGTCATGCGTGCCGCGCCATGCTACCCACTGCCTACCTGCGCCGCATCTGCACCGACTCAAGTCCCTATTTGCCCGGGGAAATACGGCTTTGGTACGTCGTTGCGGCCTGGTTGCCCTATCGCCACTGGCGTGCCACGTGGGCTGCGCGACCGTTGCGCTAGCGATCGTATCGCTTTGGAGTGGGATTTATTGTTGAGGTCGATCGTGCGGGAGCGAAGGAATTTGCCGCCCTAGCCATAAACGGGGATCATGGGCCCCGACCGGCCTCCCGGCCCCTCTAGGCGTTTGTCCCTACGGGCCACGGTGCGCCCGGTGATTTGGTAGGGTGCGAAAGAAATTGTAATTTTGCGTCCTGTTTTGTGCATGTACAGTAACTCATTGGCTTAAAGTAGTAGATTCAGAATGCCGACGATACAGCAGCTAGTAAGGAAAGGGAGGGCTGTGCTGGAGTACACAAGTAAGGCGCCCGCGCTCGATGCTTGTCCCCAGCGTCGTGGCGTGTGCGTTCGCGTGTACACGACCACGCCTAAGAAGCCGAATTCGGCGATGCGCAAGGTGGCCAGGGTTCGTTTGACCAACGGTAAAGAGGTGAACGCCTACATCCCGGGCGAGGGCCACAACCTGCAAGAGCACTCAATTGTGCTCATCCGGGGCGGTAGGGTGAAGGACTTGCCAGGGGTGCGCTACCACCTGGTGCGCGGCACGCTCGATGCGTCGGGGGTGGAGGGGCGCCGGCAGCGTCGCTCCAAGTATGGGGCCAAGCGTCCCAAGAAGTAGTATGTGGGAATAATCTAAGGTAGAGCGATGAGAAAGTCGAAGCCGAAAAGGCGCGTGCTGCTCCCCGATCCGCGGTTCAACGACGTGGAGGTAACGCGCTTCGTGAATAACCTGATGTACGACGGCAAGAAGAGCGTGGCGTTCGGGATCTTTTACAGCGCAATAGACAAGGTGTCGGAGCGGATGAACGAGGAGGGGAAGACCGCCCTCGACATCTGGCGGCAGGCGCTGCTCAACGTCACCCCGCAGGTGGAGGTGAAGAGCCGCCGCGTGGGGGGGGCCACCTTCCAGGTGCCCACCGAGGTGCGCGCCGATCGGAAGGTGAGCATCGCCATGAAGAATTTGATATTGTACGCCCGCAAGCGCGCCGGTCGCGGCATGAGCGAGAAGCTCGCCGCTGAGATCATCGCCGCCTACAACCAGGAGGGCGGGGCGTTCCGCCGCAAGGAGGACATCCACAAGATGGCCGAGGCGAATAAGGCATTTGCACACTTCCGCTTCTAGGGTTGACTGAGGACGGATACAGAGTTACGAGATCGATGAGCAGAGATTTAACGCTGACGCGGAACATAGGCATCATGGCCCACATCGATGCGGGCAAAACGACGACCACTGAGCGTATCCTCTTCTACACGGGGAAGACGCACAAGATCGGCGAGACGCACGAGGGGGCGGCCACGATGGACTGGATGGTGCAGGAGCAGGAGCGCGGTATCACCATTACGTCGGCGGCTACCACCACCTTCTGGGCATGCCAGGGGAAAACCTACCAGGTGAACATCATCGACACCCCAGGGCACGTGGACTTCACCGTGGAGGTGGAGCGTTCGCTGCGCATCCTGGACGGGACGGTGGCCGTGTTCTGCGCCGTGGGCGGTGTGCAGCCCCAGAGCGAAACGGTGTGGCGCCAGGCCGATAAGTACCGCGTGCCGAAGCTGGCGTTCGTGAACAAGATGGACCGCATGGGGGCCGACTTTTTCTCGGTGGTGCTCCAGATGCGCGAGCGCCTCGGTACGAAGCCGGTGCCGATCCAGATCCCCATCGGCCGCGAGGCGAGCTACGTGGGATTGGTGGATCTCATCGAGATGAAGGCCTACGAGTGGGCCGATAAGCCGGACGCGAAGGGGGAGGATATGCGTGAGATCCCCGTGCCGGAGAATCTCATGACCGATGCCCTCAAATGGCGTGAGACGCTGATTGAGACAATCGCGGAGTATAACGACGACCTGCTGGAGCGTTTCTTCGAGGATCCGAGCAGCATCAAGGCGGAGGAGATCTACGACACGCTGCGCAAGGCGACCATCGACATGTCGGTGGTGCCGGTGCTGTGCGGCGCCGCAGGGCGTAACATCGGCGTGCAGAAGCTGCTGGATGCTATCGCCTACTTCATGCCGAGCCCGATAGACATCGGGGGTGTGGATGGCACGGATCTGAATACCGGCGAGACGGTGCATCGCAACCCGTCGATGGATGAGCCGTTCTGCGGCATGGCGTTCAAGATTGCCACCGACCCCTACGTGGGCCGTTTGGCCTTCGTGCGCGTGTACTCGGGCCACCTGGATAGCGGCTCGTACATATTCAACACCCGCACGGGTAAGCGCGAGCGCATCAGCCGTCTCTACCAGATGCACGCCAACAAGCAGAATCCCATTGAGGTCTGCGACACGGGCGACATCTGCGCGGCGGTAGGGTTCAAGGATCTGCGCACGGGGGACACCCTGTGTGATGAGACGCACCCGATTGCGCTCGGTGCGATGGAGTTCCCCGAGCCGGTTATCAAGTTGGCCGTGGAGCCCAAGACGCAGAAGGATCTCGATAAGCTGGGCATCGCCCTCGGCAAGCTGGCGGAGGAGGATCCCACGTTCCGCACCCAGACGGATGCGGAGACGGGGCAAACCATCATCAGCGGGATGGGCGAGCTGCACCTTGAGATCATCGTTGACCGTCTGCGCCGGGAGTTCAAGCTCGAGATCAACCAGGGGGCTCCCCAGGTGTCATATCGCGAGGCGGTGACCTCGACGGTGTCGCACCGCACGGTGTTCAAGAAGCAGACCGGGGGTCGTGGTAAGTTCGCTGATATCATCTTCGATCTTGGCCCTGCCGATGAGGGTGTCGTGGGCTTGCAGTTCGTGGATGAGGTGAAGGGTGGGAACATCCCCAAGGAGTTTATCCCCTCGGTGCAGAAGGGCTTTGAGGCGGCCATGCAGAATGGGCCGCTGGCTGGCTACCCGATGCCTAGCCTGAAAGTGGTGCTGAAGGATGGTTCGTTCCACCCAGTGGACTCGGATCAGCTCTCGTTTGAAATCTGCGCCCGTCAGGGGTTCAGGGAGGCGGCAGCCAAGGCGAGCCCGGTGCTGATGGAGCCCATTATGAAGGTGGAAGTCGTGACCCCCGAGGAGTACATGGGGGATGTGATTGGCGACTTCAACCGTCGCCGTGGTCAGGTGGGTGGCATGGAGGCCCGCGCGGGCGGTCGTGTCATCACGGCCCTAGTACCGCTGGCCGAGCAGTTCGGCTACGTGACGGTGCTGCGTACCCTATCGTCGGGGCGCGCCACGTCTACAATGGAGTTCCTGCGCTACGATGAGCTCCCGGCCAACCTGGCGAAGGATGTGATCGAGAAGTCGCGCATGAAGAAGGAGGAGAAGTAATTTTATAGGTGTAACAATGAGCCAGAAAATCAGGATTAAGCTGAAATCCTACGACCACAACCTGGTGGATAAATCGGCCGATAAGATCGTCAAGACGGTGCGGCTGACAGGCGCTGTGGTGAGCGGCCCGATCCCGTTGCCGATGCAGCGGCGGATCTACACGGTGAACCGCTCGACCTTTGTGAATAAGAAGTCACGGGAGCAGTTCCGTCTCGATTCTTACAAGCGCCTGTTGGATATCTACAGCTCGACGCCCAAGACGATCGATGCGCTGATGAAGCTTGAGCTTCCCAGCGGGGTTGAGGTGCAGATCAGTGTACGCTAGTCTTTAGGAGGATAAGCGATGGCAGGTATAATCGGTCGTAAGATAGGGATGACCTCCGTGTTCAACGCGGAGGGGCGTAATATCCCGTGCACGGTGATAGAGGCGGGGCCCTGCGTGGTGACCCAGGTGCGCACCCTCGAGCGTGATGGCTACGAGGCGTTGCAGCTGGCCTTCGATGAGAAGAAGGAGAAGCGCACCTCGCAGCCCATGCTGGGGCATTTCAAGAAGGCAAACACCACGCCGAAGCGGTTCATTGCCGAGTTTAAGGATTGGGCTAAGCAGTTCAACCTGGGCGATGTGCTCACGCTGAGCGATGTGTTCACCGAGGAGGATCAGTGGGTGGACATCGTGGGTATTTCGAAGGGGAAGGGTTTCCAGGGCGTTGTGCGCCGCCACGGTTTTGGCGGTGTGGGTGAGTCCACCCACGGCCAGCACAACCGGCAGCGGGCTCCGGGTTCGCTGGGAGCCTCGTCGTACCCGAGCCGTGTTTTCCCGGGTCTGCGCATGGCGGGCCGCATGGGAGGCAACCGGGTGACAGTGGCGAACCTTCGTATCCTTCGCGTGATCCCCGAGTCGAATCTGCTGCTCGTGAAGGGGTCGATCCCCGGGGCAAAGGGCTCTTACTTACTCATTAACAAGTAGTCGGTCATGGAGCTGAAAGTATTGAATGTGTCAGGGGCCGATACGGGTCGTGTCGTGACGCTGGCCGACTCGATTTTTGGGGTGGAGCCCAATGATCATGTCATCTACCTGGACGTAAAGCAGTTCCTGGCGAACCAACGCCAGGGTACGCACAAGTCGAAGGAGCGTAGCGAGCTCTCGGGGAGTACCCGGAAGCTGAAGCGCCAGAAGGGGACGGGTGGTGCCCGCGCGGGGGATATCAACTCGCCGCTCTTCCGTGGTGGGGCCCGCGTGTTCGGGCCGGTGCCGCGCAGCTACCGTTTCAAGCTGAATAAGCAGGTGAAGGATCTGGCCCGGCGGAGTGCACTTACGTACAAGGCGAGGAATGGCAAGATCGTTGTGGTAGAGGATTTTAGCTTCGATGCGCCCAGCACGAAGAAGTTCATTGCGCTCTGCCAGAGCCTCGGCGTGATGGGGAATAAGCCGTTGTTCCTCCTGCCGGGTGAGGATAAATGCGTATATTTGTCGGCCCGAAACTTGCAGCGTACGCACGTGATGCCGGTCTCCTCGCTGAATACGTACCGTGTGGTAGACTCGCACGTGCTTGTTCTGACCGAGGGTGCCGTCGGCGAGTTGGGGCGTTTTTTCAATGAGGAGTAATAGCCCACAGGCATGAGAAGGTGCAGTGAGATACTGATTCGTCCGTTGGATACGGAGAAGTTGAACCGCCTCAAGGAGCGGTTCGATCGCTACGGATTCATCGTAGCGCGCGATGCGAATCGCATTGAGATAGCCCGTGCCGTGGAGGAGTTTTATGGGGTGACTGTGCTGTTCGTCAACACGATGAACTACCAGGGCAAGCGCCGCTCGCGCTACACGAAGAGCGGCCTGCTGCGGGGACGCACCAACGCCTTCAAGAAGGCGATCGTCACCCTGAAGGCGGGGGATACCATTGACTTTTACAGCAACATTTAGTGGGCGATGGGCGTAAGGAAGTTGAAGCCTGTAACACCAGGTCAGCGACATAAGATAATCAGTAACTTCGATGATATTACGTGCACGAAGCCTGAGCGGTCGCTGCTAGAGCCTCTCAAGCGGAGCGGCGGGCGTAATAACCAGGGTCGCATGACCGTGCGCAATATCGGCGGCGGGCATAAGCGACGCTACCGCATCATCGATTTTAAGCGCAATCGCGACGGCATGCAGGCCACGGTGAAGACCATCGAGTATGATCCGAACCGCTCGGCGCGCATCGCCCTGGTGTGCTACACGGATGGGCGGAAGAGCTACATCATTGCGCCGGCGGGGATTCAGGTCGGCCAGGTGATCATGTCGGGTGAGGGGGCTGAGCCGGAACTGGGCAACACGCTCCTGCTGCGGGATATTCCGTTGGGCACCACGGTGCATAACGTGGAGCTGAAGCCGGGCGCTGGGGCGCAGATGGTGCGCAGCGCGGGCACGGGAGCTGTGCTCCTCTCGCGTGAGGGAAAGTATGCTATGCTCCGCCTCCCGAGCGGTGAGGTGCGCATGGTGCTGGTGACGTGCCGGGCCACGGTGGGCCAGGTGTCGAATAGCGAGCATGGTCTGGAGAAGTCGGGTAAGGCGGGTCGTAGCCGCTGGCTGGGTCGCCGCCCCCGCACTCGTGGGGTGGCTATGAACCCGGTGGATCACCCGATGGGTGGTGGTGAAGGTAAGGCCTCTGGGGGCCATCCGCGCTCGCGCAAGGGTCTGCTGGCTAAGGGTTACAAGACTCGCCGTCCAAAGAATCCATCGAGCAAGTTCATCGTCGAGCGACGCAAGAGGGGTAAGTAAGCTAACATTCTGAAAACATGAGTAGGTCGCTAAAGAAGGGTCCGTTCATAGCATACAAGCTCGAGCGTCGCATCTTGGCTTTGAATGCTAGCAATAAGAAGCAGGTGCTGAAGACGTGGTCCCGTGCGTCGATGATCTCGCCCGATTTTGTGGGGCACACGATAGCGGTGCACAACGGTAACAAGTTCATCCCGGTGTACATCACCGAGAATATGGTAGGGCACAAGCTGGGAGAGTTTGCCCCCACGCGCACGTTCCGTGGCCATTCGGGTAACCGTAAGTAGGACGCATCGCGTGCGATCAAAAGGAGAGTAGATAGCAATGGGAAAGAGGAGGAAAGCGCTACGGGCGCAAGAGTTGAAGCAGAAGAAGGCGACTAGGGCCTTTGCCTATCTGCGGAACTGCCCGATAGCAACTCGCAAGGTGCGTCTGGTGGCCAATATGGTGCGCGGATTGCCGGTGGATAAGGCGTTGGCGGCGCTACGCTACGCGCCGCAGGCTTCGGCCCCGTACGTGGAGAAGTTGCTCATATCAGCCATCTCGAACTGGGGGGTGAAGAATCCCGAGTCGCGGATGGAGGATGCTAAGCTTTGCGTGCATACGATCATGGTGGATGAGGGGCGCACGCTGAAGCGCATCCGCCCGCGGGCCCAGGGGCGCGCGGCTCGCATCCTGAAGCGGTCGAGCCATATCATGATTGAGGTAGCTCCGCAGCAGCCTGCGCCAGAGAAGGTGAAGGTATCTGAGTCCGACCAGGGGGAAAACGCAGATAAGTAGGACGCAAGTATGGGACAGAAAGTTAATCCGATAAGCAATCGGCTGGGTATCATAAGGGGCTGGGACTCCAACTGGTATGGGGGTGATGACTACTCGCAGAAGCTGGTGGAGGATAGCAAGATACGCAGGTATCTCCGCGTGCGTCTTTCGAAGTCGGGCATCTCGCGCCTGGTGATCGAGCGCACGATGAAGCTGATCACCGTTACGATTCACACATCGCGGCCGGGCACCATCATCGGTCGTGGTGGCGAGGAGGTGGACAAGCTGCGCAAGGAGCTGAGCACGCTCACCGATAAGGATGTTCAGATTAATATCCACGAGGTGAAGCGTCCGGAGCTGGATGCGCTGCTCGTGGCGGACAATGTGGCCCGTCAGCTGGAGGGGCGTTCCTCGTTCCGTCGTGCGCTGAAGATGGCGATTGCCTCTACGATGCGCGCGGGTGCCGAGGGGGTTAAGATCCAGGTGTCGGGTCGTCTGGGTGGGGCCGAAATGGCGCGCACCGAGACGATGAAGGAGGGGCGTATCCCGTTGCATACGTTCCGCGCCGATATCGACTATGCTTTGGCTGAGGCCCTGACGAAGGTGGGCATCATCGGCGTGAAGGTGTGGATCTGTAAGGGTGAGGTTTATGGCAAGCGCGATTTGTCGCCGAATGTGGGCATCTCGTCGCAGGGGGCTCGCACTGGGGCTGAGCCGGGCCGTAACCGCCGCCGTCCAGAGGGACGTAAGCCAGCGGGTGCTGGGCGGCCCCGCAGGGAGTTCTAAATATTAAGGAGTCGCAGAGATGCTACAGCCGAAGAAAACAAAGTACAGGAAGCAGCAAAAGGGGCGGATGAAGGGGATTGCCCACCGGGGGCACCAGCTCGCATTCGGATCCTTTGGGATAAAGACGCTGGAGAGCGCCTGGATTACAGGTCGCCAGATTGAGGCCGCTCGTCAGGCCGTGACCCGCTACATGAAGCGTGAAGGGAAGATTTGGATTCGCATATTCCCTGACAAGCCTATCACGAGCAAGCCGGCTGAAGTGCGTATGGGTAAGGGTAAAGGGGCCCCGGAAGGTTTTGTGGCCCCAGTTACGCCCGGGCGCATTATCATCGAGGCTGATGGGGTGCCGTTGTCGGTGGCCCGTGAGGCTCTCCGCCTGGCTGCGCAGAAGCTGCCCGTTACGACGAAGTTGGTGATTCGTCGGGATTACACAGAGAAGAAGGAGGCATAGGTAAGTGATGAAAGCTGCAGAGATCCGCGAAATGTCGCTGGAGGAGCTGGCGGAGCGTATCGAGACCGAGCGTGAGCGTCTGCACCGCATGCGCATGACACATGCGGTGTCGCCGCTGGAGAATCCCATGCAACTCCGGGAGGCTAAGAAGAACATCGCCAGGATGTTGACGATACAGACTGAGCGCAAGCGCGCTGCTTCGCAAAAATAGGAGGCTGAAGAATGGAGGAAAATAAGGTTGTTCGCCGCCTACGCAAGGAGCGTGTGGGGATCGTTGTGAGCACCAAGATGGACAAGTCGATCGTGGTGGCTGTGCAGCGCCGGGTGAAGCATCCCAAGTACGGTAAGTTCGTGCACCGCACGACACGCCTGTATGCGCACGACGAGAAGAATGAGTGCCAAGTGGGCGATGTGGTGCGCATCATGGAGACGCGTCCGCTCAGTAAGCTTAAGTGCTGGCGCCTGGTAGAAATTGTAGAGAAGGCGAAGTAGTCATGATACAACAGGAGAGCAGGCTTTCGGTGGCCGACAACAGCGGGGCGAAAGAGGTGCTTTGCATCCGGGTGCTCGGGGGCACGAAGAAGCGCTACGCGACGGTGGGCGATAGGATTGTTGTGACGATAAAGAGCGCATTGCCGAATGGTGATGCGAAGAAGGGGACAGTGAGCAAGGCGGTGGTGGTGCGTGTGAAGAAGGAGATTCGCCGGGCGGATGGATCGTACATCCGGTTTGACGATAACGCCTGCGTGCTGCTGAACAACGCTGGCGAGATCAGGGGCACGCGTATCTTCGGCCCTGTGGCTCGCGAGCTGCGCGATGGCTACATGAAGATCGTATCTCTAGCCCCTGAGGTACTGTAAGACGACTATACGCAGACATGAAGAGGAGATTGCATATCCGCAAGGGCGATACGGTGTACGTGATATCCGGGAGCTATCGCCGGACGAAGGGCAAGGTGCTCGAGGTTTTCCCCGATGAGTACCGCGCTGTAGTGGAGGGCGTGAACATGATATCCCGGCACACCAAGCCTTCTGCGCAGCATCCACAGGGTGGGATTATACGCCGTGAGGCTCCCGTCCACATTTCGAATCTTATGCTCGTAGATCCGGTGTCGGGTAAGCCCACGCGTGTGGGACGGCGCCGCGACGAGAATGGGAAGCTGGTTCGTTACGCCAAGAAATCTGATAAGGAGATCCGATAATGCAGTACGTACCCGAGTTGCGTAAGCACTACCTCGAGGTAGTGGTGCCGAATCTCATGAAGGAGTTTGGCTACACGAGCGTCATGCAGGTGCCCCGCATCGTGAAGATTGTGCTCAACCAAGGGGTTGGGCGCGCTACCGAGGACAAGAAGCTGGTGGAGATTGCCCAGGCTGAGCTGACGGCGATCGCAGGGCAGAAGGCGGTGATCACGCGTTCAAAGAAGGACATCTCGAACTTTAAGTTGCGTCGTAATACGCCGATCGGGACGATGGTTACGCTGCGCCGCAACCGGATGTACGAGTTTCTCGATCGGTTGATCAACGTGTCCTTGCCGCGTATCCGTGACTTCCAGGGAGTGGGTGAGAATTTCGATGGTCGGGGTAACTACACGCTGGGCGTGGCGGAGCAGATACTGTTCCCCGAGATCGATATCGATAAGATTAGCCGCCTGATGGGGGTTGAGATCACGGTGGTGACCTCGGCGCGGACGGATGAGGAGGGGTATGCCTTGCTGCGTGAGTTCGGCATCCCGTTTAAGAACGCAAAAAGGCAATAAGGATGGCAAAGGAATCGATGAAGGCGCGCGAGGCCCGCAGGGCCCGTCTGGTGGCGCGCTACGCCGCGAAGCGTGCTAAGCTGAAGGCGGAGGGTGACACGGTAGGCTTGCAGAAACTCCCGCGCAACTCGAGCCCCAGCCGCCTGCACAACAGGTGCATGCTGACGGGTCGCCCGCGTGGTTATATGCGTCAATTTGGAATCAGCCGGATCATGTTCCGTGAGATGGCTTCCAAGGGGTTGATACCCGGCGTGAAGAAGGCAAGCTGGTAGTGGCAAACTAAGAAACAACGGGGTATCATGCTTACCGATCCAATTGCAGATTACCTGACTCGTATTCGCAACGCCGTGCGCGCGGGGCATCGGGTCGTAGAAATTCCTAGCTCGAATATCAAGCGGGACATCACTCGCATCCTGTTCGAGAAGGGGTATATCCTCAACTACAAGGTGGTAGAGGATGACAAGCAGGGGGTGATTAAGATTGCGCTGAAGTACGATCCGCAGACGAAGATCTGCGCAATCAAGCAGCTCACACGTGTCAGCCGTCCAGGTCTGCGCCAGTATCGCGGTGTCGATGCGCTGCCGCGCGTATTGAATGGCTTGGGGATTGCGATTATTTCCACCTCGCAAGGGGTGATGACAGACAAGGAGGCCCGCCTCAAGGGGATTGGGGGGGAGGTTCTTTGCCAGGTGTACTAGAATTTTTGTAGGAGCGAATTTGTTATGTCCCGTATAGGAAAGAAACCTGTAAACTTACCTGCCGGCGTGGTAGTTACCGTCGGCAAAGACAACGTGGTAAGCGTGAAAGGGCCCCTGGGATCGCTGTCGCAGCAGGTGGATCCAGATATCACTGTGACGGTGGAGGATGGGGTGTTGACGGTATCACGCCCGACGGATCAGAAGCGTCACCGGGCAATGCATGGGCTGTATCGTGCATTGCTCAACAACATGGTGATCGGCGTGTCCACCGGATGGCAACTCCAGCAAGAGCTCATCGGTGTCGGCTTTAAGGCCGAGGTTGAGGGCCAGGTGCTGAAGATGAGCCTCGGGTTCTCCCACGATGTGCACATGCTCATGCCGCCTGAGGTGAAGGTAGAGGCGCAGCAGGAGCGTCGTGGAAACCCGATCGTGACGCTGCGCTCGCCAGACAAGCAGCTGCTTGGCATGGTGGCGGCGAAGCTACGCTCGTTGCGTCCGCCGGAGCCGTATCGTGGCAAGGGGATCCGATTTGTGGGAGAAGAGGTTCGGCGCAAGGCTGGCAAGTCGGCCAACGCTTAGTAGGGTGTTTTTGGGGACATAAGGAGAGAGCATTATGGCATTGACGAAGTCGGAACGCCGGGCGCGGATCAAGCGTCGTATACGTTGCAAGATTCGTGGTACGCAGGAGCGGCCACGGATGAGCGTCTTCCGTAGCAATAAGCAGATTTACGTCCAGTTCGTGAATGACGACTCGGGGCAGACGCTCGTGAGCGCATCCTCCCGCTGCAAAGAGGTGGTGGAGCAGGGTGCCATGAACGGGGTGCAGCAAGCGCATGCGGTGGGATTGCTCGCCGCACGGGTTGCCAAGGAGAAGGGCGTGGAGAGAGTCGTATTCGATAGGAATGGTTACCTGTATCACGGTCGCGTGAAGGCCCTGGCTGAGGCTGCCCGTGAGGGAGGTCTAATCTTTTAGCGTGAAATAGCATGTTGGCAAGCAATAGGGTGCGCGTGAGGGCCACGGATCTGGAGCTGAAGGATCGGCTTGTGGCGATACAGCGTGTGGCGAAGGTGACCAAAGGGGGGAGGACATTCAGCTTTTCCGCCATCGTGGTGGTGGGCGACGAGAATGGTGTGGTAGGATATGGGTTGGGTAAGGCCGGTGAGGTCTCCAGCGCTATCGCCAAAGGCATTGAAAATGCCAAGAAGAATCTGTTCCGCATCGCCATCAACAAGGGGACGATACCCCATGCCCAGGAAGCGAAGTTCGGCGGGGCGAGGGTGCTGATTAAGCCGGCGACGCCCGGTACGGGTGTTACGGCCGGTGGTGCAATGCGTGCTGTGCTCGAGAGTGTAGGTTTGCGCAATGTGCTGGCCAAGAGCAAGGGCTCTTCGAACCCGCACAATCTCGTGAAGGCGACCCTAGCGGCACTTCTGGAGCTGCGCGACGCTCGCACGATCGCTCGTCAGCGTGGGCTGGATTTGAACAAGGTTTTTAACGGTTAGTAATCCACTGACGATCTTATGGGACGGATACGTATAACCCAGGTGAAGAGCATTATCGGCTCGAACCCTCGCCAGAGGGCTACTATGGCTACGCTGGGCTTGCGGCGCATACGCCAGTCGGTGGAGTTGGAGAATAGCCCTAGCGTAGCGGGGGCCGTTCGCAAGGTGTTGCACCTGGTGAAAGTTGAAGAATTGTAAAGGAGTTGGGAAATGGCTAATGATGTTAGGCTAGATAATTTGCGGCCGCAGGCGGGTTCTACCCACTCACGTAAGCGTGTAGGGCGTGGACAGGGATCGGGCCATGGAGGCACATCTACCCGCGGTCACAAAGGGGCTAAGTCGCGCTCGGGCTATTCGAGGAAGTTGGGCTTCGAGGGAGGACAGATGCCATTGCAGCGCCGTCTTCCCAAGTTCGGGTTTAAGAACCCTTTCCGTGTGGAGTACACGGTGCTCAACCTTAGCGACCTCCAGGCTCTGTACGAGCGGTACAATTCCGTTGATATCACGCCGGAACACCTGGTAGCGTGGGGGGTCATACGGATGAGGGATAACGTGAAGATTTTGGCCAAGGGGGAGCTCTCTGTGAAGCTGAATGTTGAAGCAGATGCATTTTCCGAGGCGGCACGTAAGGCCATCGAAGCACTAGGTGGGACAGCGAAAACGCTTTAGTAGATCATGAGAAAGCTCATCGAAACACTCAAGAATATTTTCAAGATAGAGGATCTCAGGAATCGTATCCTGTATACTCTTGGGATAGTTGTGGTCTATCGTCTTGGGAGTTTCGTTGTGCTCCCGGGTATCGATCCGTCGCAGCTGGGAGCCCTTCAACGGCAGACCGAGGATGGTGTACTTGGACTGTTGGACATGTTCTCGGGGGGGGCGTTTAGCCACGCATCCGTCTTTGCGCTCGGTATCATGCCCTACATCTCAGCCTCCATCGTCATTCAGCTGTTGGGTATGGCAATACCGTACTTCCAGCGTCTGCAACGGGAGGGCGAGAGCGGGTTCCGGAAGATTAACCAGATCACGCGTTACCTTACGGTTCTGATTCTGGCTCTCCAGGCACCTGGGTACCTGATGAATTTGCACAATCAGTTGCCCGAGACGGCCTTTGCACTGAAAGGGGCTTTTTTCACGATCACGTCTACAATCATCCTGATCGGTGGAACGATGTTCGTGATGTGGCTCGGAGAGCGTATCACCGAGAAGGGGATCGGAAATGGTATATCGCTGATCATCATGATCGGGATTATCGCCCGTTTACCATTTGCTTTGACTGCGGAATTCTTCTCCCGTGCTGAGGAAATGGCAGGCGGATTGGTGATGTTCCTCGTGGAGATGGTTGTCCTCTTCGTGGTGTTCATGTTCTCTATCCTCCTTGTGCAAGGGACACGGAAGATTCCGGTGCAATATGCAAAGCGGATCGTGGGGAATCGCCAGTACGGCGGTGTGCGCCAGTACATCCCGTTGAAAGTGAATGCCGCAGGGGTAATGCCGATTATCTTTGCGCAGGCACTCATGATTCTTCCGGTGATGTTCGTTCGTTACGATGCAGGCGGAGCCACGGGTGTTTTGGCGGCATTCTCCGATATCACGGGCTTTTGGTACAACTTCACGTTGGCGGTGCTCATTATAATCTTCACCTACTTCTACACGGCTATCACGATTAATCCCACCCAGATGGCTGATGATATGAAGCGGAATGGCGGTTTTATACCCGGGGTGAAGCCTGGCCGTAAGACGGTGGAGTTCCTTTACGAGGTGCTATCGCGAATAACCCTGCCAGGGGCTCTGTTCTTGGCACTGATTGCGATCCTTCCCTCGTTTGCCGTGATGTTCAATGTTGACTCCCAGTTCGCCCAGTTCTATGGGGGGACATCGTTGCTGATTCTCGTCGGCGTTGTCCTCGACACGTTGCAGCAGGTTGAGAGTCATCTATTGATGCGGCATTACGATGGGCTCATGAAGACGGGCCGCATTAAGGGGAAGTCGGGCTTCTAGGGCGAGATTTTGTCGGCATCAGGCACTCGAGGTTCCAATGAAGCAGGTGAATCTGAAGACATCCGAAGAGGTTGAGTTGCTCCGGCTGAATAATCAGTTGGTGTCGGCTACTCTAGCTGCCCTTGCGCCACGGGTGAAGCCGGGTGCAAAGACAGGGGACTTGGATCGCTTTGCTGAGGAGTTTATCTGTGACCATGGGGCAAAGCCCGGGTTTAAGGGTTACTGTGGCTACCCGTACACGCTGTGCATATCGGTGAATGATGTGGTTGTGCACGGGATGCCGGGCGACTATGAGTTGCAAGAGGGCGACATCGTGTCTATCGACTGTGGTACGCTGATGCACGGGTTTTACGGTGACTCTGCCTACACGTTTGCTGTGGGTGCCATCTCGCCGGAGGCACAGCGGCTCATAGATGTGACCCGTGAGTCCCTTGAGGTCGGTATACGTGCTGCGCTCCATGGGAACCGGACTGGTGATGTGGGCAATGCGGTGCAACAGCACGTTCAAACGTACGGCTACGGGGTCGTGCGAGAGATGGTGGGCCATGGTCTTGGGCGATCCATGCATGAGGAGCCTGAGGTTCCAAATTATGGGAAGGCTGGTAGCGGAAAACTCCTGAGTGCGGGTATGGTCATCTGCATCGAGCCCATGATTACGCTGGGTCGTCATGCCATTGTGCAGGAGCGCGATGGGTGGACTATTCGGACACGAGATCATAGTTTGGCTGTCCATTTTGAGAAGGCAGTGGCCATAACGAAGGGTGAGCCGGATGTGCTCACGACATACAAGGAGATCGACGAGGCTGTGGCGGCCAGTCGATCGTAGCGACAACAATTGATGGCAAAGCAAGAGGCGATAGAGAAGGACGGCGTAATCATAGAAGCGCTGTCGAATGCCATGTTCCGTGTTGAGTTGGATAATGCGCACGTCATCACAGCTCATATCTCGGGCAAGATGCGCATGCATTACATAAAGATTCTGCCTGGGGATAAGGTCAAGGTGGCCATGTCCCCATACGATTTGTCCAAGGGACGGATCATTTTTCGGTACAAGTAGTAGGGATATCAAGCGAGCAACACCATGAAGGTCAGGACTTCCATAAAGAAGCGCAGCAGCGACTGCAAGATAGTACGTCGGAAGGGGCGGCTGTATGTCATTTGCAAGAAGACCCCGAAGTTCAAGCAGCGGCAAGGCAAATAAGTACTATCTTTGCGCACAATTTCCAGTAGAGTATGGCACGTATCGTAGGGGTAGATTTACCACGCAGCAAGCGCGGCGAGATTGCGCTTACCTATATCTATGGCATCGGTCGTAGCGCCGCACGCCGCATTTTGGCGCAGGCGCAGGTTGATCCGGCCATGAAGGTGCAAGACTGGACGGATGATAATGTGGCCGCAATTCGCGCCATCATCGGTGAGCAGTACAAGGTAGAAGGGGAGTTGAGGGCTGAGGTGCAGCTCAATATCAAGCGTCTGATGGATATAGGGTGTTACCGTGGGATTCGCCACCGCCTGGGGCTGCCGGTACGTGGTCAGGGAACGAAGAACAATGCCCGTACACGCAAGGGTAAGAAGAAGACCGTGGCGAACAAGAAGAAGGCGACAAAATAGGTTGATCAATGGCTAAGAAATCGAGCTCTGCGAAGAAGAAGAAGGTGCGTGTTGAGCCCATCGGCCAGGCGCACATACATTCCTCTTTCAACAATATTATCGTTACCCTGGCGAATGCCAATGGCGATGTGATATCGTGGTCGTCGTCGGGTAAGAACAAGTTTCGGGGGTCTAAGAAGAACACCCCGTATGCCGCTCAGCTTTCGGCTGCGGACTGCGCCAAGGAGGCGTACGACTTGGGGCTTCGTAAAGTGCATGTCTTTGTGAAGGGGCCGGGTTCCGGGCGTGAGTCCGCCATCCGCACGCTGCACAATTCGGGTATTGAGGTTTTGGAGATCACGGATGTTACGCCATTACCGCACAATGGGTGCCGTCCTCCCAAAAGGCGGAGGGCTTAGGTTAGCACCCCGTCAGTTTTATTCCCAACGTTAAACGTGACATTGTAGTAATGGCAAGGTATACAGGCCCCACCTCGCGAATTGCACGGCGGTTCGGCGAGCCCATATTTGGCCCAGATCGGGCACTGGAAAAGAAGTCCTACCCCCCGGGTCTCCACGGGAAGAATAAGCGGCGCCGTAAGGTCTCGGAGTATGGCCTCCAGCTCATGGAAAAGCAGAAGGCGAAGTACACCTACGGCCTTCTGGAGCGGCAGTTTGCTAACCTGTTCAACAAGGCTTCCCGCAAGAAGGGGGTAACGGGTGAGATTCTCCTGCAAATGCTAGAGGCCCGCCTCGATAACGTGGTTTACCGACTTGGTATCGCCCCCACTAGAGCTGCGGCCAGGCAGCTGGTGACGCACTGCCACATCGTGGTGAACGGTGCTGTGGTGAACATCCCGTCGTATACCCTTCGACCCTCTGATTTGGTGGGCGTGCGTGAGCGTTCCAAGTCTTTGCAGGTGATTACTGAGTCGCTACGGCGCAGCCGCGCAAGGTACTCGTGGTTAGAGTGGGACGGTGCGGCCATGGTGGGTAAGTTCCTCAACATGCCGGACAGGGCGGATATTCCTGAGAATATCAAGGAGCAGCTCATCGTCGAACTCTACTCTAAGTAATAGCTCTATGGCGATACTGGATTTCCAACAGCCCGATAGGGTTATCATGCTCGAGGGGGATGATAAGAAGGCCCGCTTCGAATTCCGTCCCCTCGAGCCTGGTTACGGCATCACCATTGGCAATGCGCTGCGCCGTATCCTCATCCATTCGCTCGAGGGGTATGCGATATCGTGGATCCGTATTGAGGGGGTCGACCATGAGTTCTCTACCATTCCCGGGGTTATCGAGGATGTCACGCAGATCATCCTCAACCTGAAGAAGGTACGTTTCAAGGCCCTCGACACCTCAAAGGATGACGAAAAGATCACCGTCTCCATCTCAGGTCAGGATGAGTTCAAGGCCGGCTTTATAGGGAACTTCCTCACGGGCTTGCAGGTGCTCAACCCCGATCTCGTGATCTGCACCATGGTACCGTCGGTGCACTTGGAGATCCAGCTGCACATTCAGAAGGGGCGCGGGTACATTCCCGCTGATGATAACGCTAGCGCCGATCACCCATTTGGGGTAATCGCCATCGACAGTATACACACGCCCATCCGGAACGTGATGTACAAGGTGGACAATTACCGCGTGGAGCAGAAGACCGACTATGAGATGCTGACCCTCGAGATAGAGACTGATGGCAGTATCTCGCCTAAGGATGCGTTGAAAGGGGCGGCGAATATCCTCATTCAGCATTTCATGCTCTTCTCGGATGATAAGATAGCGTTCCCCGAGGAGGAGAAGTCCCAGGAGGACGAATTTGACGAGAAGGATTTGGCTACGAGGCAGCTCCTACGCACCAAGCTGGTTGACCTGGAGCTCTCCGTGCGTGCCCTCAATTGCTTGAAGGCCGCTGAGGTCGAGACGGTAGGGGATCTCGTCAGGTTCAGCAAGGCCGATCTGCTGAAGTTTCGGAATTTCGGTAAGAAGTCACTTACCGAGTTGGAGGACATCGTAGAGTCCATGGGGCTCACGTTCTCGATGGATATCGAGAGGTATAAAATTGACAAGGAGTATTAGGCCATGAGGCACAGGAAGAGTTTTAACCATTTGGGGCGCAAGAGCCAGCACCGCAAGTTGATGCTGTCGAACATGGCCTGCTCGCTCCTCCTCCATAAGCGCATTGAGACGACGGTTGCCAAGGCGAAGGCCCTGCGCATGTTCGTGGAGCCCATCATCACGCGTAGCAAGACGGACACCACGCTGGCTCGCCGTGTGGCATTCGATGACCTGCGCAACAAGTACGCCGTTGCTGAGCTGTTCCGTGAAATTGCTCCGAAGGTGATGAATCGCCCGGGCGGGTACACCCGCATCGTGCGCGTTGCCACCCGTCAGGGGGATGCGGCTGATGTTTGCCTCATGGAGCTCGTTGATTTCAACGAGAACTACTCGCAGGCCAAGGGTGAGAAGAAGGCCACTCGTCGTACACGCCGCTCGTCTGCTAAGCGTACCGAGGCTCAGACGGTGAAGGCTGAGACTAACGAACCGGCGGCGAACGCAGCGGAAAAGCCTGAGGAGGCCTAACATCCTCCTCCCGGTGCTGGAACTGAATCAACGCTCCATCGTTTGCCCTGCGTTACATCCGATGGCCTGTGCGAATAGAGAAGGCCCGATTGGCGTAGATTGCTAGAGCCGTTGATTGGTAATGAGAAGATGGGGGGAGCTAATAGGCTCCCCCTTTTTGTAGTGCATTCAAAGCAAACAAACGCATTTGTACCATGGGACTGATAGCCAATGTGCATGCCCGGCAGATCCTCGACTCCCGGGGCAACCCTACTGTAGAGGTCGAAGTAATTACGACTGATGATAACGTCGCCACTGCTGCCGTGCCAAGCGGTGCCTCCACAGGCATCCACGAGGCCTTAGAGCTCCGTGATGGGATTAAGGAGTGCTACCTCGGCAAAGGGGTTACGCGCGCCGTCGAGAACGTCAACACGTCCATTGCCGAGGCCCTTGTAGGCCTCGATGTCTTCGATCAGCGTCTCGTGGATGCCACCATGCTCGAGCTTGACGGCTCCGAGAATAAAGAGCACCTGGGGGCTAATGCCATACTTGGTGTCTCCATGGCGGTAGCGCGTGCTGCGGCTATGGATGCGGGGCTACCCCTCTACCGTTATGTGGGTGGAGTGAATGCGCATGTACTCCCCGTTCCCATGATGAATATCCTGAACGGGGGTCAGCACGCCGATAACCCGATTGATATCCAGGAGTTCATGATTATGCCTGTGGGGGCTCCCACATTCTCCCGGGCTTTGCAGATGGGTGTCGAGGTCTTCCATGCCCTCAAGGGCGTGCTCAAGGGCATGAAGCAATCCACCAATGTCGGTGATGAGGGCGGTTTTGCCCCCAATCTACCCACGCATGAGGCCGCTCTCGACACGATTATCCAGGCCATCGAGAAGGCTGGCTACAAGCCCGGCGTTGATGTTGTGCTTGCAATGGATGCAGCGGCCTCGGAATTCTACAATGCCGAGAAGAAGCTCTACCACTTCCAGTCGACTGGCGAAGATCGTACTGCCGAGCAGATGGTCGCCTACTGGGAGAACCTCGTGGGTAAATATCCTATCGTGAGCATCGAGGATGGGCTGGCCGAGGACGATTGGGATGGCTGGAAGCAGCTCACCCAGAAGCTAGGGCAGCGCGTGCAGCTGGTGGGCGACGACCTCTTTGTCACCAACGTGAAGCGTTTGCGGATGGGCATTGAGCGTGGTGCCGCCAACTCGATCCTGGTGAAGGTCAACCAGATTGGCTCTATCACCGAGACCATCGAGGCTGTGCGTATGGCCGATATCCACTCCATGACCCCCGTGATGAGCCATCGCTCGGGCGAGACGGAGGACACCACCATAGCAGATCTAGCGGTTGCACTGAATACCGGGCAGATCAAGACTGGCTCAGCCTCCCGCACCGATCGTATTGCCAAGTACAATCAGCTCCTACGCATTGAGGAGGAGCTGGGAAAAACGGCGATCTATCCCGGTCCTAACTTCAAGTTTAGGCGTTAGCCTCACTCGCTGATTCACTGGCGGGGGTGGGCCCGTGAGGGGCCACCCCCGCTCGTTTATCGCTGCATGCCAACTCTCGCCGCGCTGGGGGTGTAGCACTCATCTTAGGCCATCTTTTGTATGCGTAGGACACTACTCCTCTTCATCCTGCTAGGGGCATGCGCCGTGTTGCGCGCCCAGACACAGTTCACCATTCCCCCGCATTTCCGCTCGGGCGTCTCCGATACGCTCACCCAGCAGGTGGTTAACGCGCTGGATCAGCTGCTGGCCAGCATGCGGCACGAGTTACCTGATGCAGAGCTCATCGACACATGCAATGCGGGACTGCACCAGAGCTTCATCGCCGATCTCGCCTGGAACATCTCCTCCGATGCCGTGGCACCCGTGCATGCGCAGCTCATCAGCCTCAATCCTATTGACCGGAATCGGATGCTGCTCACGCTCCTCTACAGCAAAGGCGACGAGGTTCGGCGCATTGTTACCCTTCTCGTTCGCTCTACCCCCCGAATCGTCTTCGCCAGCCCTCTGGAGTACAACACGGCCACCTGGCGCAGAAAGCGAATAGGCACCCTCACGTTCATCTACCCCGACACCATCGACGTAGCCCGGGCCGAGAGCTTCGAACGCAAAAATGTCACCATGGCTGGCAAGTTGGGCCTCCCAGTGCGCCATTGGGACGTGTACCAGTGCCAAAACTACCAGCAGATACTCCAGCTCCAGGGCTTCTACTACGAGGCCACGTCGAACGGCCTCATTAACAGCGGTGCCATACTCGATCCCCGCACCATCTTCACCGTCATGGGCGACGAGGACTTCTCCCACGATGTCTTACACTGCTACGCTGGAGCTGTGCGCGGGCAGGAGCGGAATGCTAACGCTGAGTGCGGCCTCGCCTACCATTGGGGCAATGCTTACTATCCCGACTCCACGGGGAAAGCCCCCAGCCTCGAGCAGCTTAAGCCATTGATACAACGTTACCTCCAGGAGAACCCAAAGGCCGATCTCTTGGCCCTATTCGAGGAGCAAGCCGAGCTACCTGCCAGCTATAAGCTACCGCCATCCGTACGCCTGCCTCGCGTTATGGGCGGTATCATATGCCAGGAAGTAGAGCGACAAAAGGGCACCGCTGGTCTCATAGAGCTGCTAAAGTGTGGCCGTGGGAATGACAATTTCTTTCTGGCCACCGAAAAGTTAATCGGCCTCAAGCGGGATAATTTCAATCGCGAATTCCGCAAGATTGCCCAGCACTAACGCTGCCGTATTCGCCTCTTTGTGGGCTTGCTGCGCACTCAGTCGCCGCACCTGCGCTCAACATCATGCTTCCCACGAGATGATGGGCCTGCAGCATCCCGAGTGGCCTAGCCCGTGGGATCGCCGCTAGACATTGCCAAATCAGATCGTCTTCATGGTAACGCTCACATTTCGCCACAACCGTCGTTCGCCCGATCTACTCTCATTGGCTGCGGGTGCTGCTATGCTCCTTGGGGTATTGGCTGGTCTGGCCCTGATACACATCCTGGGAGCCGCCGAGGACAGCCATGGACTATTTCACGAGTGGTTCGATACGCACCCCCAGGAGGCCGTCTACATCCTGTTCACCTCCATTCCTGTCCTCATGATCATCCCCGTCTACTTCGTCCATCGTTGGTGGCGACGAGAGGATCAGGAGGCCCGCCTCACCCTGTATGACGATCGTGCCCTACTGTTCTACAAAGGCCAGGAGATACCCATCCCAAAGGGGGAGCTCACCCTACAGATGCGTACCGGACTCCTGTTCAATGTGGTCATCCTGCGCGTGCCGCACCGGCGTATTTCGCTGGCACCCTCCATGCTGGAGAAAGGCCTGAAGATGCCCAATCGCTCCCTCTTCGTGGCCATGGAGAGATTGCTTTACTATCACAAGGTGCGCAAGGGCGTGACCGCCGACAGCTTTAGCGAGCAGTTCTATGGCCTAACCATTTTGTTTGGGATTACCACTCCTGAGATCTTCGATGCGTCTCCCTACTACGTCGATTACGACAGCTGCGCCGAGGTGCCCGAGATGCCCTACCTGACATGCTCAGTGCGCGAGCGGGCAAACCCTATGCATGTGGTGGGGGATGTGGCCCTCGATAGCGTGCAGCTGTCCCAATCTAGCATTTGTGAGGCCACCCTGCGGAAGCGAGCCATTATGGCTATCGTCGAGCTCGATGAGCAGATAGAGCCCTAGCTTCGCAACGTCCTACTATCGTTGCATTCTCGAGCCCGTTACCATCTGGTCCTACGTAGTGCAGCCCTTGGCACGGGATACGACTCCAGTTGTCAATGCTGCTCCCCTTCACCCTAGCCCCATAGGCAGCCGTGCTGTGTGTCTGAGCCCTTGCTAGCCAATAGCCTCGGACACTGGGCCACTTCTATATGACGCTTTGGATGCGCACCTACCGTGCCCACATGGTGTAACGAGTGCGTTGGCTAGGGTGCTACCCTAGCATGTGTCAGCAATATCAGCCCATCTCCCGGCCTGAAGATGCGACGTGGGATTATCACCATGCCTCATGGGGCCGATAAGGTCTATCCTCACGGCTAGATTCCCATGCGCTACGTCTTGGCTACGAGCCAGCCCCAGGCATGTCTACCAGTGCATCTGCGCCACCTCGTGCCAGGTGCGAAAGTGCCAGAGGGGGTTATTGGCTACCCTCTGCGCTGCACGTGTTGCAGCGTGGTAGGGTACACCGGCATTACTCCGTGATCAGCAAGTCATCCCCAGTCAAAAATCCGTGCTCATACACCCGGGGGGCAATATGCTGACGTAGGGCCTCCATGGCAGCTTTGAGATGGCCTAGCAGCTCCATGTAATGCGCATTGTCGCTCTTTGGCCGCATCACGCCCCGCTCATTGCGCCCCTGAAAGTGCGCCCGGATGTCATAGTACGAGGCATCTGCCACTGCGCCCGGCTGCGCATGGTAGTAGCCCCACAGGGCTCGACCAGCGTTGAGCACCTCTTGCGCCTCGGGGCCGAAGGTTATGGGTGCTATCGGAGGGTCAGATTCCTCAAATAGCCCCTCCTTAGCCGGATCGGGCCGTTTACCAGCGATGTAATCCGACATGAAGTGACTGGCGAACCGACCGCAGGCCTCCACCTCCTTCTCCGTGTACGGGATCCAGTGGTTGACCCCATACTTGCGCTGAATGACATTGCTCTCATCCAGCAGGAGAAAGGCCAGGCAGTCCCCGATGAACTGCGCATCATGCTGCCAACTCTCCGAGGGCCACAGGAACTGATCCCGATCGTTGAGCCAGGTGGCGGGGATACATTTACGCACGGCATAGTACACGGCCACCACGTGCAGATTGCCTGAGCGTATCAGCGTGTGTCGGCCGCCGGCCTTGGCCTTCTGCTCCACGTGGTTTACAAACACGGTGTTCTGATCCTGAAAGTCGTTGCCCGAGGAAGCCATGCGACCGATAGCGACATCGTGCGGATTGATGCCCCGGGCGTGCCCCCCTAGCCAATCGCTGATGAGCCGGCGGCCATCGTAGCATGACACCCGTTTCTGCCCCAGCCGTCGCCCGTGGGCGTTGTAGACATCCATCGTGGCACCCGTAAATCGCGCATGCGACAGCGCAGGATTGGTGTCCCAGATAAAAAAACCGATCGGGAACGCCCCTTTCGTATTGCAGAAAGTGCATGCGTGTACGATAAAACCCCTTAGAAACTGAGCCCTAAAAACGCCCCGAAAATCGAAAAAATTTGGTGCTTGCGCAATTTTCAACTTTGAAAATTGCGCAAGCACCATGCCAGGCAACTCCTGCTGTGCACGAATGATGAACTGCGCAAACAGCTCACCTTTCGCTCTACCCATTATTGCTCCATACTTCGCGTGGCAGCGGCTCACTTGCACATTTCGCCGACCGCGCCCTATGCGCGCATCGCCCTCCGCGTAGGGCGGGTTAATGTAGATGATGAGTCGGCGACGCTCTTTCTCGTCGTTAATAATGCGTAGCAAATCCTTTGGCAGCTTGCCTCCGTCGAGCTCATCATTCAGGAAGTCGAACTGGAATACGTGCTCTTTGAGCAGCTGCGATCCTCCGTTGGCAATGCGGTCGTGCATCACGTCCACATCTTGTGCGTCTAGCGTCGAGGCCCATACGCGGTGCTTTTCGGTGAGCCCATTGAGCAGGTTGCCCGTGCCTGCGGCGCAGTCCCACACGTAGTACTGCTGTTGCCAATCGCTACCTAGCGTCTCCTCCAGGTAGCGTTGCGACAGCTCCACCCATTGCTGCGGGGTGTAGAATGCTCCCTTCCGCTCGCGGATGTCGGGGGGTACTAGCAGGTCGCGTCGAGCCACGATGTAATCCCAGTACACCAGTTCGGGTGGCCGCTCATAGCGTTCCCAGAATGCGGTGTGGGCTCGCTGCCCATCGTGGAAGCTGACACCCAGTCCATTGTGCAGCTTGCTTAGCTTTTGCTGCCGGTCGAGCGAGTAGCGTTTATGTGCAAGCAGCACATGCAGCTTCTCCCCCAGCGTTTTACCCTTGCGGCTCAGCAGATCGGCCAAAAAGAAGTCCCCATCAATGACTCCGTGCTCGTTGTAGATGGCTTGCCAATCCGGGGCTATGGAGTCTTTAACGTGCCTTAGCCATTTCCAGTAGACGTGCAAGAAATTTCCGCTCGTCACTCGGATGCGTTGAATGGAGCCCGCGTGCGCAAGGGCAAAGTTCAGCTGTATGAACTCGGCCAGCTCTCGGGCATCGTCATCGTAGTTGAATCGTACTGCACATCCGGCGAGCTGCTCCTCGACGAGCTTGCGCAGCTGTTGAAACTCCTTAGAGTCATGTTTCGAGGGAGGTATCCGCCAGTTGATATCCTGCCGTAAGAAGAGCGGCAGCGCAGCACTATATTCGACGAAGGTGATCCCCACCGCATCGAAGGCCCCGAGGAATCGGGGTGGTGCATGCGTCTCGATGGTTTGCTTAGGCCAACGACCGATGGTGAGTATCAGCTGCGCCAATGCCGTCATGTGATTTGCCGCTCCCCGTTTCGCCTCTGCCCATAGTAGCGATTGAGGCTCAAAAAGCGCGTTTGCCGGGCATCGTGTGGAGACGCAGAAGTCAATTTTGCCGATGCTGCGCGCTGTGTCGTAGGCCGAGAACCACTCCTCGGCAACCCGATGTTTTAACTCTTCTACCCGTACGTTTGCTTGTTGCGCCATCTTGGATGATGGATCATCCTCCCCCACAAAGGTAGCCCCAATGAGTGTTTGCGGGCTATGCCGTCGCCTATATTCTCGCTAGGGTGGGGGACTTCCGTGGTCTATATCGCTCTTACGTTGCCAGGGCTTTATGGTGGATAAAAAAGCCCATCCCCCCGCCGGGGGATGGGCCCTGGGTGCATTACGCTGGTCGAGGCTATTTCACCAGCATAATGCTATGCGATCCGTCTACCGCGTGCAGACGCAGCACGTACACCCCGTGGGGGAGATGTGCTGTGGCAATGTTCAGCGTTTCGCCAGTGCCGCGGCCACTCAGTACCACCAGCCCGCTAGCGTTCACTAGCTCGTAGCGTACTACCTGGGCTGCATGGTGCACCGTGAACTGCGCATCGAACGGATTAGGCGATACCACCACGCCACGCAACGCCTCCACGGCCGTCTTCTGGCCTGGGGTGTTTGGTGCGGTCACCGTGATCTGGCATGAGCCCGATACCCCATTGCGCGCCGTGGCCGTCACAGTAGCCTGGCCAGCCTTTAGGGCGGTCACTACACCCTTGGCATCCACCACCACGATACCCTCAGGGGTGGCACTCCAGCTCACCGACTTATCCGTCGCATTCTCTGGCAGCACGGTCACTGTGAGTGGTGCCGGAGGCATGCCCACTACTAGCCCAAAGCTCGAGGGGTTCACGGTGACGCTCGTCACGGGGACTGCGGGTGCCGGAGCATCCACCACCGTCACCTCGCACGTACCCATTACGCCATTGTGAGCCGTTGCAATCACTGTGGCCTTGCCCGCCTTCACGGGGGTAACCTTGCCATTGTCCAGCGTTACGATGCCCTCGGGCTCCACACGCCAGGTCACATCCTTATTCGTCGCATCCACGGGCAGAATGTTCACCTCGAGCTGCTTCGGCTCATCACCAATTTGCATCATCAGCGAGGCAGGCTTTATACCCACGCTAGCCACCGATATCTCGGGCGACGAGGCCTCGAGCACCGTTACCTCACATTCGCCCTTCACCCCATTGCTAGCTGTGGCAAACACCTTGGCGTTACCAGCCTTGAGCGGGGTCACCAGACCATTTTCCACCTTCACCACATCGCTCGGGTCTGCGCTCCAGACTACCGTCTTGTCTGTGGCCTCCGTAGGCATCACCTGCGCCGTGAGCTGCGCCGGGGCATCGCCCATCTTCATGCTCAGCTTCGAGGGCATTAGGGTTACGCTCTTCACCTCCACGGTGGGGAGAGCATCCTTCACCGTCACCGTGCACATGGCTTGTATCCCGTTGTGCGACGTGGCAATCACCTTGGCCGTGCCGACAGCCAGGGCCACAATGCGCCCGCGGCTATCCACCGACACAAAGCCCTTAGGCTCCGAGCTCCAGGTAAGGGCCTGGTTGGTCGCATCGTCGGGCAGTACCTTACCCTCGAGCTGCTTCGGGGCATCGCCCATGCGCATCTCAATGCTCTCGGGTGTTACGGTTACACCCGTCACCGACTTGATGGGGCTCGACTCCTCTAGCACGTTCACTACGCAGATCCCCTTCTTGCCATTTTGCGTGGAGGCCGTCACCGTGGCCAAGCCCACCTTCAGCGGGGTGATGAGACCATTCTCCACCTTCACCACGTCAGCCGGGTCTACAGTCCAGGTCACCTCTTTCTGCACAGCGTTCTCAGGCATCACGCTAGCGCGCAGCTGCGCGGGGCTGTCGCCCATCTTGATGTTGAGCGTTGCTGGAGCAACCACCACGCTCTCTACCTGGTACTCAGGATCGGCCTGGGCCAACACATTCACCCGGCACTTGCCTTGTACACCGTTGTTGGCCGTGGCAATAACCCACGCTGTGCCACTCTTCACCGGGGTTACCTGACCCTCATTGTCCACCGAGGCAATGCCCTCGGGCTCCACGCGCCAGGTCACCGTGTTTACGGTGGCGTCGCTCGGCAGCACCGTCGCGGTGAGCTTGGAGGCCTGGCCTCCCATCGTCAGCATCAGCACGGCGGGATCCAACGTCACGCTCTTCACCGGCACTGTGGCTGCGCTGGCTTCCTCAATGCTGAGTTCGCACTTAGCCTCCTTGCCACCATTCGCCTTGGCGATCACGTGACCCTTACCCTCCTTGAGAGGCGTAACTACACCATTCTGATCCACGCTGGCCAGCTCGGTGGGCTCTACGCTCCACTGAATGGCTCGATTGCTAGCATCGGCAGGTTCTACCTTAGCGGTGAGCTGCACTGGGGCATCACCCATCTTCATCGCCAATGTGGCGGGAATGATCTTCACATCGCTTACCGCCACCTCGGGTGCGGCAGCCTCAAGTACCGTTACCTCGCATACGCCCATTACCCCATTGTGAGCAATGGCGTACACCGTGGCGCGCCCAGCCTTCACGGGCGTTACCTTGCCGTTGGCTACAGTCACAATGCCCTCGGGCACCACCTTGTACGTCAGATCCGTCTTGGTAGCATCGTTCGGGGTTACAGTCGCCTCCAGATCAGCCGCAGCTGCACCCATGCGTATTAGCAGCGTATTGGGCTTCATCGTTACAGCCGTCACTGGCTTCGCCAGCGTGGCATCCTCCACCACCTTTACCGTGCACGTGGCCAAGACACCATTGTAGCCCACGGCGCCAATCACCGTCTCACCCAGCTCAGCGCCCGGGGTTACAAGGCCCGTGGCGCTTACCGTCGCGCTGTTGCCCGACTTTACGAACCACGTGATCGTCTGGTCAGCCAGGTCGGCCGGCAGTAGCTCAGCGTGTAGCTGCACGGGGGCAGCATCCTTACGCATCTCTAACTGCTCAGGGAGTACCGTGAGCGTGGCCTTAGTAAGAGCGGCAGCTTCGCGTACAATGACCTCGCACTCGCCTGTCACCCCGTTGAGGGCAGTGGCGATGACGCGGGCCCAACCTGGAGCTTGCGCAGTGAGCCTACCATCCATTACATAGGCAATCTCCTTGGGCTCTACGCGCCAATTCAGGCTTGTGCTGGCCATCTCTTTAGGCTCTATCACCGTAGTGAGCTGTATCCCCATGGCCCCCTTATCCACGACCAGGCGAGCCGGGAACACCTTGATGCTCTTCACGCTTGGATGAGTGCCCGCCTTTTCCACGTGCACGTCGATAGCCCCCTGTATGCCATTGTGTGCCTCGGCAATGACTTGTAACTTGCCCGCCTTCAGCACGGTGAGCAAACCGTTTTCATCGATAATGCCAGCACCCTCGGGCTCTACGCGCCACTTGAGGATCTTATTCGTGGCCTCCGGAGGCATTACTTCGGCCTTTATCTGCGTGGGAGCATCGCCTACTTGCATTTCCCTTACGTTGCCTTGCATGTTGATGGCGACTACAGGTACGATGGGGGCCGTATTTTCCAATATCGTCAGCACGGCCTCGCCCTTCACTCCATTCTTCGCCGTGGCGATGATCTTGCCCACGCCCGGGCGTTTCGTCTTGATGGATGTGCCATCCGTCTCGGCTAGATCGCTCGGCTCCACCGTCCATGTTAGCGTCTTATCCTCCGCGTCTTCAGGCAGCACGGTGGCAAATAGCTTGATGTCTACTTGCCCCATCTTGATGGTGATGTTCTGCGGGTGCACCTCCACCGAGGTTACCACTGAGGCAATCTTGATCTGAGATGTGCGTACACGCCCCTCCCAGGTGCCCTTGATGGTGGCCAGGCCCGACTTCAGGGCCTTTACCGCTCCCTGCGCATCCACAGTGGCAAACTCAGCGTTCTCGCTGCTCCACTCCACGTTGCGCTCATCCGGCGCCACATTGCCCTCGAATTCGGCCGATACATTTTTTGTCTCACCTACCGTCATGTGGCCGGGCCCCTTCACTGCAAAGCACGCCTGTGCGTCAGCCTCAAATTGCCAGCCCGTCTGGATGAGCATGTTGCGCCCTGCCAATTCGCAGGTGTAGGTCAAATTCTTAGCTACGATCTGCACGTTTTTCGCCAGATCCTTTTGCGCAGCCCACCCCTCGATGCTCGCATCGTAGTTGCGACGGCTCATACCGCAATATGACAGGCCCACCTGCTTTACGTTCTTCAGTGCCCACTTACCGAGTGGCTGATTGAAGGCTGAACAGCCCTCCAGGATGGACTGCATGTTGGATACCTGCGACACATCCCACTTCTCCAGCGGCTGGTTGAATGTGCGGCACATGGAGAATGTGCCCATCATCGATGAGATGGCCGACACGTCCCAGTGCTCCACCGGCGAGTTGAGCATGGTGCAGTTGGCAAACAGGTAGTCTAGCGACTTGGCATTGGCTAGCTTGGGTGCCTCTCCTGCGGGAAGTTCTGCCAGCTGATCGCAGCTGCTGAAGGCTGAGGTGAGCTGTTGCCACTCCACGTCGCCCCATTGTGTGATGGCGATCAGCGCCTTGTTGCTTGCGCCGACGGCCGGGCTCCCGTTGTTCCCCATCATGATACCCGTGAGTCCTTCGGGCCCGGCCTCGATGATCACTTCGCCCGCCGTGGGCACCTTGAGGGTGTAGGGCATGTTGATGTTGCTGTCATCCACCGTGGCCGTGGTCTTCTCGCCCCCTGGCGTGTACCAGGTCACGGTGAATTTCTGCCCGAAGAACGGGATGCGGAGCTCCTCATTTGCGGCCGATGTTCGCCATTTCGTGATGAATGGCTTGCCCTGGGCGAATGCGCCGCCGATGGCTCCCACCAGCAGTAGCAGCCCAAGGGCCATGGTTCGAAAAATGCGTATCGGATGTCTCATGGTACACAGTATTTATTGGATTGTACGGAAGCTCTATACCCATACTCGAACTGGCAAGTGGTGGGGCAACAGGGCTCACCTCCCCACCGTGCAGGGAGCCCCATTGCATGCCGATTGCCGCTCTTTGTGATTGTACGGACATGAAGTGTATTTGTTGGCATTCTCCCCAGTCGATGTCGCCATCGTCCCGCTAGTGTTGATGAACCTAACGAAAGGCGATCCGTTTGGCCCAAAAGCCGTGGTGAGCCCGATCGTCCGACTCCATCAACCCATCTGCACCGTAGCTGCGCCGTAGCAACGCCGTATCAAGTCCCAATTTAGTAGTACAAAGTGCGGTTTTGGTGCCTTGTTGCTACCTGGGGGTCACGGTTTTGCCTTGATGCATGGGGCCGGCGTGCGGTTGCGTGCATCCTGGAAAAATGGTTACCTTTGCGCCCAGTTTCTCAAACACAATAGCCGAAGTATGGTTAACCAGTACGAAACCGTCTTCATCGCTACTCCCGTTTTATCTGATGATCAGGTAAAGGAGACGGTTGAAAAGTTCAAAGACTTCATCGTGGCCAATGGCGGCGAGGTGGTCTACGAGGAGAGCTGGGGGCTGCGCAAGCTGGCCTACCCGATCCAGAACAAGACAACGGGCTTCTACAACCTCCTACAGTTCAAGGCGGAGGGCGAGATGATTGACAAGCTCGAGACGCAGTTCCGTCGTGACGAGCGCGTGATACGATTCCTGACGTTCCGGATGGATAAGTATGCGATTGAGTACGCTGAGAAGCGGCGAAATCGCCGGAATGGCCAGGCTCAGGAGACGAATGAAACGGAGGAATAATCCATGGCACAGACACGAGGCGAGATTCGCTACCTAGCACCTCCCACCGTTGAGGTTAAGCGTAAGAAATATTGCCGCTTCCGTAAGAACGGCATCAAGTATGTAGACTACAAGGATCCCGAGTTCCTGAAGAAGTTCCTCAACGAGCAGGGTAAGATTCTGCCCCGCCGCCTGACGGGGACTTCGCAGAAGTATCAGCGTCGCGTGGCTCAGGCCATCAAGCGGGCCCGGCACCTGGCGTTGCTGCCCTTCGTGACAGACCTGCTTAAGTAATCGGAGGCCACAGCTATGGAAATCATTCTGAAGGAGTTTGTACGTGGCCTCGGCGAGCCCGGGGAGCTGGTGACGGTGAAGAATGGCTATGCGCGCAACTTTCTGATCCCCACGGGGAAGGCCATTGCGGCGACCCCTGCGGCGAAGAAGCAGCTGGAGGAGACCCTGCGGCAGCGTGCCCACAAGGAGGCGAAGCTGCGTGAGGATGCCGAGGCGTTGGCGGCGAAGATGGAGGGCGTGAAGCTGACTATCGGGGCCAAGACGAGTTCCACGGGCCGGATCTTCGGGTCGGTGAACACGATCCAGATTGCCGAAGGGCTGGCTGGGAAGGGCTTTGAGATCGACCGTCGTCGTATCGCCATCCCGCAGGAACCCATCAAGGAGGTTGGCACCTACAAGGCGATCATTCGTCTCTACAAGGAGCTGACGGTAGAGGTGGAGTTCGAGGTTATCTCTGAGTAGCATTCCCCCACGTGGGGGTGTGGTTGTAAAAGCGAGGGCCGGATGTGTAATGCATCCGGCCCTCGCTTTTTGCCATGGACTGAGGTGGTGGCTAGGGATGCCCGGTGGAGTACTGCTGCTGTGGCTGAACCCTGGCCTCGGCGCAGCGAAAAGGCCGCCAGGTGGCACCTGTGTCCACCCGACGGCCTTTGGGGATGCTTGCGCTCCCAGCTAGCGCGCTGCGCTACGTGGGGCTACTGCTGTTTGTTGCCGTTGCCGAAGTCGCCAAAGTCGGGCACCACGCCCTTCTCAGCTCCCGACTCCGCGCTAAAGGATGCGCGCCGCTCGAAGCCGAACATTCCGGCGAACATGTTCTGCGGGAACCGGCGGATGTAGGCGTTATATTGGGCCACGATGTCGTTGTAGACGCGACGCTCCTGGGCTATACGGTTCTCAGAGCCGGCCAGCTCGGCCACGAGATCCTGGAACTGGGCAGTGGTCTTCAGGTCGGGGTAACGCTCGAATACCACCATGAGCCGGGCGAGGGCGGAGCTGAGCTCACCCTGCGCTGCCTGGAACTGCGCCATCTGCTCGGCGCTCATCCGGCTCGGATCGATGGTGATGCTGGTGGCCTTAGCCCGGGCGTTGATGACACCCTCTAGGGTCGACTGCTCGAAGTTGGCCGAGCCCTTCACGGTGCCCACGATGGCGTTGACTAGGTCGAGCCGCCGCTGGTAGACGGCCTCCACGTCGGCCCACGACTTGCTGACCTGCTCGTCGAGGCTGACCATGGTGTTGTACGTGCTGCAACCCCGCATGAGCAGGATGCCCGCTAGCGCGAGGACGATGATGATGGCGATGATGCTCTTACGCATATGCTTTAGGGGGTGTTTGGCGTGTGGCTCCGCTAGGCTTTACCCTTCGCGGCGTGCTTGCCGAAGAGGTTTTTCCACTGGAACAGGAGCAGGTAGAAGACCGATGCGGTGATGGATGCATCGGCAATGTTGAACACGGGCTGAAAGAACTGGAAGTACTTCCCGCCCCAGATGGGCACCCACTGGGGCCAGGTGAACTCGAGGATGGGGAAGTAGAGCATGTCCACCACCTTGCCGTGGAACAGCGGGGCGTAGCCCCCGTCGCTGGGGAAGAGGGTGGCCAGGGGCTGCACGAACTCCTCGCCCTGTAGCACAAGGCCCTCGCTGCTGGAGAAGATTAGGCCGTAGAATGTCCCATCGATGATGTTGCCCAGGGCCCCGGCGATGAGCCCCGCGAGGCCGAGTAGCAGTCCGAGTGGTGCCTTCTGCCGGCGTACAAGGTGGATGAGTATGCCCACCATGGTGCCCATGGCCACGATGCGGAAGAGGCTCAGCAGGGCCTTAGCCCAAACGCTGCTCGGCGATAGCCCGAAGGCAATGCCGTTGTTCTCGGTGAAGTGGATGCGGGCCCAGGAGCCGATGAGGCTGAACTCTTGCCCAAGGACCATGTGCGTCTTCACCCACACCTTGAGCCACTGGTCGAGTAGCACGATGATGAGCATGAAGCCCGCCAGCAGGAGCCAGAGCGTGCGGGACGAGAGGTGGGTACTGCGCTGCATGGGCATGATGGTTAGCTGTTCTGCCGATTCTTGGCCTCGATGCTGAGGGTGGCGTGCGGCACAGCGCGCAGGCGGGCCCGGGGAATGGGTTGGCCCGTCTCACGGCAGATGCCGTAGGTGCCGTTCGCGATGCGCTCGAGGGCTGCCTCGAGGTGCTGAATGAACTTGAGCTGGCGGTGCGCCAGTCGCGTCGACTCCTCCTTGGAAAAGGTGGAGGTGCCCTCTTCCAGGAGCTTAAAGGTGGGCGAGGTGTCCTGCGTGTCGTTGCTCGCAGCACGGTTCAAAGCCTCCCTGAGCTCCTCGAAGTCGGTGCGCGCTGTCTCTAGCTTTGCCAGTATGAGCTGGCGGAATTCCTCTAGCTCCGCCGGCGTTAGGGGTGTTTCCATGTGTTAATGGGATCTTCTTCGTGCAGATAGGGAATGCGCGGCGGGGGGATAGCTACGCATTACGTTCGATGGCGATGCGCATACTGCCCATGGAGTCATCGAGGGCCACCTCGGTGGGCTCAAAGGTGTCGGGCAGGGTGGGGTACTCCCGCAGGTCGTCGGCCAGGGTCTGCACCTTCACGTAGTCGGCATGAGTGCGGATGGCTGCTAGTGCCTTGGGGCCTCCGGCCACGTGGAGCACAATGCGATCGGTGATCTCTAGCCCGGAGGATTTGCGCAGGTTTTGCACCCGATTCACCATCTCGCGGGCAGCCCCCTCCTGGAGTAGCTCCTCGGTGAGCGAGATGTCTAGGGCCACCGTCAGCGGCCCATCGGTGGCCACGAGCCAGCCCGGGATGTCCTCGGGGAGTATCTCCACCTCATCGAGCTGCACGGTGACCGATTCGCCACGCAGCGAGAGGCTGATGGAGCCCTGGGCCTCGAAGTGGGCAATCTGCGACTGCGATAGCTCGTTGAGCTGGCTGGCTAGCTCCTTCATGGCTGGTCCAAACCGTGGGCCAAGCTTTTTGAAGTCGGGGCGTAGCCGCTTTACAATGGTGGAGTTTTCGGCGTTGAGGTACTCGATGCTCCGCACGTTGACCTCGGCTAGGATGATGCTTTCCACGGCCCGGAGCGATTGCCCCATCTCCTCGTTGAGCACTGGCACCATGATGCGCGCCAATGGTTGACGCACCTTGATGCTCACCTTGCGGCGAAGTGCCAGCACGAGCGAGGTGATGCGCTGGGCCAGATCCATTCGCCGCTCGAGCTGGGCATCGATACGCCCGGGGAGGGGCTGCGGATACTGCGTGTGGTGCACGCTCTGCGGAGTGGTGGGGCTTGTGGCGGGGTGCAGGTCGCGATGCAGTCGCTCGGCGTAGAATGGCGCGATGGGGGCCATGAGCCGGGTGATGGTCTCCAGGCACTCGTAGAGCGTCTGGTAGGCCGCCAGCTTGTCCTGGGTGAGCCCGCCGCCCCAGAACCGCTTGCGGTTGAGGCGCACGTACCAGTTGCTGAGATGCTCGGTGGTGAAGTCCTGTATGGCTCGCCCGGCCCGCGTGGGCTCGTAGTCGTCGAAGGCTGCCACGGTGTCGGCCACCAGCGAGTGGAGCTTGGAGAGGATCCAGCGATCTAGCTCCGTGCGCTCGCTCAGGGGTACCTGGGGCTCGTCGCCGGTGAAGCCATCTACGTTGGCGTAGAGGCTGAAGAAGGCGTAGGTGTTGAACAGCGTCCCGAAGAATTTACGCATGACCTCCTCCTCACCGGCACGGTCGAACTTAAGGTTCTCCCAGGGTTGCGAGTTGGTGATCATGTACCACCGTAGGGCATCGGGGCCAGTGGATTGCATCACCGCAAAGGGATCGACGGCATTGCCAAGCCGCTTGCTCATCTTGTTGCCATTCTTGTCGAGCAGCAATCCGTTGGAGATGATGTTGCGGAAGGCCACCGAGTCGGACACCATGGTGGCGATGGCGTGCAGGGTGAAGAACCAGCCGCGGGTCTGATCGACCCCCTCAGCGATGAAGTCGGCCGGGAAGTGTGCGTTGAACTCCTCCTGATGCTCGAAGGGGTAGTGCCACTGGGCGTACGGCATGGCGCCCGAGTCGAACCACACGTCGATGAGGTCGGGCTCGCGGCGCATGGGTTTGCCGGAGGGTGAAACGAGTACGATGTTATCCACAAAGGGGCGGTGGAGGTCGATGGCGTTGTAGTTCGACTCGGAGAAGTCGCGAGGCGTGAAGTGCGCCAGCGGATTCGTGGCCATGATGCCGGCCTGTACGGCCTTCTCGCACTCGAGCTTGAGCTCTTCCACTGAGCCTATGCAGCGGAGCTCCTGCCGATCGTCTGTGGCCCAGATGGGGAGCGGGGTGCCCCAGAACCGCGAGCGGGATAGATTCCAATCCACCAGGTTCTCAAGCCACTTGCCGAAGCGCCCCGTGCCGGTGGCCTCGGGTTTCCAGTTGATGGTGGCATTGAGCTCGAGCATACGGTCACGTAGGGCTGTGGTGCGGATGAACCACGAGTCGAGTGGGTAGTACAGCACGGGCTTATCGGTGCGCCAGCAGTGGGGGTAGCTGTGCTTGAACTTCTCGATGCGGAAGGCTAGGCCCTGCTGCTTGAGCTCGACGCATAAATCCACGTTGAGGTCGCCACCCATCGGATCGTCAGGGCTGGTGTATACCCCCTTGACGAATCGGCCCCCCCATGGACGGTATAGATCGGCGTTCACACGCTGGGCTACAAAGTCGGGGTCGAGATCCTCCAGCGGGGAGAAGCGTCCCGTGCGATCCACCATGGGCTCTCCGTCGGCCACCGTGGTCTTTAGCACCATGGGTGGTATGCCGTGCGCCTTGGCAGCCCGGGCATCGTCGGCACCGAACGTGGGGGCTACGTGCACAATGCCTGTCCCGTCCTCAGTGGTGACGAAGTCGGCGGGGATGATTCGGTAGGCACCCTCCTCAGGGCGCACCCAGGGGAACACGGGGGCATAATGCAGTCCCACGAGCTCACTGCCCTTTACCTTGCGCAGCGAACGCCATGGTAAAAGAGCCTGAGGGGAGCTCGGTGGCACCATGTCTGCCTTGCTGCCATCGGCCTTGAAATAGGCCGGTATGCGCGCGCTGGCGATGATGGCCACAAAGGGAGCTCCGGTGTACGGGTTGTAGGTGCTGACGAATTCGTAATCGATGTTTTCGCCCACTGCCAGCGCAGTGTTCGAGGGCAGCGTCCACGGGGTGGTCGTCCAGGCTAGCACGCATGTGGGTAGCCCCTCGGTTTGCAGGGGTAATCCCTGGGCATCGTGGGCTGCGAAGAGCACGGTGACGGAGGTGTCTGAGACCTCGCGGTAACATCCCGGTTGATTCAGCTCATGGGTGCTCAGACCAGTGCCTGCAGCAGGTGAGTAGGGCTGAATCGTCTTGCCCTTGTACAGGAGCCCGGCATCGAAGAGCTTCTGGAGCAGGTGCCAGAGCGACTCGATGTACTGGTTGTGATAGGTGACGTAGGGGGCTTCCATGTCCACCCAGTAGCCCATCATCTCGGTGAGCTCACGCCACTTGTCGGTGTATTTCATCACCTCCTGGCGGCACGTCCTGTTGTACTCCTCCACAGAGATGCTGCGGCCGATGTCCTCCTTGGTGATGCCCAGCATGGCCTCCACGCCGAGCTCCACGGGCAGGCCGTGGGTGTCCCACCCGGCCTTGCGATCCACCAGGAAGCCCTGCTGCGTCTTGTAGCGGCAGAACACATCCTTCAGGGTGCGCGCCATGACGTGGTGGATGCCCGGTAGCCCATTGGCTGACGGGGGGCCCTCGTAGAAGACGAACCGGGGGCATCCCTTCCGCAGCGCGATGCTACGGACGAATGTGCCCTCCTCACGCCAGGTCTCGAGGATCTCTTGCGCTACCTGGGCCAAATCTAGCCCCTTGTGCTCTTGGAATCGTGGCATGCCTGTATGCGATAGTGGCCGTCAGCAGCCCATGGGTGCCCGGTGGAAAAGCATGAAGAGCAATGCATACGGCGAAACGGCGCAAAGGTAGTCAAATTCGATGGAGGGGTGGCGGGGGTTACCCTGCGCCGTGTGTTGCCCGGGGGCACCAAATTTCTCCCCGCTGACGTGACGATGACGTGGGAGAATTCCCGGAACATTCGCCGGAGAGGGTGAAGCGGCTCCGCATGAATTCCGGCATGGATAGGCGATTTGTAGGGGGCATGCTGACGAAATGGGCCAACAGCACAGACGGAAAGTCTCCGGAATTGTACACCGTTTCACGAAAAAGGGTTAAATTTGTGCCGGCAAAAACAGATGTAGTAACCCCTCGAGGTGGGTCTGCCCGGTTGCATCACGGCAGTGATGCGTGCTTTGGCAGGTGCCTCGATTTGTTTTGGTCGACAATTAACCCCAATTAACGTACAGCAGTTATATGAAGAGAACGGTACTAATGCTAATGGCCCTGCTTGCGGCCGTGGGTTGTGTGCTGGCACAGCCGCGCACGGTTACGGGCGTGGTGACCTCGGCGGAGGATGGGAGTACACTCCCGCAGCTGGCCGTGCAGATCAAGGGATCGGGCACAGGGGTCGTCACCGACCTGGATGGACGCTACTCGATCCAGGTCTCGGGCCCCGAGGTGGTGCTTGTGTTTGCCTACGTGGGCATGCAGAACCAAGAGATCACCGTGGGTGAGAACACCACCATCAACGTGGTGATGCAGCCGGCCAATGAGGAGATCGATCCCGTGGTGGTGACGGCGTACGGCACCCAGAAGCGTAGCTCGCTGACAGGATCCGTAACGTCGGTAGATGCCAAGAAGCTGGAAAAGCTACCAGGCACGGATGTCACCAAGGCCATGGAAGGGCAGCTCGCAGGGGTTACCATCTCGTCGTCCTCTGGAGCTCCAGGCTCGGCGACTACGATTCGTATCCGTGGTATCGGTTCTATCAACGCAAGCAACAGCCCGCTGATTATCCTCGACGGGGCTCCGTATGATGGATCGCTGAACTCTATCAACCCTGCGGACATCGAGTCGTACAACGTGCTGAAGGATGCGGCTTCGGCGGCTCTCTACGGGGCTCGTGCTGCTAACGGGGTAATCCTCATCACTACCAAGCAGGGACGTGCCGGCCAGACGGTGGTCAACTACGATGGCCGCATCGGTTACAACTTCCGTGGTGTGCCGGAGTATGACATGATCACGGATCCGGGCCAGTACTACGAGGCCTCGTGGCGCTCGCTGCGTAATTCGCTGATAGCTGATGGAAGAACTGAAAAGGAGGCAAGTGAACTGGCCAGTAAGTATTTGCTCACAGGCGACCAACTCTCGGGCATAACGGGTCTTGGTGGTTACAACATTTATAAAGGTGTAAACTGGGATGAGGTGGTGCTCCCTAATGGGACGTTGAATCCTAAGGCCAAAGATTTGATCTTTGCTGACAAAAAAGACTGGAATGATTGGCATAAGGCCCTTTTCCAGCCGCAGTTGCGTCAAGAGCACAATCTCTCAGTGAGTAAGGGCTTGGATCACACAAATGTCTACTTTTCGCTTAGTTACCTCGATGACAACGGGTATAGTTTGAACTCCTACTTCAAGCGCTTTACCTCGCGCTTGAATGTGACACAGCAGATTTACAAGTGGCTTGATTTCTCTAATAAGTTCCAATTCGTGTACTCGGATCGCAATAGTAATGCGGGTGGAGGTCTCGTACAGAATCCATTCGGTTACGTGCGTAACATAGCCCCCATCTATCCGATCTATCGGCGTAACTTGGATGGGTCGATCACAAAAAATATTGATGGTGGGAATGAATTCGAGGATGGTACTGGGCAACTAAATGGAGCTGATCACATAGATCCGGCTACGGGTAAAAGAATCTCTTATCCGCGGCCAAGGTTGGCCAATACAAATCTTCGGGCCTCTCAGGTTCGTGATCTCCGACAGACTCGCTCGTGGATTATCAACAATGTAGCGGGACTAGTGGCGCATTTACCGTGGAATCTCCAGATTTCGACCAATGTGGCGTATACTGGAGAATTCTATAAGGGGCTGAATCGTCAGGCGAAGTTTGGTGATGCACAGCAATTTGGCGGTCGTTTGTCTGTAACACCAGAAGAGCAACATGGGATAAACACAACTCAGATTGTGGATTGGCATTGGAGCTTTCTCGAGAAGGATGCGCTCAATGTGGCTGTGAAGGTTGGGCATGAGGCGTATTTTATGAACCACGAGTATCTATACGCTAGTCGAACGGGGCTCTTGTATGAGGAAGCCACTCAGTTTCAGTATGCTGCTAAGTTCGAATCCCTGACAGGGCATCAACTAGGCTACAGCTTGGAGGGCTTTTTTGCACAGCTCTCGTCGGACTACCTGAGCCGCTATTCGCTCTCTGCCAGTGTTCGTCGTGACGGTTCGTCGGTCTTCCATCCCGATCACCGCTGGGGTAACTTCTGGAGTGTGGGTGCTGCATGGCGTATCTCTAGCGAGCCGTTCTTTGCGAAGGCTACCGATTACGTGAATAGCCTGAAGTTGCGTGTGAGCTATGGTCTACAGGGGAATGACTACATAAATTCTCCTGACGGATATCGTAACTGGACTCCTTATCAGAACCTCTTCGAGGTAACCAATGATGGGAAGGTGTCGACGAGTCCATACCTGCTGGGGAACAAGGAGGTTACCTGGGAGAAGAATTACAACCTCTCTGCGGCGATCGAATACGGATTCTTGCAGAATTTGGTCTATGGAGAGATCGAATTCTTCAATAGGATGACGCGGGACATGCTCTTCAATCTCCCAGTGCCGGCATCAACAGGGTACACGACGAAGCCGACCAATATTGGCGACATGCGGAACACAGGGGTTGAGTTCACGATCAATGTGAATCCTATTCGCACCGAGAATGTTAGCCTCACGTTCAACTTGAATGCCACCCACTACAAGAACGTCATCACTCGGCTTCCTGATAAGCTCCGTAAGGAAGGGATTCGCAATGGCTCGAAGCTTTTGAAGGAGGGGCATTCGATTTACTCGTATCATTTGCTTCACTGGATGGGTGTGAATCCTGAAAATGGTCACCCCTTGTACTCATACCGTAAAACTAGTGACGGGGAGTGGAAGACGCTCGAGCGTGAAAAGGGAGCTAATGATCAGTATTTGGAGCATAGCCGCAAGTGGGCTGGGCGAGCTCTTCCTGATGTCTCAGGCGGGTTTGGCATGCAGCTCGAGGCCTATGGGATAGACTTTTCGGCGCAGTTCTCATATGCCATTGGAGGTAAAATCATTGACAATGGTTATGGGGGATTGATGGGGAGTGCTTCGTTTGGTGATGCATTGCATAAGGACATGCTGAAGTCGTGGACTCCAGAGAATCGGAGCACGAAGTACCCGATCCATGAAAAGGATAATAGCTATGGTGCCGCTTCCGATCGCTACCTTATAGATGGGAGTTACCTCTCTTTCCGCAGCGTGGTGTTGGGATATACGCTCCCGGTACGTTGGACGCAGAGGGCCCTCTTGCAGCAGGTGCGCATCTATGGGGTATGCGATGGGGTATGGCTCTGGTCGCGCCGTAAAGGTCTTGATCCACGCCAATTCCTGAACGGGGTCGGTGGCGATAACTATTCGGCAATCCGTACAGTGTCGCTCGGATTGCAGGTTAAGTTTTAATCCATAACCATTTGGCAATCATGAAAGGTATACGTCGCTTTCTTGTCCTTCTGCCAGTATGCTTTGTCTTGCTGACTGGTTGCGGGAAGGATTTTCTCGATCGTCAGGAACAGGAGTATCTGACCAACGACAAGTTGAACAAGCTACTCAAGAAACCGTCAATTGGGCGTGATGTCCTGAATTCTCAGCTGGAGGCGCTTTACAAAAAAATGTACAGTGAGTCTGGCGTGGATTTTCGTGATGATTCATCGACGGGGATTCGTTCCATTATGCTGTTCACCGATGTCATGGGCTCTGATATTGTGATGACTCGGGGCTGGCTGCTGCGTGATTACACCCATGAGTTCTGCAAACCAGAGGATCGGCGAACCGAGCAGTCGTGGAATAAGCTCTACAGTATCATTGGATTCTGCAATGCTGTCTTGGAGTCTAGCTTCTCAGATCCGAAGGCAATACCGGATCCCCTCATCGAGATGTATGCGCAGTTCCGTGCAGTGCGAGGTATCTGCTACTACTACTTGGTGAACCTGTACCAGCTTCCCTACAAGTATGGGAAGGATCTTCCAGCGGTGCCCCTTGTGCTCAATAGCGGGTCTGATGGGAGCAAACGTGTCACGGTAGAGCAGATCTATCAGGCGGTTATTGCCGATTTGCAGGTGGGGATAGATCTCCTCTCAAATACCGATGCAGATCGGAATGATGTTGACAAGCGTGTAGCCTCCGCCTATATGGCCAGGGTGCAAATGGAGATGGGGAACTACGCCCAGGCGATACAATCCACCACCATGGCACTTGATGGGGTCGGTGATCCAACATATTTCCCCTCAGCGGCCAATATGGAGTATGCCAATATAGGCACCCAAAGCATGCTATGGGGGTTCGATGTGGATGCGCTGACCACGGGAGTTTACAACTCATTCTATTCAGTCTTCGATGGGACAATTCAAGGGTATGTACCTCGGGCACGGCACATAAATTTGGGTTGGAATGTCCTTGTGGATAAGATCCCGGCCACTGACAAGCGGAACGAATGGTTTAGTCCAGGGTTTAAGGACAGCCAGAAGGATGAGTATGCGGCGTACTTGGCTAAGTGGGGGGGGCTGGTCGGTTTAGGGAACCTTAAGTACGTGCCGACTAAATTCCATTCGCCAAAGGATTTCACCGGTGATTTCATCTACCTGCGTGCGGCTGATCCGTACCTGATGCGCATTGAGGCTCGCATAGAGACGGGTGATCTTGCCACGGCTAAGGCGGAGCTGGCGGCCTTCGTGAAGGTGCGTGATGATAAGTTCGATATCGCCACGGTAGCGGATGCCGACCTTAAGGAGTTCGTTCACTTGCAGCGTCGCATAGAGCTCTGGGGAGAAGGGGTTTCATGGTTTGATTTGCGTCGCTGGGATGTTGGGTTGGATCGGACAACGGTGGGCGCAAATAATCACATAAAGGATGTGGTGAAGCTCCCTCCAACTAGCCCGATTTTTTCTTTCCCGCTCCCGCAGCATGAGATTGACAACCAGCCTTCCTTGGGGCCGAACAACTCGTTCTACACCCCGGGTAAGTAAGTCGCTTGCTACGGCCGTCTAGTGCGGCAGTAGGACAATCTTGATCAGCGCCTCATCCCATCCATGGGATGAGGCGCTGATCTGTTATGCGTCAGTGCGACAACTGCTGCTGGTATCCTCACCTTACTCGCTAACCTCGTCCCCTATTTGACCTCGGCGAAGGCAAGTCACAGTCAGATCCGGTGTATAAGCCTAGCCATTCTCTTGTCATGCGGTGCAAGTCTATCGCTCGTGGTCTCGTCTATAATCATGTTCCATAGCGGGCCTCTGAGCTCTTTGCGGATGCCGTCTTCGTGCAAGCACTAGCTGTTCTCTGTCCCATTTGGCTCAAGAGTTGTGCTCCTCCGTGCCGCATTATCGCATATTCCCACCTGCGCTGCGCTATTGCCCTCCTCCCATGTGCGCTGTGCCCCCATTACTGCCAATGAGCCTTGTGGTGGTGCCATTCCTATTCTCCCACCTTAGCCGGGCTGACTCCCCTGGGTGTACGTACATAACAGGCCTCTGGAGTGCTTGGCGACGAGAGGGGCTCGCTGCTGTGCCTTTAGCCCTCAGCCTATCGTCTTCCACCGTTTGCTTACCCCTAACTCCGCCCTTTCCCCTATCTTTGTGCGATCATTACAGGTGTATCGCAATGTGGGCCGTATTTCGTAAGGAGCTGGCAGGCTTTTTCAGCACGCTGACAGGCTACGTCGCAGGGCTCGTCTTCCTCGTGCTCACGGGGTTATTGCTATGGGTGCTCCCCGGCGAGGGCAATGTCCTCGACACGGGGCAAGCCGCCGTCACAGCCCTGTTCCAGTCGGCCCCCTGGGTTTTCCTATTCCTGGTGCCCGCCATCACCATGCGTCTTTTTGCCGAAGAGCGTCGGGAGGGCACCCTCGAGTGGCTGCTGTGTAAGCCGTTGCGAGCTAGCGCCCTGGTGGCTGGTAAGTATCTAGCCGCGCTGGTGCTCATTGGCCTTATGCTGCTCCCCACGCTCGTTTACGTCCTCTCCGTCTACCTGCTTGGCGCCCCTCGAGGCTCCATCGACATGGGTGCCACGTGGGGCTCCTACCTGGGCCTATTCATGCTCGCAGCCTGTTACGCCTCGTTGGGCCTCTTTGCCTCCACACTCACCCGTAATGCGGTGGTAGCCTTCGTGCTAGCGGCCTTGCTATCCCTGCTCCTCTATCAGGGCTTTGCCAGCATCTCGGCGTTGCCACTCTTCAAGGGCCACGAGTTCCTGGTAGCCTCCGCGGGAATGGAGGAGCACTACCTCTCCATCCGCCGTGGCGTGCTCGACTCCCGCGATCTCCTCTACTTTATCAGCGTGATGGTCGTTGCGCTCACGGCCGCCACCGTGGTTCTCCGGCGTAAACGTAGCTAATCGAAGTCATGCCCAGGTTGCCCAAGTTCCCTCCGTTCCGTCGCATGAGCCTTCCGGTGCGGGCTGCGCAGTCGGTGCTGCGAGACGGAGCCATCCTGCTATATGCCCTCATCGCCGTCGCCCTGCTGAATGCGCTGGGGCAGGTGTTCTATTTCCGTGCCGACCTCACTGGGGATAAGCGTTACACCCTCTCGCCAGCCACCCGGGCCATGCTCGACACGCTCCCCACCACGCTCTACGTCCGCACCTACCTGGGGGGCGATCTACCGCTCGAGTTTGCCCGTTTGCGGAGCAGCCTCCAGGAGATGCTGGAGGAGTACAGCGTGGCCAGCCACCATCGGGTGCAATTCCTCCACGAGGATCCCAATGCCATTGCCGACGAGCGCGAGCGGGCCCACTTTCACGATCAGCTTATACGTGACGGCATCACCCCCATCAGCACCCAGGAGCGGAGCAAGGACGGTAGCCTCACCGAGCGACTCGTTTTCCCCGCGTTGACGATGAGCTACGCGGGCCGAACGGCCCAGGCGCACCTGTACCATGAGCGGATAACGCTCTCGGCGGCCGATAATGTCGACCTAGCCATTCAGAGCCTTGAGCACACGCTCACCACAGCCCTTGCGCGCCTATTGCGCAGCCAAAAGCCCTCCCTGGCATTCCTGCATGGGCACGATGAGCTCTCTGAGAATGAGACCGCGGATTGGGCGAAGACCCTCTCTGACGACTTCGAGGTGTCGCATCATACGCTCACCCCACAGGTGGGCTCGCTCGACGGGTACCATGTGGCCATCGTGGCCAATCCCACCCGTCCCTACACGGAGGGCGAGAAGCTGGTGCTCGATCAGTACCTGATGCGGGGAGGGTGCCTGCTCTTCATGGTGAGCCCCGTGTCGGTGGGGCTCGACACCCTGCAACGTGGCAGCGAGACCCTAGCCTACCCCGTGGATCACAACCTCGGCGACCTCTTCTTCCGTTGGGGAGTGCGCCTGTCGCCGCATCTGTTGCAGGACATGCAATGCGCCCCTGTGCCCATCAACACCGCGCTTGCGGGTCAGCCAGCCCGTTTCACGCCCATGCCGTGGCTCTATTTCCCGTTGCTCACCCCCGGGCCTAGGAGCCTCATCTCCCGCAATGTCAACCTGGTGTACTCCCATTTCCCCAGCCCCATTGAGCTTACCCAGGGCGTGGACACCCTGCGTGGGCAGGTGTTGCTCACCACTTCTGCCCATGCTCGAGCCCTCTCAGTGCCCAGGCTAATCAACCTGGAGGAGGTGCGCCAGCCCATCTCACCTCAGCACATGAACCTCTCGTACGTTCCTGTGGGGATCACCCTCGAGGGACGTTTCTCCTCGCTCTATGCCCATCGTCCCGTTTCCACCATCGCCGGTGGGCAGCAATTCGAATTCCGTGAGAGGGGGCCAGTGGCACGTATGGCCATTATTGCCGATGGCTCCATTGCGCGCAATGATGTGCGCGTGCGGGGGGCTCAGACCCAGGTGTTACCTCTGGGCTTCGACCGCTTCACGCAGCAAACCTTCGGCAATAAGGAGCTGCTGAGCAACGTGGCCTTTTACCTGGCAGGCTTTGATGATCTCCTCTCGCTGCGAGGCCGTGAGGTGCGCGTGCGCATTCTCAATCAGGAGACCATTGTGCAGCACCGCCAGCGGTGGCAAATCCTCAACCTACTCCTCCCCTCCATACTCCTCTTGCTCGTGGGCGCAGCGTGGCAGCTGCTACGCTGGTGGCGTTATGCCAGGTAGCATACCCCGGGGGTGTTGATCGCTCCCTCGCCCCTCAGCCAGCGAGGATCATTTGTGACGGGCCATAGGGCCGCTCGTGGCGGTGTATCACCGTTACGCTACAGGAAGTACCACTGGAACCCGAATCGCACCGAGCGTTCCCGGTCGGGGTAATGCACGCCGGCGAAGTAGCGTCGGCTCCCTAGATCCTGATTGGCATGCAGCAGGGCCACGAATACGTTGGCACTCTTCCACTTGGCATTTAGCACCACGTTCACCATCGGGTAGTTCCCTATCCGTACCCCATTTTGCCGGTGGTACACGCCCAGCGCATCGTTGTAGGTGTCGGCCCGGAAGGCCGTGCGGTAGTACATCTCCACGCTCAGGCGCAAGGTGAGCGTGCTCCGAATCAGCTCCCGCTCATACCCCAGCTGCGCGTACCCCATCAGCAGGGGTAGGGCCACAATGCTGCGTGCCGATGACAGCTGGTAGACACCCCTGGCGAAGGCCACCACCCCCCAGCGGCGGAACGATTGCTGCACGTAGACGCTGAGGATGTTCAGCGTGTTTATCTGCGAGGGCATGGCCAGGGTGTCGAAGTAGGTGTAGTGCCGGTACAGGGCGTTCCGCATCCCATACTCGCCTCCCCACCATGGGGCATGCACCCGGGCATTTATCTCCAGCGTCTGCTGTGGCCGTAGCTGTCCCGCTAGGCTCCATTGCGACGTGTTACCGTAGTAATTCCGCAGGAAGTAGTGCGGCGGCTCCACCCGGAGTTGTGCTCCCCCGCTGAACCATAGCTTGCTAGCGTCGCGGTGTAGGGCCACGGTGGCCTGTCCGCCCACGGTGGATGCAGTGGATCGCTCGCCCCAGAGGCGCGAATCTAGAAAGGCCTCGAGGCCCACGTGCCGAATGCGATACGTGGCGTGCGCCCCCACCCCTAGCGCGCGGGTGCGCTCACCGAGGGTGGGATTGATGTACTGCTGTGGCCGCGGCATGACGTACTCATCCGTGCGGTACTCCACCCAGCCGCGAATGCTGGGCAGCGACAGGGCCCTGTTCGGGGTCTGGTGTAGGGTCAGCCCGAGACGCACGCTATACGTGTTCTGCGCCACCGAGTCGTGCGTGTACGCGTTGGATATATTGTAGGGCGGGTGATTGGGGGCCGGGGCACGATCGATGTACCGCCGTGAACGTTGGCTGTAGCTGTGCTGCATGATCAGCGACAGGCGTGGCTCCCTGTACACATGGTTGATCCCTGCCGAATCACGGCGACGCACCACGTGTTGCACCAGGTCGAAGGCCCCATCGAGCGTGGCGTCCAGACTGCGCACTAGCGAGCTAGCCTGTGACATGCGCGTGGGCACAGTGGCTGGGCGTAGCACCGTGTCGGTGAGCAGACGATCCTCCGTGATGCCCCCGTTGTGTCGCACCTGTTGCCGGCTCCCGCCTACGCTGGCGGCAAGGTAGTAGTGCGACTGGGAGACGCTGGCGAACCCTTGGCCTTTCGACACGCCCCCCTCCTGGTGAAGATACTCGCCCGTCTCGTTCCCGTGCAGCACATCAAACCCGAGGTTGACATGCGGCGTGACGTTCTGCGTGTACAGCAGGCTCGCGAGCAGGTCGTTATTCCGGGTGCTCCCATTGGTGCCTGCGCTGAATCGGGCGAATGGGCCCAGCGTGTGGTAGAGCTGTAGGGGAGTGGCCGCGTAGTCCTCCTGCGCGAGCATCCAGAAGGGGAGGGCACCAGCCAGACTCGGGCGGGCAAAAAAGTCGTCCTGCAAATGGGGGCTATACCCCATGCCCATTGAGGTCTCGGTGCCGTGCAGCGGCGAGCCGAGGTGATACATGTGCGAGGTGCTCAGGCTGCTGTCCACCGTGGCGAGCGGGTAGCTCCAGTGGGCCGCGTCCATCCGCCAGCCAGTGATGTAGCCCACCGTGTCGGGGAGCGTCAGGCGCACTAGCAGGTTGGCGCTGAGTCGCCGCGTGGAATCCTGTGGCTCCGTGGTGACTGCTGCCGAGTCTAGTCCCGACGGCTGCGCGAAGTCGCGTTGCGCCGGGCCGGCAATTGAATCGGTGCTGCGAGCTGCCGTATCACCTAGGGGACGGAACGGCTCAGGGGGGAAATCCTGACCATGCCCTGGGCGTGGGCAGAGGAGCATGAGTCCCGCCAGTGCCACAAGCCACAGCGCAACTCTTAGCTTGGGGGCCATCGGTAGTGCGAGCAGCACAACGCACGGCCTGGCGCAGATTTTCATCATTGCAGAACCCATTCCCGCGCCACCGAGACGAAAGGTGCCCATGCCGTGCGGCGGGAGGGCTAACGGCTCGGGGTTAGGGTGTACGTACCCCCATCCACGTTGCCTTGCAGCTTGCCGAAGACGAATTCATTCCGCTCGGCAGTGTACACCGTGTACAGCTCCACGCCCACCAGCAGCGAGTTCGAGTCCTTATCGTAGCTCCACACGTACTTGTTGCGCGTGCCGTCGGGGGTCGTCACTACGCATTTATCCTTGTCCGTGAAGTCGTAACGCGTGCCCACCACTGCGCTGTTGGGCACCTCCACCCCCTGCACCGTTTCACGCTCCACGCGCCACACCCGGCGGATGTCGAAAGAGTCATCCGACTTCTTATTACAGGCCACCAGCGTCATCGCCAGCAGGGCCATCACGGGTAGCCAGCTAAGCAGGCGCCGCGGCAGGGAATGCAACGAGGTTCCAGCTTCTTCCATCGTCAATGCAGTGCAAAATTCAAATGGGGTACACCCGCACAAAGGTACACAAATGCGCGGATCACGCCCTTGCAATCATTCCTCTGTGGCTGAGCCGACGGGAGATGCGAGGCGTATTCCCACCCCTTTCAGCCGCCCCATCGCTCTAGCAGCAAGGTACCAAGTCCGTATTTGTGCTGCGAAATACGGATTTGGTACGTCGTTGGTGCCTCGAGGTGGCAACCTATCGGCCTTTGCGCCAACGCAATCGAGCGCCCTCCGGGTGGGGATGCATGGAGGCGTTGTGGGCTAGTGGATGATCCGGTTTGCGCTAAACAGGTGCATCGCAACCTCTCTGGTGCGACCAAAAGACGAAAAAGAAGCGTGCGGTGAAACTTTTTTAGCCCCATTTCGTATCAAACGCCTCTTTCTGGAGAAGAGGGTAATCGCCTGTACCGTAATCCATTGCATGAATCCTCCTTCTAACAGGCAAGCCCCTTGCATGTCATGTCATTTTGTCCGGTTTAGGCCCGTTTATTGCGGTATTTGCCAATTTATTGCCGGTGTATATGGCCTTGTCGACTCGAAAATGCAAATTTTATCATCGACGTTTTTCTAGTGCGTGCGAATTCTGTTAGTAGGCTTTTGTACGTACATTTGCCTACTCGTTTACGGGTGGTCGTCCTCCGTCCCACTAGGCAAAATCGGGCTCGGGGATCGGTCACGCGCATGGTCTAATTTTTTAAAGACGGGCTACCATGGCGTTTTGGGGTAAGGGGGCTAAACTCAAACAGAAATTGTACGGGGCGTTCGCGGCCGCAGTATTCTTCAGCGTGCTCTCCGGGGTGGTGGGTTTCCTAGGGGTGCAAACGTTGACGCGACGGATCAAGTTGTTCGACTGGGCCAACTCGGCGAGCAAGCTCACGCTCGATATTAGCCGCAACGGCAAGGAGTACTTCATGCGCGCCAATGCGGACTTGCTCCGGCAGATTGAGACGAACTTCAGCGAGCAGGATCGCCTCATCGAGCTCATTCGTGGGCAGCTGAACGCGGGCGAAGCGTTGAACCTGCTCAACCATTTCGACCAGGTGACGAGCGATCTGCACCAAACCTGGCAGAACTACGTGGATGTCTTCCAGAGCCAGTCGAAGCGCAGCGAGGAGTCGGGGCTGCGCACCGGGCTGTCGCTCACCCAGCTCCTGGGGGATCTGGCGGCGCACGACCCGTCGCACGCCGCGGAGTTCCGGCGCATGGAGCGCGAGTTTATGCTGATGCGCAACGTGGCTGCAAAGTGGCAGCTTTCGCACCAAAAGGAGCTGGAGGACGACCTCTTCACGCGCATGGTCAGCTTGCAGCGCACGCTGGCGGCACTTCATGCCGACACCGAGGCGCAGCAGGCGCAGTACAAGGCCCTGGGCTCGATGCTGGCCGAGTATGACACCGACTGCAAGGGGGCTGTGGCGGGGTATGCTAAGCTGGCCGAGATTCAGTCGCACCTGACGGAGCTCGCGAAGGAGATCATCGCGAGCTCCGAGGCGTTGGAGGTGAACTTGCAGCAGGACATGTACAACATCCGTCGCCTATCCACGCTGCTCATCGGGCTGTTCATCGCTATCGGGCTGGTGCTCGGGGCCTCCATAGCGGCCACCATATCGCGCAAGCTGTCGCGCAGCCTCACGCGCGGGGTGCACGTGGCGCAGATGATCGCTGAGGGCGACTTGCGGGTGGATTTGCCCCAGAGCGAATCGCAGGACGAGATCGGCCAGCTGGCCGATGCCTTGCGGCAAATGGTGTCCAATCTGCGGGAGATCATTCGCCGGCTGATGGACGGCTCGCAGCGGATGCACGGGGCGAGTCTACAGGTGAGCGATGCGGCGCAACGCCTCTCCCAGAGCTCCACAGAGCAGGCTGCCAATGCGGAGGAGGTGGGGAGCACCATGGAGGAGATAGCGGCTAACATTCAGCAGAATAGCGACAATGCCGCGGAGACGCAGCGCATTGCCGACGCGAGTGCCTCGAGCCTGCAAGATGTCTACGCGGCCTCGCAAACGGTGACGACGGCCATGGGCCAGATTGCGGAGAAGATCTCCATTATCAATGAGATCGCCTCGCAGACGAATATTCTGGCGCTGAATGCGGCGGTGGAGGCGGCGCGCGCGGGTGAGCACGGGCGCGGCTTTGCCGTGGTGGCGGCCGAGGTGCGTAAGCTGGCGGAGCGGAGTGCCACGTCGGCTGAGGAGATCCAGCGTCTGACGCAGGACGGTGTGCGTGAGCAGACGGAGGCTGGGCACCGGCTCGAGATTGCACTCCCTGAAGTGCAACGCACCTCGACGCTGGTCACGGAGATCAGTTCAGCGAGCCACGAGCAGACGGTGGGGGCTAATCAGGTGAACGTGGCGGTGCAGCAGCTGAATCAGACCACGCAGTCGAATGCTGCTATTGCCGAGGAGATGGCTATGAGTGCTGAGGAGCTGCAACGCCTGGCGGGCGATGTGGCTAATGCGGTGGCGTTCTTCAAGGTGAGCTAATCGGTTGACGGGGGCGAGTCATGGGCGAGGGTAGCCGGTACACGCCGGCTACCCTCGCTGCGTATGCGGGCGCGGATTCTTGGCTCGGAGTGAAAATTTTCACGCGGTGGGTTAACTTTGCATGCGCTTTATACGTTTTACGAAAGGAGAGGGACTGTAAACTATTAACCCGTTGGACTATGAGAAGAATACTACTCACATTGGCTGTGGCCGTGGCGGCTATGGCTGTGCAAGCGCAGACGGTGCTGACTGAGGCGGCGCATGGATTGCTGCCGGGTAATCCGAACCCGATGATTATCACCACCTTTTCTACGCCTGGGCAGGCGGGGGAGAATGTTACGTGGGACTTCTCTGCGCTCCCTCAGGTGGCCCCGTTCCATGGGGATGTGGTGGATCCCAAGCTACTAACGCCTCCCGCTGAGCTGCTCGGCACCAACTCGTGCCTGGTGGAGGGTGGCCTGGAGGCCTTCATGACGACGAACGCCCAGCAGCTGAACGTGATGGGCCTCCGTGTGGATGGAAATTCCGTGCGTCTGTACCAGGAGCCAGTGCTGAAGATGCGCTACCCGTTTGCCTACGGAGATCGCTTCGAGGGGCAGTCGGCGGGTGTGCAACGCTACCAGGGTGGCTATGAGCAGCCGTTGCAACTCACCTACCAGGTGCAGGCCGACGCTTACGGCACGCTGATGCTGCCTGGCACCACGCTGCGTAATGCGCTGCGCGTGGCTACCACTCACACCATTGCCTACGGCTCGCAGACTAACCCATGGGTTACGACGGTGGTGACCTACCGCTGGTATGTGGCTTCGCACCGTTACCCGGTGCTCTCGCTCATCTTCGAGCGCAGGAAGGATGGCACGCTCGAGCCGCTTAAGGGGGCTTACAACCCGGTGATCGAGCTGCCCGAGCTGTCGCTACAGCAGCCGAAGGATGAGGAGAAGGGCCAGCTGGCCTCGGTGTCGAGCTACCCCAATCCGTTTGACAATAGCCTGACGGTGAGCTACAAGCTGCTGGCTCCGTCGAACGTGACCATCGCTATGTACGATATGCGCGGTATGCTAGTGTGCACGCTCCTACAGCGGCACATGGAGGCGGGCGAGTATGAGAATGCCTTCACCTCCCAGGTGTCCGGCCTACAGTCTGGGCAGTACCTGCTCCGGGTTGAGGCTAGCGGTAATACGCTGGTGCAAAGCGTGGTGAAGGTGCAGTAACACAATGCACAGTGCGCTTTTGCGCAAGGTGCTGAACTCTATTGCGATGGGCCGGCTGGGGGTATACTTCAGCTGGCCCATCTTGTAAAGCGAGGTCATTATGGACATTGAATGGGTGCGGGATTATGCCCTCGGCCTCTCAGGGGCCACGGAGGACATGCCGTTTGGCGAGGGGGTGCTGGTGTTCCGGGTGGGAGGTAAGATGTTTATGCTCGTGAGCCTCGACGTGCAGCCGCTGCGCATCAATCTGAAGTGCGATCCGGAGCGTGCCCTCGAGCTGCGTGCCCAGCACAGCCAGATTACTCCAGGGTGGCATATGAGCAAGAAGCACTGGAATACGCTGACCGATCTTCACGTCCTGGGGCGCACACTGGTGGAGGATCTGATAGGGCATTCGTACGAGCTCGTACGGAGTAGCCTGCCGCACGCCGTGCAGGCCTCGTTACCCGTGAACGGGTGAGTGACATTGGACTAACTTTGCCCCTAGAGTGTATTTCGCAATGCAAACCGATATGAAAGCGTTCGACCCGAATTACACGCTGCTCAAGGAGATGTACCAGGATGAGTATTTCCCAAACTTCCTGGTGGACAAAGTGCGGAATGAGATCCAGAAGGTGATTACTCTGCTAGAGGGGGGCGAAAGGGATACCGCAGTCATTCAGCGGAAGCTGGATGAGGTGGTGTGCGCCATCAACGACTTGCAGGAGGAGTTCGACGAGAACGGCAGCGAGATCGAGACGATGGCCCGGGACTCCATCGGGGTAACCGTGGAGCACATACTGGTGTGGTTCGACATCGACATTGACATCGAGGAGGCTCTCCGGGAGCGGGACTGGTAGGTCTGCGTCACGCTCTTAGCCGTAAGGGCTCGGGGGTGAGCTCCCTCGCTCGTGGAGGACTGGAGCCCGAGGCTACTGCAAGGCTGAGAGGAGGCGTTGTAGTTCGCCTGCCGTGGCAATGAGCTCGTCGGCGTAGCGGTGTAGCTGCTCGGCGGCTGCGTTGTTCTCCTGGCTGATGGTGTGCAGGGATGAGACGGAGCTGCGGATCCGATCGGCTTCCACCTGCTGCCGTATATTGGCGAGGGCGATGGATTCGGCCCGCTCGGCCGTGTGCTGGATCTCAACAGCTAGCGTGCTCATGATGCCCCGCACCTCTTCTACCACGCCTAGGCTGTTGTCGGTGAGGGTGACAATTTCGCTGGCGGCTACCTTGGATCGCTCGGCCAGCTTGCGCACCTCATCGGCCACCACCGCAAAGCCCCGCCCGTGCTCTCCGGCGCGCGCTGCCTCCACGGCGGCGTTGAGGGCTAGGAGGTTGGTGCGGTTGGCTATCTCGTCAACAATGCGAATCCGGCGAGCTACGTCCTGCATGATTTCGGTGGCCCGCTGCGAGGTGCTATCGCCCCGGTGAATGGTCTCTACCACGTTGTCCACAATGACCTTGGCCTCTTGGGCCGAGGCGTTGCTCAGGTCGATAGAGCCTGCCACGCGCTCCACGGCTTCACTCATCTCCTGCGAGGCACCAACTAGCGACTCAGAGGAGCCCATGAGCGTTTGCGCGTTGCTGCCTAGGGTTTCGCCCCCTTCCATGACGGCTTGTGAGGCGCGCGTGATGCCGCTGAAAAGGTCGCGCAGCTTGTGCGCCATGTCGTTGAGGGCTCGTAGGAGGAGCCCCACCTCGTCGCGGCTGCTGTCGGAGATCGATTCGTTCAGATGCCCTCGCCCGATGTTCACCGCAAATTGCACACCCCGGTTGATGCGTCGGGCTATCTGGTTGGCCGAGTAGGTGGAGATGATGAACATGACGGCAATACCCACGAGTGCTAGCACAATGAGGGTGAACATCATGCGATCGGACTGGAGGTGGAGGTCTGAGACCGGTGTCACCATGGCTAGCGCCCAAGATGAGGGCGTGTTCGGCAGGGTGACGGGGTGAAACACGGCCCAGCAATCCTGGCCCGTGCTGGCATCGCGGAACGTGATCTCGAATCGTTCTCCTGCCTGAATGTGGCGTAGGATCTCGTGCCCCGATTGGCCGTCAAGCTGGGCTCCTGCAATGTTGGTGTTGAGCATCTCCGCATTGGGATGCTCGATGATGGTGCCCGCATAGGTGATCATGCTAGCATAACCGTTGGTGCTGGGCTTGAGCCCACGTACACGCTGACTGATGCTGGCGAGGCTGATGTCGCACCCCATGGCTCCGACAAAGGTGCCGCGGGCGACGATGGGGGTCATCAGCGATGTCATCAGGATTGCCGAGCTGCCCAGACCACTCTGGTCGTGGTACGGCTCCATGAGAATATTGTCGTGCGTGGAGCGTCTCTCCCAGATGTTACCGCTCACGGAGATGTCAAAGCCCACGGTGTCTCGCCGGTAGAGTATGGCGGTTCCATCAAGGTAATGCGTGCTGCGTATCCGCCCCCGGGTCGCCGTGTCGAGCTTGGAGGCATCCCACTGGGTGTAGGCTGCCGTGAGGCTGGGCATGGCGTGCAGCATGGAGGCCGAGAGGCGTGTGGCATCGATGATGACCCGCTCGAGGTCATACCCCTGAGCGATCTCCTCCGACAGGTTCTGCGCTACGAGCTCGTTGAGGTGCAGATTACCCCGGAGCTCCTGCATGAATGCGTTAGCGTTGCGCGCTGCCAGCTCCCGTATGTAGCTCTGGGTTGTATCCACGTCATGACGGCGAACCACTGCGATGAGTATGGAGACGATCAGGGCGTAGATGCAAACGGATGTGCCGACGAGCAGCACAAAGAGTTTCATTCGCAGGCTCATGGGGCGGGATGGTATTTTGTTTGCGCAACGATAATTGGTACAAGTAGCTAGTAATTTGGCGCGGCAAATGTAGTGCGATTTTCACTCTTCGTGTGACAATTCGCCTCGTGTACCAACTCTGTATATTACACTTTACATGTCGCATCGGGACGCATGTTCCGGGGAGGGATCTCGTGGCACTAGCAAATAAATTGTAACTTCGCAGCCAGTTGTGGGGTGTCCACAAAGGAACTGAAAACACGTATGATCAATCGATTCGTTCTACTCGGAATGGCTGCGGTGCTTGGGGCATTCGTGGCGTGTACGGACAAATCTACGTCGGGAGAGAAGGGGGACGGTAAGGCCGGCTCGCTGGAGGGGTATGACTACGGTAAGCTGTGCTACGCGCTTGGCACGTCGGCCGGCTCGTTTATACGCCAGCAGGGGGTGGTGCTCGATGAGCAGCAGTTCATTAACGGGCTGAAAGAGGGGTATGCGGGTAAGGCCTCCATCACGGATGAGGAGATCAAGCAGTTGATGCAGGAGTTCATGGGGCTCAAGCAGCAGGCTGAGTCTGAGGAGCAGCTGAAGGTGGGGACCCGTTTCCTGGATTCGGTGAGCAAGCTTGAGGGGGTGATACGTGATTCGTCGGGACTGCTGTACCGCATCCATGAGCCGGGGAGCGGGGAGCAACCGGTGGACTCGAGCTTTGTGCGCATGCACTACGTGGCTAAGTTTGCCAACGGTGAGGTGTTGGATTCTAGTCGTACCGGTGAGCCGGTGATACTGAGCCTGCTCGGCGTGATTCGCGGGTGGACGATCGGGGTGCCGAAGCTCAAGACGGGTGGCAAGGCTACACTGTACGTACCGTCGGATCTGGCCTACGGGCCTCACGGCCGGCCGGGTGCTGTGCCGGGCAATGCGGCCCTACAGTTCGAGGTGGAGCTGGTGGGCGTGCTGACCCCTGAGGAGGTGGAGCTATACAAGCAGGGTAAGCTCCGGTAGCCGTTAATTCTTTTGCACTGAATGCCCCCGGTTCCACGCCTGCTGCAAGGCGCGGGGTCGGGGGTTTTGTTACCCGGTGTCGGGGTGGCGTACCTGGAGGGCCAGTGGCGACAAGCCGCACCACAATGTATCTGTAGCATCATGAGTAGAGAACTTATCGTTGAAGGTCGCATCCTTACAATACTTCCGCTGGTGACGGGGGAGGGACGCAATGGTACATGGGAGAAGCAGGAGGTCATCCTGGAGCTCCCCTCGCGTTTCCCCACCCGGCTACTCGTGGAGATGTGGGGCGACCGGCGGTCTATCCTAGAGCCCTTCAAGGAGGGTGACGCGGTGAATGTGTGGGTGGAGCTGAGCTCCCGTGAGTACAATGGGCGCTGGTACACCTCCGTGCGAGCCTGGCGTATACAGGCTGCCGAAGGCGTGGATCCCGCAGCTGCAACTCCAGTGCAGGAGAGCTCTAAGCCACGAGGGCCGCAGGTAATAGCGGCTGATGCGGCGAGGGTTGAAACATCCGGCTTCGATTTCGATGCTCAAGAGGATAGCGATTTGCCCTTCTAGCACCCGTCCATGTGCCCGTTCTGGGGCACATGCGCAGTGGCGTGCCCCAGGCTTGTGCGCATGCTCTCTCCTGTGGCTTTGGCTAGTGCTTCTGGTTACGGCATCCTGCCGTTCCGAGCGAGAGGATGGCACGCTCGGTAACATCGTCTTCTCGCACGATACCGTGCGGTTCGATTCGGTGTTTAGCGGTCAGGTGTCCTCAGTGCGTAGGTTGACCATCCGCAATGCGGGACACCGAGGCATTCGCTTAGATCGGATTGCCCTCCGTGGGGGGGCTAGCAGCGAGTTTGCGCTGTTGATAGATGGGGTAGCTGCCCCGGAGCAGACTTCATACCTCCTACGTGGTAAGGATAGCTTGCTTGTGGTGGTGCGGGTGAGTCCTAAGCAGGGGACGAGTGATACCATCACTAGCCTGGAGGATGCTATCCATATTGCCAAGGATGGTGCCAGTCGCTCGGTGGTGCTCATGGCTAAGGGGCTCGCCTCTGTGGATATGGTCTGTGACACCCTGAAGAGCGATCTGGATATACCAGGCCCACCGGCTCGCATCCTCGCACGCTCCCTCTACGTCCCGCCTGGTAAGGTGCTGCGTTTGGGGCCTGGTGCAGCCCTCTATTTCCGCCCGGGGACTGGGTTGCGGGTGGCGGGCTCGCTGGTGGTGGAAGGTGAAAGCGGACGGCGGGTTACATTTGCCGGTGAGCGTCTGGAGACGTTCTATCGGCGTAAGCCGGGCCAGTGGCTGGGGATACAGCTGCTGAAGGGGAGCGGCCCGCATCGGCTTCGTTATGCGCAGGTGCGTAGTGCTGTGAGCGGCATTGTGGCCGATAGCATCGTAGAGGGTCATGAGCTGCTGGTGGAGCAGTGTGAGATCCTCTACAGCAGCCAGGAGGGAATAGACCTGATAGGGTGTAAGGCTCGGCTGCGGAGTAGCCTTTTGGCTCAGAATTACCGCCATGCGCTCCGCTTGACGAATGCAGTGGCTGAGGTGACGCATTGCACCCTGTACGGCGTATCAGCCCCCCCGCAGGTGCGCGCGGGTAGCCTGCTGGCTGTTCGGAAGGTGGAGGGCGTATTACGCTCGAGCTTCTCTGTGCAGAATAGTATCCTTTGGGGCGATCGGGAGAATGAGGTGGCGATACCGTCTAGTGTACCCTCAAGTGCACGCTTTGCATTGCAGTACTGCGTGGCCAAGGTGCCAGCTCGTGATACGATACGCCGAGGCGACTGGCTCTTTCTGTGGCTGGAGGATCCACGTTTCACCAAGCCTGAAACATTGGACTTCTCGCTCACGAAGGAAAGTAAGGCTATCGGTAGGGCTCTGCGCAGCATCTCTGTCACCGACCCAGTGGATTTGCGGGGAGTGAATCGACTCACGCAGGATGAGGCTCCCGACCTGGGGGCCTTGGAGCGAGTAGCCTCCCAACCGTAGCACTGAGGTTTGACGATGGCCCTCCAAGGTCATACGTCGCTAGCGACTACGTGGGCTGTGTGGCCCGATCGCTACTATCGCCTTGCGCAGTGGTGCGCTACGGACTGATTTGAGTGCAAGGAGTGCACATACTCGCCGCCTACGTGAGGCTCGGCCTGAGGCCAAGGGCCATCTCTAGGTGCTTGGTGAGCCATGGTAGCTTCGAGGCCTCGACAATGCGAGTGATCCATTCTCGCTTACGTGCCTCTGCGTCAGGCGCGGTGGTAATATCCCACGCCTCGCATAGCTCTGAGGCATCAATGCTGCCCAGAGCCTCGGCGATGTCGGGCAGCATGCTGTGCAGCTGGATGATGATTTTGGATGCCTTCTTTGAGTCACTGTAAAATGGATTGTCCTTCTTACCCCCAGCTGTATAGATGTCACGAAGGTTGTGACTTACGACCCCATTTTTCAGGAGCCATAGGGCGATGTGGAAGTACTTCGTTCGACTGCGACCCACAATCTCAGGGAATAGACAGATCCCCTTTACCTTCAGTTTGTACTGCTCCTTCTGGCAGAGACGACTCCACAGGCGTATCTTTACATTACTATGCCCCAGCCACCATGTGGTTTCACCTGGTTTGAGCTTACTCCGGTAGTGATTCATAATCTCCTCTGCCGGGTGCTCTGCTCTGGATAGCTCCTCGTACGTCGTATCCATCTCGGCGAATAGGGTTCCCCCCTCGGGTAGCTCCATGTCTATCTCATACCTGGGCGAGTGGGTTACTACGGCTCCGCTCAGGCACTCCTCATAGCGTCGCCATTTGAAAGCGATTTTACCCCCTAGCTTGGCAAAGAGTAGATATACCTGCTCCAGGTCGCTGACACGTGTGCCCTCCTCAACGCTATTGCCGATGGTCTTCCATGTGTCGCTCGTGACCTTCTTTACCTCTAGCCCAATGCGGTGCTCCTTGATGACTATATCGGGGAACCTCTTGCCGGATATTAGCTGTATAGCTCCGTCGAAAATGGTGCCCTGAGAGCAGTTGCACAGGGTCTCGTGCACGAGCTGCTCGAGGGCTTCTGGTGACATTTTGTGGCTCACCGACTCCGAGATTCTTAGCTCTTCAATTGCCTGATCGAGGATCCCCTCGAATATCCTGAGCTTATCGTTTGACTGTTCCATTATCTGCGGGGAAGTATACATTCCACAGCTGTTCAATCCTTCTTGCAATGTGGTAGGCAAGCAGCGGTGGTACGGCGTTGCCGATAATCTTATAGGCTGCGGAGGGGCTTAGGAGGTAGCTCCCCTTGCGCTGCGGGTTGGGAATTACGAACTCGTAATCACTCGGGAATGTCTGTATTAGCGCGCACTCCCGTGGGGTTAGACGGCGTTCGGGAAGGCCTTGCGCCAACTCATGGGTGAGCGTGCCACCGTGCTCGGCAGAGAGGCGTCGGTACTCAATGTTGCCGTGGTGCTCGGAGCGTATGGTGGGGGCTATGCTTGCTGGGTTTATCTCCTTTTGCCCTTGGCAGTGCGAGCCCATGAACTTTGCCCGGGAGTAGAACCTTTGGGAGGGGTCCGTTGTGACCTCTGGTTCTGCTAGCCCCTCGAATAGATGCCCGATGGGCACTGGAGGCAGTAGATGCTCTCCCGTTTGCGTGTACGCATGCGTGGCGGGAGGGTAGGGGGATAGGTGCGGAGGGATATCCCCATTGGCTAGCGCATCACGTACGGCTGGGCTGAGGGCGGCCTTGCGGAGCCCGATGAATATGACCCGCTCGCGGGACTGCGGTACGCCGTAGTCGGCCGCATGGAGAATTTGCGGTGGTAGCACGATGTACGCATCCCCGTCGGCCGATGAGAAATCGTGCTGGATGATGTCCTTGGCATCGGCCAGGTTGATAAGCCCTTTCACGTTCTCGGCAATGAACACGTTGGGCTTTACGATGTCGATGACCTGCTTCATCCAGTAGTAGAGCTTGCCACGGGTCTCCTCGGCAGCTACGTCACCAATCACACGCATGCCGCGGTGGTCTCGCTGGGACTGGAATCCGCGCCGTTTGCCGGCTAAGCTAAAATCTTGGCAGGGGAACCCACCTGTCACCACATCCACGTGGGCGGGGAATACAGACTTCCCGCTGTGGTGCTCTCTGACTAGATCCACGACGCTTGCCAGGCGGTACGTGTCTGCCGAATAGCCGTAGCGGGCGAAGTGATGCGTCCAGGCAACCTGTGCCTCGCGCATGATGTCGTTGGCAAATACGATGCGGAAGCGGGTCGGGGAGAGATAAGCTAGCTGCTTATCGACTAGAGCTTCGATGGCAGGGCTATCGGCTGGAATGCACTCTCGGGGTACCGTAAATCCACCCTCAAACCCCAGATCCATACCCCCACATCCGGAGAATAGCGACAGCACGTTGAGTTGGCGATCGCCCTGTGGAGATGGTGCTCCAGATGGCTGCATGGCCTCTGGGTGTGACTCCTCAGGCGAGGGGGTGCCTAGGGCATCTGGGGAGGCAGGGCAGGCCCCATGCTTGGTCTTGTACTGCTGCCCGCCTTTCGTCATCCGTATGCTCCCGTTGTGGTCGCAAATCTACGAATTTAATAGATCTGCAGTCGACGGGCATGCATCGGAGCCGTGGTGTGGCCCCCTGTTGCGTGGCGTGGGCTGGCTAATCGCCGGCCCATCCCCGGAGCATGGCGATCTCCTGTGGCCAGCGCGCCGGCTCTGTCGTCTCCAGGATGAGCGGGAGCCCGTCAAAGCGCGGATCCTTGGCAATACGCTCGAAGGCTGCTAGCCCTATCTTCCCATCGCCCAGCGGGGAGTGACGATCGATACGGCTGGCTAGGGCCCGCATCGCATCGTTGAGGTGAAGGCCTCGCAGATAGCTCAGGCCCACGGTGCGGTCAAACTTCTCCCACATCGACTCGTAGCCCTCCTCTGTGGCCAGGTTATAGCCTGCGGCAAACGCATGGCATGTGTCGATGCACACCCCAATGCGGCTCTTATCCTCCACCCGGGAGATGATCTCCGCCAGGTGCTCAAAGCGGAATCCCAGGTTCGTGCCCTGTCCTGCCGTGTTCTCTAGCACAGCGCACACCCCCTTCGTGGCCTCAAGGGCCTGATTGATGCCCGTGGCTATGAGATGTAGGCACTCGTCCTCATCGATTTGCGACAGGTGACTCCCGGGGTGAAAGTTGAGCATAATCAGCCCCAGCTGCTGGCAGCGGGACATCTCATCGATGAAGGCCTCGACCGACTGCTTACGCTTGAGTGGGTCAGGGTTACCCATGTTGGTGAGGTAGCTGTTGTGGGGTAATATCTGCGCTGGGCTGTAGCCGAGCTCCTGGCAGCGTTGCTTGAATCGATCGGCCTCTTCGGCGCTGATGGGTGGTGCTACCCATTGCCTCTGGTTCTTGGTGAAAAAGGCAAACCCGGTGGCCCCTATGGCGTGTGCATTCTCAGGGGCATGTGACACTCCCCCTGCCGCGCTGACGTGCGCTCCGATATACCTCATGACGCTATGCGATT
>CAUUMS010000003.1:0-157061 GCA_963546395.1 uncultured Bacteroidia bacterium | reverse complement strand
GAGTTACTCTGCGATTGCATAGATAAGGAGGTGAAACTAAGCACACCGACCAGTAAAGGGGATTGGATGCCACTTCTCTTCATAATGACGGACGGGAAGCCATCTGACATATCACTTTATGATGCGATGTGCAGTAAAATACAATCCATGCGATTTGGTTGCGTCGTGGCCTGCGCAGCAGGGATGATGGCAAAGACTGAACCTTTACAGCGATTAACTCACCAGGTATACACCCTGGATACACTCGATAGCACCAGCTTTAAACAGTTTTTCCAATGGGTATCCAATACAATTGGCGTAGGGAATCGCAGTATTGGAGCTATTGGCAATCTCACCCTTCCTCCTCCGCCGGCAGAGGTTAACATTCTACCGTAATGAATCGTGCAAGACACAATTGCAAAAAGGAAAACACGTCATACCAGGCTCGAGATCCATTCAAAGAGCTGCTGTCCCTGGCTGGAATAGATCCGAGTGCAGAAATCATGCAGGAATTTTTAGCTGTTACAGGGAGACGGTTATGGGAAGAATACAGCGTTTTTTGTCAAACACAGTTGAACAAATCGATTAGCGACATGAGCAGTCTCAAAATTAACATCCCAAATGGAGAAAAAGGGATCTCCTTTTCATGTGATATATCCTACCCTATTCCAGAAGGAATCGAATCAATAGAATTCGAAATCACCGTTCCGGGGCTCACTGCGCATTACGATGAACAAACCTTGCATATTGATGGAATCCCTACGGAATCTGGGGATTTCAGCTTAAAGGCCAAGATCAAGCACCGCAATGACATGATGGACAAGCATCTTGAAGAAGTTGAGCTGCCCATCACTATAAGAAAGAACAGACAGGAAATGTGGAAAAATATTCCGACGAAAGATAATATTCCGTACTTTAAACCAGATAGTGCGTCTTCAGTTAAACAGACCAATGTAAAAACAATCATTGCAGCAAGCCAACGTGGACGTTCACATGCAAATGAAGGTAAACCTCGAGATGACCACTTTGCGATTAGCTACGATGAGCGCTCAGGCTGGTACATTCTAGCCGTAGCAGATGGGGCTGGTTCAGCTGAATTTTCTCGCAAAGGCTCATCTATTGCTTGCGAGGAGACCATGCGCATCTGCAATGAAAAGCTAGCTGACCCCACAAATGCTCTTGAGCAAGCAATGACAAAATGGGCAAATAAAGATGAACAAGCATTAAAAAACGACGCACATAAAGAAGCCTACAACCTTCTAGCCGAAGCTGCCCTTCAAGCTAGAAATAAAATTATCGAAGAGGCACGCACAAATAATAATAGTACACCCGAAAAGTATGCAACAACCCTCCTGCTCACCGTATGCAAGCAAGTTAAGGATCACTGGCTGGTGGCTTCATTTTGGATCGGCGATGGTGCCATCGGCCTTTACTCAAAAGAAGGGAATTCTATAAAATTGATGGGCAATCCAGACAGCGGTGCTCATGCGGGAGAAACTCTTTTTCTAACATCTAACGATGTTTTTAAGAATGCATATGATCGCATTAGAGTGGCTGTCGTTAATGATTTTACGGCGATTTTCTTAATGACCGATGGGATTACAGATCCAAAGTTTGAAACTGAGGCTAATCTAGAGAACGTTGAATTATGGAATAAATTATGGAATGAGCTCCCAAAAGATCGTACAGATGGAACCGAGAGAAAACTTCTTGAATGGACGGGATTTTACTCGGAAGGCAATCACGATGACCGCACCATCGTTATCCTATTCTAAGCATGGGAACAGTCATAAGATTGGTTGCAACTGATGGTTCGATCGTCGAATTTGTCGACACCTTAGTCGCCCAGGGTGGAATGAAGGATGTATACTTCAGCCCCGACAAGACCTATGTCGTCGCCTTCTACCGAACCCCACAAGATTTTAATTCGAGAGATCGGCTAGACAATATCGTTGGCATATACCGACAACGTATATTCGATCAGCCTGGAGGAGACTATTGGCACAATCTCTATTGTTGGCCAGAAAAAATCGTAATGTGGAATGGGTTACTTGGGATAACTTCTCCAACATATCCCAAGCATTTTTTCTTTGCCACTGGGAACCTTCAGGGCAAGGAGAAAGAAGGAAAGTGGTTCGCTTCGGCTAGGTTGCGCAACAAGTTCCTCTCATCCGACGAGAAGGGTTCATGGTTAACCCATATTCGAATGTGCTTACAAATTGCCCGTGCTGTTCGTCGCATGCATGCGGCAGGATTGGCCCACTCTGATCTTTCGTACAGAAATGTACTCGTAGATCCCATAACGGGTAGTGCCTCCATCATCGATATCGATAGCCTCGTCGTACCAGGTAAATACCCTCCAGATGTACTCGGTACACCGGATTTCATAGCTCCAGAGGTACTGGAAACACAGCTGTTACCGCCAGGAGATGCAAATCGTAAAACCCCATGTATCCTGACAGATCGTCATGCTTTGGCAGTGTTGATATACCAATACCTTTTGTACCGACATCCCCTTAGAGGGGGAAAAGTCTTCTCAATGGATGAAAAAGAGGATGAATTGCTCGGAATGGGGGCACAAGCTCTATTCATCGAGCATCCAATAGACAAAAGTAATCGACCAAAGATTGCAAATCTACACCCAGCTGAATTACCTCAGAGCGATGTAGAACGGTTGCCATACACACTCTGCGGCCCGTACCTGAAAGAATTATTCGATAAGGCATTTATTACCGGCCTGCACGAACCGAGTCAAAGACCGACAGCTGACGAATGGGAGCAGGCCTTACTAAAAACGACCGATCTAGTGCTCCCCTGCTCTAACCCAGATTGCGAGGCGAAATGGTACGTTTACGATAATTCAACACGACCTCAATGCCCATTCTGTGGAACAGCGTACAAAAATATGTTACCAATTCTTAATCTGTATTATTCACCTAAAAGGGGAAACTATAGACCTGAGGATTATCGATTGATCGTGTACAACAAACAGTCCTTATACATGTGGCATGTCGACCGATTTGTCACACCAAATGAGAAACTCAGACCCGAACACCGTGCACCCGTTGCGGATTTTCACTGGCATAATGGCAGTTGGATATTGATTAATCGGAAATTACCAAATCTCAAGGACATCACTGAGAGAAGAGATGTTCCCATCGGTGATGCTGTCGAACTCACAGAAGGGAAACAGATCCTACTATCAAACAGAGACGGGGGAAGGCTAGCCATTGTTCAGCTTGTGCATGGTACTGCATAACATCCCACTACACCACTACTCATTCCCTCCCCAAATAGGTTCACTCCTCCAATCCACAGGGAATCCCCAACCTTGGATCGCCAGTTGCTCCTTCTTTTCAACCAGAGCGATAATTCTTTTCTTGTAGGACTCCCCAGCATCAGCTGCTCCAACCGTATTTCTCATACTGATGGCATTGCACAGATAGAGTACCACAGTAATCGCAATAAACGGTTTCCTCCGAATGAGATCAGGCTGTGATCTCAACCACATATGCCTTGGGCTCTTTATCAATGGCAACGGCTTCACTACATCGCGCGCCCAAATTATAGAATGATGGGCCACGACATTTCTCACATACGACACTGATTCTAATACGCCAAAAAATTCTCGCTGATTGTTAAATCCAAAGTCATGCGCAATCAGCAATTTTTCAGGTAGCTGATGCGCCAGATTCTTGTACATCATGGACAACATGCCAAATGTTGCCACCTCAAAGATGAGCCATGCTGGGGGATATTCTCTCAACCTTCCACATTCATCCACCCCATACTCGCTCTTAAATTTCTGGGCAAATACTTCATTACTTCTCAGGAACTCGTTCCCTAGCCGTTCAAGGCATCTCTTATGCCCTTCATTGTTGCCAAAGTACGCCCCATCCTGATAATAGTATCCTCCGTATTTCTGAGACAGACAGTTGATCATTTTCGTTCGCAACGTCACCTCAATGGATTCAATGGCACCAAAAAGGATACTGCGTAACTCCCTATCGAAAAAATACCGCGCAATCACCTCTCTGAAATGCGATCCTTCCTTGAAAATATGGTTTTCCTCGTCAATTTGCATATCCCACCAATACCCCTTGAGACGAAAATAGCTGATGTGCCCTAAATAAAACACCGCCTCATTTTCGTCATCAATCACCATACCTCGTTCTCGAAGCAAATTTATCTGTTCTTGAATAGTACGAGCCTCGTTGGACATTTTTTTTGTAGCGTAAGTAAATTTTATATCAACAATACCATAATATAAAAATGACCCGCCGGCAGATCTTACGGGATGCCAAGCGAGTACTGTTATCTGTTGCAGGCAGCTCGGGAGATATAGCCGCACCGCATATGCTAAAAATTGCGGAGAGATAGGGATTCGAACCCTAGGTACCCGTGAAGGGCACAACGGTTTTCGAGACCGCCCCGATCGACCACTCCGGCATCTCTCCTTCGTGGGGCAAAGGTAACCCCTTTTGCACAATTGGCCAAACCGCCGGCCATGTCGGCATTACACGGCACAGCTGTAGGCTCGTTCACAGTTTTTTATACCTTTGCCGTGCGGGGATTTCCGCTGCATTTCCGTCATACCGTTGTCTACTAGAAACTTCTGTTGAACTATGAAGAAAACGTTCGGGTACGTAGCACCCGCATTGGAGTCTACAGCCACCAAGCTGGACTTTGATGCGTACGATCGCAGCCTGGATCTTTTTGAGGAGAAGCGCTACATCGATAGCCTACATGCGATTCTCGACTATTTCGACTCCAATATCCGCGTGGTGCATGACAATGATCACCCGGTGACCGAGGCACCTGCGCAATCGAAAGGATTCTCATTCCTAGGTTTCACTTTCCGTAAGCCGGGGCGCACCCAGCCCCGTGAGTATGGGCCTGGCCGCAATTTCACGGTGCCTCACGGCTCGATCATCCTCCACATCCAGATCACAGATACGGAGTTCATCGTACGAGCCCCCTACGTGTCGCTACCATCCGACGAACGCCGGATTCCAATGATGCGCCGGGTCTGCGAGCTCAACCTATCGGATCTCGACCTGGTACACTTCACGCTAGATGGCAACGAGCTGCACCTGAACTTCCGCTGCCCGCTGGAGTTGACACATACGCACAAAATCGTGTACATGCTACGGGAGCTGTGCCTCACCGGAGACAAGTATGACGACGAATTCGTGACCAAATACGGTGCTAAGCGCCTCTTCACGCCTGAGATTACGCCGTTTAGCCCCGAGGAGACGCAGCGCATCATCGAGGGGATCCGTCAGACGTGCCGGGAGACGATTGAAGCTATCGACGAGTATGCCAACGATCGCCGCTTCGGCATTGCATGGCACTTCCTCGCCATTGCGCTGTTCAAGATCAGCTACTTCGCTCGCCCGCAGGGCAACCTGGACGCAGATCTAGACCGGGCCGTCGACGATGCCTGGGCCGATGGAGACACCCAGGTGCAAGTGTCCGAGGGTCGGGAGTTCCTCCAGAAGCTTCTCGACTCCCCGGACGACGAGCTTGCCGAGAGCCTGTACAAGGTGCAGACCATCTGCTCGCCACGCCGGGCTTCTGACCTGGGTAACATCCGGTCGAACCTGCAGGAGAACTACGATAACGCCGTCAAGGCGTACTCCAGCGATTCGATGGAGTGCTGCATGCGCACCCTGCTGATGATCTACCGCACGTACTTCTACAACGACCTTCAGGACGATGTGAACCACGTGTTTGCCAAGGCACTAGAGAAGTCGGCCAACATGGACTTTGGCCCGGCCTCCAACGTGCTCATCAAGGCCATGCGCATTGTCATGGAGAAGATGGCATCGGAAGACTAGCGAGCCGCGGCACGCACAGATCTCAACTGCATACCCAATCGACGTTTGACATGGAATCGAGCATAGCTGCACGCTACTCCGCAGTACATAAAGTGATCACATTCACTGGCAGTGGGTCAGGTTTCCTCATCCGCCAGCCGAACTATTTCATTACGAACTACCATGTGGTGGAAGGGCACCACGTGGTCTCCCTGGAGGATCAGGACGAGAATCGCTACCGGGCCCAGGTCATCCTGGTCAGCCCAAGCCTCGACCTCGCCGTGCTGACCGCCGAGGGTGATTTCTCATCCCTGGCTCCGACCCCAATCGCTGAGGCTGGAACCGTGGAACTAGGCGATCGCATGACGGTGGCTGGGTTCCCCTTCGGCAAGCCATTCTCTGTAACCGAGGGTATCGTATCGTCACCCCGTCAGCGAGTTGACAACCGCTATCTGATACAGACCGATGCCGCGGTAAACCCGGGCAACTCCGGTGGCCCCATGTTCAACGCCAACGGCGAAGTGGTTGCCGTGACGGTGAGCAAGATGGTTGACGCTGAAAACGTCGGGTACGGTATACCCGTCTCCGACCTGCAAAAGGTATTGGCAACCCTCGATAGCATCACCGACAAGGAGTTTCACGTACAGTGCTCAGGCTGCGACACGCCCATAGCCACCGAGCAGGAATTCTGCACCTCGTGCGGAGCCAAGCTTCCCGCCGATGCCTTCAAGGAGACAAAGCTGAGCCCATTAGCGGAGCTGGTAGAGGGAATTATCGCCAATATGGGTATCGATCCAGTTACGACACGTGTCGGCAAAGAATTCTGGCGCTTCTACCGTGGGAGTGCGCAGCTCTCGATGTACGTGTACAACACACGGTTCTTGATCTTCTACTCGAATGTCAACACGCTGCCCAAGAAGGATTTAGGCCCTGTACTCGAGTACCTACTCAGCGACCCAGTACCACCGTACCAGTTCAGCCTGCGCGAAAATGACATCGTGCTTTACTACTGCGTGCACCTGGCCGACCTTGATAGCCCGTACAGGGAGCGCATCTCGCAGGAGTTAACCGATCTGGCCAAAAAGGCAGACGACCTAGACAACTACCTACTCGATACGTACGGGTGCCCGCTACCCGAGCGTAAGACCGTACGCTCAGAAGAGTAGTCGGAGTCGTTATCCCGAATCATGCAAAAGTGGGCTCTTGGCATTCATTGCCGAGGGCCCACTTTTTGTATCTGCATTTTACCCACACTACAGGCAAGCTGCGAATTGCCACCTTCTTATTGCTGGAGTTACAAGTCAGGAGCCGCCTTCTTTACAATGTAGCCCCATGGAGCATGCGCACAAATCCCCCCTTTGCGTCCCCATTACCCCTGCACATTACTCCGGCGGCAACGTATGGAAGTCAGAAATTTCGTCGTACCTTTGCTGTGTTGATGCCTATGCGGGTAATACGGTGTAAGCACAGCCCCGCTTGCTGCGAATATCCAAGACGATGAAGAAGACAACCGCACTAATGGTCGGACTCGTAGCTGCGGCTACGTCCATGCTATCATCCTGCGACAACAAGAATGGTGGGAACGCCTCATCCACTCCCGTAGACTCTGCGAAAGTGGCCCCCACAGAGGTTGCCGCCCTACCACCAGCCCCCGCTGGCGAGCTACCCACCGTGGGGCTGCGCATTGCATGGGTCAACATGGACTCGCTGCTTCACGCCTACGACTACTACGACGAGATGGAGCGCGAGATGGCCTCGCTGAGTGCGTCCGCCGAGAAAGAGCTCACCAGCAAGGGCAAAGCCCTCGAGCAGCGGATGGCCGAGTTTCAAGACAAGGTGCAGAAGGGTCTTATGACGCGTAGCGAAGCTCAGCAGCAACAGGAAGAGCTGGGAGCCGAGCAGCAGCGTTTCCTCCAGCTGCAAGAGTCCAAGCGTCAGCAGCTGCTAGAGGAAGAGCAGGTGCGCCTCCGCAAGGTGCAGTCTGCCATCATCGATTTCATTGGCCGCTACAACCAGCAGAAGGGGTTCAACTACATCCTCAGCACAGGGACGCTCTACGCCGATCCACGCCTCTCTGTAACCGCCGAGGTGCTTCAGGGCCTCAATGCGGAATACGCGGCCAAACGTCAGACATCCGGCAAGTAGCCCCCACTCTACCTCAAAGCATCCAGGAGATGGACTTGCAGCACGGCATACATAGGGTGTGGCAACGCCTCGCCCCACTCCGGCGGAATGGGTACGCCGTGGGGTTTGCCGTGTTCGTGGTGTGGGTCTCCTTCTTCGATGCGGACAGCCTCTACAACATCCTGTCGGCCCGTAAGCGGGTGCGCACCCTCGAGCGTCAACGGGAGTACTACATGGAGCGCATTGTGCAGGATCGTCAGCGTCTGAACGAGCTGCAAACCGATGCGCAGAACCTTGAGAAGTACGCACGTGAGACCTACTACATGCGATGCCCCGACGAGGATCTGTTCATCATAGAGGAGCCGTAACAGCCGTGCCGCGACACGGGTAACGATTTTTTTACCTGTTAGAATTTGCCAGTTCGGCGCAAAGTACCTACCTTTGCGCCGTCATCAGGGGATTCCCAACATCGGCATCCCCTGACCCGGGAGCTTAGCTCAGTTGGTTCAGAGCATCTGCCTTACAAGCAGAGGGTCATAGGTTCGAGCCCTATAGCTCCCACGGTAGTGACGGTCTAGCCTTCGGGCATTCGGGAGCTTAGCTCAGTTGGTTCAGAGCATCTGCCTTACAAGCAGAGGGTCATAGGTTCGAGCCCTATAGCTCCCACGCATTCGTTTCACATTATTTCATTACCGAACGTAGGAAAGGGAGTGCCCGCGGGTGTTCCCTTTTTTGTTAGCGGCCCACTGGGAATCATCCAGCACACGCCGGGCGCACTTCAGTCCCCCATATCACACAGGGAGTTTAGCTCAGCCGGTTTAGAGCACCTGCTTGACATGCAGGAGGTCGCTGGTTCGAACCCAGTAGCTCCCACATTCCACACCTCTACCCCTATGACGAGTACCACCCCCACATTCTCCGCATTCGCACTGGCCCCCTCGTTGCTAGAGGGGTTAGAGGCCATGGGGTTCTCCCGTCCCACCGAGATCCAGGCGCAAGCCATCCCCCTCATCCTCGAGGGGAGGGATCTCATCGGCTCTGCGCAAACCGGCACCGGGAAAACGGCCGCCTTCCTGCTCCCCATCCTGAGCCAGCTCAGCGAGACCCCCGCCGCCGTGGGCCCCCGCGTGTTAATTGTAGCTCCCACCCGCGAGCTCGTGCTACAGATCGATCAGCAGGTAGAAGGGTTTGGCTACTTCACTTCCGTTGGCTCCAAGGCCATCTACGGGGGCAATGACGGGCGGCAGTGGAACCTACAGCGCGATGCCATGGAGTCGGGGGCCGATATCCTTGTGGCCACGCCCGGTCGCCTCATCCAGTTCCTGCAACTGGGCATCGCCCCCCTCGCCCACATCGAGACGCTAGTGCTCGACGAGGCCGATCGGATGCTCGACATGGGCTTCTTCCCCGACATCAAACGCATCCTGGAGAGCCTGCCAGCCCGCAAGCAGACCCTACTCTTCTCGGCCACCATGCCCCCAGAGGTGCTCCAGCTGGCCAAGCAGATACTACACAAGCCCGCCTCCATCAACATTGCGCTCTCGCAGCCCGCCGAGCGTATCGACCAGCACAAAGCCTTTGTCGATGAGACGGCCAAAGTGCACGCCCTCGTGCGCTTCTTCGCCGAACGGAGTGACGTGCGCAGCGCCATCATCTTCGCCGAGAAGAAGACCACCGTGCGCGATCTCCACCTACGACTCGCACGCAAAGGGCTCTCCGTGGTGGCCATACACTCCGACCTCTCGCAGGACGAGCGTGAGACCGCCCTCACAGCCTTCCGCTCACGGCAAAGCCGCATACTAGTCGCCACCGACATCGTCGCCCGCGGCATCGATATCGACGAGATTGACCTCGTGGTAAACTACAATGTGCCCACCTCAGCCGAGTCGTACGTGCACCGAATCGGGCGTACAGCTCGTGCCGAAAGCCACGGGGAATCGCTAACGCTAGCGTCATACAGCGAGCTGGAGGCCCTTGCGCAAATCGAGAAGCACCTGGGCTCCCCCATTCCCGTCGTGATGCTCGAGGGTAGCGTCGCCGAGGCCTCCGAGCTAGCCCCTGTCACCAAACCCACGCGCCAAGTTGCCTCAAGGCCTCACGGCCCCAAGAGGCCCTCAAAGTCGCAGCATCGCAAGCCATCCCAGGGTGGCAAAAAAGGAGGCGAGCATCGGCCCAAGTAGCCCCATCGCCACTCCCCCTCAATAGCTGGCCTATCCTGTTTGCGCGAGCGCGGCGCAGGGTCACCGCTCTCGGCGGATAATATTTCCCCTTGTCACAGGGTATCGAAGTCCCTCGTGACACCATCCATCCAGGCCCCCAGCAAGCGAGGCCATGCGAACCCAACGTATCGCATAGCCCTTGCGCTGCGCATGCCAGTAAAAGCCCTCCAGTACGAGCCTGAACATGGAAGCACCGCACCCACGGGGCATCCGTACTCCCTATGCACTATGATTCTAAGTTAGCGGCCTACGCTTAGTACGTCAATTGTGCCAAAACCGTAGATTTATCGCCACTTGTAAGCGACTAACGCTATTCCAAAAGAGGTGTTACAATAGGGGTCTTACAAAGAAAATCCTTTGCGCTCCCATATTATCATTACCTTCGGTGGGGTGGAGATCCTCCCGAGGGGGGGGCATGCACCACCCAAAGTGGGACGAACTGCAAGCCTATCGTACAGTAATAATCAACAACTATGACTACCCTACAGCGCCTGTCCGTCCATCTGTTCGGTGATAATAAAACCGCCCGTGGACGGGCCATTCGCAAACTCCTCTACTTCCTGCTGTGCACGCTGGTCATGCTGATCTGCTGGTGGATACCCTCCAGCGCATTCGGCCTGCCCGAGCTGCCACTGACACAACACCGCGTCATTGCCCTACTCATCTACGCGGCACTCCTCTGGATCTTTGAGCCCATCCCGGCCTGGACCACCTCCATCGTCGTCCTGGTCACGCTGTTGCTCACCGTGTCCGATAGTGCCATCTCCATATTCCGTGCCGATGAGGCCATCCTCCCTCTCGGGGAGCTTGTGGACTATAAGAGCCTACTCCACGCCTTCGCCGATCCCACCATCATGCTCTTCCTCGGAGGCTTCGTGCTCGCCATGGGGGCCAGCCATGTGGGGCTAGACATTGCCATGGCTAGGCTTCTGCTCAAGCCCTTCGGCACCAAATCGGAACACGTGCTGCTAGCCTTCATCCTCATCACGGGGCTCTTCTCCATGTTCATCAGCAACACCGCCACCGCGGCGATGATGCTCACCATACTCGCCCCCGTGCTCCAGACGCTCCCCAAGGATGGGAAGGGGCGCATAGCCCTCGCCCTCGCCATCCCGGCCGGGGCCAACCTGGGGGGGATGGGTACCCCCATCGGCACTCCCCCCAACGCCATTGCGCTGAAGTACCTAAACTCACCCACCGGGCTCAACCTCAACATCGGCTTTGGCGAATGGGTCATGTGCCTACTGCCACTCACGTTTCTGCTCCTATTCATCTCATGGTTCATCCTCAAGCGCCTGTTCCCCTTCAAGCAGAAGCGCATTCACCTAGTCATCGAGGGTGAGATGAAAAAAGGGTGGCGTACCACCGTGGTGAAGGTGACCTTCCTCGTCACCATATTCCTCTGGATGTTCGATAAGCTCACCGGCGTGCAGGCAGGCGTAGCCGCACTTGTTCCCGTAGGCATCTTCAGCCTCACCGGCGTCATCACGAAGGACGATTTGGGAAAGATTAACTGGAGCGTGCTCTGGCTCGTGGCAGGAGGTTTTGCCATCGGCGAAGCCCTCAATGCCACAGGACTTGCAAAAACCATCGTCTCCTCCATCCCATTCGACACCTGGCCCGCGCTAGTGGTCATCATCACCTCGGGCATCATTTGCTGGGTGCTCTCCACCTTCATCAGCAACACCGCCACTGCGGCCCTGCTCATGCCCATCCTCACGGCCGTCGGCATCGGTATGTCCAAAACGCTCGTTCCATTTGGTGGAATCACGACCCTGCTGATTGGGGTCGCCATGTCTGCCTCGCTGGCTATGATGCTCCCTGTCAGCACACCGCCCAACGCCATTGCGCACTCCACAGGCTTTATTGACGTAAAGCACATGGAGCGTTTCGGGCTCCTCATTGCGGCAGCAGGACTCGGAATCGGCAACGCGGCACTCATCATCTACGGTCTATTCGTCTGGTAGGATGCCCTGCGTGCCACCCCGGCACCTACTAGCGTCCGATTAAACCTCAATCAGGTAGCCTCTTGTTCCATTTGGAATGAGGGGCTACCTGATCTGTTATACCCGGAGGCCTTCAGCCCAGACCCCGGAGAAGACATCGATTCATGCCCTAGCCTACCACGCTCACGCCCTCCTCTTACGGGCAAAGAGAAGATGACCCGGAATACACATGCAAATGCCCAGAATAAGCCCAAAAGCGAAGGGCTGCCACTCCGCATCGACCCAACGCAGACCGATGCCCGTAAGGATCGCCGCAATCCCAAAGAGCATCAACGGCCTCCAGCGAACGAGAGTGCCATTAATGGCTATGCCGCACCCTGCGAGCAAGAGCTGTGCCGGCAACGGGTGTCCCGGGGACGCAACACCCATGGCACCTATCGATGGCCCCACAATGGCCCAGAGCATCGCCACCTGAAGGCGCATAGCCCCAAAGGGTTTGCCCCAGTCTCGTAGGAGCCTCCGCGCGCATATAGTCCCCAGCAGACCCACAGTTGGGAGTATCATCCACATCCACCCCGGCCCCTGCATGCCGCCCCGATGCAAGGCCAGGCTCCCGATGAGCCACGACACCCCCATCGATGCGTAACCCCACACGAGGAAGAATGCCCCCTCAGGACGCGACATACCACGTCGGGACTGCGCAATGAGCCCGCCTATCAACACCTCGGGATTGCCCTCCCCTGACCGCTTATCACACGCCTTCTCACTCATATTTCAATTCGGGACAACTAATTAGCCAACTGAACTCAGAATAACCCTCGCAGGCACATCCACACCCGCCCCCTGGGACTCTCATCTTCGCCTTCCGCCACTTCCTTTGAGGCTCCCCCAATCGCCCTTGCCGACCTCTTCCGGGCCATGCCACCCTATCCCCACAGCATATACGCCTGCCAAATGGAAAACAGTCGAAATGCGAAATGGGTCAAAGGGCTGTAACGCTAGTCCCCCAGCAATAGGCGACGTCACCGCGCAAAGGGTGCAGGGAGTGCGAGTGCAATGGCCACGGATGATGGACACTAGAGCCATACGAGCATCACCCGCAGATTCCTGATGCCCTCGAGGTAAACGCAAGCAGGCGATGGCCCCGCCGAACGAGCCCATCGCCTGCCCACACACCCCATCAAAGGGTCTCAGACTACTTCACCAGCTTGATACTCCGGGCCCCGTGGCGCCCGTGCAGCTGCAAGATGTACATGCCGCTGGGCAAATGCGCTGTGCTGATGATAAGCAGCTCACCGCCGTTATGTTGCCCCTGAGCCACCGTGTGACCATCGGTGCCAATCAGCGCGTAGCGTAGCACTTCGCCCGCATTGTGCACCGTCAGCATGGCGCCGAACGGATTGGGGCTCACCGTGACACTCGGCAGAGCCTCCACCGCCGTGAGAGACGATGCGTCGGATGGGCTCACCACCGTCACCTCGCACTCATCGGACTTGCCATTGTGGGTCGTGGCAATCACCCTGGCCTTCCCGATCTTCAGGGCCGTTACCACCCCCTGGAGATCCACGTTCACAATGCCATCAGGCACCGTCACCCAGCTCACAGATTTATCTGTGGCATCGGCCGGCAACACCTTGGCCTCTAGCGGAACTGGCGCATCGCCAAGGCGCATAGTCAGGGTCGACGGCTCCACGGAGATTCCCGTAACCACCTGCGTCACCGTCACCTCGCACTCGGCCCGCTTGCCATTCTTCGACGTGGCAACCACCTTGGCCACCCCGGCCCTCACCGGGGTCACCTGCCCCGCCCCGCTCACGGAGACAATCCCCTCAGGCTCAACGCTCCAGATCACATCCCTGTCTGTGGCATCCGCTGGTTGCACCTCCACGATGAGCATCTTAGGCTCGTCGCCCACCTGCATCGTGAGGCTGGATGGGGTCACAATGAGACCCGTCACCTCTTGCACCACCGTCACAGCGCACGAGGCCGACTTCCCATTGGGTACCGTGGCGGTTACCTTGGCCTTCCCGCCCTTAATGGGAGTCACCTTGCCCTCGGTATCCACCGAGACAATCCCTTCGGGCTCCACGCTCCACGTAACCTCACGGTGGGTAGCATCCTTGGGCAGCACGATGGCCGTGAGCTGCTTGGGCTCATCCCCCACCGACATGGTCAGGGCAACAGGCTCCACAGTGACACTCTCCACGCCTTGGGTAATCTTCACCGTGCACGTGGCCTTCAGACCATTGTGGGTGGTAGCCGTCACCTTCGCCTCACCCGCCTTGATGGCCGTTACGAATCCCTCCTCATTCACCGATATGAACCCTTCGGTCTGCTCCACCGTCCACTTCACGCTCTTGTCTGTGGCATCCGCTGGCAGCACGGTCGCCACGAGCTGCACCGGTGTATCGCCCACCGCCATAGTCAGCGAGGAGGGCTCGAGGGTAATGTCGGTGGCATCCTGAACCACCGTGACGGCGCATGAGGCCGTCTTCTGGTTGTGCGTGGTTGCCACAACGGTAGTCTTACCAGCCTTAAATCCTATGACGGTGCCATCATTCCCCAGGGAGACAATCCCCGCCGGGTCGGCACTCCAGGTCACCGCCTTCTTGCTAGCCTTATCGGGCTTCACCGTGGCTATGAGCTTTTTCGATTCTCCCACCTTGATACGCAGGGAGCTCTCATTGAGCTCCACCGACTCCACAGGAATCGTCTTCACCAGCACCTTACAGGTTGCCACCATGGCGGGCTGCGAGCCTGCGGCAGCCATCTTCACCTTCAGGATAGCCTCACCAGCCCCCACGCCCTTGATGCGCACCGCCTGTCCATCCACGCGCAGGACGCTTACCCTAGATGTGTTGCTACTCTCGCAAGTGAGCGTGCCCTGCGTGAGCCCCTCGGCCAGCAGCACCTTGAGTGTGGCCTCATCGCCCTCGTAAATCAGCATGTTGCTTCGCTGGAAAGCGAGCGTCAGCTGGCGATCGCCTATTATCTTCCACTGCGTAACCGCCGGTTTTTCTTCCCCAATGAGCTTGTTCCGCGCCTCGAGGCTCCCCTCGGTGTACACCATGCCCTCGGCCTCCAAAATGAAGCTCTCCTCCACGTTGGTATGCGTGGCCCAGCCAAGCAGCGACACAGAGTAATTCTCCACGCTTATCCCGCTCCCGCTAAGCCCTAGCGACGTGGCATGCTGAAATTGCCAGGAGCCCAGGGGCTGATCGAACGACTTGCAATCCCTAAACATGTGGAGCATGGACACCACGTGATTCATCCGCCAGTTCGTAAGCGACTGGCTGAACGTGTGGCAGCCCCAGAACATGCCATCCATCTTGGTCACCTTCCCCACGTCCCAACCCTCCAGCGGCTGATCGAAATTCTCACAGTAGGAAAACATCCATCGCATGCTCGTCACCTGCGACACATCCCAGCTCCCAAGGGGCTTGTTGAACGAATGGCACCCCGCGAATAGGGATGTCATATCCGTCACCTTCGACACCTTCCAGCCCAAGAGTGGCTGGTTGAACGCATGGCAATCCTCGAACATGTGCGCCAGGTTGGTCACATTCGACACATCCCAGTCGCCGACAGCCCCATCGAATTTGCTACATCCACAGAACATGTACTCCAGGCTCGTCACCTGCGACAGGTCGGGACGGCCCGCATTGGCCTCCACGGTCATATTCTGGCACCCATGAAAGGCGTGCGCCATGCTCGTCCAGCGCACATCGCCCCACTGCATCACAGCCGTCAACGCCTTGCAGCTGCCAAGCTCTTTGCCCTTTTTCCGCGTCCGATCCCAGTTGAGCATCTGGATGCGCTCCACGCCCGCGGGGCCTATCTCCACCACGTAATCGCCCGGCGTAGGAGCCGTAAAGGTGTAGGGTTTTTGGGGAGTGGTCTGCTCCACCGTCTCGGTATGCTTGTCGGTGCTTCCCACCTCATACCAGGTGAGCTGATAGTTAGCCCCCGCGATGGGCACCTTGATGACCTCATTTTTCTTCTTGGCACTCCACTTCGTGACGAAGGGGCGGGCATTTTGCGCCGCAGCGCCCCCGACGATGCCCACAAGCAGTGCCACCACTAGCAGGGCACGGCCCACCGACCTTGGAAACCGACTCACAAGCTCCATTATGTACTATTTAGAATACGCTACAGATCATCCGCAATATCACTGCCCAACAAGAAAACCCTACCCGCAGACCGATAGATGCTGCGCCCTTATCAGAGCCAGCACCAGAAGCCGCAAGAGAGGGTGGAACGCCGCGGAGCAGCAGGCAGTGAACTGCAATGTTCCCGGTAAACGGTTCCCCACCGTCCCCTGTTGCACGCAATGCCGCATTTTAGGCCGAAAGCGCGTAATTTGACTAAATGGCTATCGCGACGCACTGGCACGCATGGCACCTTAGCGACCCGTAAGACATGCATCGCACCCGAGTAAAGGGTGCAAAACCGGGCAAAATATTTCACATCATGATAGGGTACCCCAATGGGCGCACGTAACGCAGTGGAATTGCTCCTCCACGAAGGGCCCAATGAATTGATAGCCAGCACAAATAATGCGCCACATTGGGCGTAGAAACTACACCGCATCGACGTACCAAACCCATATTTGCGGCACCAAATACGGACTTGATACGGCGTTGGTACGACAACGGCACGACTACGCCCCCGCTCGACCATTGCCGATCGGGAGTGATAAGCTGGGTGGTATGAGGGAGATGCTACGGCCGGAAGGCCAATCGCCGGGGGCCTATCGCTGGTAGGCTCGCCAGATGGTGAAGTTGGGGGCTGCGTCGAGCATCCTAAGAGCCTCCTGCGTCTCCGTCATGGCCTTTTGCAGGAACTCCCGCTTGCTTGGCTCTGCCTGCTCGAGCTCGAGTTTCAGACTGGCCAAATCCGCCTGTAGCGAGCCGACAAACCGGGCCTTATAGATGGCGCTCAGATAGAGAATGCTGTCTTCCAGCATGATGGCGTGCGGGTACGCCTCGTGCTCACCGTTGCGCGTGGTGGAGATTTCGAAGATGCTCCCCTCTAGCTTCGGCGCATCGTAGCCCTGCCGAACGGCCCACTCCATCTCTGCGCAGTCGCCCGTGTAGTTGGGCTGCGCGTAGATGAGGCCCGTGTGGTTCTCCATGAGGCGCAAGCTGGCCCGCAGGAATTCCTCCGCATCCTCAATAACAGGATCGCCCTGTAGCCCCAGCTCTCGCCAATCGTCCTCGGAGAGGCCCTCGAAACGATCCATGGACTCGCACCGCTGCCAGCGGCCCATGATGGCCGTATCAATATCGGTGGTCTCAGGCTCAGGGGCATTCGAGCCGGGCATGGTGCACTGGCTCAGGCCCCAGGCAGAGACGATGAGCAGGGAGAGGGTAAGAATTCGAAGCGTTTTCATGACGGTCGCCATCTACGATGCGCGGATGGGGAGGTCATCCAGCGCACGCAAGGTAGCGATTTATCGCCGTACGCGCGGCAAATGAAAAAGCCCCGGGCCAGGCCCGAGGCTTTGAGAGGATTCTACGGCATGACCGCCGCTAGAAGCGCACCCCAATTCCCACCACGAATAGATGCTGGAAGGTGGCGTGCGCATAGTCATAATGCCAAAATTGCCCCCGGTCATGCTCGAAGGAGTAGAGCCGCGAGTTGCCGTCCTGGCGCATGAACCGATAGGCCACATCCACGTACACCACCGAGCTGGAGACCCCAAAGCCGGCCGTGGCGAAATAGCGGAACCCCCAGGGGGCCACCTGCTTCTCGCCGCTAGCCAACGCTTGCTCCTTGTAGGGGCTGGTGCTGATGCCACCGCCCAGACGCATGGCCAAGGGGCCTGCGAAGAGCTCTAGACCCGCATTGACATTGTGCGTGCTCTGAAGCCTGTCGCGCGCAGCCTGATTCACATCATCAAAGCCATCATCGCCGTCCAGATGGGCGAAGGGGTAGTAATCGAAGGAGTAATCCACCGAGAGCAAACCGTACTTCTGGAAAAGCACCGCCACCGATCCCCGGGCGCGAAATGGAGTCGTCAGAGTGTAATTGATCTCGCCCTCGGGAGACTTGGTGTACTTGGAGCCGTTCGTCTCGTTGTACTCAGCCCTGGCCTCGAGCAACTTTTTGCGGTGGATGCTCATAAAGGTGGGGGTGTGGAATGCTGCACCAATCCGCAGGAAGGATGTCGGGCTGGCAATGAGGCCCACCTTGAGGTTGACGCCCGTTCCCGTTTCACGCATCTGATCATCGAAACGCAGCGACTGGAATGTGCTACGCCGAACGCGCGAGTCATTCTCCTCCTGATAACGGCGCACGACGCGGTAGGAGAGGAACGGGATGCCGAGCGTACTCCCTACGTATAGCCGGTTCGAGACATTGATGCCGGCCGAGAGGGCCAACTCCGAGAGGTGGCCCGAGGACTCGATTCGCAGCCTCTGGTACACTGTCTCGCCGCCCCGGAGCGGGCTTAGGAACTGCACAAAGCGACGGCTCGCATCGAGCGAATCGTTGAAGATGTAGCTGCCAAAGCCGGTCACCAGATACCAGTTCTGGCGGCTGTAGGCATCCTTAGCCAGCAGATCGTTGGGGAGTAGCCCCCGCTGGTTGGCCACCTGAGCCAGACGGTCGGAGAAGGAGCTCGTGGGGTTATGCGCGTTGGCCGAAAGACGGCCCGAGAAGTTGTTGAGCTGATTGTAGGCAATCCCGAAGTTCAATGCCAAGAGGCCCTCCTGCTTCTCGGGCGATGCGTGGAATGAGAGCACCATGCCGAGGGAGTTCAGCGAGGCGTTGAAGTTGGCCGTGGCGTTGCGCATGCCCAGGTAGTCGGTGCGCGTGTACTGCATGCCGAGGCCGCCAGCGATACCGATGTCGGACGAGCGGTACATGCCCAAGCCGGCCGGATTATTACTCAGCGTACCGAGATCGCCCCCGATGGCCCCGGTGGCATTCCCCATGCTGAGGCTGCGCGCTGTGGAGGCAGGGTTCTCCTGGGAGTAACGCAGCAGATCGTCCATCTCCTGCGCATGGAGCCACAGGGGGAGGCAGAGCATGGCGCTAACGAGTAGCGCAAAAGTTTTACGTTTCATGTTTTTGCGAGTCACGTTAGATACCCCAACCCTTCGGTGGTGAAGAGGGGGAGGTAGGAGCCAGTAGCGATGGGTTTGTCAGGCGAGCCTACTGTCTCCGCGTGGACGATGTGCCCACCGTGGAGGGTGAGGATGAGCGCGTGGAGGTGGCCCCCTCCGAGCTCCGTGAGTTGTAGGACGAGCTGGCCGGCGCATCGTAGCTAGAGCGTGTGGGGCTCGAGTAGCTGCTGGGCTGGCTCTCCATGCGCCTCGATGTGTTGGACTGCCGATCCGTGTTGTACTGCGGCACGTAGCTATTGCTAGAGCGCGACGGGGCCGTATAGCTCGGCGTGCTGCGCGTGGATTCGGTGCCCGTGTAGGAACGCTGCGACGGGTAAGAGTACGAGTCGTCACGGCGTGAGGTGCTGCGGGGCGACTCGTAGTCCGCACGACGGGTGTTATAGGAGTTGTACTCATTGGCCTGCGAGCGGGAATACTCCGAGGCCCTGTTGAGATCCTCCCTGCGGGAGTTGATGTCGGAGAATTCTGAGCTCCCGCGCGTCTGGGCATAAGCCGAGCGTTGGGCACGGCCGTAGCTGCTCATGGATGACATCTCCGAGCTGCGAGAGAGCTGGATGCGATCGTTGGACTGGTAGACCGGGGGCACGGGGTACGACTCCCAGTAGCCACCGTGCCAGCCGCCGTAGTAGCCATCATACCACCCCTGATGGTAACCGTCCCAGTAGCCGCCATACCAGTGGTGGTAAGGTGAGTGATAGGGCCATGGGCTCCAGGCGTAATGCCAGTAGGGATCGTAGTACGAGCCGTAGTAGCCATAATAGTAAGGCCACCAGCTGTAATGCCGGCGGTACGACACGCAGAACCAGGGGTCGAAGAGCACATCCCACCACAGACTCGGGGTCTCGTAGTAGACGTAGGAGGTGGTGACGCAGGCCGGCTCGTAGGGGGTGTTGGATGAGCCGATGTAGTAGTTATTCACCACAGAGGCCTGCGTGTTGTTGGGTTGCGCCGCAGAAGTCTCGCTGGTGCTATTCGCTGGTTTCCGTTTGGATTCGCCAAGGCGATCCACGTAGTCGCGGTACTCCTGGTAGGTGGCAAAATCATTAGGCCCGAGAACTCTGGTGGTCGACGTGGCCTTCGGCTGCTTCGCCTCCTGCTCGGCCAACTCTTTGGCCCGTTGGGCTTCGGCCAGGCGCATTTGCTGCTCAGCCTTTTCGGCTTCAATACGTTCCTGCGCAGCGCGCTCCGCATCGCGCGATGCATCGCTGGCATTGTAATAAGTGTCGCTATACGCGTTCTGGGAGGTTAGGCCCAGCCCGCCCATGGCACAGCCCGCCGCGGCAAATGCCCCAGCGACCATAGTCAGTAGTACGATGTGCCTTCTCATGCTGCTTCCCTTTCCGTGTTTGAGCTGTGATCCCCTCATTTTGGCTACTTTTGCCTTTGTTTCTGGACTACGTAGCGGCGGGGTACATACCCAGCGTTCTGGCAAAAGTAGCATAATTACCATAATTCCAAAAGATGGCACGAGACATAACGCTCCGGGCGACTGACTATTCGCAGTGGTACAACGACGTGGTGGTGAAGGCGGGCCTGGCCGACCACTCGTCGGTGCGTGGATGCATGGTGATCAAGCCTCGGGGCTATGCCATCTGGGAGAAGATGCAGGCGGCCCTGGACGCAATGTTCAAAGCCACAGGGCACCAGAATGCCTACTTCCCGCTGTTCATCCCCAAGTCGTACCTGAGCCGCGAGGCCGAGCACGTGGAGGGTTTCGCCAAAGAGTGTGCCGTGGTGACGCACTACCGGCTGAAGACTAACCCCGACGGGAGCGGCGTGGTGGTGGATCCCGACGCTCGCCTGGAGGAAGAGCTGGTGGTACGCCCCACCTCGGAGACCATTATATGGAATACCTACCGCGGGTGGATCCAGTCGTACCGTGATTTGCCTATCCTGGTGAACCAGTGGGCGAACGTGGTGCGCTGGGAGATGCGCACGCGGCTATTCCTGCGCACGGCCGAGTTTCTGTGGCAGGAGGGGCACACGGCGCACGCCACGCGGGCTGAGGCGGAAGAGGAGGCCATGCGCATGGTGCGGGTCTACGAGACGTTTGCGCGAGACTGGCTAGCACTGCCCGTCATCGTGGGCCGCAAGACCCCCACCGAGCGTTTTGCGGGGGCACTAGATACGCTGTGCATCGAGGCCCTGATGCAGGATGGGCGCGCATTGCAGGCCGGCACCTCGCACTTCCTGGGACAGAATTTCGCCAAAGCGTTCGATGTGCAGTTCGCCGACCAGGAGGGGCGTTTGGACTACGTGTGGGCCAGCTCATGGGGCGTTTCTACGCGCCTGATGGGGGCGTTGATCATGGCGCACTCCGATGACAACGGGCTAGTGGTGCCACCTAAATTGGCCCCGGTGCATGTGGTGTTCGTGCCGATATACAAGAGCCAGGAGGAGCGCGCAAGCCTGGTGGAGGCCATGACACCCATGGTGGAGGCACTACGCAAGCAGGGCCTGGGCGTGCTGCTGGACGATAGGGACAACCTGAAACCTGGATTCAAATTCGCGGAGCACGAGCTGCATGGGATCCCCGTGCGCATTGCCATGGGGCCACGTGATCTGGCGGGCGGCACCGTGGAGATGGCTCGACGAGATACCCTGACCAAGGAGGTTGTGCCCCAGGAGAAGGTGGTGGGCATGGTACCCGAGCTGCTAGAGGCCATTCAGGCCAACCTGTACAGCCGCGCGCTAGCCTATCAGCAAGAGCATACTACCCGGGTGGATACCTACGAAGAGTTCAAGCGCGTGCTGGACGAGAAGGGCGGCTTTGTGTCGGCGCACTGGGATGGGACGGCGGAGACTGAGGCCCTCATCAAGGAGGAGACGAAGGCGACTATACGCTGCATTCCGCTGGACAATCCGCAGGAGGCTGGTGCGTGCATACGCACGGGGCAGCCATCCACGCAGCGAGTCCTCTTCGCGAGAGCGTATTAATTGCTATCTTTCGAAAACAATAGAAGCGTTATGGATCCTCGAGGCGATGCTTTGCAGGGCGGGAATATGGCCCCGAACCAGGTGCTGGATACCAAGAGCCAGCAGATAGTAGACACGCTCCGGGAGAAGGCCACGATGCGGGTGGCCGTGTATGACAACACCTTCGAGACGTTCAACCTCGTGAAGGAGATTCTGCATGAGCTGGTGAACGACATCAATCCGCATCTCCAGCAAACAGATCGTCGCGTGCGGCTGGAGTACCGCGACCGAGGTAAATTCGAGGCCGAGGTGCGCCTGGCGGGCGACGTGCTGCTATTCAGCATGCACACCAACGTGTTCGAATTCGATCGGGGGCACAGCGTGTGGAAATTGCACTACGTGGAGCAGGATGCGATGAACTCGTACTGCGGGGTCATCAACATGTACAATTTCCTGTCGGACTCGTTTAAGTTCAACCGGGTAGACGATCTGGGCTACCTGGTGGGCCGCCTTTTCATCAACCGGAACAAGCACTACTTTGTGGAGGGCAAACGGCAGCTGGGGCACGCTTGCAGCCAGTTTGGCCAGCAGGTGTGCAGCAAGGAGCTCTTGACCGACATCATACAGACGGCGATGCAGTACACGCTGGATTTCGACCTGCTGGTGCCGCCGTACGACATGGTGAAGATTGTCACCGTGTCGCAGGTGAACACCAAGGTGGAGAGTGCCCGTATACAGACCGGTAAACGGCTAGGCTTCATGTTCAATGATGACGACGTGCGCGGGTAGTTTACCGCCTGCGGGATCGCCTGTTGGGAACGTATAAAACCATTTTGCCATGAGTTCACGTCTATTCCTTTTTGTGCTACCCGCGGTGGTGCTGCTGGGTGGTTGCGGTGGTGGGGCCACCGTGGAGGTTCCCAACGCAGAGGCCGAGGTGGCCCACAAGGTGGAGCAATTCGCAGTGGCACGCCTGACGGCGGACATTAGCCACCTGACGGAATCGGAGCGCGCCATGCTTCCGCTGCTGTACCGGGTGGCGACGCTGATGGATGACATCTTCTGGATGGAGGCGTATGGGGACAAGGCCCCGTTCCTGGACTCACTGCCGAGCGATGCGCACCGGCAGTTCGCACAGATAAACTACGGCCCCTGGGAGCGGCTGAATGGTAACGCCCCCTTCGTGGAGGGGTATGGGGAGAAGCCCGCGGGAGCTAATTTCTACCCCGTGGACATGACTAAAGCCGAGTTCGATGCCTGTGAGGATCCGGCCAAGACGAGCATGTACACGCTGCTGCGTCGGAATGCCACGGGCAAGCTGACGGTGGTACCCTACCATGAGGCATTCAAGGCGAAGATAGATGAGGCTGCCGCGCTGCTTGAGCAGGCCGCCGCGCTAGCTGAGGATGCGGGACTAAAGAACTACCTCACCCTGCGGGCTGAGGCACTGCGCACGGATAACTACCAGCCGAGCGATTTCGCCTGGATGGATATGAAGAGCAATCGGATCGACCTGGTGGTGGGCCCTATCGAGAACTACGAGGATCACCTCTACGGCACGAAGGCGGCGCATGAGGCTTTCGTCCTCATAAAGGATATGGAGTGGAGCCAGCGGTTGGCGCGTTACATGACGCTGCTGCCGGCCCTGCAACGCTCGCTGCCGGTGGAAGAGGCCTACAAGCGGGAGGAGCCAGGGAGCGATTCCGACCTCGGGGTGTATGACGTGGTGTACTACGCCGGCGATTGCAACGCGGGGAGCAAGACCATTGCTATCAACCTGCCCAACGACCCAGAGGTGCAGCTGAAGAAGGGCTCGCGCAAGCTGCAACTGCGCAATGCGATGCAGTATAAGTTTGAGCACATCATGGAGCCGATCGCTAAGCTACTGATAGTGCCTGAGCAGCAGAGCCACGTGAAGTTCAATGCCTTCTTTGAGAACACGATGTTCCACGAGGTGGCGCACGGCCTGGGCGTAAAGCGCACGCTCGATGGGCGTGCCACGGCCCGTGAGGCTCTGGCTGAGACGTACTCCGCCCTAGAGGAGGGAAAGGCCGACATCCTGGGTATCTTCATGATTGAGCAGCTAGTGGCCCAGGGTGAGCTCACAGAGCATGACATAATGGATAACTACGTGACCTTCCTGGCGGGCATCTTCCGCTCAGTGCGCTTTGGCGCAGCCTCAGCGCACGGGAAGGCGAACATGGTGCGTTTCCATTACTTCCAGGATTGCGGGGCCATCAGCCGGGATGAGAAGACGGGGCTCTACCGCGTGGATGCGGAGAAGATGCACGAGGGTGTGGCACAACTGGCGGCTGCCATACTGATGATTCAGGGCGATGGCGACTACCAGAAGGCTAAGACGATGCTGGCAGAGCAAGGGGTGGTAGATCCAGTCCTACAGAGCGATTTGGATCGGATAGCTGCGGCTAATATCCCGATAGACATCCGATTCACGCAAGGGCCCGAGCAGCTCGGGCTAGAGCCAGCACGCTAGCTGCCAAAATGAATGGGTGACCGCCACGCAGGGTGCGCCATCCACCGAGGCCAGATAACACATCAGGAGCGATGAGTTTGACGTTCAATTTTACCAAGTCGGTCTCTATCATCTACGATGAGATGATCCGCAATGGCTTCTCGCTAGTCTACCTCGGCGAGTTCAGCCATGAGATCACGAAGATGTTCACGTCGATGGCCGAGTCGGACATGGAGCGTAACAACGAGGAGCGTTCGGTTCAGCGGCGGGTCTACCACGTGATGGTGGAAACGTTGCAGAACATGAACAAGCACTCGGACGAGTTCAAAGAGGACGGCATTGGAAACGGGCTCTTCATCATCGGGAAGATGGATGACACGTACTGTATCATCACCTCGAATAAGGTGGCGAGCGCGCACCGTGAGAATCTGGAGCGGGCCTTGCTGTCGGTGAACAATGCCACGCCGGAGGAGCTGAACCAGATGTACAAGGATCAGATTCGTAATGGTCGTATCTCGGAGCGAGGCGGGGCAGGACTCGGGCTCATCGACATTGCACGCAAGACGGGCGAGGAGCTCGAATACCAGTTTCTGCAGCTCGATGGCGACTACCTGTTCTTCATCCTCAAGGTGGAGATTAACGCCAAGAAGTTTTACAAGCCGTAGTTGAGTGCGATTCGGGTGCCTCTGTACTAACACGTAGAGAAATGGAACAACGCAAGGAGTTTTCGATGGGTCTCCGGCTGCTGCTACTGCTCGTGATGACAGTGCTGCTGCTGATACCACAGGTGCTAATCTCATTACTTGTCGACGACCGAAGCTCGACGGCCGCACGGGCCGCACGGGAGATTGCGGAGCCATGGGGGGAAGAGCAGACGTTATGCGGGCCCCTGATTTCTGTGCCTTACTATGTGAAGGATAAGGAGTCTAGCGGTTTTGAGGAGTACATAGCCTTCTTTCAGCCCGATAGCGTCACCATTGCCGTGCGAGCCATTCCCGAAGAGCGCACACGGGGTATATTCTCCGTGATGCTCTACCGCACCAAGATCGAGGTGCGTGGCGTTTTCACGGGGATAGATAAGACGCTCTTCCCTGCAAATGAGTGGATCGAGTGGGATGAGATGAAACTGGTGCAGCCCGTGAAGGATGTGGTGGGCCTGAAGGCTATCCCAAAGGTTCAGCTGCGTGATACAACATTGCTGCTGGAGTCGGGTAATAGGGTGGATGGGATGGCCCCAAACTGGTCGACGCTGTCATCGCCCCTACGGGTAAGAAAGGACGGACGTTACGAATTCAGCTACGAATACGCAGTGAATGGGAGCCAGGAGCTCAACTTCCATCCCAGCGCGGCGATTACGAATGTCGATCTGTCTCTGCTATGGGATAAGCCCTCGTTTACTGGCAAATTCCTGCCCGATGAGCGGACGCTGACAGATAGCCTGACCACAGCGCACTGGACGGTGCTGAGTGCCAACACGTCACAAAGCCTGTCGTGGGCTGTGAGAGCCAATCACAGCTACTACGACTACGAGAGTGATAATGTATTCTCCTCCAGCGAGGAGTTCGGTGTGAAGCTGCTCATGGGCATCGACCATTACGACAAGGTGGAGCGTGCCGTGAAGTTCGCCGTGCTGATGATCGTCTTCACGTTCCTGACATTCTTCTTCACGGATAGCCTGCTGAAGAAGCCGATCCCCATGATAGGCTACGTGCTGACGGGGCTGGCCATTCTGCTGTTCTACACCCTACTGCTGTCTATCTCGGAGTACATGAACTTCGGGCTGTCCTACCTGATAGCGGCCGGGGCGATCACGGTGATGATTTCGCTGTACATGCACGGCTTTATCAAGCGATTGAAGCCGGTGCTGATATGCGCAGGGATACTGGTGATACTGTACACGTTCCTGTACATCATACTCCAGATGGCGAACTTCCCGCTGCTAGTGGGTAGCCTGTTCCTGTTCCTGGTGCTGTCGGTGGTGATGTACCTATCGCAGCGACTCGAGTGGTAACGAGGGGGGGTAGCCCTGACCATGCAGTTTGGGCTGGGCTCGTGTAAAACGAGCCCAGCCCAAACTCTATATAGACCGCTGCTGGAGCTGGCACATGATGGTAATCGACCCTGAGAGATGCGCTCGTGAGGCGTGAGATCTCGGTGGCAACAAGAGCCCTAGAAGGCTGAAGCCTACACACGCCTAGGCTACTGTTGGGCGCAATGCCTCGGCCTATACGACCAAGTAGAAAGAGCCACGATGGTAATCTTACACGAGGCTACAACACCTCTCGATAACGCTGGGAAATGACAGGAATACGGGCTTCGTTAGTGGGCAAATCACATGCCCCTACCAAGCATCTTCTGCAAGAGATTGCCCGATGAGTGCACGAGCTGGAAGTCGACCGTCTGATTTTCTATCGCTCTGATCTCGGTTGCCCTGAATCGGCAGAGGGCAGCTTGCCTCTCGATGGTATCACGCTCGGCGGAGAGCTGAAGGAGCTGCCCAGCAAAGCACCCCACGGAAGACTGTAGGTAAAGCTGCTGACCACTCACGGGCCCTGAGGGCCGATTCTCGAACTTGAGCAAAACGGCGATATCCACACTGTCGAATGCCCCCTCGGATTGAGTGCCATACACCGTAAGGGTTCCTCGGTAGACCTGCTTATAGGGCAGGAAATAGGCCACTATCAATAGGCAAAGCAAGGCGACCCCAATAACGGCTATGCCGTACCGGAGAATGGATGGGGGCATCTGCCCCACAACGCTTCGGACTTTCTCACTACGGAGCTCGAAGCTCTGGTCTTGCCCCTGCTGCTTTTCCATGTCAACTCCCGAGCTCCAGCTGATTCTTGACCAGATGGAAGTACTGTCCCTCGCTTGCTGTCAACTCTTCATGCGTGCCGACCTCAACGATCTTACCTGCATCTAAGACCACGATCTGATCGGCATTACGAACGGTGGATAGACGATGCGCAACCACCACTACCGTCTTCCCACGGTAGAACTCCGCCAGTCGCTCGGTGATGCTACGCTCGTTGCGGGCATCGAGAGCATTGGTCGCCTCATCGAGAAAGACAAACGTGGGGTTCTTGTAGACAACACGGGCGATGAGGATGCGCTGACGTTGCCCCTGGCTGATGCCCTGCCCATCCTGCCCTATCATCGTGTTGTACCCCAACGGCAGGGCCTCGATGTAGTCAGCGATATTTGCAATGCGCGCTGCGTTACGTATGCGCTCGATGTCTGGCTCATCATCAGAGATGGCGATATTGCGCGCTATAGTGTCGGAGAAGAGGTAGCCATCCTGCATCACGGCCCCGCACTGGCCACGCCACCACGCAAGGTTATACTCACTGAGGGGCGTATCACCGACCCGAATGCAACCAGCCAGCGGCTCGTAGAATCCGAGCAAAAGCTTGATGAGCGTTGTTTTTCCGCTGCCACTAGCCCCAACGATGGCCGTCACCTGGCCATGAGGGATGGTGAGATGGATGTCGGCAAGGATGTCCCGGGAGCTATAGGGGTCGTATTTGAACGAGAGGCCCTCCACTGTGAGCGAGGGTTCAGCAGTGTAGCCACTCCGCATGCGCTCGCTGTTCTCCTCATTGGCCTCGGTGTGGATCTCGCTCATACGGTCGAGGCTGATGCTCACATCCTGCCAGGAGTAGATGAACTGGATGAGCTGCTCCACAGGGCTATTGAGCTGCCCGATGATGTACTGCACGGCAAGCATCATCCCGAGGGTCATGTGCCCCTGGATGACCGCCGCGGCGGCAAGCACGGTGGTGAGGATATTCTTTACCTCGTTGATGGCAACGCTCCCAGCCTGCTGCACCTGGCTAAGGTTGAGCGACTGGAGATTCACCTTGAACAGGTCGGCCTGCACATCCTCCCACTCCCAACGTTTACGCTGCTCGCACCCCTGGAGCTTGATCTCCTGCATTCCATTAACGAGCTGGTAGGTGACATTACGGTTACGCCCAGCCTGATCGAAGTACTTATAATCGAGTAGCCTACGCTTGCGCAGGAATAGGACTATCCAGCCAGCATACAGGAGCGTGCCCAGGAGGAAGACGATGAAGATGCCCAGGTTGTAGCTCGCTAGCACTACCCCAAAGACTACGAATGTGAAAAAGGAGAAAAGCAGGCTAAGGCTACTAGAGGTGAGGAACTGCTCCACCCGATGGTGATCCTCAATGCGCTGCAAGAGATCGCCCATGAGCTTGGTATCGAAGAACTTCATGGGGAGCTTCATGAGCTTGATGAAGAAATCCGAGACGAGCGAAATGTTAATGCGCGTGGAGATGTGCAGGAGGATCTTGGAGCGGATAAATGTGATGGCGGTGCGACTGAAAAGAAGCATCAGCTGTGCCAAAAGCACGAGCCACACAAAGCTAAGATCGCGCCCTCCCACGCCTGTATCCACAATGGCCTGCGTGAGGAATGGGAACACGAGCTGAAGGAGCGACCCCAGCAGTAGGCCCAGGATGAGCTGCGAGAAGAATCGCTTGTACCTCCGGAGATATCGCCAGAGGAAGACGAGGCGGGAGCCCCTCTTGGCAATTGCACCAGCATCCTGCCCGCTGTAAAAGCCCTCGGAGGGTTCAAGGAGAAGGGCTATCCCCTTCCCTTCGCCGTGATCCTGCGTGCTAACCCAATGCTCACAGAACTCCTGCTCCGTGTAGGTCAGCAGGCCCTTCGCAGGATCGGCCACATGTATCATGCGCAAGCCAGGGCGTATGCGCTTTACCTTGTAGACGACAACGAAGTGATTCTGATTCCAGTGTACAATACAAGGGAGGGGGATCTCCGTAGTGAGCGTCTCTACCCCCATACGCCCGCCCACAGTACGAAATCCGATGGCCTCAGCCGCCTTGCTGATCCCAAGGAGTGATACGCCCTCTTTGCCGAGGGCACAGATACGACGCAGATGATCACGATCAGGACGCAGCCCATAGTGCCCAGCGATCATTGCCAGGCACGACGGGCCACAATCCATCGCATCACGCTGCTTGAGGAACTCCACGCTATAGGCGATCTATAGACTCCGAGGCAGCACTCTTTCGATTCTTGCTCGTGGACGCATTAAACCGGTATCGCAGAAACAGGGCAACGCACCGTGTATCACTGTATTCCTCGGCTTGGACGGCAAGGCCTCCAATGCGTGTGTAGGTAACGTTTCTAGCTGCCAAAAGATCCTCGCCCACGATGTTCACGTAAAGCCGTCCGTCGAAGAAAGATTTCCAGACGGAGGCTTCGAGCATGTGCTGCTCCCCCGTCTCGTTGACATTCATGGTATGTGCACTCCGGTAAGAGTACTCCACACTAAAGTTAAACCACGGGAACGTGAAGGTGTGTGTGATCTTTCCGTAGTAGAGCGGGCGCATCTTAATGGAGAGGCCATACTGCCTGCCATCGATTCGCTCCATTTGCCCCAATCCATTGATGCTAAACGAGTACCACTTTGCCAGCGACATCTCCATGCCCAGCAGCACCTGCCCACGATGGTGGTGCTTGTAGTTGGTATTGGAGAGCACATAGCCATCGGGATCTTTGGGATTAATCTGCATGTAACCGGCAATGTGATTGCGGGTGTACTGGTAGTTTATCCCCGCAAACAGGGGCCCGTAATTGAATGTGTAATTGGCACGATAAATCTTGGAGGGAATCAGATTTGGGTTGGACTCTTGTATCAGGAACTTGTTGATGTAAACGCTGTGATTGCTAAGCTCCTCCAACAAAGGGCGCTGCGTGCCAGAGCTCACGTCGAACTGGTGCGTGGTTTTTCCGATCTGGCCAGCGATCTTTCCCGAGAAAAAGAGGTTGTCGAATGTCCGATCTACATCAGCACCTAGCACTCGCAAATCATTGAGACGGCTATTAGCCCGCTCATAGCGCAGGCCAGCACTAAGGCTCCACTTTTCGGAAGGGGCATAGCTGTAGTTGGTGTAAGCCGCATAGAGTTCCTCATTATTGCGTCCTTCGGAGCTGATCCAATTCGCCACATATTGCTTCCGATCGCCAGTAATGCGGTTGACATGAACACCAACCTCGAGCTTCTGGCTCTCGGTAAAGCTGTAACTAGCACGTGGCGAAAGCTGCCAGAGAAGATAGTGGGTATCGGTGCGCAAGTTGACATCCCGCTCACGCACGGCCTCACGCTCGTGCGTGTACTGGCGCCGATGCATGTTCCGGGTAAACACGTCGGTCTCAAGCTCTATCTCCCAGGCTGAGGTGGGCTTGTAGGTTACGTAGCTATTGACATGGTGGGAGGGTGAGTTGTCCTTCAAGCTGCCACTCGAGATGACATCCTCCCAAGCAGCATGCCCTGGATTGAATCGCAGGCGACTAATAACACCCATCCCCAGGAGGCGCATAATGAAGTGATACGACACACCAGCATTGATCTTCTTACTAGGAAAGAGATCTACCTGAAGGAAGGTATAGTACCCCCTGTAAGCAGTCGTATCGACAAGATTTGTACGCAACTCCTTAGCAGGTACAATTGTGGCATCTAACCGCTGCGTCTCCAGCACTCTCTTATCGTTACCGCTAGCATAGAAAAGGAACTTGGCTTTCTTGGTGTGATACCCCACTTGCGCACTTTCCCAGTGCGAGAACAAGTGGTTGAATGCGGCTCTACCCCTCACGAGCACAGATAGCTGATCGAAGCGATGCACGGTGCGAATATTCAGCACAGCCCTCACCTCGCTGCCATAACGTGCCCCAGGAGCACGATCCATCGTTATAGACTCGATATCCTTGGGATCCAAAGCCTGAAGTTCGCTCGCGTTAAGAACTCGCCTCCCATCAATAAGCGTAACGAGGGTGCCACCGCCGATCAGTGATGCACCCTCGTTATTTGCCGTAAGCCCCGGTATCTGCGATAGCACTTTGTCAACGGTGGGACGCTCGGACAGGATTGTCCCCTTAACATTCATCCTGAGCTTCCCACCCTGCATGACCAGCTTGGGCCTACGCCCCTCTACCACCACATCGCCCACAGCAATATTTTCGGCAGCCATGCGCACCTGGGCGGGAAAATTCATCACTGGCACGTCCTGGGTGGTATAACCAAGGCTGGTAAAGCGCAGGTAGAACAGGCTATCGACGTTGGCTATGTTGAAATTCCCGAGGCTATCGGTTATTGTCCCCCGCACGAACACGCTGTCCCTGGTGTAGCCCACCACATTGCAGTACTCGAGCGGTTTACCATCGAAATCGATGACCCGTGCGCTAATGCCTTGCTGAGCCCACGCAGAAGAGGTGCAAAGCACTATGATTAGGAGAAGTAAACAGCGTCTCATTACTCAAACTTTTAATGCGGGAAGCCAGACATTATGGGCCGCAATCTATCGTATCACGCTGCTTGAGGAACTCCACGCTATAGGCGATCTATAGACTCCGAAGCAGCACTCGTTCGGTTCTTGCTCGTCGCTTTGTTAAACCGGTAACGAATGAACAACTTGATCTTTCGTGTATCCCGGTAATCGTCATGCAGTAGGGAGAGCCCTCCAACACGAGTGTACGCAACATCCCTGGCAGCAAGTATATTGGATGCCTCGATGTATACATACAGCCTGTCCTTGAAAAAGGATCGCCAAACAGATGCCTCAAGCGTATGCTGCTCACGCGCTTCGAATGTTCCCGCAGTGAGGGGGCTCTGATAGGCATACTCGATTTCGAAGTTAACCCACGAGAACGAGAATGTCTGTGATATCTTGCCGTAGTAGAGCGGACGAGCCTTGAGGGCGAGCCCATACTGCTTTCCATCAATCCGCTCGAGCTGCGCTAGCCCCGAGATATCGATAGTGTACCATTTCGCCAACGACATCTGCATTCCCAGCATGGCCTGGCCTGAATGATGGTGCTTAAAGTTGGCCTTGGCGAATACATACCCATCAGGATCATTGGAATTCTGGTGTATGAGATGGTCGATGTGGTCACGAGTGTAGCGGTAGCTTAGCCCGGCGAATATGGGGCCATAATTGAACGCATAGTTGGCCCGATAGATCTTCGCCGGTATTAGCTTGGGGTTGGACTCCTGCAATATGAATCGACTAGAGTAGTAGCTGTTATTACTCAGATCCTCCAACGCTGGGCGCTGGGTGCCGGAGCTCACGTCGAATACGTGCATGGCATTCCCTATCTGGCCAGAGACCTTCCCAGAGAAGAAAAGGTTGTCATACGTTCTACTAACATCGTTCGCAGGCACCCGCGCATCGCTGAGCCGGCTAGCGGCATGCTCATAACGAAGCCCTGCTGAGAGATTCCATTTCTCGGACAGCGCATAGGTGTAATTGGTGTACGCAGCATAGAGAGCCTCCCCATTACGCCCATCAACGCTCATCCGGTTCTCCTTATACTGCTGCCTATCGCCCGTGATATGGTTGATATCGGCCCCCGCCTCGAGCGCTTGCTCCTTGGTGAAGCTGTAGCTCACACGTGGCGAAAGCTGCCAGAGTAGGTAGTGCGCATCTGTCTTCCAGTTGATATCCCGATGAACGGCTGCACTGCGCTCATGGGTAAGCTGTCGCCTGCGCATATCTCTGGCAAACACATCGGCATTAAGCTCAATTTCCCAGTCCTTGGTAGGCTTGTAGGTCACGTAGCCGCTGACATGGTGCGACGGCGAATTACCCCTCACATCTCCGGTTGCGTCAACCCTTTCCCAAGCGGCATGCCCTGGGTTGAACAGCGTCCGGGTAAGATCGGATGTTGTCTCTCTGTTCCACGAGAAATTATACCGCACCCCTGTACTAAGCTTCTCATTCGGGAGAACATCCATCTGCACACGGGCATAATTCTTTAGGTAGTGCGTCGTGTCAATTCTCCGCACGAGGAGCTGCTTGAATGGCGCACTCTTGGCATCCATCAGCTCAGTTTTTAACTCCCTATCGTTGCGATGCCAGATGTAAAAGAGGAACTTGGTGTTTTTGGTGTAGTACCCCACCTGCGCACTCCCCCCATAAGAGACCAGATGATTGAAATCGGCCCAACTCCTTGCGAGAACGGATATCTGATCGAATCGGTGTACAGTCCGAATATTGAGCACAGCCCGAACCCCACTGCCATAACGTGTACCCGGCGCACGATCCAGAGTTATCGATTCAATGTCCTTGGGATCCAAGGCTTGCAATTCGTCAGAGCTTAGCACCTTTCGGCCATCGATAAACGTAACGAGAGTTCCCCCACCAATCAGCGAGGCCTCACCGTTACTCTCTGCCGTAAGGCCTGGTATCTGCGATAGCACTTTGCCAACATGGGGACGCTCCGATAGGATGGTTCCCCTAACATTCATTTTGAGCTTCCCTCGCTCCATCGTCAGACGAGGCCTACGCCCCTCCACCACAACACCATCCACAGCGATATTCTCTGGGGCCATACGTACCTGGGCGGGAAAATTCAGCACAGGCACATCCTGCGTGGCATAGCCCAAGCTGCTAAAACGCAGGTAAAAGAGGCTGTCGACATTGGAAATGTTGAAACGCCCCAGGCTGTCGGTTATGGTACCCCGCATAAAGACGCTGTCCTTGGTGTATCCCACCACATTGCAATACTCAAGCGGCTTGCCATCGAGATCCAACACCAACGCATTGATACCTTGCTGTCCCCAGGCGGGAGACGTGCAGAGGACTATGGTCAAGAGAAGTAAAAAATGTCTCATCGTCTAAACTTTTAATGGGGAAAGACCACACACTTCGGCGCTGCGTAGAGGTCGCCCTTATACTTCAGCGCACGTACCCTACAGCTTTTTGTCTGACAACTACTCCGTAGGGTGCACGATTTGCACTGATGCAGATCCTGCATCGTAATGCCCCCTCTCAGCAGCGACCACTTATCGGTATTCCAGATTTCGCCGAGCGTACGCTCCGTCATACGCCCAGCAAAAAGAGAGTCTACTCCAAAAGCATACACGCATGGGTACACACTCCCATCCGTGGCAATGGCTATGTGCGATATCGCACCAGTACACGTCACTGGCTCATCATCAGCCGCATGCGGCGAGCCAGAATCAGAGGATTCAAAACCCTCCTCAGGATCAAGCAAAACAATAGGAAGTATCTGCGCATACTGCTTTTGCAAGCGTTGTATCCGCTGCTTACAGTCCCGACGCTGCGCCCTCGTCAAATGCAAAATACGATTGTCCTGCGCCCTTCCTATGTCGTCCAAGATGGTAAAGTTCAGTGCTTTCACGTTACTCGCAAGCGCATACTCCACAAGACCCTCTATCTGCCCGGTATTCTGGGCATGCAGCGTCACGGAGAGCACCCATTCCACCCCCAAACTAGCAAGCAGCTCCATCTTGCGCATAAGCACCCGATAAGCCCCTGCGCCACGCAGAAAGTCATGTGACTCCTCCGTGCTACCATCCAGGGAGATGGAGAGTAGAATATTAGGATGCGCTAGCATCCTGGCCCGCTCGGGGGTAATGAGCATCGCATTGGTGAGGATGACGAATTGCATCCGCATCTTACCCAAGGCCTCGATTATCGTATCGATGTCGGGGTGCGTAAAGAGCTCACCCCCGGTAAGGGTGACAATTCGCATCCGATTAGCCTCTAGCTCACGCAGAATTCTAACCCACTTCTGGCCCGAGATCAGCGCGTCATGCCTATCGCGCCCACAGGAGTGGAGGCAGTGCAAGCACTCCAGATTGCACCGCGTGGTAAGCTGAATCTCCGCGGTCCGAGGCGAGGAGCACACCGGCACCCGAGGAGTGAACTGGAGTCTTGGATGCTCTGCAACCCTCACCTCTGCATTCGTATTGAGCACCAGACCATCCCACTGCTTGTTGAGATTGCTAAAGACCATGCTGTAATCAATCTCGTTTGCCTGCCCAAAGAAGTCCACCACCTCGTCGAGCCGCTTACCACTCGCCTCAATGAATGAGAGAAGGCGAAAAATGGAGCGGTTAATGGTGTATATCTTAGCAGCTCTGATATCGAAAAGGGTATAGCAATCGTGCCGGTGCTCGTCATGCCGCAAAACCCAATACGGGGCCAGCTGATACCTTATCACCTCCATTGGCTACCTCCTTCAGACTGAAATGAAAGAAAATGGGGGGAAACTGGAGAAGTCCAGCTTCCCCCCTCTCATTGTCTAGGACATGATTTGTATCCTAAAAGTTACTGGATACCACCATCTCCTCCATTTCCACTGACAGCATCTGGCTTCACCACTTGATCTGGCGGCTTCGGCTTCTTCTTTTTGTCATTACAGCAGATAATCAGACCGAAAAATCCTTGCACCTGGGCATCATTATCAGCCCCACCCACGATAGCTTCAAACGCTGACGGCTGAAGCTCATCAAAATTCAATTTCTCTATCATTACTCGTAGTAATTACGATTGAAACACCTCACAGCGACCCATTCGCTGCGGCTTTTGGCGTTGAGGATTTACCGACCTCATCTTTCAGAAGGAACCTTCGAAGTAAGCCTCCCCTCTGAAAGCGAAAGTGCAGAATCACGTGCTCCCACACCCCACGCCTAGCAAATCACTCGTCAGCAACCTGCCATTTTGTAATAGGAAATCCACTTTTGCGCCCCATTGGCACCGTCGTCATCTCCTTTACGATTGCAAATTTCGGAACACACCTCAACGCTCACAATACACAAAAGGGTAATAATGCCACTTTTACCCCATCGGGTAATCACGGCCCTTTGCCTCTCAAAATGCTTACCAAGAAAGTATGAAACTCTCCATCTCCGCATCACAGCACAGGGCGCAAGGCCTCTCGCGCAAGGAGAATCACAATCACCCCAATCTACACCTAAGAGGGATCAAATGAAGTCCTATTTTATTACTAGGTGGCAACGATCTTGCAATTCGTAGCGAATCCACTTAAGGCCCGGTATCTTAGCGTTTACACGACTAGGAGGCTAGTGCAAATTCATGACTTTGCATTCAAACGAGGCAATCATAACATACATGCCTCCTCGAGCAACGCAAATCCCATGCGCTGGCAACGCTTAAACTCCGACGGATCCATTAAATTTGCCACTATAGCAATAACGCCATGGATCTACGACTCACTGACATCGTCCGGTCGCTACTGCCGCCGGGAATTTGTCCACAGGTTGCCGAAGAAGCATACTCTGAGGTACGACATCACATCGAGTGTGCATCAGCGTTTGAACGCGTCACCTACCAGTCCATTTACATCATCGACTTCTTCCGGCTAAACTTCCTCCACGTATCCGGCAATCCGCTTTTTCTATGCGGGGAGAGCGTGGAAACGATGCTGCAGGAGGGGTTCAACTTCTATCACAAGCATGTGCTAGCAGAAGATCTCGACTTCCTCATGCAGATCAACAAGGCAGGCCTCGACTTCTTCACGCGCCTTGATATCTCCGATCGCTGTAAATACACCCTATCCTACAACCTCCACATTTTCGATGATAATCCCAAGGTAAACATCCTGCTCAACCACCAGATTACCCCCCTGAAATTGGATGCGGATGGCAACATCTGGCTAGCCCTTTGCCTGGTGTCATTGGCCCCATCGCGGAAAGCTCGCACCGCCCGCATCTGCTCCTGCAATCGCCAACAAATGTGGTACTTCTCACGGAAGAGCAAAAGCTGGAAGCCTGTAGATCACGTTCTTCTGACCGAGAATGAATTGGCCATGATTCGCATGGCCCACCAGGGGTTGTCGATCAACGAAATCGCCTTGAAAATCAATAAATCCAAGGATGCCGTAAAATACTACCGCAAGAATATTTTTACAAAACTTAACGTTAGCAGCATCTCCGAGGCCATTGCAGTAGCCACTCACCTCAAGTTGCTCTAGCAGCCCCCACCGCAACCGTAGCGGTCGTCACAGATTGTAGACCGGTCTTCACTGCCGAGTGCCACAAGCACTTTACGAGTGCGCCGCACCGCATTCGCCCGAGGACGTGGTGCGTCAGCTCTACTCTTTGCACACGCACTGCGCTAAGCCGCAAATCAGCCCACCCCTGGCAATATTGGCTGCTAAGCGCAGCAAGCCCCCTACCCCCGCACCTGCGTAGGGATACCTAGGGCCTCTACTCGTCGCGCAATGGACTGGAGATCATCCATTGGCACCTTCACCAGGCCACTGGCTGGCGTATCACGGTCGAGCGTATAAATCATCACATCGCGTGGGCGTATCTTCTCCACGGCGGCAAGCCAGGCCCCCACTTCTAACTCCGTGGTATTATCTACGCGTTGCCCATCGAACTGTCCCCGCAGGAAGAGAGTTTGCAGGGTAAAATCATGCCCAAAATCCAGCAGGTGCCCGATAACCTGCTGCGCCGTGAGCGGCATGAGAGGGCCATTGATGAGCTGAAAAGTGCTATCGATAGCCGAGTCGAGCTTCAGCACTGGCTTATCCACCCGTCGCAAGGCCTCCGCAACCCGCGGGTGCGTCAGCATGCTAGCGTTAGACAGCACCACCACCTTCGCCTCTGGGTAATATCTGTCCCGCAGCGTTATAGCACTATCGACCACATCCGCAAAATGCGGGTGCATCGTAGGCTCGCCATTGCCCGCAAAGGTGATGACATCCAACGGCTCACCCTGCTGATGCATGGTGCTCAGTCGCTGCTCAAGCCGCTCGTGCACAAGCTGAAATGGGGGCAGGTCGGGTAGCTGCTTGCGACTCGTCCAGCCACATTCGCAGTAGATGCAGTTGAAATTGCAATACTTGTTGTGCTGCGGCAACAAGTTGATACCGAGCGAAACGCCCAGCCGCCGGCTACGCACTGGGCCGAATATGATGTCTTCAAAAAGGGAAGTGGGCATTACTGCGCGTGGTGTAAGGTGTAATAGCAACTAGGCCCTAAGCATGGCCTCGATGGCCTGCGCAGGATTAGGGCTACCGAAGACGGCACTCCCCGCCACGAGAACATTAGCCCCCGCGGCCCACACAGCAGCAGCATTCTGCTCACCGATGCCACCATCCACCTCTATGAGGGCACTGCTACCAGCCTCAGCAATCAGCGTGGCGAGCCGCCGTATACGCTCCGTGGAACTCGGGATATACGACTGCCCCCCGAACCCCGGGTTCACGCTCATCAGTAGCACCAGGTCGGCATCTAGCAGCACATCCCGCAGCAGCTCGGGTGGCGTGTGCGGATTGATGGCCACCCCGGCCTGCATACCAAGCTGACGGATCTGCTGAAGCACCCGATGCAAGTGGGGACAAACCTCGTAGTGCACCGTCAGGCAATTCACCCCCGCATCGGCAAATTGGCTCAAATAACGCTCCGGATGGACAATCATCAGATGCGCATCCAACACCTTACGGGTCAGTGCCCGTACAGCCTGAATAACGGGGAACCCGAACGAGATATTCGGGACAAAAACGCCATCCATCACGTCGAGATGGATCCACTCAGCCGCGCTATCCTCCAGCATAGCCACCTCATGAGCCAGGTGCCCGAAGTCTGCCGAAAGGAGCGACGGTGCTATACGACGCAATGGTGCATCCTGCCGCATACAACTAGATTTTAATTGCTACCGACCCCGTTTGAACAGGGTGCAAATCTACTCCTCACTTGACGGACTCGCATGCTCACGCATCACCTGCCGAACAATGCGCTGCGCCTCCTCGGGGTGGAACCCCCTGCTGTAGGCAAAACGCAAAAGGCGGGCCCAGAGCACCGTGTCCTCCTCATTGACATACATATTGGCCACCTTGCGGGACAGTACCGCATACAGATCGGGCAGCTCACCCGACTCGTGCAGGTCACGCAGCACCTCATCGATGGCCTCACGGCTCACCCGGCGCGCTGCCAGCGCGTGGCGAATCTTAATCTCACCCCACGCCGAGAGCCGAGCCTTATCGCGCGCAAAAGCTCGAGCAAATCGGAGCTCATCAATGAATCCATCACTCGTAAGGGCTGCCACCACCTGCTGCATGAGTGCCGGGGGGCAGTCAAATCCATCCAGGTAGCGCAGCACCTCGCTAGCACACCGCTCACGGCTCGCGCAGAAACGCTGTGCCCGTTCAAGCCACTGCTCGTACGTGTTATTGGCGTAACGACTTTTTCTATCCATACAGTCTTGCACAAAAGGGTCGATGGGAGACCTCTTCCTGCTCTCGACTCCCACTCAGATAGCCCAACGGGAACAATGGCCCATAAATACACCCGATTCTAGCACTGGCAGGGCCACGTAAGCACTCACCACCATCGTCGCAGCATAACCCGTCGATGACGGCAATCCCTCCCAAAAGCGACATACTCTGCTGGGATTCATGCGGGCGATTCCTGTCACCCCCCGAGCCCCAAGCTTCCAATTCACCCTGCCCATACTGCAAAGATAAGAAAAGTCCGAAGGCGATGCCATGCGTTATCGCTGCAACACGCCTGCCACCACATTCAATTCAACCCGCATGTCGGGCAAATAGTTCCCCGTAGTATCGAAATGCCAAGTCCACCGCCTCTCACCGCAGAGCGGGGGTATATCGGCCACCACAGTAGGGACAACCGATTGCACAGCCCCAGAGCCTTTGGGGTAATGCAGCTCCTCAACATCGCTGATAAGCAGGGCCGCAGGGAAAGCCCTCAGGAGCGCAAGGTGGGCAGACTGGAGGGTCTCTATCATTCCGGGGAGCTGGGGAGCACTGTCCCACATCTCCAGCAATGGGTAGGGCAACTGGCTCAGCAGGTTGAGCGACACCACGGGGTGCTGAGTGCAAAGCTCATCGGTGGGCACACGCAGCTGCTGCATCTGCTCCCCCAGGGTCTGTAGGGCCGATCGGCTAGATGGTAGCTCTCGCAGCAAGGCTAGCAACCCGCCCGTAACATCGAGCGTGTGGAACTGAACCAGCGGCTCATCGGCATATCTGGCCACCACTTGCGGGGGATGCGCCAAATCGTAGAGGTGCAGCGTGAGCCCCATGCGCAGGAGGTACTCCATGGGGAAATCGAGCAGCCACCCGCTGCCAAGCACGTTGAGCCCCGATGGGCGATACCTATGCACGAACCGGAGAATGGCCGACTGCGACTGGCGCAAGTGCGACTGCCAGCCCTCACCCTCCCGAAGGTAGCGTCGCATGATGCCTCGCTGGTAAGCCTGCAAGCGAACCCCACGCCGGGGAAACAGCCAACTCAAAGCTCCCATACCTACGCCACGCTGGCACCCTCCAGGCCATCTCCGCCTGAGGTGCAAAACTCAGCCACTTCCGCGCACCAGCCAGCAGGCCTCGGCCCCAGTGGCACCGCAGCTAATCCATCTTGAGCACAGCCAGGAAGGCCTCCTGCGGAACCTCCACGTTGCCCACCTGACGCATGCGCTTCTTACCCTTCTTCTGCTTCTCTAGTAGCTTGCGCTTACGGGAGATATCGCCCCCGTAGCACTTAGCCGTAACATCCTTGCGGACGGCTTTCACCGTCTCACGGGCAATGATCTTGGCCCCAATGGCTGCCTGTATGGCAATGTCGAACTGCTGCCGTGGGATCAGCTCCTTGAGCTTCTCGCACATTTTCCGACCAAAGTTATATGCGTAATCCCGATGTATAAGCGTCGAGAGCGCATCCACCTTGTCCCCATTCAGCAGGATGTCGAGACGCACCAGCGTGGCCGCCTGGAACCCGTTGATGTGGTAATCGAACGATGCGTAGCCGCGGGAGATGGATTTGAGCTTGTCATAAAAATCGAACACAATCTCACTCAGCGGCATGTTAAAGGTGAGCTCAACGCGATCCGAGGTGAGGAACACCTGGTTCACGAGCGTCCCTCGCTTATCGATGCAAAGCTTCACCACCACGCCCAGCGAATCGGTATTGGTGATAACCTGCGCCGCGATCGTCGGCTCCTCAATGCGCTCAATGAGCGTCACGTCGGGCAAACCGCTCGGGTTGTGCACCTCCACCATCTCACCCCGTGTGGTGTAGACCCGATAGCTAACGTTGGGCACCGTGGTGATGACATCCATGTCAAACTCACGGTAGAGCCGCTCCTGGACAATCTCCATGTGCAGCAGCCCCAGAAAGCCACAGCGGAACCCGAAGCCCAAGGCCAGCGAGCTCTCCGGCTCAAAGGAGAGCGATGCATCGTTAAGACGCAGCTTGTCGAGCGACATGCGCAGGTTCTCATACTCGTCCGAATCCACGGGGTAGAGACCGGCAAACACCATGGGCTTCACCTCCTCAAATCCCGCAATGGCCTCCTGGCAAGGGCTCTCCACATGCGTGATGGTATCGCCCACCCGCACCTCGGCCGAATCCTTAATGCCCGAGATGATATACCCCACGCTGCCGGCCGAGATGGCCTTCTCGGGGGAGAGCCCCAGGCGTAGGGCCCCTATCTCATCAGCCTCGTACTGGTGATTAGAGCTGAAGAACTTCACCTTGTCCCCCGTGCGCAGGGTGCCATTCATCACCCGGAAATAGGCAATGATGCCCCGGAATGAGTTGAACACCGAGTCGAACACGAGGGCCTGAAGGGGAGCGTCCGGATCGCCCTTTGGCGGGGGAATACGCTTGAGAATGGCCTGCAACACCTCCTCAACCCCCTTACCCGTCTTGGCACTCACCTGAAGTATATCCTCCCGCTTGCACCCTATCAGGTCGACAATCTGATCGGACACCTCCTCGGGCTTAGCCGAGTCCATGTCGATCTTGTTGAGGACGGGGATAATCTCCAGGTCGTGATTAAGTGCCAGGTAGAGATTAGAGATCGTTTGGGCCTGTATCCCCTGGCTCGCATCCACCACCAGCAGGGCCCCCTCACAAGAGGCTATCGCACGGCTCACCTCGTAGGAGAAGTCCACATGCCCTGGCGTATCGATGAGGTTGAGCTGATACGGCACCCCCTCATACTCGTACTCCATGCGAATGGCATGGCTCTTGATGGTGATGCCCTTCTCGCGCTCCAGGTCCATGTTGTCGAGCACCTGCGCCTGCGCATCACGCGCATTAATGGCATGCGTAATGTCGATCATCCTATCGGCCAGCGTGCTCTTGCCGTGATCGATGTGCGCAATGATGCAGAAATTCCGTATGCGATCCATGGACTCGGGTTTTGCACAAAGGTAGCCGATTCCACCGAAACGCCCTACCCATGCGGCGCAGCGCACCACACACCCTGTCAGCTTTACGCCCCCGCAACCGGACGGGTTTGCTAACTTTGCCAGACCAAAACCGAGGTACACACATGCGGCGGATACTCAGCACGCTCAGGGCCTTCATACCGAACGGTATCACACTGCTCAACCTGCTAAGCGGGTGCACCGCCGTCGTGCTCGCGCTAAAGCTCGGCGCCACGCAGCCCTACCTTCCCGTCCTGTGCATATTCGCAGGGGCACTCTTCGACTTCTTCGACGGCTTCACGGCCCGGCTGCTGCGAGTGCAATCCCCGCTCGGTGTCCAGCTCGACTCCCTGGCCGATCTCATCACCTTTGGCCTCGCGCCATCCATCCTGTACGTGCAGCTCCAATTCCGTCTGCTAGAGAGCGCCGGGTCATGCGGCACCATGCCCGTCCCCCTGGCATACGGGCTGGCCCTATTCCCCCTGTTGCTAGCGGCCTTCTCTGCCTACCGGCTCGGTAAATTCAACATCGACACCCGGCAAACGAGCCACTTCCTCGGCCTGGCTACCCCAGCCAGTGCCCTGTTCACGTGCGGGCTCACGCTGGCCGTGAGTGCCCCGCAACCTGCGGGCCCATTTGCGTGCATGGCCATGTGCCCCTACAGCCTCATCCCCATCGTGCTTGCGCAGGGCATATTGCTCGTGAGCGAGATACCGATGTTCTCACTCAAAATCAAGCAATTCACCCTGGGAGCCATACTTCCGCACATCGTTTTCATCGTGCTCTCCATTCCCAGCGTAATACTGCTCGGGTGGGGCGGCCTCGCCCTCGCCATCATCGAGTACGTGCTAGTCTCCATCACATTCCGGAAGCGCATCGCCCACAGCCCCCATGCGGGTCTCCCCCAATAACCCTTGAGCATCGAGAGCCTGAGCCCCAGCAGGGGGATCGCCCCCATGACGGTGCGGCGCGCAACAGCGGCAGACGCTGAGTGCGTGCTACGCATACTGGATGCTGGGCGTGCCGCCATGCGACAACATGGGAACATGGCCCAGTGGGGGAACGGCTACCCGGCCATGGCAGATGTGCAGCGCGACATCACCCAGCAGCAGTGCTACCTGATCACCCTTGGAAATGAGCCGCAGGGGACATTCTGCCTGCAAACCGGCACCGAGCCCACCTACGCGCACATCGAGGGGGCATGGCTCAATCCCCTACCCTACGGCACCATCCATCGGCTGGCCACACTGGGACTAACGCCCGGCGTGGGACAGTGCTGCCTGAGCTGGTGCAAGCATCAGTTAGGTAATCTACGAGCCGATACGCACCAGGACAATCGTCCAATGGTGACGCTGTTAGAGTCTCACGGATTCCAATACTGCGGCATCGTGCACATGCTCGACGGCTCGCCACGATTGGCCTACCAGTGGGTACAGGGGCTGTAGCCCACCCCCATTTGGGACCGACATATTACCCACTCGCGCATTTCCCTACGTATCCGTAAAATGTGCGCAATGTGTAACTGTAACCAGGATCGGGCCGTTAACGAAACCAATCGCAGGGTCTCCCACCCGTCTCTAAACTCTTAACTTCCAACTTAATCAAACCGAAACAGCAATGCGTCGTATATCATCAATCCTTGCGGGGATATGCCTGCTGCTCTCCTGTGTACACCCTGCGTTGGGGCAGGCAAAGAAGAGCCCGCTAGCCTTTACGCTCACCTCTAGCGAACCCACCGTATCCCTCTGGTTGGCTGCCGACAGCGAAGGCACCACGGTGAGCTTTTCGAGCTGCAACTCCATACAACAGCAAACCATCGGCCAGCAACTTAAGCGCATCGACATCGCCATGCGCTGCGACACCCTGCGGGTGTACGGGCATGTGAGCCTAGTGGCCATGAGCGAACAAAGCCTGGCCGACATGCAGGCCTCGGGCACGCTACGGGCCATGGGCTACAAAATCAGCGGCACCACCCGCTCCAGTGCCCAGGACGAAGATGGTACCAGCCTCATTCAGTGGCTCTCACTCCCCGAAGGTTCATCCCTGCGCGTGGTGTGGTGCGACCACAGCCTTACCGGAGACCTGAATATTCAGAACTGCAATAAGCTGGAAGTGCTCAAGTGCCCCAGGGCGAGTTCAATGGCGGGCCGTGCGGCAGGCCTCGATAGGATCAACCTCTCGGGGTGCCCCAACCTGCGTGAGCTGGACGTTGCTGGCAACAAGCTGCGCCACCTCGACCTGCGTCCATGCCCCAAGATCCGCCGCGTGGAGTGCAATGGCAATGAGCTGGAGAGCCTCAACCTCAGCGCCAGTGCTGCGCTGGAGGTGCTAAACTGCGCCGAGAACCGTCTGCGTGCCCTCGACCTGAAAGCCTGCACACGCCTGTGGTGGCTGGACTGCAACCACAATCAACTCACCGCGCTCAACGTGCAACCCTGCGCGCTGCTACGGCAGCTGAACTGCTCGCACAACACGCTCGCAAACCTCAACCTGAGTAGCAGCCGCAACCTCACCGAGCTGAATTGCAGCAACAACACCCTCAGCGCCATCGACATACAGGGGTGCGCATCACTCAGCTGGCTCAACTGCTCAGCCAATCGAATTGCCCGCATTGCCAGTGCCCAGGGCAACAAGCTGAGCACTCTCATGTGCAGCAAGAACCTCCTGGCCAATCTCGACCTCAAGGCCTTCCCTAACCTGAAGAAGCTCCAGTGCGCCGAGAACGGCATGGATGCTCTCGATTTGCGCCCGTGCGCTGCCCTAGAGAACCTCGACTGCTCATTCAACCGCATCGCCACGCTGGATCTGCGCCCGTGCCCCAAGCTCACAACGCTGGAGTGCGTGCAGAACAAGCTCACCAGGCTAGACCTACGCCCGTGCAAGCAGCTCACCAAGCTAGCCTGTAGCGGCAACAAGCTAGACAGCCTAAACCCCACGGGGTTGCAGTGGCTCCTTTGCAGCAACAACAATCTCAAGACCCTCGACATCAGTGAGTGCCCAGCCCTGACGCTGCTCCAGTACAAGAGCGGAGCCTTGCTCTCGACCCCCGAGGTGGTGGGCCAGGAAAAGTGCCCCTCGCTGCGGGAGCTATCCGAGACAGACAACCGCTGCCTACCGGCCACGGAGGAGGACTGGGGTAAGTAATCCACTGCGAGCATATAACCCACATTGGGGACACACTCACCCCCTGGCCACATTGCCACACCCATAGGCAAACAACGGGCCATCTGAGGGCGAAAACCGCGAAGGGCGGGATGCGACGTTTGCGCATCCCGCCCTTCGACATGCATGGGGGCAAGGCTCACAATGCGTGACAACCCCGGCCCTCATATTGCCATCCAACTCACGTCACCCATCCTATCCATCCTCTCGCGTAGCACACGCATCATATCCTGCGCTGCTTGCGGGCAAGGCCAGGGGCCAAATGGCAACCTACACATCCACTACCCAACATCCCAAAGCGTGCCACGAGGGGTAACACCCCGGAGCAATCCCCACAAAAAACAGCATCGGGGCCAGGAAACCCAGCCCCGATGCATGCTATCTACCGCCAGCGTCTACTAACGGAACCTCTTCTCAATCTCCGGCCATGGGCTATCCGCCTTTGCCGCATCCGCAGCCTCGAGGAGCACCTGCACCGCCTTCTCTATCTGCGTGTCGTGCCCCTGCTGTAGCTTGAAGTAGTCGAGAGCCACATCCACATCGGGCTCAAGCTGCTGATTCTCCAGGTAGCGACCATTGCGATCCACATAGCCCACGATGGGCACCCCGAAGTAGATCGTGGGGTCGACCTGCGTCTCCCACCACACCGACGTCATGGTACCCGGCACGGGTTTACCCACCAGCTTACCCAATCCCTGCGTCTTGTACACCCACGGCGTGCCGTGCGCATTGCTATAGTTCGCCTCGCCAATGAGCATCACCGACGGCTTCTTCCACCGCTTGCGCGGGTGCTCCGATATCACCTGCTCGCGAGGCACTAGGTCGAGGTACTTATGGCCGCTGAACAGCACCTCTACATCCTCATGCAGGTGCCCGCCCCCGTTGTAACGGGTGTCGATGACCACCCCCTCGCGGTCGTTATACCGCCCGAAGAGGTCAGAGTACACCGTGCGGAAGCTGCCAGCGTTCATCCCCCGAATGTGCACATACCCCAGTCGGCCACCCGAGAGGCTATCCACCTCGCGGCGACGCTGCTCCACCCAACGCTCGTACATGAGATTGTTGAGCGTGCCCCTCGATATGGGTTTCACCACCTCGCTATGCGTAGCGGCCCCTTCGCGCAGCTCGATCCGCACGCGCTCACCCTCCTTACGATCGAGCAGCCTGGGCAGATCGGCAAAGTCACGCACAGCCACACCATCGATGGATGTAATCACTGCGCCAGCCTTCACCTTCACCTTGGTCTCATCCAGCGGCCCACCCCGTAGCACCTCCGTGATGCGGATGCCAGGGCCCGCGAAAGAGCGATCGTAGAACACCCCCAGCGAGGCCGTGCGCGGCCCACCAGGCAGACCCGGAGAACGGTACCCCGAGCCCGTGTGCGACGCATTCAGCTCGCCGAGCAGCTCGCTCAGCATGTCGGTGAAGTCGTAGTTGTTGTTGATGTACGGGAGGAACTTCTCGTACACTTCACGGTAGTACTTCCAATCGACCCCATGCAGATCTGAGCGGTAGAACTTGTTGATCACCTGCCGCCAGGCGTGGTCGAAGATATATGCCCTCTCCTGAGCACCCCGATGGGTAAACGGCGCAGAGATGGCCACATCCGTCTGCTTCTCCGACTTAAGGTTCACCTTCACCATCCTATCGCCCGTGGCGATGAGCATATTCTCCCCCTTCGAGTCGAGCGAAAGGCTTCCCCCATCCATCTTGACATCGAGCACCCGCTTAGTGCTCCGCTTGCGGAGGTCGGTCTTCCAGAGGTTGAACTTCCCCTCGAAGCTGCACAGGTAGTAGAGGCTCTCGCCGTCCGGCGTGACAATGGCATCTGCCAGGCTAGAGCTGTGGATGGTGAGGCGCACGATGCGATCCTCCACATTCGTCAGGTCGATGTCCAGATCCTTCGTCTTGCTCGGGGTGCTGGCCGCCTCCTTCTTCCCCTTACCCTTCTTAGCATCCTTCACGCTATCGCTCCCCTGCTCCTTCGCCGCCTTCAGCTCGTCCAGCTCAAAGGGCGTAAGCCTATACTTCGCGTAAGCCTCCCGGTTGATGAAGAAGGCGTACACATCCTCCTGCGCCCCCCAGCTCGCGTGGCTGCGGTAACCGTTGCGGTCGCTGTGCCAGATGATGACATCGCCGTTCATCATGAAGCGAGGATTCGTGTCGGTGTAGCCACTCTGGGTCAGGTTGAATATGGGCTCAGTGCCCGAGGCGCGCACAAGGCCGATGTCGGAATTCGGCCACCGACGCTTAGCATCAAACGAGAGGACGATCCACTTGGAGTCGGGCGACCACTCGTAGGAGATGTCCCCATCCTGGTAGGAGTAATTCTGGCTACCGTCTGTGACTGAGCGCACCTGCTTAGTGGCCAGATTGATAACGCGAATCTTCGTGCGATCCTCAATGAAGGCCACCTCCTTGCCATCGGGCGAGAAGCGCGGCTGGAAGGTCTCCTGCGCCGTCACCAGCAACGGTTTCTCCGTGATGGACGTGGCCCCCGCAAAGCTGGGCTCATCGCTGCGCGTTATCGAGGCCATGTAGAGATTCCAGCTGCCATGACGCTCACCCGCGTACACCAGCGAACGACCATCGGGGGCCCAATCCACCGAGCGTTCCTGCTCCGGCGTGTTGGTGATCTGGCGCGTGTTGCCAAACTCGATGGAGCTCACGTACACATCGCCCCGCGACACAAAGGCGACCTCTTTGCCATTGGGCGAAATCACCCCATCCGAGGCACTCTTGAGACGCATGAACACCGAGTCGGGTGCACCGTCTGGCCGAGCAATGCTCACGTTGAGCACCTGGGGCTCGCCTCCCGCCGCCGGCATGGTGTAGATGCGCCCATCGTAGGTAAAACACAGCATGCCCGACCGCGACGCCGTGAGAGCCCGCACCGGGTTGCGCGCAAAGCGCGTCAGCTGCTGCACCTGCGACGGGGCTGAAACAGAGGATGCGTAGACGTTGAACGACCCCCCGTCGCGCTCGCTGAGGAAGTAGAAATGATCGCTATCGGCCCCGAACACGGGGTTACGATCCTCCCCCTCACGCACGATGAGCTGCCGCGCCGATGGTGAGCCCGGGGTGTAGAGCCATATGTCCCGCGCTATGGAGCTCGTGTGATGCTTACGAGCCTCGTCCTCATTGCCGCGCACATCCTCGAACAGGATTGTCTTCCCATCCGGGGCAAAAGACATGCTGGCAGCCGGCATCGGCAGGTAGAGCTGCTCGCGCCCCCCTGAGACGGCGATGCGATAGAGCTGGCTCGTCCACCGCGTGTAGAATAGGGCCGACTTGTGGGCCGGCATCTCCTGCGCCCGGTAGATGAGGCTGTCGCCAGCCGGCGTGTAGGCGAAAGGGAACTCATCGGCCGATCCGGTCGTCACACGCTCCGTGGCCCCACCATCCAGCGACAGCGTGTACACGTCGAAATTGCCGTACATGTCGCTAGCATACGCGATGCGCTTGCCATCGGGCGACCACACAGGCCCCCGGACGTAATCGCGCCCCGTGGTGAGGGGCTGCGCCTCGCCGCCAGAGGTCGGCACCACGTACAGCACGCCCCGGTAGGAGAATGCTACCCGCGTGCCATCCGGCGAAATGGAGGGCGTGACGAGCCACAGCGGCTCGTACCCTGCGTGGCCCTTTGCGACTAGCAACCCCAGCATTACGCCTATCAACCCGATAATTCTACCCATTCTACTCATTGCACCCAAAATTTATCAGTTCACTGCGCATTGGCACCCCCGTTAGCCCCGCACGTAGTGCGGCATGTCCTCAGGTATCACCGCCGAGAGCTCCACGAGCCCCCGCACCTCGCCATTCACCCGCCAGGGGCACTGGTAGATGAGCTTGCGTTGCCCCTGCTTACTGATGGTGTACACATTCGTCTCCCCCTGGAAGAGACGCTCGATGATGGCCTTGGAACGCTCATTGTGGCAATCGCGCACCTGCTTCCCCACCAGAGCCTTACCGCCGCCCTGAGCGTTCACCTGGGCTGAGGCCGCATTCATGTAGACGATGGTGCCCTCGAGATCGGTAATGGTGATGGCGAGCGGAAGCTCCTCCAACACTTGCTGTAAATCGAACATATTGCTGCTGGTTATTCCTTACGGGTAGCACGCACTCCGGCACCCCTTGGCAAAGGTATGTAAAAATGGCATGCGCATGCGGGCCCACCAGCATGCTACAGCGACGTGACGAGCGCGTAGCATCGCCGCACCAAGTCCGTATTTAGCCTACCAAATACGGGCTTGGTACCTTGCTGGTGCAGCAGTGGTAGGGGGGATGATCGTGCGCAATCGCACCACGGCATCGCCGTCCCCCAGGCGAGGGGGCTACCGCAATGAACTAATGGCAAGGATTTTAGCCTTGCGTTTTCGGGCATTTATCCCCGCGGTGGATAACAAAAAAGGTGCTACCTTTGCGGCGATGTAGGGTGGCACGCATAGCGCGTGCTGAGCGTCCTACGTACCCATTTAATGGCCACGCTTAGGAGTAGACAATGACGAAGGCAGACCTGGTGAATGAGATAGCAAAGAAGACGGGCATCGAACGTGCCTCCGTGCTGAGGACCATAGAAGCCTTCATGGACTCGGTGAGCGGGGCCCTTCTTCGCAACGAGAGTGTGTACCTGCGGGGATTCGGGAGCTTCATGGTGCGCGAGCGCGCCGAGAAGGTGGCCCGTAACATCTCGAAGGATGTGCCCATCATCATCCCGGCCCACAAGGTGCCCGCATTCAAGCCGTCCAGGATCCTATCGGGTCGCATCCGGGGCAACAGCTAGCCCCACGGGCCCGAGCGCGATAATTATCAACCCCATAAAGAGAGAGCCTTATGCCAAGCGGTAAGAAGCGCAAGCGTCATAAGATGGCAACCCATAAGCGGAAGAAACGTCTCCGCAAGAATCGTCATAAAAAGAAATAGTCCTCCCGGGCCGCACTAGGTGGATAGACTCACTGCGTGCCCGAAGGGGATCCCGAGCTCGAGTCTGCGCAGTCCCTGCCGGGGATCATCGATCCCCTGGCGGGGGTTGCTGTGGGTATTTGAGGTAGACCTCACATCCTGCCGTCAGCGCACTCCCTCCCTTTGCACCCGTCGGTGCAGGGGGGCATTCCGTTAGGCTCCGCACCACGTCCCGGATAACGGGTGGATGGATGCGGGGTTTGCGGGCGTAGTGCAGGCGACGGCTGAGGGGGTCTCCTGCGTGGCGGGGGTTACCATGCGAATAGCGCAAGATGCTGCGGCTCTCGCGCTGCGCTGTGGGCACGGAGTTGTACCATGCGCCTGGTGGATAATCGACGCATGATCGGCGCGCGCATTTGCGCTGGCCTGCTCTCCTCGCGGTGGGATCCTATCGGCATGGGGAGCGGCTCAGGCCGAGTGGCGGGCACCTGCTCCCAGGCCCCTAGCCCACCGGGAGTCTTACCCAAGGCTCTGGCATAGCCCCCGACATCTGGCTGCGCCCCCGCACGGGGGATCGACCAGCAGGACGGGGTGTTTATCAGACTACTTTTCAGTGAATTCACAGCTAATCATTGATGTCAACAATCGCTCTGGCGAGTCGCGCATTGCTCTCCTGGAGGATGCGCAGCTGGTGGAGTACCGGAGCGTAACCAAGCAGGACACCATTTCGGTGGGTGACATCTACCTCGGCGTGGTGCGCCGGGTAATGCCGAACCACAACGCTGCGTTCGTGGACATCGGCCAGCAGAAGGAGGGTTTCCTGCACATTAAGGATCTGGGGCCGCACTACAGCACCATGGTGCAAGGGGTGCGCCGGGCCCTGCAAGGGGGGAAACGCACCCGTGGCGGAGGGGGACGCAAGGAGGCTGCCTCCGCAGAGCCCACGGCCACGGAGACGCAGCCCCAGCTCACGTCGACCGCACCCTCCGAGCAGCCACTGCCGGAGAAGAATGGGAAGATTGCCGACTTCGTGAAGAGCGGCCAGGTGATTTTGGTGCAGGTGGTGCGTGAGCCCTTTTCCAACAAGGGGCCGAGCCTCACCACGGAGATTTCGCTAGCGGGGCGCAACCTGGTGCTACTCCCCTACAGCACCCGCGTGATGATGTCATCGAAGATCTCCACGCGGGAGGAGGTGACGCGCCTGCGTCGCATACTGGCCAGCATACTGCCCCAGGGCTTCGGCGTCATTGTACGCACGGCAGCAGAGGGGAAAGGGGTGGAGGCGCTCAACAACGAGTTGCAGAGCCTCCTTGCACGCTGGGAGCACTGCCTCGCGCAGCTCTCAGAGCATCCCAAGCCACCCCTGTTGCTCCTGGGTGAAATAAAGAGTGCCTCGGCCATCCTGCGGGATAACCTGAATGGCTCCTACTCGAGCATTCAGGTGAATGATAAGGCCCTGTATCAGGAGCTCCGCACCTACCTGACGGCCGTGGCGCCACAGGAGGCGGAGATTGTGAAGCTGTACAGCTCGCCCCGGGTACCCATCTTCGACAACTTCGATGTCACCAAGCAGCTTAAGCGGCTCCTGGGACAGACGGTGTTCTTCCACAAGGGCTCATACCTGATCATTCAGCACCCCGAGGCTTTTCACGTGATCGATGTCAACAGCGGTAGCGGGGCTAAGCATGCCGGTTCGCCGGAGGAGACGGCCCTAGAGGTAAACCTCGCAGCCTGCGATGAGATAGCCCGCCAGCTACGGCTGCGGGACATGGGGGGGATCATCGTCATCGACTTCATCGATATGGCCCAGAGTGCCAATCGGAAGCAGGTGTACGAGAAGATGCGGCAGCTGATGGCGAAAGATCGCGTGACGCATCGCATCCTGGAGATCACCGATTTCGGTCTGATGCAGATCACCCGGCAACGGCACCGCCCCGAGCAGCGTATCGACACCTCGGAGGCTTGCCCCTGCTGCGCTGGGAGCGGGCGCGTGGAGTCGACACTAGTGCTAGAGGATGAGATCGAGCGTAAGCTCGCCGTGGTGGCCGAGGCAGTACATGGCCCCGTGACGCTGCGGGCCCACCCGTTCGTGGCGGCATACTACAACAAGGGGCTGCTGAGCCGGCGGCGCAAGGTGTCGCGGCAACTGGGGTGTAAGCTCTCGGTGCAGGCAGACACCTCCTGCAATATGCTTGACTATAAATTCTACGATAGCGCAGGCAACCGGATCTCCCTTTAGAGCCCATGCATCCTGCCCCCCTTCATAGATACGGGGTAAACAAATGGGTAGGCAATGCGGTTACCTCCACGATAACCGGTTGCTACTGATTGGCTTTTGGTTCGCAGATTTTTATTACAGGTTGTAATACATCACATAACATTCAATGCTATGCGGAATCTGAGTGCGTTGCTTGCATCGCTGTGCCTGCTGTTCCTCCCGTTGGTGGCTGGGGCGCAGGGAATGGGTGCGAATAGCAACACGGTGGCGTGGAGCGCGAATGCGGTTCACCTTGAGGGGAATCGCTACGAGGTGCAGATCACGGCCACCATTGCCCCTTCGTGGCACCTGTACTCGACGGTGCTACCGGAAGGGGGACCCACACCCACCACCTTCACCTTTGCGCCCGACCCGGCCTATCGCCTGGATGGCGACATGCGTGAAGAGGGGCATGCGGTGACGGAGCATGATGAGGTGTTCAACCTCGACCTGACCATGTATGAGGGGAATGTGACATTCGTGCAACCCATTGTGGCAGAGGGAGGATCGGCATTCACCGTGCGCGTGACGGCAGAGTTCCAGACGTGCCATGACGGGGCTTGCAATGTTGGGGAGCAGGATCTCTCGGTGGAGATAGTTCCCGAGGGTGCTACCCCAAGCCAGGCGGTGGCCACGGCGGCACCAAGCTCCACCCAGGAGGGGGGGGCGGAGGAGTCGTCCATGTTCGTATTCCTGATCATCAGCTTCCTGGCTGGTTTGGCTGGCTTGCTGACTCCTTGCGTGTTCCCGATGATCCCCATGACGGTATCCTTCTTCCTGGGCAAGAAGAATCGCCTCAACGCCCTGCTCAACGCGCTGACGTTCGGGCTGAGCATCGTGGCCATCTACACCCTGCTCGGGTTCCTGGTGTCGCTCGCGGGGCTGGGGGCCGGCTTCATCACCGATGTGACGACCCACTGGATTACGAATCTCATCTTCTTCCTGCTGTTCGCCGTCTTTGCCGCGGCGTTCTTCGGGATGTTCGAGATCCGTCTGCCTAGCAGCCTCTCCAGCAAGACCGACTCGCAGGTTGACCGGGGTGGATTCCTGGGCTCCTTCTTCTTCGCCCTCACCACGGTGATTGTGAGCCTCTCGTGCGTGGGCCCCATCGTGGGCGGCTTGCTCATTGAGGGTGCCACGGGGTCGGCGGCAAAACCGGTGCTGGGGATGTTCGCCTTCTCGCTGGGCTTCTCGCTCCCATTCACCCTGTTCGCCATATTCCCAACTTGGCTCAACAAGCTGCCGAAGTCGGGCGGGTGGATGAACTCGGTGAAGATTGTCCTCGGGTATATCGTCCTGGCATTCAGCTTGAAGTTCTTGCTGGGCGTGGATACCTTCTTCGGGCTCGGCCTGCTGACACGGCCTGTGTACATTGCCATCTGGGTGGCCTTCTCCATCATGCTCGTGCTCTACCTGCTAGGGTTGATCCGGTTCAAGATGGATTCGCCCACGCAGCATGTAGGATTCCTGCGCATGATCCTGGCCACGGCGGTGCTGGCGTTCGCCATGTACCTGAGCACGGGGCTGTTTGGGGCACCACTGACCTCACTGTCGGGCTTCATGCCGGCCCCATCGCCTGACGATTTCACCATCAACGCCCCACAGGCCCCCGCACACGGCGGGGCCATGGGACAACCGGCTGCGGCCCTCTGCGAGGCTCCCAAATACGCCGACTTCATTCACATGCCGGCGAACCTGGACGGGTATCGCGACTACAAGCAGGCTCTGGCCTGCGCTAAGGAGAAGGGCAAGCCGCTGTTCGTGGAATTCACTGGGCATGGGTGCTCCAACTGCAAGGTGATGGCGGCCCAGGTGCTCAGCAAGCCCAACGTGGCGCAGCTGCTGATGGATAAGTTCATCGTAACGGCCCTGTACGTGGATGATAAGCACGAGCTGCCCGAATCGGAGTGGTACGTGTCGGTCATCGATGGGAAGACCAAGAAGACCATCGGCAAGCAGAACCTCGATTTGCAGGCGGCTAAATTCCATGTTAGCGGGCAGCCATACTTCTTCGTGGTATCACCCAACGAAGAGGTGCTCGCAGGCCCGTACGCTTTCAACACGGACGTTAACGAGTTCATCAAGTTCCTAGAGAGCGGATTGGCTAAGAGTGCTGAGCCTGCGGCTCCTGCCATGGAGCCCATGGTGGAAATCCAGCAGTAATTCACCTCGCCGCACTAGGCGAGCAACGTAATAGAGGGGTCAAGGGTGTGTATCATACACCCTTGACCCCTCTGCTTATACACCCCTCCCGCAACGATACGCCCCAGCTACCACGGGACGATGCGCACGAAGAGGTCAAAGGGGTAAACCGATGGGTGCGACGAGAGCCATGCCACCCTGCGCCACACGACTCGAGTGGCACGAGGACAGCTCTTGCTGAGCCCAACGATACGGGCCTGCGCCAGAGATGGAACTCAGACGGTAAGGCTAAACTTGCTCGTTGTCGAGCCGGTAGACGCGGCGAATGCCTCGCAGGGCATTGGTGCGCTGAAGGGCCACGTTGATCTCATTGAGATCGCGAACCTCTAGGGAGATGACACCGCGAAACGCTGTGCCGTCACTCCGCATATTCACCCGAGTGATGTTGAGCCCTAGCGAGTCGCCCAGCGTGCTAAATGTGTCGGCCAGCAATCCCTTACGGTCGCCTCCTGAGATGAAGAAGTGGGCAATGTATCGGTGGCGTGGATCGGTAGTCCAATGCACAGGAACGATGCTGCTGGCTTGCTGGGCCATAAGCCTCACGGCCTCGGGGCAAGAGACCTTGTGGACGCTCACTACCCCGTCAGGACGCTTGTAGCCTACCACCTCATCACCCGGAAGGGCAGTACAGCACGGGGATTGCCTATACTCTACCGTTGCGCCAGCTTGCTCGGTGCTGGGTGAGACGTGCAGCGGAGCCAACGTGTCATCCACCACGGGCTCGGCAGCTGGGTGGCGATGGACAGAACGCTGGATCATGCGCATCCGGTAACGGAAGTAGCGACCATGCTTCAGCCACGACAGCCTACGCCTCAGGATGTAGGGATTGATGGTGCCTTGTGCAATACCGGCGTAGAATTCGTTCAGCGTGTCAACGTGAAACGATGGGATAATACGCAGCAACTGGGGTCTTGAATAGGTGATGCCGAGCTCATCGAATATAGACTTGACACGCAGGCTCCCGTTATCTATGAGGAGCGCATACTGGTCGGCTAAGCTCTGTGAGATGCAGTTCTGCGCCTTGGCCGTCCGCACGTAATCGAGCCACTTGCGCGTGGGATGCTGCGACTGAGCCGTCAGAATCTCCACCGCATCTCCCCCATGCAGGGCATGATCAAGGTTCGTGAGCTGCCCATTGACCATGGCGCCAATGGCTCGCCCACCCATGGTGGATGAGACGGCATAGGCAAAATCGAGCACTGTGGCTCCCCTCTCTAGCTGGTACGGCTTCTTATCCGTATCGTAGACTGTGATCTGAGGGGTGAGTATGTTTGTCCGAATGTTGGATAGGAAGTCAGTGGCCCCACCGTGCGGTGCTGCATAAGCCTGACGGATATCCGTCCGCATGCGCGCCACGTTCGTAGGATCCTCGCCCTTATACTTCCAGTGGGCTGCCACGCCACGCTCGGCGACCTCATTCATGCGCACCGTCCGTATCTGCACCTCTACCCAGTCACCATGCCGCCCGAGTAATGTGCAGTGCAACGCCTCGTAGCCATTCACCTTCGGGGTCGTCACCCAGTCACGCGTCCGCTCTATCTGGACGGGGTAAATTTCGGTGATGAGCGTGTAAATGAACCAGCACTGCGTCTTCTCGGGTATATCGGGTATAGGGGTGAAGATGATCCGCATGGCGAGGAGATCGTATATCTCCTCAAAGGCGATGTGCTTGCGCTGCATCTTCTTCCAAATGGAGAAGATGGATTTCGGGCGTCCCTCCACGCTGTACTGAATGCCATTGCGGGTGAGACGCTCCATGATGGGGAGCGCGAAGCTGCTAATCTGATTGTTGAGCTGCTCCCGGCTCCGGCAGCTCTTGCGATGTATATCCTCGTACTCGGCCGGATTCCGGTACCGGAAGCTCAGATCCTCAAGCTCGGTCTTGATGTTGTACAGACCAAGCCGATTGGCAATAGGGGCGTAGAAATAGGTGGTCTCGCTGGCTATTTTTCGCTGCTTGTCAGGCGGCATGGAATCGAGCGTGCGCATGTTGTGCAGCCGATCGGCCAGCTTGATGATGATCGTCCGCACATCGTCCTCGATGGTCAACAGCAGCTTTTGGAAGTTGACCACCTGGAGGGTCTCGCCCTCCTGGGCCAGCTCCTCCATCTTCGTGAGGCCATCGACGATATTGGCCACCGTGGGGCTAAATCGCTCCTTGATATCCTCCACGGTGTACGGAGTGTCCTCCACCACATCGTGCAGCAGGGCGCATACCACGGACTCGGTATCGCCCGGGATGAGACGAGAGACGATTTTAGCTACTGCAATGGGGTGCAGGATATACGGCTCGCCCGAACGGCGCACAACTTGCCCGTGCGCCTCTTTGGCCAACTCAAAGGCACGGCGAACCAGATCTACATCCTTGGGCTCGCCGCTCAGCGTGAGCGACTTTAGCAGGTCATCAAACTCACGCTGTATGACGACCTCTGCTGCCGCATCCACAGCCATGGCCTCACTTGTTTTGCTTCTCGGGGTAGACTACCATGAATGAGCCGGTCTCTACCTGCGGACTGTACTCCTCCGAGAGGATCTCGATACGGTAGATGTAGGCCCCCTCTGGCGCATACGATCCATCGGCCAGAGTGCCATTCCAGCCCACATTATCACCCGTGTAGATGACGGCCCCCTGGCGGTTGTAAACGATGAGCTTAAACTTGGACTTGTACGAGGTCACAGGCCGGAAGACGTTACGCGTGTTCGTGGTGAACGGATTCACGACCCCTCGCTCTAGCGGCGCAATGGCCGTGGGCAAAAGCACCTGCGGTCTGAGCTTGGTGCATTGCTCACTGGAGATACTCAAGCGTATTCGCTCCTGGCCCTTCAGCTCCCAGCCTTTGATGTAATAGCAGAAACGCCCCGAGGATCCCTTTCCCTTGTACGAGGACAGGTCGTCCTTGTAGATAAGGGGCTCCCAGCTGTGCACGGTGGCTATCTCATCCCCATCCTCGTTGGGCGAGGTATTGCCCACGAGTGCCTTCCTGTAGATCCGATACTCGGCTGTATTCCCTGACAAAAGATGCAGCTCGTCCCAGGTGACGGTCACCTCCTTGTTCTTATGGAGCACGCGGAGGGTGATGCTATTCACAGCGCGGGACGTGTCCACGACTTCGCCGCAGTCATCAACTGCCTCGAGGTGATAAAATCTCCTGCGAACCTGGATATCCCTCCCATTCACGGTGTCCAAAATCGATGTAAGCTTAGCCGATGTGAACCGTGCCACCTCCACCGAGTTTAGCTTCCCTTGCAGCTCTTTCTCGGTATCGGTGCGCACCATTTTATAATACGCCAACCGCGAGGTGGAGTCAATTGTAAAGGTCACACGATTGGCCTGCGGGAGACCAAAGATGGTATCCACTACCAGCTTGCTAGGGAGGCGTTGCTCGCGCGTGCGTACCATTACCAGATTAGACCGCGTGATGTCGTCAGCCCCTTTCCGCTTTGCGTGGATATAATAGTAGAGCTGCTTATTAACCGGCACCGAGAACGTGTACTCCGTCTCGATCCCCTTAAGCTCTTTGATAGGGGTGAAATCTTCCCAGGCCGCGCTGGAGCCACCGTATATGACGTACTGCTCCACGCGGTTGCCCCATCCTCCGTAGGGATTCCAGCTAAGCTTGACCCGGTCACGGCACTCCTCGTACTCCAGCTTCACGAAGATCGTGTGGTGATAATCTGTGAGCGCACTTGGCTCATCTGGCCCTTTGGCCGCAATGGCATACGTCACAGACCCCTCATTAGCCTTAGCATTGAGATCCTCGTAGCTAAATGTGGTAGCATCCACCTCTTCTACCACGACATTTTGCTCGATGCCCGCTGCATTTTTCACCCGCTTGTAGATGATATAGCCGGTGGCATTCGGCGCATTGGGTGTAGAGGGGGCTGCTTTCCACTCTATCGTCACTGCGCCCGTGGTGGGATTGACGATGGTACGCACAAGGGTTGGCGTACGAGGTTTTGTATCGGCCACTGGGCCCTGCGCAAACGAGGCGAGAGTCCCCAGCAGCAATATTACCAGCTGCAAATGGCTGGCCACGGAATAGAGTCTTTGCATCGTTCGCTGAATACGCATGGTATTACCTCCTCTCAACACGTACATCCTACTGTGCACAGCTCGTAGGCCATTGCACGGGATCTATCACATCAGCCGCCCCCGACACGCTCAGCGTGAAATCGGATGGCGAAAGCCACTCCTTGGCAACTGCACTAAAATCCTCTCCAGTGAGATTCCACAAAGCTTGCAGTCTCTCAGCAGGGTAAGTGGCTGGCAACGTGGGGAACACAATCTGCGGCAATAGGGCCGATGCCGAACGGAATGCCCCGTCATAGCGACGCAATGCCTCTCCCAGCATGCTGGCCTTCACCTCATCCAATTCCTCCTCCGAGGGAACCTCATGCTGAAGCCGTTCGAGCTCGTACTGGATTTGGCATACAGCCTCCACGAGGTACTGGTTCCCTATCTCAGAGTATATCTGTACCAAAATACCATGCCGCCGGAAAGAGATAAAGGCTGACACCCCATACGTGAATCCATGCTCCTCCCGCAGATTGGAAATCAGCCGGCTTCCGAAGTAGCCTCCGAGCAACGTGACGGCAGCATCGAGAGGTACGTAATCCAAATGCGTTCGTGCTGGCAACAGCCTCCCCAATCGAACCGCAGCCTGATTCTGCTGCACAGATACAGTCTTCACCAGCGGCTCACCGCTGCCACTAGGCCAGATACCATTATCGGTGAGGCTCCGCTGAGCTTGCCCCCAGGTCGATGTCCCCAATTTGCTCTTGATGCAATCCAAGATCTCATCGTCCTGGGCACCAGTATAAATCAGGGTACAATTAACCGAGCCGATGTAGTGCGCATGGAATTCCCGCAGCACATCGCCCGTCAGCCTGTCACAATCATCAGGTACAGCGAAACACCCGTACGGGTGCCCATCCGGGAACAGACTCTGAAATACACCCCGAGTCGCCAGTGTGCTAGGTTGCTGTAGTGAGGCCTGCAATGAGACCTTACGATCCAATTGCCAACTCCGAAGCTCTTCCTCGGCGTAAGCCGGCTCGGTCAATATCTCGTAGAGCAGATCCAGTGATTCGGCAAACCTATCCCTGAGGCACTGTAGGGAGATAAGGCAGTAATCGTGCGTGGAATCACACTGGAGCATCGCGCCCCAGGAATCCATCGCATCAAAAACCTGCTGTTCACTCCGTCTCACTGTGCCCCGTGGCATGAGCTCCATCGCAGCCATCCTGCACAATGGTGGATAGCTCCTATGTGGATCCACCGGGAAGTAGAGCATGAGCCTAACGGCCGGATCCCCTGCCCCAAATACCGAGCACAGCTCAACACCATTGGGCAGGGTCTGCCTAATGTATGCGGGCACGTCCACCCGCTCACCCCAGTGGAGAGGTGGGGCCGTCTTCCTGTCCAATCCTACCGCAGGCACTGTGGCATCATGCATTAGCGTGGTAACGCAATATGGAACAATTCTCTGGGCGTAGAATCTCAGCCGCACAGCGTATCACATCCTGGTGCGAGACCCGACGTTGTGTGCTCTCTCGTGCGTTAGCCATGTGGGCATCCCCCAGAAGCTCAAACTCTGCCAGCGTCAACGAGCGAGCATGCGCTGAGATCTCCTCAAATGTGATCCCCGCCACGAATTTATTCTGCACCTTGAGCACCTCCTCTGCTGTGACCGTTCGCAAGTCGGCCAGCTCAGTCCAGATGGCTTCCTCAGCCTGCTCAAAGGTGACCCCGGGATTCAGCATTCCGCTCACCATCAGCAGACCCGGATCCACAGAGCCAAGCACCGACGCTTCAGCCGATGAGAACAGCTGCTTCTGCGCCACGAGCCGAATGGGGAAACGTGCGCTACGCCCATTCGACAGCACGTCGCTGATGATATCGCAGATCGGGTAATCTGCTCCCAGGCGATCGCACATGTGGAAGGCCATGAAGACGGCATCCGCCGGCACATCTCGATGCACCTCCGATACTCGTAACCCTGCCTGCGCCGGCTCCTGCGGAAGATGCCTAGACATCACTTGCCGCCGTGGTACCGGGGCAAACCACTTCTCAGCCAATTCGGCAGCACGCTCCGCAGTGATATTCCCCGAGAGGGCGAGCACGGCATTATTCGGGGCGTAGTGCGCAAAAAAGAACTCACGCACCTGCTCCATCGTTGCCTGCTCTATGTGCTGCACCTCCAGGCCTATCGTAGGCCAGCGGTACGGGTGTACCTTGTAGGCCAAATCCAGTAGCAGATGCGACACATCACCGTACGGCGCATTGAGGTGCGTCTGCTTAAATTCCTCGATAACGACTTTACGCTGCACCTCCAGGCTCTTGGGCGTGAATGCCAATGACAGCATCCGATCGCTCTCAAGCCAGAATGCCGTCTCCACGTTCTCAGCGGGCAGCACGCAGTAGAAACACGTCACATCACTGGATGTGTACGCATTGCTTACGCCCCCAGCCAGCTGCAAGGGGGTGTCAAAATTCGGGACATTAACACTCCCCCCGAACATCAGGTGTTCGAACAGATGCGCAAACCCCGTGGCGCTAACATCCTCATCCCGTGATCCCACATCGTACATGAGCGACATCGCCACGAGCGGCGTTCGCACATCCGTGTTCACCACAACACGGAGCCCATTGGACAATGTGAATCGTTCGAAGGGTATCATACTCTCTCGTCAGCGGGCATTCCCAAGCCGTCCCAGTGCCTGCTGAAATGTTGCCTTGATATCGTCAAAGACTTGCTGCACGGTGGGGACATCCGTAAATGTCGCCGCTATCTGGCCAATCTCCAGCTCGCCCTCCTCCAGATTGCCCTCAAACATACCCCGGCGGGCACGCCCAGTCCCTATGAATGCGAGCTGATCTTGCTGCGAGGCACCCGAGTACTCACGCTTTAGCAGCTCATCGCAAAAAGCGTTGCGCACCATACGTGTGGGCCCCCATCCGCGACCTGTGAGCATGGTGCCAATTCGCCCCACCTCGAGCAGATGCTGCTTGAATGACCCATGGGCCGACGACTCAACTGTGCAGGCAAAGCGGCTCCCAATCTGGATACCATCAGCCCCCAGAGCTAATGCCGCTGCAAGCCCATTGCCATCACGGAATCCGCCAGCCAGTGCCACGGGTATCCCCACATGTGGTAGCACCATCTGGGCTAAAACTAGCGTGGTCAGCTCCTCTACCCCATCATGCCCTCCAGCCTCTACGCCCTCAGCCACAATGAAATCCACACCTGCGGACTCGGCCTTCTGGGCAAAGCGCACATTGGCCACTACGTGTCCCACCTTTAGCCCTGCGTCATGCGCCTTAGCCGTCCACACGCTGGGCGATCCGGCCGATGTGATAAGCACCGGCACCTTCTCCTCGATGCAAATGCGCGCGCACTCCTCGGCCGAGGAGTATAGCAGCGGCACATTTACCCCAAACGGCTTATCCGTAGCCTCACGTAGCTTGGCGATATGCTCACGCAGCAGCTCGGGAGTCATCGACCCCGAGCCCAATACTCCAAGTCCGCCGGCCTGAGACACCGCGGCAGCCAAACGCCAGCCGCTGCACCACACCATGCCACCCTGCAAAACGGGATACTCTATCCCGAGTGTTGCGCAAAGCCTATTCTTTGAAAACATCTCTTAAATCCCTATCCATCACACCGGGCAAAGGTAACGATTTTATTCCCCGACCCCTCTTCGCATCCCGCCCTGCACCTAGCCTAATTACCAGGGAATCCCTTCAAAAAATCGCACACGGAGAGTCGGCCCGTTAGCACCATAACGTAAACTGGCCCTTGCAAGTTACCTCACCATGCACGGAAGCACCACGTCTCCCTCGCCCAAGGCTATCCCTCAGGCCTTTTCACACACATGCGTAGTGCCACTACGAGACTACGAGCACCCTCGTTGCAACCACTGCCACGGGCACAGCCAGCAGCATGGCATCGAACCGATCCAGGAACCCCCCGTGCCCAGGTAGAAAACGCCCCGAATCCTTCACCCCCACACTGCGTTTCAGCAGCGATTCAATGAGGTCGCCCAGCACCGAGGAGAAGGCTGTAAGCAGGGCCACCAATGGCCAGCGCAGGCCGTTGTCATCCCACAGGAAATGCCCAGCTGCCCAACCCAACGCTGCGGACAGCACGAGGCCCCCTACAAACCCCTCCCAGGTCTTCTTGGGAGAAATGCGCTCTATCATCTTGTGCCGGCCGAAGGCCCAGCCCGAGAGGTACGCCCCAGTGTCATTTATCCACACGAACGCCATCACCAGCAGCAACACCATTCCGCTGTACTGCCCTGAGCTAGGGGGAGCCGGCGTAACCAGGTGTGTAGTGAGGGCAAAAGGCAGTGCCACGTACACAATGCCCAGCAGCTGCCCGGCCCAGCTGAGGAATGAGCCATGATCAGCTCGCAGCACTCCGCGCACCGGTGTCCAAGCAATACCCACCAGGAGCAATACCAGAATCAGGGAATGCAGATCCCCCGTCTCGGGAAAGAACCGCTGAGCAAAGCTGTGAAGGAACAGCAAACCTCCTACCGCAAGTCCGGGTACCCGATCAATTCGGGCCTCCAGCAACTTCTCTGCCAAGCGGTAGAACTCGTTGAGCGAAAACAGGCTCAGCAGCAGAAATAGTGCCCCGTAGGTGTAACCGCTAAACAGTATGCACGCCGCCGTGAGAGACACGAACAGAATCCCGCTCACCGCACGCTTGGCGAATGTATTCAATGCTGAAAGCCCTCCAATAGTTGTTGCGCACACTCCCGATCACCAGCCCGCACATACAGGCTCACCGTGCCTATCATGGGGTACATAGAATCCGTCTGATCCACCAGCATGCTCTCGATGTCGCCCGAGGCCAGCAGATCCTGCGCCATCGTGGCACGCACCCGATCTGGCAGCTCACAGAGCTTCACCCAATCGCCTTGATGATCAATCGTTCCCTGTGCCATCAGATGCCTTCTCCGTGTCAGCCGAATTATCCCCCTCGGGCTCTGCGCCCGTCACGAAGGTGTCCATCTGTCCCCCTCCGGGCCGCTTACCGTAGATCTGCTCAAGATCATCTGCAAACAGGATCTCCTCCTTGAGCAAGCGTTCCGCCAGGGTTGTCAGGTCATCCCTGTGCTCCGAAAGGATCGACACCGCCCTTGCGTAAGCCTTGTCTATCAGCTCACCCACCCTAGCATCTATCTGCTGCGCAGTGCTCTCGCTGTAGGGCTTAGAGAACGGGTACTCCGCATTCCCCGACGAATCAAAATAGCTCCTGTTGCGCAGCCCATCGGCCATGCCGTAGTAGGCCACCATGGCGTAGGCCATCTTGTTCACGCGCTCCAAGTCATTCAGAGCCCCCGTGGATATCTCCCCGAACACCACATCCTCCGCAGCCCGACCCCCGAGCAGAGCACACATCTCCTCAAACATCTGCTCCGTCGTCGTCAACTGCCGCTCTTCAGGCACATACCATGCAGCCCCCAGCGAGCGACCACGAGGTATTATCGACACCTTCAACAGCGGGCTAGCATGCTCCAACAGCCAGCTCACCGTGGCATGTCCAGCCTCATGGAAGGCCACCTTACGCCGCTCCTCAGGGGTCAGAATCTTGGTCTTACGCTCCAATCCGCCCACAATGCGATCCACCGCATCGAGGAAATCCTTGCGCCCCACGCTCTCGTGGTTATTACGCGCGGCTATCAGTGCCGCCTCATTGCACACATTGGCAATATCGGCCCCCGAGAACCCTGGGGTCTGTTTGGCCAAAAAGGTCGGATCGAAGTCGGGGGCCAATCGCAGCGGCCTCATGTGCACCCGGAAGATCGCCAAACGCTCAGCCATATCGGGTAGCTCCACATGAATCTGCCTGTCGAATCGCCCAGCCCGCAGTAGGGCCGCATCCAGCACATCGGCTCGGTTGGTGGCCGCAAGCACTATCACCCCCTGGTTGGTGCTGAAACCATCCATCTCCGTGAGCAGCTGGTTCAGCGTGTTCTCCCGCTCCTCGGCACTCGAGAAGGCCACATTCCGTGTCCGCGAACGGCCGATGGCATCTATCTCGTCGATGAAGATGATGCATGGGGCCTTCTCCTTAGCCTGCTTGAAGAGGTCGCGCACGCGGGAAGCCCCAACCCCCACGAACATCTCCACGAAATCGGATCCCGACAGGCTGAAGAATGGCACGTTAGCCTCTCCAGCCACCGCTTTCGCTAGAAGCGTCTTACCCGTCCCAGGAGGGCCCACCAGAAGCGCACCCTTGGGGATCTTCCCGCCCAAGTCGGTATATCTCTTCGGGTTCATCAGGAAATCCACGATCTCCTGCAACTCGATCTTTGCATCCTCCAGACCAGCCACATCCTTGAAGTCTACCTTCACGTAGTCCTCCTTGTTGAACAGCTTAGCCTTGGAGCGACCGATATTGAAGATATTCGCCCCGCCCCCTGCGCCTGCCGACTTACCCATTCGGCGTAGGATAAACACCCACACCCCGATAATCAGCAGGAAGGGGAGCACCCACGTCAGGATGCCCGACAGGTAATCCGGCCGCTCCTCATACACGGGGTACACCTGCTTCTCCACCGGCACATCACGCTGCGCCTCGGCCAGCTGCTGCTCAAAGGCATCGAAAGAGCCAACATTGAAATAGTACTGAGGGGCATCCGCATCGTAAGCCCGCTTACTCCCCAGCTGCGCCTTCATGTGCTCAAAGCCCTCCGCGCTGAGGTACACCTCGATGATCCCCTTGTTGCGCACCCCGATCAGCCGGGAGACGTAGCCCCTATCGAGCATCTTCAGACGCACGTCCGGCCAGTTCGTCTCCACGGGCTTTGCGTCATTGTAGAACAGATTGACCGCAAAGACCCCCACGAGGAGGAGCGCGTAGAACAGGAAGATATTATTACGACGAAACAGGCGACTCTTCGCCCCTGGCGAATCTGGAGTCTGCGTGCTATTACTCATTGGTCAGTCCCACTTGGATTTGAACACCGAAACGGAAAGCCCCCACGTCGTGCGCTCCCCGGCAGGTCTGGAGGCCGTTCCCCCTTACTCATCCGCAAACTCCGTGCGGACCGCATCGGCCCAGAGATCCTCTAGGCCGTAGAATTCTCGGGTCTCGTTCGTCATCACGTGCACCACCACGTCGATGTAATCGATCACTATCCACAGCGCCCCCTCGCGGCCCGACGAGCGCCATGGCCATTCCCCAGTGGCCGAGGCCACTCGATCTTCCGCCTCATCCGCTAGGGCCCTGATGTGCGGGGGCGTGTCCGCGCTACAGATGATAAAGTAGTCACACACAGCCTTCTCGATCCCCCGCAGGTCAAGCAGCACCACACGCTGCCCCTTTTTGGCCTGCATGGCCGATATCACCTCCTGTATGAGCTGCTGCACACGCGATTCCTGCTTCTCTACCATGGGGTCTCTTCGAATGACAATGCCACATCCTGCAAACCGCAGGGCACCCACCCCCAGTATGCGAAATGCAAAGGTAGCGAAAAAACGAGACTGGACGGCTTGCCAATAGCGACGCTGCGCCCCCTCTTGCACTTTACAAGCAAACAGAAAATATCTCCCACTGGTTCACAAGCGTCCCTCCCGCGAGGCGCAAAGGCAGAGCCCCAAAATACGATTGCTCTCCCCCTTGTAATCCGGCCCGATTTGGCTACCTTTGCAAGAGTCCAACTCCGCAACGATTCCCTGCACATGCTAGTCAAGACATTCGGGAGTTCCGTGCACGGCATCAAGGCCCTCACCATCACCATCGAGGTCGTCCTCTCACCGGGCATCAAGCTCTATCTCGTGGGGCTCCCAGACAACGCCGTCAAAGAGAGCGAGCATCGCATACGCTCCTCGTTCGCCTCCAACGGCTACGCCTTCCCCCGCAAAGCCATCGTCATCAACATGGCCCCAGCTGACATCCGAAAAGAGGGGGCCGCCTACGATCTCCCGCTCGCCATCGGCATTCTTGCGGCCTCAGAGCAGATCCCCGCCGAGCAGCTAGGGGGCTTCGTCATCATGGGCGAACTCTCGCTCGACGGAACCCTACAGCCCATCAAAGGGGTCCTTCCCATGGCCATACAGGCCCGCGAGGAGTCCTTCAAGGGCCTCATCGTCCCCCGGCAAAATGCGGCTGAAGCAGCCGTAGTCAACAACCTCAACGTGTACGCTGCCGATAACCTTGCGCAAGTCGTACGCTTTTTCCTCGGCGAAGAATCCGCGCTTGAGCTCGTTAGGACTGACACCCGACAGCATTTCGCCGACCACTGCAACTCGTATGACATCGACTTTGCCGACGTCAAAGGGCAGGAGAATGTCAAGCGAGCCATGGAGGTGGCTGCGGCTGGCGGTCACAATCTCATCATGGTGGGCCCTCCGGGTGCTGGCAAGACGATGCTGGCGAAACGCTTGGCCACGATACTGCCCCCGTTAACCCTCCGTGAGGCCCTCGACACCACCAAGATACACTCCGTGGTAGGGCGACTCCCACCCGGCAAGGGCCTCATGACAGAGCGTCCCTTCCGCAATCCGCACCACACCATCAGCGATGTGGCCCTGGTGGGCGGGGGGCCATTCCCTCAGCCCGGGGAAATCTCCCTAGCGCACAACGGGGTGCTATTTCTCGATGAGCTACCCGAATTCAAGCGCACCGTGCTGGAGGTCATGCGGCAGCCCCTCGAGGAGCGATGCATCACCATCTCACGGGCCAAAAGCAGCGTGGAGTACCCCGCCTCGTTCATGCTCATCGCCTCCATGAATCCCTGCCCCTGCGGCTACTTCAACCACCCCACCAAAGAGTGCGTCTGCACGCCGGGCATCGTGCAACGTTACCTCAACAAGATCTCAGGCCCGCTCCTCGATCGCATCGACATTCACGTCGAGGTCATCCCCGTCCCCTTCGAGAAGCTAGCGCAGACCCCCACCAGCGACTCCAGTGCCACCATCCGTGAGCGCGTCGTCCGGGCCCGAAAGATCCAAGAGGAGCGGTTTCAGTCCACCGGCATCTCCTGCAATGCGCAGATGACCACCTCGCACATCCAGCAGGTGTGCCAGCTCGATGCCGATTGCCTCAAGCTCCTAAAATACGCCATGGAGCGGCTCTCCCTCTCCGCCAGGGCCTACGATCGCATCCTGAAAGTGTCGCGCACCATCGCCGACCTCGAGGGCGTGGAGAACATAGACGCCACCCACCTCGCCGAGGCCATTCAGTACCGAACTCTCGACCGGGAGAACTGGGCCAGCTAAACAGCCTGTCGCCCCATGCGCAGCATCCGCGCCCGGGTGTAAGGCGGATTTAGTATGGCATCGTAAAGTATGGCATCCCGCAGGTTGATCCGGAAGCGAGTGCCTGGCTCCGCCGCATCGTCAAACGTCTCCACCTCAGGATGCATCTCGGGCTGCTCGCTCGCGTCCTCCGACGCAGCCGCCTGCCATCGCCCCTCCATCTGCCCAGAGAAATCGTACGCCTGCTGCCGCTCGTACTCTCCCGCCCTGTCTAGGGCTGGTGCCGACTCCACGCTGGGGTGCGACTCCACCGACTCGAACAGGATCCCCTGCCCCTCAAAATCCGATATGCCCGATGCAATGCTCGCTGACTCGGCGCGCTGGGGCTCCTCCTCTGTCAGATTCACAATGCGCCTCTCCAGACGCTCCGAGGCGGTAGATGACATTTCCCGCCTGGCCTCTTCCTCGGCTTCCCGCAGCATGGCATCCATCCGCGCAGCCTCAGCCTCCTTAGCACGCTGCAACTTGGCCCGCTTCTGCATGGCCTCATACACGAGCACCCCGACAGTGATCAGGATACCGAGCAATAGCTTCATCTCCCAGGTCTCCCAGCGTTAGTCATTCCCCACCGAGCCCACACCCTCACCAGTGCAAAGCTAGCACTTTCCCATGGGATTCCCGTTTGCGCACCCGCCGAAGTCGCCCCTTTCCCATCCACACATTCCGATGGTCTTAAGACAGCAAAGGGGGCATCCACCCGTTGGTGGACACCCCCTCTATCGATTCTAATCTCGGGGCACCAGGTGCACCCAAGACGCATGCTTACAGCTCGTAGGTCTCCCCGCTCATGAGCAGATCATCCATGCAGCTGAGCTTCGACTTAGCCTTCACCTCCTGCACCTGCAACTCCACCAGGTCGTCGTAGGTGGGCGAGGCCACGTCGCGTATCACGCCCAGCGCCACGGGCAAATCGGGGTACTGCATCTCAGCCAGCAGCATGTGAAGCCCCGTGCTCACCTCGTGCGCATTGTGCCGCAGAATATTCTCCTCCGTGTAGCCATCCTGCCCCAGCGTCACAGCCCGGAGCGAGAAGCCATCCAGGATGAGCCCCTTGTCACGATTCTTGCCGAACACCATCGGCTCCCCATGCTTCAGGTAGATGACCCGATCCTCACGCACCGCCTTATCCGAGATCGATGAGTAGGCTCCATCGTTGAATATCACGCAGTTCTGGAGGAACTCTATCACCGATGTCCCATCGTGCCGCGCCGCCTCGAGCATAATCTCCGACGAGAGGGCCATCTCCACGTCGAGCGAGCGGGCGAAGAAGTTCCCCTTGGCACCTATCACCAGCTGGCCCGGCGTAAAGGGCTGCTCCACGGTGCCGTAAGGCGAGGTCTTCGTCACAGCCCCCAGCTTGGAGGTGGGGCTATACTGCCCCTTGGTGAGACCGTAGATCTCGTTGTTGAACAGCAGGATGTTAATGTCGATGTTGCGACGCACCGCATGGATGAAGTGGTTACCACCGATGGCGAGCGCATCCCCGTCCCCGGTCACCTGCCACACGCTCTCGCGAGGATTCGCCACCTTCACCCCCGTCGAGATGGCCGTGGCACGACCATGTATGGAGTGGAAGCCAAACGTGTCCATGTAGTACGGGAAGCGGCTAGAGCAGCCGATACCCGAGATCACCACGAAACGCTCTTTGTCATAGCCCAGCGCCTCGGCAATATGCGGGAACGCCTTCTGCACCGACGCAAGAATCGCATGATCCCCGCACCCGGGGCACCACCGCACCTCCTGGTCACTCTTGAAATCGTTGACCGTGTACTTGCAATTTGCCATGGTATTGCCCCCTTATAGCATTTGATTGATACGCTCGGCGATCTCTACCACCGTGAATGGCAGCCCCTTCACCTTGTTGAGCTGCTCGAAATTGCAGCCCGGGAACTCCATGCGCAGGTAGCCGGCCAGCTGCCCCATGTTGAGCTCGCACACCAGGATCTTCTTGAATCCTTTGAAGATTTCCCCCAGATTGGCCGGCAGCGGGTTGATGAACGAGATGTGGCACAGCGACACCTTCTTGCCCTTGGCCCGCACCTCGCGCACTGCGCTCAGCGTGTGACCATAGGTGCCCCCCCAGCTCACCACCAGCACATCGCCCGTGGAATCGCCCTCCAGCTCCTGCTTGGGCAGCATATCCTGCACCTTTGCCACCTTCGCCGCCCGGGTCTCCACCATCACCTGGTGGTTCTGCGGATCGTGCGACACCGACCCCTTCAGCGCATCCTTCTCCAGCCCACCGATACGGTGCTCGAGGCCCTTGATGCCCGGGAAGGCCCAAGAGCGCGCCAGATTCTCATTACGCTTGTAGGGCATAAAGCGCGACCCGTCCTCATTCGGTGCCGCAATGGGCGGATGAATCTCGGGGTAATCCTTCATCGAGGGAATACGCCACGGCTGCGACCCATTAGCTATGAAACCGTCCGTCAGCAGCACCACCGGGGTCATGCGCTCCAACGCCACCCGGCTCGCCATGAAGGCCATATCGAAGCAATCGCTAGGACTCTTGGCCGCCATAACCACAATGGGGCACTCCCCGTTGCGTCCCCAGAGGGCCTGGTATAGGTCGGACTGCTCCGTCTTGGTGGGTAATCCCGTGGAGGGCCCACCGCGCTGCACATCCACCACCACGAGCGGCAGCTCCGTCATCACGGCCAAACCCAACGCCTCACTCTTGAGCGAGAGGCCAGGCCCCGAGGTGGTCGTCACCGCAAAGTTACCCGCAAAGGCTGCGCCAATCGACGTGCAGATACCGGCAATCTCATCCTCAGCCTGCAACGTTTTCACGCCCAGATCCTTGCGCTTGGCCAGCTCCACCAAGATGTCGGTGGCAGGCGTTATGGGGTACGAACCGCAGAAGAGCGGCAGGTGCGCCTTCTCCGCCGCGGCCATCAGCCCCCAGGCCGTGGCCACGTTCCCGCTGATGTTACGGTAGCGACCATGCTCCCGCACCTCAGCCCGTGGCACCTCGTACGTGTTGGCTATCGCATGCACGTTGGATGCGTAGTTGTACCCGTCGTGCAGCACCTTCTTGTTCGCCTCAGCCAGCTCGGGGCGCTTGCGGAACTTCTGCACGAAGTAACGCTCAGCGTGCTCCATGGGCCGGTCGAACATGAAGAAGAGCATCCCCAGCGCAAACATGTTCTTACACCGAATGATGCTCTTGTTATCCAGCCCTGAATCCTTCAGACTCTCGCGGGTGAGCTCAGTGATGGGCGCAAACACCACGTTGTAGTCCTCCAGGTGCAGCTCCGTGACGGGATCCTCCGTCTGGAAACCAGCCTTGGTGAGCCACTTGGAGATAAACGTGTCGGCATCCAACAGAATCGTCCCGCCCACCTTCATCCACTTCGCATTCGCCTTCAGGGCCGCAGGGTTCATCGCCACGAGCACATCGCAGTAGTCGCCCGGCGTGTACACCTTCTGACTCCCGATGTGAACCTGGAATCCCGACACCCCGCCTATCGTCCCCTGCGGGGCACGGATCTCAGCCGGATAATCGGGGAAGGTGCTCACCCCGTTGCCTATCAGGGCCGACGAGTCCGAAAACAGCGTCCCCGTCAGCTGCATCCCGTCGCCCGAGTCCCCCGAGAAACGTATCACCACGTTCTCGAGCTCCAGCGCACGCTTATCTGATCCCATAGCTCTCTATCCTAGTTATTGGCTCCACGGGGCACCCCGTGGGCTTGAATATTCTGCCAGGTAGCATCAGCCAATGGGGCCCTCGCCTCCCGAGCACTCCCCCCACCCCATTCGCGCCGCAAAGGTAGCGTTTTCCCAATGACTCCGATGCGCAAGTTTCCGCCCCTCAGAGCGGAATGTACCGCACAGGCTAGCATAGGGCTCTGCATCCCCCTCCGATTATAGAATGCGTACAGATAACCTCCCTATGTGGGGCAACATAATACCTTGGGAAATCGGTCGCCCAAACCTAACTACCTTCGCCGCCATGGAACGGCCCAACGCAAGTCCTTACGCCCTATGCCCTCTCCGCCTCATTGTGCTCGATGAGGTGGGCTCCACCAATGCGTGGTTCCGGGCCCGTCGCCACACCCTTGAGAGCGACACCCTAGTGGTGGCACGGCGCCAAACCGCGGGCGTAGGGCAGCGGGGCAACGTATGGGTATCGCTCCCCGGCGATCTCACCATGTCGATCTACCTCCGGCATGTGCGCCTCCCTCACCTGTTCGCCCTCTCGCAGCTGGTGTCCGTGGCCCTGGTGCAATGGCTCCAAGCGCAGGGTGTCAAGGCGCAAATCAAGTGGCCGAATGACATCTTCGTCCGGCGGCGCAAGATAGCAGGCATCCTCATCGAGACCTTTCTATCGGCCCCACACACCGCGGCGGCTATCGTGGGCATCGGGCTGAACATGGCCCCCCGGGCTCCGCATCAGCTCAGCTACCACTACCCCGCCACGACAATGGCCCTCGAGACCTCACAGCCCCCACAGCCCGTGGGCTGCGCGCTGAACATTGCCCGCTGGCTGCAAGCGCTCATGGTGCGCCAACAGTTGCCCGCCCACCCCAGAATCCAGCACCTGTACCAGCAACGGCTCTTTGGTCGCGGTGAGCAGCTCCGTTTTCGCGATGCGCATGGCACGGGCCTAGGCACCATCTCGCATGTGCTAGACGATGGCCGGCTGTGCATCATCGATAGTCACGGCACACCACGTCTCTACGCATTCAAGGAGGTGGAGCTACTCCTTGCACCCTGAGCACGCCTCGGGGCGTGCGTCCCGCATACCCGTTGTCAAAATGCGGAAGGAGATCAAAAAGAAGTCCCTCCCCCGCAAGGCGGAAGAGGGACTGGGAGTATCATTGTCCAGGCAACGATGTTGCCGCCTCGCCTAAAGCAGACCTAGCGAGAAGATGAAGTAGACATTCTCACGCGCAGGGTTAAAGATCAGCTCCCCGCCCAGGTTGAGCCCAAAGCGATCGGTGATGGGCACCGGCTGCGAGATGGCGAACTTCACGTTACAGATGTTGGCCTGGTTGGCCAGGAAGCCCTTGTAGGGCGTGCCCCCCAGCTCGTAGTGCAGCGTCTGCCCCGTGGGCAGCGTGTGCGTGTACCCCAGGCCGATGTACATGGAGTGCCACTCCTTGAGCTGCCCATCCTGCACGATGTAGTCCCCAAAGGTGAAGATCCCGGCCGTGATGCTGACGGGGAATTGCTTCACGCCGTTGAACCACACCTGCGCCCACTGCTGATGGAGATTCCCCTTGTCGGCCTCGCGCCAGCGGAACAGGTAGTTGAACCGCGTCTGCTCGTCGATGTAGAAGAAGTCGTAGTACTCCACCGCGAAGGGCCCGTAGGCGAACCCCAGGGTGAAATCGATCTCCGTGTTCAGGGGGCTTGGCCCGCCCACCTCGTCGGGGAGCATGCGCTTACGCGTCATCAGCGGCGCCACCGGCGTGTAGGCCCACACGTTGAAGTAGAGGCCCTTGAAGGAGATGTTCAGATTGGGCTGGAAGTTCCACGCATTGCAGCTCTGGTGGCCGTTCCACACGTGGCGCGACTTGAACTTGACGCTGTAGTCGAACTTCACGCACGACTGGCACGTGCGCCCGCTGGGAATGGTGTCTGCCTCCTGGGCATGCACGCTGGCGGCCCCGAGCACGGCGGCCACCGAAAGCAGAAGGTAGGATAGATTTCGCTTCATAGACGTCGCTGTTTTAGTGTGTAACCCACAAAACTCGCCCCGCGCCTCACCCCCGAAAATCCTGTCCTAAAAGTTGACCCACCAGGACTCGAACCTAGACTAACAGAACCAAAATCTGCTGTGCTGCCATTACACCATGGGTCAGTTCCCCAGCGCAAAGATACTAACTTATTACGAGTTCTCCAAATCAGGATTCGCGCTCCAGGAGCAAGAATCCCATGCCCGCGATGTAGGACATGTCCTCGCCGATGCCGCGGTTCTCCTCATCCCCCGGGGTGTAGTGCCACTCGATGGTCAGCCCATTCTCGGCCGGGAAGAGCTGCTTGCTCTTGAGGATGATGCCCATGATGTACTTCGAGGAGATCGAGTTGAAGTAGTCGAGGTCGAACACCAACCGGATCGGCTCCACGGGGGCCTCGCGCCGGAGCTCCTCCTCCACGAACGCATCGAGCCACGAGATGATGGGCCGGAAGAACTCCACCGTGTGCTCAGGGCGTGACACCCCGCGCATGGTGAACACGCGGGCGTTGGGGTCGAAGCGCACCAGAGGCGTGTACTTCGTCTGATCGATGTAAAGCGTCTTCATCTGGGATTTTTTATTCCTGCTGGTATTGGTGATGGTCATCCGCATGGTGAACACTACTAGATTCTCATCCACCGGCTTGAATCGCCACTTCATATCTGCCCAGGCAAACGTGCCCACCAGGCCGATGCCGGCCCCCTCATGCGAGGTGTCAGTGGATCGTAGCCGGCTCCCCACCATCTCGATCCGCTGCTCGACGGTCATGAACTGGCAGCGATCCAGGTAGGCGCCCAGCGACTCGCGCTCGCGCCAGGTCACGTAATTGGCCACCGACACATCGAAGATCCCGTTGTGGTAGAGGCGGCAGTCGACGCCCACCGATGGGGCCTCCATGCCCGCCGTCCGAAAGCCGTAGAAACGCGCATTCGCAAGCGTCTCCATCAGCACCATGTATTCAATCTGGCGCATATGCCGCCCAGGACACCGCCCCGCGTAGGCCGAGGCCACCGACTCGATAATCTGGGACTCCTGCGCGTAGGTCAGCGTGCCCGTCCAGGTGTACAGGGAGTGCTCGGCATCGCCCTGTATCCTCAGGGGATCTATCAGCTCACCCCTACAGCATCCCGCGGTCATCATCGCTCACCCATCTACAGCTTGCGCGCGCCCTCCCAGCCCACGGGCTGGGGCGCTTCCGCCTCACAGCTTGCCACCCTGACATACTCGCTGCGCGTCGCAATTATACACATACCGCAGAACCTCCAGGCGCAAAGGTATGAAAGAATTCGATCCTAGCAATGCGGCCATCAGCAGCCCCACTCCGGGCTTTTACTCCCGTACATCGCGCTAGATAGGGGGCGAAAAGGCAGCCGCTGCATGCCGCAAAATGGCGGCCACCCCCACATGTAGTTAGCTGTCGACACATTTCGCCGGCGGCGCATTTCCGACGTGGCCAAGATGCACCAACTCCGTATCAAGTCCGTATTTTGTGGTGCAAATATGGGTTTGCTACCTCGCAGGTATATCGATGATGGGTAGATGCCTCCACGGCGGGAAGGCTCCAACCATGTCCGCTGCAAGATCGCCATGCAAATCTTTAGGGTGTGGCTATTTGGTGGTTAGCTGCAAAAAACGCAACTTTGCACCGGTTTACGGGATCCGTCCGTTGCCTGCGGCCCCACCGGCCATCACTCCATCAAACCGGGCGTTCCCACTACCTTCCAGCCATGAATAAACCCATCCGGCGGGCCTTGGTGTCAGTGTGGGACAAAGAGGGGCTCAGCGTGCTACTGCCCCTTCTCGACACGCTCGGCGTGCGCATCGTCTCCTCGGGGGGCACCTATGACCACATCTGCCAGCGCGGCTACAAAGCCGACCGGGTAGAGGATGTGACGGGCTACCCGCACATGCTCGGCGGCCGGGTGAAAACCCTACACCCCAACATCTTCGGCGGCATCCTTGCCCGCCAGGGCTACGGCCCCGACGAGGCGGATCTGGCGCAGCATCGGATTGAGGCGTTCGACCTGGTGGTGGTGAATCTGTACCCCTTCGCACAGGCTCTCGCCGAGGGAAAGGGCGAGGCGGAGCTCGTGGAGATGGTGGACATCGGCGGCGTGTCGCTGATTCGCGCCGCGGCGAAGAACTACCAGGATGTGCTGGTGGTGACATCGCCCTCCCAGTACGAGGGGCTGGCCCAGCTGCTGATGCAACAGCATGGCGAGACTTCCCTCGAGCAACGGCAACGCTACGCGGCGCTAGCCTTCAGCACCACGGCTTCGTACGATGCGGCCATCGCGCAGCATTTCCTCGACGTGGCACAACTCCCCGCCGATGAGGCTCCCATCGTGATACAGACGCAGGGCGTGACGAGCCCTCTGCGGTACGGGGAGAACCCCCATCAGCGCGGCACATTCTGCGGCGACCTCGGGCGTATGTTCACCCAGCTGCACGGCAAGGAGATTTCATACAACAATCTGCTCGACCTGCATGCGGGCATTGGGCTCATCGACGAGTTCGAGGCCCCCACGGTGGCCATCCTCAAGCACGGCACCCCCTGCGGGCTGGCAACGGCTGCCACGCTACTAGAGGCCTGGGAGGGAGCGCTGGCCACAGATCCCACCTCGGCCTTCGGGGGGGTGATTCTGGCCAATGGCCCCATCGAGGCTCAGATGGCCGAGCGCATGCATGAGCTCTTCTTCGAGGTGTGTCTGGCCCCCGACTTCTCGCAGGAGGCCCTGGCCCTACTCGGGCAGAAGAAGAATCGTATACTCCTTCGGCGGGGCGAGGCTTCGCTGTCACCAGTCTCTGTGCGCTCCGCGCTCAATGGGTATCTGGTGCAGGAGGTGGACAACTACCGTCACGACTTGCCGCTGGGGGAGGTGGTGACCGACGTGGCCCCCACCCCGGCCCAGCTGGCCGACCTGCTACTGGCCAATCGGGCCGTAAAGCACTGCAAGAGCAACGCCATCGTGCTAGCGCATGGGGGCCGTCTCATTGGGGTGGGTGCGGGTGAAACGAGCCGGGTGGATGCCCTGCAACACGCCATCGATCGGGCGCAACGATTCGGGCACACGCTCCGCGGGGCAGTGCTCGCCTCGGATGCCTACTTTCCATTCCGCGACTCGGTGACCCTGGCGGCCGAGCACGGCATAGCTGCCATTGTTCAACCCGGCGGATCTGTACGCGACCAGGAGAGCATCGAGGCCTGCAATGGGCACCACATTGCGATGCTATTCACGGGACACCGCCACTTTAAACACTAAAAGGCTAAGCGACCACTTATGGGCTTATTCTCTTTTTTCACGCAGGAGTTGGCCATCGACCTGGGCACGGCGAACACCATTATCATCTACAATGATAAGATAGTGGTGGACGAGCCCTCCATCGTGGCGATGGATACGTCTACGGGCAAACTGCTGGCATGCGGCACGGTGGCCCGCCAAATGGAGGGCAAGACGCATGAGGACATACGCACCATTCGCCCCCTACGTGATGGGGTGATAGCCGACTTCGATGCGGCGGAGCAGATGATCCGGGGCATGATCAAGATGATCAACAAGCGGCACCGGTTCTTCTCGCCCACCCTGCGCATCGTCATCTGCATCCCGAGCGGGAGCACGGAGGTGGAGATCCGCGCCGTGCGCGACAGCGCGGAGCAGGCCGACGGGCGCGACGTGTACATGATCTACGAGCCCATGGCTGCTGCGCTTGGCATCGGAATCGATGTGCGACAGCCGCAGGGTAACATGGTGGTGGACATCGGAGGTGGGACGACTGAGATCGCGGTGATCGCCCTCGGGGGCATCGTGTGCAACAAGTCGGAGCGCATTGCCGGCAATGGGCTCACGGCTGACATACAGGCCTACATGCGCCGCCAGCATAACATCAAGATTGGTGAGCGCACGGCGGAGGACATCAAGCTCGCCGTGGGTGCCGCGCTGGCCGACCTGGATGACCCGCCGCAGGATTTCGTGGTGCATGGGCCCAACCTGATGACGGCTCTCCCGGTGCAGGTACCAGTGAACTATCAGGAGATTGCGCACTGCCTGGAGAAGTCGCTCAGCAAGATCGAGACGGCCGTGCTAAGCGTGCTGGAGCAGACACCACCGGAGCTCTACGCGGACATCGTGAGGACGGGCATCTACCTGGCTGGTGGCGGAGCACTGCTACGGGGCCTCGACCGCAGGCTCTCGGATAAGATTAAGATCCCCTTCATCGTGGCCGAGGATCCGCTCCATGCCGTGGCGCGTGGCACAGGTATTGCGCTCAAGAATGTCGAACACAGCCCAGCATACCTCATGAGGTAACCCCATGGGTTCTCTCCTCCGATTTCTCAAGCGCTACCAGTATCCGCTGCTGTTCGTCATTCTGGAAGCCCTTGCGCTGTTCCTGTATTTCAACACGACCCTTGCGCTGAAGGCCAATCTGTCGGTTCGGCTACGCACCGTGCAGATAGGCCTACAGCAGCATTTCGCCACGCTGGCGGACTACGCACACCTGAGCGAGGAGAACCTGGCCCTGGTGAATGAGAACATTGCGCTGCGCAATCAGCTAGAGATTGCGCTACGCCGGGTGGAGAACGTGGCCGACTTGCTACAATCACCCCTGACTATCGATTCGCTCCAGTACGAGCGCATTGCGGCCCGGGTGGTGCACAACACGGTGGCCCAGCAGCACAACCTCTTCACTCTAAACCGGGGCTCACTCCACGGGGTGGCCCCGCAGATGCCGGTGCTCTCCCATGGCAACGTGGCGGGGCTGGTGGTGGCGGTGACGACGCACTACGCCCGGGCCATATCCCTCATCAACACTGACTTTAGGATTTCGGCCAGGCTGAAACGTGGCAACTACTTCGGCTCGCTGGCCTGGGACGGTGGCGACTATCGTACCGCACTCCTCACCGAGATTCCACACCACGCCGAGATACGGCTGGGCGACTCGGTGGTCACCAGCGGGTTCTCCAACATCTTCCCTCCCGACCTGCTGCTAGGCGTGGTGGAATCGGTGGAGAACCGTGGGGGTGACTTCAGCACGGCGCGCATCCGGCTCGCCACGGACTTCAAACGGCTGCAAAACGTGGTGATACTGGACAATCGGCATCGGGCCGAGCTCGACTCCCTACAGGGCAACACCCCAAGCCATGCAGAGTAGCAGAAACGTATTCCTCCTGCTCGTAGTCGCCCTGGCAGGGCAGGTGCTCCTCTTCGACCACATCGAGCTGTGGGGCCGCGTGGTGGCATATCCTTACGTCATTGCCCTGCTGCTACTCCCATCGCAATACCGCGTCACGGCTGGGCTAGTAGTTGCATTCCTGCTTGGGCTGGCCGTGGATCTGTTCGCCTCCACACCAGGGCTGCACGCTGCGTCATGCACGCTGCTAGCCTTCGTGCGCCCCTACCTGGTGGGGAACCTTCGTGCCCGATTCAACCACGCAGAGGACGTGGTGCCCACGCTACGTAACATGGGAATAGGCTGGACCCTGCAATACACACTCATCCTCGTGGGCCTGCACCACGCCGCACTGTTCATCCTGGCCTCGACACCCCACCCCCGCCTGGACGTGCTGCTGACCCAGATAGTGGGGAGCACCCTGCTCACCACGGCCATCATTTTGCTCATTCAACTCTTTGTCCACGCTGGGCATCGAGAACGATAACACGAGGCGTGGCTGTACAACTCGATCGGCGGCTCACAGTCTGTGGTCTATTCGTAGCGGTAGTCCTTGCGATTCTCGCCAAGCTGTTCTACATCCAGATACTGACCCCCGACTACAAGCTGTCGGCCGACAACAACGTCTTACGCCGCATCACGCAGTACCCAGCCCGAGGCATCGTGTACGACCGCCGGGGTGAACTGGTGGTGTACAACGAGGCGGCCTATGACCTGATGGTGATCCCCTCGCAGGTGCAGGCTTTCGACACGGCTGAATTCATCGCCCTGCTGGGTATCACGCACGAGCAGCTGGTCTCCTTGCTCAAGAGCGCAAAGGCTTACTCACGCTACAAGGAGTCGCTGTTCCTCAAGCAGATGTCATCGGCTGATTTTGGCAGACTGCAAGAGCATCTGTACAAATTCCCTGGCTTTTTCGCGCAGCCTCGCACCCTGCGGCATTACCCTAAGCCCGTGGCGGCACACCTCCTGGGGTACGTGGGCGAGGTGGACGAGCGCACCACATTCAAGAACCCCTACTACAAGCCCGGGGATTACATTGGCATCAGCGGGCTCGAGAAGTATTACGAGGAGCAACTCCGCGGTCGGCGTGGGGTAAAGAATTACCTGGTGGATGTGCACAACCGCATCAAGGGTAGCTACGCCGGGGGCCAATATGACACGATAGCGCAGGCTGGGGCTAACCTGCATCTATCGCTCGACCTGACCCTCCAGATGTATGGGGAGCAACTCATGCAGGGACGCATCGGAAGCATTGTAGCCCTGGATCCCCGTAATGGCGAGATTCTAGCCATGGTGTCAAGCCCCACTTATGATCCCAACCTGCTCGTGGGTCGCCAGCGATCGCAAAACTTCCTGGCACTGAATGCCGATGCGCTCAAGCCTCTTTTCAATCGCCCCATCATGGCGCTATACCCCCCGGGCTCGACCTTCAAGGTGGTCAACGGGCTCATCGGGCTACAAGAGCAGGTGGTATACCCGGGCACCGGCTACCAGTGCCTAGGACGTTACCCCGTGGGGCGCGGCGTGGGATGCCACATACACCCCTACGCCAGTAGCCTGTCGGCGGCCGTGCGCATGTCGTGCAACACGTACTTCTGCCACGTATTTCGCCACACGCTCGACAACCCCAAGTATGCGAACATCGAGGAGGCCTACGAGGCCTGGTCGAAACGGGTGCATCAGATCGGCTTCGGGCAACGCTTACAGGTGGATCTGCCCGGTGAGCTAAATGGCATCGTGCCTACAACACAGTTCTACAACAAGTTCTTCCGCAAGGGAGGCTGGAATTCACTCACGCTCATCTCGCTCTCCATCGGGCAGGGAGAGCTGGGCACCACCCCGCTACAGATGGCCAACCTGGCGGCCACCATCGGCAACCGGGGCTACTACTACACCCCACACCTGGTGCGCTACCTCGCGGGCCAAGATACGGTGTGGACTACACCCGAGCGGCACTCCACGGGCATCGACTCATCGCTATACGCCCCCATCGTAGAGGGCATGTACCAGGCTGTGAATGCCGACTTTAGCCTTGGCCCCACGGGCTGGCGTGCCAGGGTGCCTGGACATGACGTGTGCGGCAAGACAGGCACAGCGCAGAACCCGCATGGTGAGGATCACTCCGTGTTCATCGCCTTCGCACCACGCGATGAGCCGCGCATTGCCATTGCCGTCTACGTGGAGAATGCCGGTTTCGGAGGACGCTGGGCAGCCCCCATTGCAGGGCTAATGATCGAGCAGTACCTCAACGATTCGGTAAGCAATAAAGCCATGGAGGCATACGTTCTTAACGTCGCACCAGCTCTGCCTCCAGCTAGGTCTACCCCACCCGTCCCTCGAAAAGATAGCGTGCCTTCCGCCATAACCCAGCGGGACTCGGCCGCCTTGCAATGATAAACGGATCGGAATACTAACACAATTACCACATTCATGAAACGGACACTTGTACTCGCCGTGCTGGCCACGGCCCTACTCTGGGGGTGTAATCAGGATGAGACCCGCATCGCCCAGCTCCAGTCGCAAATCGACTCGCTAGCAGCTCAATCGGAGGAGAAGGATCGCACCATCAACGAGTTCTTTAGCTCACTCAGCGACATTGAGCAGAACCTGGCCCTCATCAAGCAGAAGGAGCAGAGCATCGGGGCTGACGTGAAGATGAAGCAGACCGGAGAGATCGCTGGTGACGACCGGGAGCGCATCTCACAAGAGATCATTGCTATCAATGAGATCATGGCGAAGAACCGGAGCACCATTGCCTCACTCACCAAGAAGCTCAAGAAGTCGAATCTTCAGGTGGCGGAGTTCGAGCGTATGCTCCAGGCTGCACAGCGCAACATTGAAGAGCGCGACTCCATGGTAAACCGGCTGAAGCTCAACCTCGAGACGCTCAACTTCTCGGTGGACTCGCTGAACCTGGTGGTCACCAACCTAGACTCCACGAACCGCCAGCTCTCCGACCGCGTGAGCCAACAGCATGCAGCCCTCAATGAGGCCTGGTACGCCTTTGGCTCTAAGAAAGAGCTCGTCGAGAATGGGGTTATCACCAGCTCGGGCGGCTTCCTAGGCATCGGCAAGAGCAATGAGCTCAAGAGCGACTTCGACACCAGCTACTTCACCCGGGTTAGCATTGAGGAGACCGACGAGATACCCATCTACGCCACCAAGAAGGGTGTGCAGATCATCACTTCACACCCCACAGGCAGCTACGAGCTAGTGCAGAATGCCCAGGGTGCAGTGGAGAAGATCAAGATCCTGAATCGGGATCAGTTCTGGCGCGCTTCACGCTACCTGGTAGTAGTCATCAAGTAGAGGCCTGAGACCCTACGGGATATTGACCCCGTAGACCAGTATTGACGAGCGGTCGCCAGCCACCAAGCGGAGCTGGCGGCCGCTCTTGTCTATACGACCAATGCTGAAGGGGGTATCGCCTCGGAATTCGGCCCGTATCTTACCGTTCCCGTCCAGCAGCATCTCACGCCCAGACTCGGCAGCGCAGACCCCCATCAGCATCCCACGCGAACCAAAGTCGAAGCCCTTGATCCAAGGGGCCAGGGCACCCTCCATGCGTACCTCGTAGATACGCTTTCCGGCCTGCGTGTAGCCTCGCACCCGGGAGCCCATCACCACATGGCAACGCGCCTGACCACTACCCGCAGCGGACTCGAAGTGTATTGCCTCACATCCCTCCCAGCCCTCAAGCTGCGCTGAGCGCACCACCTTACCATCGCGTAGCGACACGCTGCAAATGCGCCCCTCAGCGTCGAGCAGCATTAACGTACCCGCCCCGCCACCATGCGGCACGATGGGGGAGCAGGCGTGTTTACGCACAGGCTCGGATGTACGTAGACGCTCCTCACCCTTACGATTGAGCAAGTAAAGGCGGTTGGCATCACTCAGGACGATGAAGTCCATCCCCTGAAACTGCACATGCAGCGCGGGGCCCGTGGGGGCCGACTCCATGGGCTTCGGATGAAAGTCGCCCTTGCGCCGTCCGCGGGCATCCACCAGGGCTATTTGGCGATCGGTGCATGGCACCACAAATCGATAGTCACCATTCCCGGCATAGTCGAACACGGCCAATGGCCCTGCAGCTGGAGCGGGGAGGGCGTATGGGAACCCCTCCACGGTGTTACCATCGTAATCGATCACCCAGACCTTGCTCCGTGTGGCAAAGGCGTACTGCCACTTGCCATTCCGATAGCAATCCACTGGCACCGCATCACCCAGGATGGGCTCCCCGAGCATTCGGTACCACAGCGTGGCACCATCGCCGCCTATGAGGTAGAGGCCGCCATCCCGATCCTGCACAAGGATCAGGTTATCGCTAGCCCTGTGGCTCTTCACCAGCATAGGGCGCCCCGTCAGCGGGGCCTTCAACCCCGCCTCCCACACCGTGGAATGGCCCACATCGGCCACTGTCGAACGATCGCACGTGAGGTTGTAGAACAGATTATGGCTCGCTCCGCTCACCTGAAAGGCAACGCGTGTGCTCCCAGTGGCCAGCCGAGAAACTAGCGTCTTGCCACCAAATAGAGCCCCCTCCATGAGGCCCTTAGCCCACTGCGGTGCCGAGGCCAGATCGGCGTAGAGCATATAGTTACACTTGGATTGCAGGCGAGGTAGCATGGACTCCCAGCCCTCGCTCCGGGCCAGCGTCTGCTTGCGGTGAGCGGTGGAGAGGAGATAGCGAGCCCCCTCGACGCTCGCGCAGAAAGCCACGCAGCGATCCAAGGCCACGCAGCGCGCGGCCACATCGCCCGGGAAACAGTCGCCCAAAAGCTTACGGAACATATCACGCTGGGCAAAGCGATGTATATCGCCCGCAGAAACCCCCTCACCACCATGCGCTGCGCTGTATTGCCCCAGTGCCGACACGGCCTCGCTAGGGCTCTCACTCGACAGCACCACGGCCCAGAATGTCGGTGCGCTGGCATCTCCCCTGATCAACGCCAGGGTAAGCTCCCCGCTACAAACCGACTGCAACAGCTGCCAGGCCTCCTCAACCCCTTTGTTGCTCGTGGAGGAAGGCTCGCTAGCCGCAGGGGAATTCCCCGAGCGGAGGAACTGCACAAGCTCCTCACCGCTCCCAGCAGCCCACCGCACAAAGAATGCGCTCGTGGATGGCAAAACCGATGCCACGGCCATCTCCACAGGTCGTAGCTGACGCATGGCATCCCCTGCGCACTTCAGCGAATCGGAAAAGCGTGATTCGCCCAGCAGCCCCAGCGATGCGCTCGTGTCGTCCACATCAAATGCAATCCACGACGTCCAGCCTCCGCTACGCTCCATCATCTTTCGCCAGCTGCCCACGAAGTAGGGCCCTAGCCGGGAGCCGACATCCTTTGCGCGCATAAAAAGGTTGACAGGCCGCCGGCCATCAGCCGACTCGTACAGGCTACGAAAGCTCGTCTCCCCTAGCAGGCTCGCGTCATGAGGCCCACGCCGAAGGGCTCGCTGCAACTGGATGTTGGAGCTCGACCACAGAGCCACCTTCCCACGTACCGCTGCGTAGCAACGCACGGGGGTGGCCCGATCGCCCAGGACGCACTCGGCTATGGTAGTGCCCTCGTAGTCGAACTGGCGCACCTGCTGCGCATCGGCAAACAGGGCACCCACCATGCGCGAGGTGGAGAGCCCCGACTCCGTGAGCTGAAGTGACAGGAGGCTAGCCTCATCGCCTCGCCCCTCGGCATAGACCCCCAGGAAGCCCTCCCCACGCCGCCATGCATCCATGCGCCCTGAGCCAGACTCAGCCAGGGAATCCAACCGGTGCACGAGCAGGCGAATCCACGCATCACGCCCGGTGGCGACCAGCGAGGCGAGCAGCCCATCTCCATCCCGAAACGCCTCATCCACCCCCGCCCAGGCATTGATGCGCACGAGCATCATCGCATCGGGCGGCAGCAGGTGTAGGGCCATGCCGCTAACCTCCCCCTGGCTCCGGATCCGTGGCGCCACGAACAGGATGGCACCCAGAAGGACAATCAGCGGGGCCGCTATCAGCAGAATACGTTTCACTCAGGGACAATTTGGAGTGGGCACCATGCGCAGTCATCGGTGGGTGCCTCGAAACCTAAGCACCCGCATACCATAACGCACGGAAGTACCACGGTGGTACAAAGTTACGTAAAGAAAGTAACTCCGTTAGACGCTTACTGAATCACCAACGGGCGACCCAGCAGCATTTCCATATTCACCCGCCCGGCTACAGCCAAGTCCCCTGGGCCATGAATCGCGCCAAAAGCCTAATCAGTCAGGCAAATACTACTCCACCCCGTAGCATAGGTCGGGTGCCAGAGTACACGCGCATCTCCAGCTGGCGCATAAAGGAGGACATGAAGGCAAAATCTATTTCACCATGCGCATTGACGGGCAAAAGAATCCTCTCGCGCTGGATACGCTCATCATTGATCTCCCGATTGAAACTGTATTTCCCGGCGATGCGACCCACTAGGGTAGCCAGGAAGAGGTAGGCGTACTTATCGAGGCCGGGCCTACGGAGCTGCGTCACGTGGTCGCTGGCTACGAATGCGTAAGGATGGAAAAAGGTGCTGCCCACGCTGCCGCTATTCGCTAGCGTCAGGCAATTCTCAAATACCCTCACCCCCTTGGCGTTGCCAATGAATCCATCGATTCCGTTGCACAATGCGGTGGATGAAACATACGGCGTGCTGCCCGCCACGTGATCGGCCTTTTTAAGCCGTTTGCCACGCTGTATCTCCGTGAAGATGTCAGTGAGATAAAATGGCTCCCAGCAAACGGTTTGCAACTGACACTCCACATTCGCATCCTCTACGTTCATCTGTTGACAAGATAATTGCTCAACGGCCACCTGCGACTCCTGCCAGCGCATGTACTCCTCCATAAAGGCCCAATCGGGCTCACCGCTGGCTGTGACGGGTAATATCAACTTGGATTTCACCATCCTTGCAGGCCGCCATTTCCTGGAGTAAGCAAAACAAACTCTCTGCTGCTCGATACAGCAAATCAAGAACATTGCCAAGTAGCAATTCAATTCACGCCCTCTCAGATACAGTGGGTTCACGTCATGCGTACAAGTAAATCGGTGTTTCTGATAATACGCATACCCCACGGATCCATTATTGGTCACACAAATTGCGTTTCCTTCAAAAAGCTTCTTATCAATTGTCTCGTTCGTCCCATATCCTACTTTGGAATTAGCCTCTATGAGATCATGTGTTGTAAACCCTGTAAACCCATTGTTGGAATCAGACGCACCGATAAATGGAATGACTCCTTCAGCTATGCATGGCGGCTTCTTATTGTAGAAGCCATTTCGAATATCAAAAATCTGCTTAAAATGGAACACCCTCCACTCCCTATCGTCGAGCCTAAGCATGATCCGCTCCCTCCTCCCCATCGCCGAACAGGTAGCCCCGACCGTGGACGCGCATGTTGAACTCGAACGAGAGGTAATCTGCCATCACCTTCGCGAAGTCGGCCTCAGTGGGTATCTCATCGTTGAAGTAGTAGAAGGCGTGCAGCCACTCATCCTCAGCCTCGATGGTGGTCTCGACGCAAAATCGGGTCTCAGCCTCGATGCGACCGAACCACACATCCAGCAAATGCTGCCGTCTGTCCTTGGCGCTAGCTGTTTCCACTAGTCCCACATGCTTGCTGACCACGTAGCCATCATCCTCGAAGTTGATGAACTTGCTCCGGTGATCCTTTGCGTGCGGCACCCCTGCCGTGAAGACTGCGATGCAGGGATTAGTCCCCACTTGGTAGAACGTGTCCTTATTGAGTGTTATCACCCCCTCGAGCGTATGGTGGCGCAGAATGCTGCTCTTGATCACCTTCTCCTCATTGGTCTTGCCCGTGACGGCCGACTGCGGGATGATGACCACCGCCCGCGCCCCCTCGACGAGGGAGTCGAGCAGGTGCTCGGTGAATCGGATCTCGTACAGGTCGAGGTTTCGCTTGGAGCCCTGCGAGTAGGGCGGATTCATCATGCCCACCGTGCACCCCTTCTGCTGTAGCTGGCTGGCATTGAGCTTCAGGAAGTCGCTATTGTGCAGATTGCTCTTCCCGTCGCCACGCAGGATCATGTTGGTGGTAGCAATGGCGAACATGTAGGGCTGTAGCTCCACACCGAAGAGGCGATTGCGCCGGATGTCACGCCGCTGCGTCTCGTCGTCCGTCTGACCCACCATCTTGTGCATGGCGGCAATGAGGAAGCCTCCTGTGCCGCAACACGGGTCGAGCACCTTGTCAGTGGGTCGGAGCTGCACCAGGTCGCAGAAGAGCTCGGTAATGTGCTTCGGCGTGAGCACAATGCCCAAAGTCTGCCCATCGCCGCCGGAGTAGGACATGAACTCACCGTAGAAGCGTCCCAGGTAATCCTCGGCCGAGCTTCGGTAACGAATGTTCTTGTAGACGCTCTCGTAGAGGAACTCCACGTAGTGCCTCAGGGGTGTCTTGCCCAGGTGGGCATCCTTCTCGTTGATCTTAGTGGTGTCCCTGATGAGGGCGAACTGGCTGAGCAACTTGTCGCGCTTGGTCTCAGGCGTGACATCGGCACGGGAGAGGTTGCTTGCGATCGCCTCGTAGATCTTCTGGCCATCCGTTTTGACAGAATCCCCAATGAGGGAGTCTATCGAGAATGTCCGATGCTCTATCTCGCGCAGCGCGAGCATGATACCCGACACGATGAGCGGCTTCTGCTCGGTGGTGAGGTTGCCATAATTGCGCAAATCGTTGTGGAGAGCCTCTGCATCCTTGAGGATGGCCGCCGTGGTCCGCTCCACATCTGTCGGCTCCCTGAGGATCTCCCTGAAGTAATACTCATCGATGTTAGCCTCGCTGAACGAGATGAAGGTCTCCACATCGGGCAGCTCCTCCCAATCGCCACGATCGTTAACAAACAGCGGCGTGATGCGATGATGCTTCTCATTGCCCGAGACGCCGATGGCCAGCACCTTGTGGTAGGTGGTGTTCTGCGCCAGGTGCAACGCGTAGAAGAGAGCCCCATTCACCGCGTAATCCTTCACCGCCCGCACATCCTGCGCCAGCACCCCATGCGCATCCCGGAGGAGGTGTTGGCTGAGCGAGGCCTTATCCTCGATGACGAGGAGGAAATCCTTCACCGCGCCGCAGTACTCGGGGTAGCCCGCATGCCCCGTTTGCGCCTTGGAGGCAGTGCGCAGGGCCTCGTCCACCTCCCGTAAGTCGCAGCCCTGAGGCGTGAGATTGAGATTGGCCTCCTTCAGCAGCTCGTACACCCAGAGATCAGTCCTTACTTCCTTCTTTGCCATATCACCCTTGTCACCCCCATTGAAATTGCTTGCCGCGAATGGGTCGCGCAGAGGCTAACCCTGTGCCTCAGGTTCAAAGTTACACCAAAACCTACTATCCGCATCGCATCGTCGGGGATGAGGGCCGATGCGCCGCACGGGTTGCTGAAAGCGTGGAATCGGTACACCAACGCCGTATCAAGTCCGTATTTGGCGGGGGAAATACGGACTTGATGCGTTGATGGTACGTCGTGAGTTGGGTGCAGGGGCCGCGGGGGCCAGGCCGAGACGGCCTGGCTGTGGCACGGGCGAAAGGATCGTACCTTTGCCGTACACCGGCACGGGAAGCATCATGGATTGGCAGGCAGACGAGGCATCACAGCTCATCATCTACAACGCCTCGGCAGGCTCGGGCAAGACGTACACGCTGGTGAAGCGTTTGCTCCTGCACGCCCTGTGCCACGAGGGATGGAATCCCTCCCCCCGCGGCATCCTGCGTCGGCTGGCTGGCACCCTGTGCATCACCTTCACCAACAAGGCTGCGGGCGAGCTGAAAGAGCGACTCCTGGGCACGCTACACGCCATGGCGCAAAGCGCAGAGGCCCCGATGCTGGCCGATCTGGCCCACACGTCGGGATTGCCAGCCGACGAGATACGCACACGGGCCGCCCTACTCCTCACCGCCCTGCTACACAACTACTCGAGCCTATCGGTGAGCACCATCGACAGCTTTCTACAGCGGATGGCGCAGACGCTGCTGTGGGAGCTACACATGCATGCCGAGGTGGGCATCACCCTCGACCGGCAACAGGTGCTAAGCGAGGCCACCGACCAGCTCCTGGGGGAGCTGAAGGAGGAGACGGACACGTACCAATGGCTGCTCTCGCTGGCGCACACGCGCACCGCCGCAGGGAAGAGCTGGGTGTTTCGCAAGTCGCTGATGGGGCAAGCCGCGCAGCTCTTCCAGCCAGCATTTCAGCTCCTGCCAGCGACTCAACGCCATGCATTCTTTGCCATCGAGCGCATCTCCGGTCTACATCAGCACCTGACCGACGAGATGAAAGCCTTGCAGGAGGGGCTTCTCCAACTCTACACCCCGCTGGAGGTGCAACTCCGGGACGCAGGCCTCACCGCCGAGAGCTTTGCCTACGGACAGACTTCGCACTGGGTGGCTTTGACGAACGTAATGCGCCAGATACGGGATGGGAAGACGTGCGCGGGGGTATCGAAACGGATGCGGGATGCAAGCCTTGATGCCGATCGCTGGTTCAGCAAGAAGCAACGGGAATCGGCCGAGGGGGCTCACCTTCAACAGCTAGTGCAGGAGAGCCTATTCGAACCCTACGTGGCCCTAATCGAGTACCTCGATCGGCACCTCGCAGTCTACAACACCTGCTGCCAGGCTATGGCCCTGCTGCCGCAGATGTCAGTGCTAGCCACGCTACGGGGGTACATCACGGCCGTGTCACGCCGCAGGCGCATGCTGCTGCCGGATGACCTCACCGTCATACTGCGCGACCTGGCGCATGGGGATGACACCACGTTCATCTTCGAGCGCATGGGCACACGCTACGACAGCGTGATGATCGACGAATTTCAGGACACGTCGCGCGTCCACTGGTCGCTGCTGCAACCCCTCGTGGAGAACAGTCTCGCCGAGGGAGGGCTCGCCATGCTGGTGGGTGATGTGAAGCAGGCTATCTACCGCTGGCGGGGCGGCGACTGGCTCTTACTGGCCGATGAGATTCCCCAGGCCTTCGAGGCCACCTTCGGGTGCGAGCGGGCCACGCTGACGCACAACTACCGCAGCGCAGCCACCGTGGTGGAATTTAACAACCGGTTCTTCGAGGCTGCCGTGGCGCAACTGTCGTCCCTGTGCGCCGAGTTCATGCAGAGCCTACCACCCGACGAGGCACTGCGCGATGCGGCCCAACGCGACTTCGAGGCCTTCATTCGCTTACAGGAATCCGCCTTCAGCAGCCTTCGGCAGATCCCCCACAGGCCCACGAGTGAGGTAGGCTACGTGGAGCTTGCCGAGCCAGCTGAGGCCGTGGAATCATCACAAAAAAATGAAGAGGAAGAATCCCCCGCGGTGCCTGGTGCACTGGCGTACACGATGGCTCGCATCGATTACCTGATAGACGAGCTGGGGGTGCTTGCTGGTGACATCGCCGTGCTGGTGCGCCGCCGATCCACGGCCTCGACGTACGTGGATGCCCTGCTGGCGCATGGGCAGGCCCGGGCTAAGGACCCCTACAGCGTGGTGAGTCAGGATGCGCTGCTGGTGGACAATTCACCCGACGTGCAGGTGCTGCTTGCTGCCATGCGCGTGGTGGGTGGGCTCGACAGCCCCGTGGATAGGGCCCTACTCGAGCGGCATCTGGCCGAGTGCATGGGGGAACTCGACGCGCTACGGGCGCGCATCCCGCTAGAGGAAGAACGTCAACCCCTGCGGCAGGCCGGGGAGTGGCTTCGGCAGTTCGTCACCTACCCGCTGCTGGAGGCCTTCGATGGCATTGCCCAGGGGCTGTGCATCCCCAGCACCCCCGGCGAGCGGCCCTACGTGCTGGCATTGCGCGACATCGTGCATGCCTACCAGCGGGACGGATCGCCCAACTTGCAGGCCTTCCTAACATCTTACGCAGAGCAGGATCCCGCGCTGCGCGCACTCGATCTGGCTAAGGATAAACACGCCGTGAATGTCATCACGGTGCACAAATCGAAGGGCCTTGAGTTCGACACGGTGATTTGCCCCGAGATCGACTGGCCCATCAGTCCCCGGGTCGATAGCACGGTGCTATGGGGCAGGCCATTCCCGGAGGGGGGTGACGAGATGCTACTCCCGACGCAAATGCGCGGGGATTCCCTCCGATCCAGCCTCGCGCTCACGGTGCTACAGGAGCACTGGATGCGGCACATCGATTCGCTGAACCTGCTCTACGTGGCATTCACACGCGCAAAGCGACGGCTTATACTGGTGAAAGATGGGAAGGCGAACACGGGGGGCACCTACCAGGCATTCGTGCAGCCGGCCTGTGAGAGCTACGAGTGGTCGTCGCAGCAGATTGTCCATGGGGCCACGGTGCGATCCATTGGCGAGCTGGTGCCGCACGATGCTTCCGCATCATCAGCCCCGAGTGATGGGCACGTCCGGCGAGCTGACCTCACGGCCTGTAGGCGGGCGGGCGATGAGCTATTCACCACCACGAAACTACGCATCCGGAGGGCTATCACGGTGGCCCGGCGCACGGCTTTCGATCAGCTTCGCATCCGCAAACAGCGACAGCAGCGCGGGGAGCTCCTGCACGAGATCCTGTCTGGCTACGCGGGTGCCGATCGGCTCTGGGCGGCTCTCGAGCAACTCGCGCAGCGTGGGCACCTGGAACAGGCAGCCGCAGAATGTCTGCACGCAAGCATCACGATGAGCATAGAGCATGGGGAGCTTCGCCCGTGCTTCGATGGCCAGTTTCAGCACCTGGCCGAGCGCGAAATTATCTCGCACGATGGGAGCGTATTCCGCCCCGACCGCGTGTCGTTGCTGCCGCATGAGACGCTGGTGGTGGACTTCAAATTTGCCCACCCTAAGGATGAGGACAAGTTGCAGGTGCAACGCTACCTCGCATTCCTGAGTGAGATGGGGCACCCGGCGCCACGGGGCTACCTGTGGTACCTCAACCCGGATGACGGGCAGGGGAGGCTTGAGCCCGTAACGCTCTAACCTCCCCCGCATCGTAGCCGCACACGCCCGAATGCTCCCCTCACACCACGTCGTAGATGGGTAGAGCAGCGTGGAATCTAATCATCCTCTGGGTCGGGCTTATTCCAATCGGGCCCACGGCCCAGGCGCAGGCGTCGCTTCCCGTTGGGCAGCTCGAGGTATCCGTCGCGGACGCGCAGGTACTGATCGGCAAACTTGGTTCGGACCCCGCACATGTAGAATGCGAAGTTGAACAGCGGCGCCGCATTCTTATCGATGCAGAGGTAGGAGCCCTCGGGCAGGTATAGGTGCACGTCCACCGTCTCGAGCCCCGAGGGGCCCCAGTCCTGGTTCACATCAAAGCTGGAGGGTAAATACAACGTGTCCCCTTTGGCCTGTGGCTCATAGATGATGGCCCTCGCGGCATCATGCGCCAGAGCCTTCTGACGCCTCACGGCGCAATTCACCACCTGTAGGGTAGCATGGGGCTCGTGGGTGATGTGGAGCTCCACGTTCAGCCGCTGGTTGGCGGGACGTGAGAGCCATTCGCCCAAGTCGAAGAGTCGGCTAACCCACGATTGGCGGCCGTGGTAGTGCCACTCGGAGTCGGCACGGAACAGGGCATCCGACTGCACACGCAGCGTGTCGCCAGCCTGCACCTCCAACTGCTGCGCGGGCATCCTATGATTGGCCGGAGTGATCGCCATAAAGCCAAATAGCGACCAAGCTATCAGCGCAACGATGGCTGTCAACCATAGCCCGGCGGCCACCAGGCAAGGCACTAGGCGAATGCGCACACGGGCCACCAAGCTCAATCCTCCGATGAAGGCAAAGCCCAGCGGCACGAGGACGATGAGCATGGTGAGTATCACCACGAGATGTGGGGCTCCCATAAACTGAGAGATCCACTCGAATTCATCATGCAGCATCGATGACGTTAGCACGTCGCCCTTCATGTAGAAGATGAATCCTAGGATGCAGCCCATCATCCCTAGCAGCCCTCCCACGAGTAGGCATACGCCTACCACGAAGAGGACGATTCGGATGATTCCCAGCAGCACCGTGGCAAAGAGCACGAGCACCCGCTCCACTATGGTGGGGCCCCCAGTGAGTGAGGGTGACGCACGTCTCCCCTCGCGGTATGCCTCGCGCATCGACTGGTATTGCTTGCTGGCCTCATCGCGTAAGCCGGCAAAGGTGAGCCTCTGGCCCCGCATCTCCATACGCTCTTTGGCTGTGACGGCCGGGGGCAGAGCGAGCCAGAGTATCACGTAGAGCAGCAGGCTGAAGCCGCCGAGGGGGAGTGTGAGCAGGAACAGGAGCCGTAGCACCCAGGACGGAATCCCCATGCGCGCAGTGAGACCAGCACACACGCCCCCCAGGAGACGATGCTCCGTATCACGGTAGAAACGGGTGCGCCTCCTGGGACGAGGCGTATCGGTGGGTTGCGGCGCAGGCTCACCCGACATTTCACCCACGTCCCCCATCTGGGCAATGACGATGGCCACATCGCTGAGCATGACGACGCTCGCCCCCTCTACCCGCTCGGAGAGAAGCTCGGCCAGGCGTTCTTCAATGCTATCGACCACATCGCGCCCCTCGGGTGAGGTGCCAAACGTGGCGATAAGCTCATCGATATAGGCCCGGAGACGTTGGTACGCAGCGGGCTCCACACGAAACGAGTAACCCGCTAGACTTATCCCTACAGTGTTTTCCATGACCGCTGCACGTTTAATTATTGTCCCTCCCCATCGTCCGCCTGCGCATCAGCCTCAGGCGTAACTAGCAGGGAGTTGACTGACTCCACCATGGAACGCCAGGCCTCAGTAAGCATCGCCAGGTAGGATCGCCCGGCGGCGGTGAGGCTGTAGTACTTGCGGGGCGGGCCCTGCTGCGACTCTTCCCAGCGGTAAGCCAGGTAGTTCTGGTTCTTGAGCCTAGACAGCAGCGGGTATATCGAGCCCTCCACCACGATCATCTCAGCTTTCTTCAGGTGTTCCACCAGGTCGGTGGTGTACGCATCGCCCTCGGCGATGATGGATAGCACGCATAGCTCGAGCACGCCACGCCGCATCTGCGTGCGCACTTGCTCCTGATTGATAATCTCCATGGCCTTCTCTGGTTAATGGTGATCACGCACCCTCGGCCTCACGGCGTAGGTTCTCCGCCGTGATCGGGAGCCCCTTCATCGCCAGACGGTCGGCATACGTCTTCGTCCCAGGGATGACGATCCACAGGATGATATAGATCCAGAACGTGGCTCCCAGCACGAGCAACGCCCCGGCGAAGATGAGTCGCACGACAACCACATCGATGCCGAAGTAGTATGAGAGCCCGCTGCACACACCCCCAATGGTACGACGCTGCCCATCGCGGAAGAGTTTACGCTGCGTGATACGCCCCTGGTATGACGCATGCTCACGCGGTGGCACCATCTCGTCGGGCTCCCCCATCAGCGCTATGGCCCGCTCCACATCTTCCATGCGCACCACCTGGCCTCCGGCGGCACGCCACTCCCACAGGTAATCCGCAATACGCATCTCGACGTCGGATAGCGACTCGAGCGATTCATCTCGGTCAATTAGCACGCTTCGCAACCGCTTTAGGTAGCGATCGAGTGCCGACCAGGCATCCTCTTCCAAGACGAGGAGCCTACTTCCCACACTGGCTTGTATTGTACGTTTCATGGCTCAACCTCATTAGTGTAGCCCACACAGTTCTTTTACGGTGCAAATATAGTACAACTTTCACTACTATGCAAAACAAGGTACCATATAGGCAGGAGACACAAGGGTAGGTAACGCTCTCGAGCGAAGTGGTTGACGGGGGTGCATGAACACGCTGGGAGTAGCATGACGCAGAGCGGACGTTGCGCCCAGTGCACGAATCATGCACAGGGCCTCTGGCAATGCTAGCAGCCCGAGGCTTCGGGGGTGCTAGCACCGTATGGTTACGCACGGATAATTGACGAACGGCTCAAACGGCTTGACGAACGGCACACCACAGTACACTTAGGGATTTCGCTGTAAAATCAGTTTGCCCATTTACTGAAATCGTCGTACCTTTGGCCTCTGGAATTGGGGTTTTCGTATTTGTCATGATCAGCAACCGTGGCCGATGGCAGTCCCGGATAGCATAGCGCTTCGGGGCCTGCAATGGGGGTGGGGGGAGCTAGCAGCTGCGACGCTGCTGGTGCTACTTTTCCTGGTAGACGCAGTGGTGCTGTGCCGCCTCTACATTCCTGTGGCCATACGTGCAGCCCGCTCCCTCTCCATGGGGGCCGGCAAGCCGCTCGTCTCGGTCATCCTACGGGTGGGGGGGCATATTAAAGCCCTGGAGGAATCCCTACCCCTCCTCCTAACACAAGAGTACGACCCGTACGAGGTGATAGTGGTGGACGACTCGGGCGATGATGAGTGCAAGTATCTCCTAGAGCGTTTCCGCCAGCAGTACCCACACCTACGCACGACCACGGTGGGCGTGGGTTACAAGTTTGTGAGCGGCCAGATGCTATCCCTCACCGTGGGCGCCAAAGCGGCGCAAGGGGAGTGGCTCCTTTTCACCGAGGCGAATGGTCATCCAGCCAGCCAGCAATGGCTTGCCGGCATGGCCACCAGCTTCTGCCCAGGCACCGATGTGGTGCTTGGCTACGAGGCTCTTGTTCCAGGGGCGAGTTTTGCCAGTCGGCTTGCGAGCTCCCTACTGCGATGGCGCACGCTCATGCGCATAGGGTTAGCCCTGTGGGGGCGATGCTTCATCGGCAAGATGTGCAACCTGGCTATACGCCAGAGCGCATTCTTTGCCCACGGGGGTTTTGCCGAATCTAATCCCTTGTCCACCAATAACGGCGACTTGCTCCTGCGGCAGCTGGCTCAGCGTAGCAACACTGCAGTAGTGCTGGCCCCGCTGTGCCACATCATGCTGCCAGGCCCTGCCACGTGGCATCTCTACATGCACCGTCGGATGGAGCAACGCTCTACGCACCGCAAGTATCCATGGAGTGTCCGCGGCATGCTGGCCCTGGAGCCCACATTGCAGAGCCTCATGCTGGTTGGCATCGTGCTTTGCCTGGTGTACTGTCTCCCCCTAGGCCTTTGCGCCGTAGGCCTGCTGGTGGCGCGACGTCTACTACACGGCGCATTGGCCCTGATGCTCCGAGCCAGGCTGAAGGACACGAAGTGGTTCCCAGGCGCATGGCTTGCCGACAGGCTCTCGCCCATTCTGAGCCTGTGCCCGCAACGAGGAAGACATCCATCTAACACCCCTGCACGATGGAGGTAAACCCCAATCTGTCGGAGAAGGCTCTCGTCGACCTCGACATTGTCGCCAGGGCGCGGCAAGGCGATGAATCAGCCTTCCACGAGCTCCACGAGAAATACAAGAACTCCATCTATTTCCTCATCCTACGCATGGTGGGCAACATGAGCGATGCCGAGGATTTGACCATGGAGGCTTTTGGGAAGGCGTTCCGTAACATCCACCAGTATGTGCCCAGGTACGCCTTCAGCTCGTGGCTCTATAAGATCGCCACGAACAATTGCATCGACTTCATCCGGAAGAAGAAGATGAACATCATCGATTACGATGTGTCGCCTCGCTTGCAATCCGAGGCACATGCGCAATCGCCACAGTTGGTCTCCCACCAGCTCGACCCGGAGGAGAAGCTCATTCGCCAGCAGAGCCTTGAGCGTATCAAGGTGCTCATCGAGCAGCTCAAACCGCAGTACCGCCGGCTAGTGTACCTGCGCTACTTCGCCGAATACACGTACGATGAGATCTCCATTGAGCTGGATCTACCCATGGGCACTGTGAAGGCCCAGCTATTCCGAGCCCGTGAGATGTTGCACGACCTGCTAAAGGACAGCAGCAGCTACAAATGATCTGCACACGGAACGACCTCGCAGCCCTGTTCCCCATGCTGGATGCCCAGGCACTCGATCGCCTGGAGCAGCTGCCCGACATGTACCAGGCATGGAACGCAAAGGTGAACCTAATATCCCGAAAGGATGTGGAGCACCTAATGCTTCACCACGTTGTGCACAGCCTGGCCCTCTGCCTTCTGGCCCCACTGCCACCGAGTGCTCAAGTACTCGACTTTGGCACTGGTGGTGGATTCCCGGGGATCCCGCTGGCCATAGCCTATCCGCAGGTGTCATTCCACCTGGTGGATTCCATAGGCAAGAAGGTTCGCATTGTGGAGGATATTGCACGGCAGCTCGGGCTAGAGAATGTGCGTATATCGCAGATCCGAGGAGAGACGCTCACCGAGCGTTACACCCATGTAGTGGCACGCGCCGTGGCCCCTCTCGATCAGCTATGGCGATGGGCTAAACCGCTGCTGCAACGCATGACCGATGCGACTGCTGAGGGGCAGGGCCTATATGCCTACAAGGGAGGTGCTGTGCGCCTAGAGGCTGCACCCTTCGGGAAGCGTCCTCAGCTGTGGCCGCTCGTCGATGTGCTACACGACCCCTACTTCGACGAGAAGTACCTCGTGTACATTCCCTCAGTGAGCTAGTGCCAACACCCACAGGGAACGCACACCGCATCAACGTCCAGCAAATCCGGGGCGAAGCGGGTATCACACCCATACCACCCCCATTCTACGCAGGATAGAGATTACCTCCTGGTAGCCCAGATCAAAATGGATCGGAGACGCTGATCGGCACCGAAATGAAGGGACAGATTGTGCGGGCAACCCGGCTCAGCGATCTTAAGCGTATCGCCCACCACCCCAGGAAGCTCAATGTACCGGCGCACCGAATCCAGCGGTAGGCCCACACGCAGCCCGTTACGCAGCGGGAATTTATTCGTCTTGATAACGGCTGTCAGAAACAGCTCTTGCCCGAACGAAGTCTGATAGAGCCGAATGCCCCCGCGATCTGGGAAGTCATAGCTGAAGATCGTATCAGCACGCCCAGGCTCCTGCTCGCTCCGACTCACCATTCGTGTAACCTTAGTGCACGGCAGCTGGGCATCAAAGTCGGCCTTCCGTCGCCCGTGGCCAAACGGATCCTGGCACAGCTCCTGCGCCGTGAGAGGGGTACCACGGTAAGAGGAACCCGCCACGGGCACCACCGTTAATCTTGCACACCCCATCAGCCCTACAATCCCTACCAGCCACACGGCGGCGAGAATCCAACCAGCTTTGCGCTCCATCATACGCTAACAATTCGCTTGCCTACGCCACTCCGCCCCAAGAGTATACACCTGCTGGCGTAGCCGCGCCGCCCACTCCGTGCGGCTAACCTCGTGCCCTAGAAATGTCTGCCACGGGATCGGCTCCCCGACCACCACGCTCAAATTGGCCCCGTGCTGCCGGTACATCTCATCCACGAGGTAGATCATTTCGATGTTCGCCTTTATCCCTAGGGCCCTGCGGAGGCGGGACAAGTTGTAGAAGAATGTAGAATTTCGCCCGTCGAAATACACCGGCACCACATCACGTTGGTACTCCACGGCCTTAGCCACAAAATTGCCCTTCCAGGCCAAATCCTGCACCCGGCCTCGGCGCTTACGCGAGCACAACCCGGCCGGGAAATAGAGTATCTGCGCATCCGATGCGTAGGCCGCTTGCAGTCGCCGGGCAGCCTCCGCGCTCTGCGCGCCATGCTTATTGATGGGGAGGAATATGTCGGCGAACTGGGGCAATAGCGTCAGGAAATCGTTGACGGGGAAGTAGATCTGCTCGAATGCATGCCCGAAGGCTGAGATGAGCACCATGCCATCGAGGCCGCCCAGCGGGTGATTGGATACCACCAGGTAACGTCCCTCGGGGCTCAGGCGCTGGAGGCCCTCCACGCGGTAGGTCACCTCCATCTCAGCCAGCACCACATCGGCAAAGGCCACCCCCATCAGCCCGGGGTGCTCCTGAATGGTACGATTGACGCTCTCCAGGTGGAGGATGCGGCGCAGGTAGGCCATGACCCACCGCGGCACCCAGCGCAGCAGATGCGGTTTCTTGCTCGCCACGAGACGCTCTAGGTTGACCGTCCCCTCGCGCAGATCATCATGCAGTGCCATACGCCTGTCGCATAGCCTGGCAGCACCAGTGACACACCGCCCTCATCGTCCCCACAGAAGCCACACCACAGCCCGGGCACTCAGCAAAATGCCCACGCGCAGATACATGGTTCCCGGGAACGCAGCGTGGTAGCTAGCGTGTAGCGGGCGACTCCTCGCACACGCGCAGGGTATACTCAAAGCCCTCCATCACGGGATTTGAGAGGAGCCCCGCGCATAGCGCATTGACCATCTGCCTGGCCACATCCTCGCTCGCGGCCTCCAGATGCAGCACGATGTGCTTACCGATGCGCACATCCTGTACCCCAGCGTACCCCATTCGCAGCATTGCATTCTGCACAGCCCTCCCCTGCGGATCGAGCAGCGCCTGCTGGGGCATCACATTCACATTCACCTCGAATTTCATAGTACCACGTCGCTACGCTAGATTCGCCCGCGAAGGTAGCAGATTCCGTCCAGCCTTACTCTAGGTGATCCAAGAATCCTGTCAACGGACTCGTGGCATTCGCCTGCAAGGTCGCCGGGGCCACCCCCGCCTCGAAGGCCATACGCCCAGCCTCTACCCCCAGTCGGAATGCGCGGGCCATTGCCACAGGATCATCCGCCACCGCCACTGCCGTGTTCACCAGCACCGCGTCGGCCCCCATCTCCATCGCCTCGCAAGCCTGCGCAGGGCTACCGATTCCCGCATCCACCACTACGGGAATGCGGCTCTGCTCGATGATGATGCGTAGGAAATCGCGCGTCAGCAGCCCCCTGTTGCTCCCGATGGGAGCCCCCAGTGGCATCACAGCCGCCACGCCCGCCTCCTCCAGCTTCTTGCACAGCACCGGGTCGGCCGCCACATAGGGCAGCACCACAAACCCATCCTTCACCAGCTCCCGAGCCGCCGCCAGCGTCTCCTCCCCATCCGGCAAGAGGTAGCGCGGGTCGGGGTGTATCTCCAGCTTGATCAGGTCGACCCCCAGGGCCTCACGGGCCAGCTGAGCCGCAAACACAGCCTCCTTAGCCGTGCGCACCCCGGACGTGTTGGGCATCACATGCACCCCTGGCAGCTGAATATGCGTCAGCATGGGATCCTGCGCATCCCGCGCCTCGACGCGACGCAGGGCCACGGTCACCAACTCTGCGCCCGAGGCCTCAATGGCCTGACGCATCAGCTCATTAGACGCAAACTTGCCCGTTCCCAGGAACAGGCGTGACGTAAAGGTGTACGAACCGATCTGCAACATCACCTTACCGCTTTATATATGGACTCCAAGAACTTATCCGTGGCGAATGCCGGATCGCTTGCCAGGGCAATGCTCGCCGAGACAGCCACGCCGAAGGCCCCCGACAGGATAAGCCCTCGCACGTCCGTGCTCTCCACCCCTCCCACCACGTAGACCGGGATCTTAATGCCCGCCTCATCGAGCCTGCGCAGCAGGCTAACCACCCCGTCAAAGCCGAGGATGGGGGCCAGACGATCCTTTGTGGATGTGAATCGCAACGGGCCCACTCCCAGGTAATCAGCCCCCTGCTGAGCCGCAGCCACAGCCTCCTGAAAATTGTGTGCCGTGGCCCCTATCACCACGTCGGGCCCCAGACGCTTACGCGCCTGCGCCACCGGCATATCATCCAGCCCCAGGTGCACCCCCCAGGCTCCGCAGCCGGCGGCCACGTCCACGTAGTCGTTCACCACCAAGCGTGCTCCTCCCTCCTGGCACAGATCGCGAGCCCACTGAGCCTCATTCTCCAAGCCGCGTGCGCAGTACCCTTTGATGCGGAGCTGCACCAGCTGACCGCCCCCCTCCATGAACCCCTCGATCTGGGCAGGCAAGCTATTCTGCCCCCCGCTCTGCGTGATGAGCATCAACCTGTCTGGCACAGTGCCAAGGAGCTTCCGCTGCCCACCTGTACTCTCCACTCCCCGTTCCTGCTCGTAGCTCATAATCTGTGCCCTAATTGAAGATCGCTTGCAACGCCGCACCCTGCGGTGCCCCCCTCGGGGAAGCGAGACTGCCCGGCCTGCCCCGCGAAGGTACGCACTCGACGGCGACCGCACAAACGGAGCTTGCGAAATACGGGAAGGCACAAGATAGCCCTTGAGGATCATCCTGCACCTTCCCACGAACACATCAGCGGACTAGACGCTCGCTACTTGCGCAGAGATTCCACCACTTTAGCCACCACTTCTCCTGTGCGAATGTCGATGAACGTTGCCCGGAACTTGGACAACCCCCACAAATTGGCCTCCACCACGTAGAAGCGACCAAACGTCAGGAAATCATCCGCCCCCGCCCATGCACCCCCATCCTGAAAGAGCCGCTTGGCCTCCACGATGTCAAGATTCTCCATCGAAAACTTCACCCAGCAGATCGTACGCCCATTCCCAGGCTCACTGTAAGCGCACAGCATGTACACGAACCCATCGGCTATGACTGGCTTGGTGGCAATTGCAAACTCCTTAAGTCCAACGCGCTCGAGCAGCTCCTTCAGCGAACGGTGCGCCACGACCCGACGCTCCTCGAGATTGTAGAGCGCAACGTAACTGTCCGAGGCTATGAAAAGCCACTGCCGCTGCGCCGCAAAGCTGAGCGTGATGATACCATTGTACTCCTCCTGAAACAGCTCCCCCGTCCGGATATGCGTGGTATCCAGGGTGGTAGCATCCATCACCACCGGGAATGCCACCGGTCCTGCCTGGGAAGATGGCTCGTAGCTGTAGTAGGTGTATATTTTCCCATCTGCCCCGCAGAAATCCTCCTCGCGCAGGAGTATCCCCTTCACCGCATGCCTGCGGAGCAGGCGCAAATCGCGCAGGCTATACACATTGAGCTGCGCCCCACCATTGGCAGAGTAGCGGCTCCCCACGCACACCAGATCCCCGTAGACGAACGGGGAATTTGGCCCAGCGACGATTCTTGCCGAGCGGGCCACATGGCCATCGGTGCCCAACACGTAAAGCTTACCATTATCGTCGTCATCCGCCAATATCACCTCGCCGCTAGCGCTACGGGCCGCCTTATCAATGTGCATCTCACGGCAGAGGATGCGCGCCCGCACCTGAAACGTGGTGGTATCGATGCCAAGCAACCTATCGGGCGAAGCCACCACCACGGCCAGATTTGTGAGATCGGCCCCCTGCACCACCTCGATGGGGTTTCGCTGCTTCCGGCATCCCCCACACCCCAGTAGGAGCATAGGGATCAGCAGCATAAGGGCCGCACGAGCACCCCATGGATTTAATCGACTCTCCATATCATATCTCCACGCAATGGATTGAATCGTTATAATAGATAACGAGAGGGGAGCGGATCATGTTGCGGGAGTGAAGGGGGCGTTTTGCAAATTTTAACCCGATAAAACATCTGCAATATATAATGAAATGGAGCGGAAAATGGGAGTAGAAAAAGCTCCGGGAGCAGGGAGCAGCGGACGAAAATGGGTGGCAACAACGTAGCCTCGCCGTAGCAACGCCGTATCAAGTCCCAATTTGGTAGACAAAATACGGTTTTGGTGCGTCGCGGGTGGGTGGTTGGCGCGTGCGCGACAGGCTGTCGGGGACGCGAAGGCGGGCTGGCTTCACGGACGTTGCGCATTCATCGTGCAACCATTGATTTTTAGCTATCTTTGCCCTTCAAAGTATGACCTAAAGGGTGGGGCTATGTCTTTCATGCAGGAGAAAGTGATCGCAGAGGGGTACACGTTCGACGACTTGCTGCTTGTGCCCGCCTACTCCGAGGTGCTCCCGCGGGAGGTGTCGCTGCGTTCACGGTTTACGCGCGGCCTCCCCATTGCGCTCCCGGTGGTGAGCGCAGCCATGGACACCGTCACGGAGTCGGCGATGGCCATCGCCATTGCGCGCGAGGGCGGCATCGGTGTTATCCACAAGAACATGCCCATCGCAGCCCAGGCCCACGAGGTGCGTGAGGTGAAGCGGGCCGAGAACGGCATGATCTACGACCCGGTGACCATCCTCGCCGACCAAACCGTGGGGGACGCCCTACAGCTGATGCGGGATTTCCACATCGGGGGTATTCCGGTGGTGGACGAGGAGAAGCACCTGATCGGCATCGTCACCAACCGCGACCTGCGGTTTCAGGACACGATGAGCCGCCCCATCCGCGAGGTGATGACCTCAGAGAACATTGTGACGACCTCACTACAGACGGATCTGGCCAAGGCGACCAGCATCTTGCAGCGTCACAAGATCGAGAAGCTCCCGGTGGTGGATGAGAATCGGCGGCTGCAAGGGCTGCTCACATATAAGGACATCACCAAGGTGAAGGACAACCCGCTCTCCAGCAAGGACGAGAAGGGCCGACTGCTAGTTGCCGCGGGCGTAGGTGTGACGGCTGATGCCATCGACCGCGTGGATGAGCTCGTGAAGGTGGGCGTGGATGCCATTGTCATCGACACGGCCCACGGGCATTCGCGCGGCGTGATAGAAAAGGTGCGGGAGATTCGCACCAAGTATCCGAACATCCAGCTCGTGGTGGGCAACATCGCCACGGGGGAAGCCGCCCTGGCCCTGGCCAAGGTGGGGGTGGATGCCGTGAAGGTGGGTATCGGCCCGGGCTCCATCTGCACCACGCGCATCATTGCCGGCGTGGGTGTGCCGCAGGTGTACGCCATCTACGAGGTGGCAAAGGCGCTGAAGGGGAGTGACGTGACGGTGATTGCCGACGGTGGGATCCGCTACTCGGGCGACATCGCCAAGGCCATCGCCGCGGGGGCCGACGTGGTGATGATCGGCTCGCTCTTCGCGGGGGTTGAGGAGTCACCCGGCGAAACCATCCTGTTCAACGGCCGCAGGTTCAAGTCCTACCGCGGGATGGGCTCCCTGGAGGCCATGCAGCACGGGTCGAAAGATCGCTACTTCCAGGACGTGGAGGATGACATCAAGAAGCTCGTCCCTGAGGGGATTGCGGCCCGTGTGCCCTACGTGGGCACGCTGAGCGAGGTGCTCTACCAGCTGATGGGCGGTCTGCGAGCCGGTATGGGGTACTGCGGGGCCAAGGACATTGCGGCACTCAAGGAGGCTAAATTCGTGCGCATCACCAATGCTGGCATGCTCGAGAGCCACCCGCACGATGTGGCCATCACGAGCGAGGCGCCGAACTATTCACGCAAAACGCTCTAGGGAGACCTGCATATGGGTAGGCCACACTTACACGCCGCTGCGCTGCTTCTGGGCATCCTGCTTGGGGCGGTGCTCCCCGCCGTGGGGCAATCGGCCCCCCTCATGGTGGTGGGGAGTGACACGGTGCACGAGGGGGCATTCCGCTACGCTTTCGAGAAGAATCGCGCCTACACCCTGCAAGGGAAGCAGATGGGCGTGGAGGAATTTCTGAACTCCTACCGCGATTTTCGCCTCAAGGTGCTCGATGCTCGGCATCGTGGGCTCGACACCTCGGCCGCCTTCAGGGCGGAGTATGAGAAGTACCGCAACTACCAGTTGGCCTCACGCCTGCTAGATAGCGCGCGCCGTGAGCAGATGTACCGCGCAGCCTACGACCGCATGCAGCGGGAGGTGGACGCAAGCCACATTCTACTCCCCGTACCCGAGGGGGGTGACACGCTGGCGGCCTACACGCTAGCACAGCAGGTGCGGCAACGTGTGCTGGCAGGAGAAGATTTCGGGAGCCTAGCCCGGCAGTACAGCTCCGACCCGTCGGCGCAACAAAACGGGGGGCACCTGGGCTATTTCGGGGCGTTCACCATGGTGGCCCCCTTCGAGCAGGCAGCTTACGCCACGCAGGTGGACAGCGTCTCGCAGCCCGTGCGGAGCAACTTCGGCTATCACATCATCCGCGTCAACGGCAATCGCCCCTCCAGGGGTAAGATGCTGGTGGCGCACATCATGAAGCTAGTGCCCACGGAGGCCGATTCGGCCCACCTGGCGAAGGTGAACCAGAAGCTCGACTCTATCCGTCGGCTGGCGCAGGGCGGCACCGATTTTGCCGCGCTGGCGCAGGCAGAGAGCGAGGATGCCAGCTCATCGCAGCGTGGCGGTATGCTCCCCTGGGTGTCGACGGGCCGCTACCCCGAGACGTTCACGCAGGCCGCCTTTGAGCTGAAGGCAGACGGTGAGCTGTCGACCATAGTGCGCAGCCCGTTCGGGCTCCACCTGCTCAAGCGCATTGCCTACCAACCCGTGCCGAGCTTTGAGGCCGCGCGGGAGACCATACGCAACAGCTTTGCGCGTGACGGGATAGTGCTAGAGGGAGAACATGCGCTACGCAGTGCCATGCAACGCCTGGCGGATCTTAAGCTACATTCTGATGCGCTGCTGCGGAGTCGACAGTACATCACCGAGCATCCTGGCAGTCCACTACCCGACTCCATCGCCAAAGAGCCATTTGCCGAGGTGGGCGGGCGTACGTTCTACGTGCGTGACATACCCTACGCTCAGGGCCCGAGGCTCGTGGCAGACAGCGGTCAGGCCGCAGCCCCATTCCTACAAGCTGCGCAGCAGCTCGTGGATGATGCCGTGGAGGAGTGCGCCGAGCGTCGGCTCGTGGCGCAATACCCCGAGCTGGGATACACGCTGTCCGAGTTCCGAGATGGGCTCTTGCTGTTTGAAGTCAGCGAGCGCGAGGTGTGGCGTGCCCCCGAGCCGGATTCAGCCAAGCTACGTCGCCTGTACAGGAAGAATCGTAAGTCGCTACGCTTTGAGCACTGCTACGAGGTGGAGGTTTACAGCTCGGCCGACAAGGAGAAGCTAGCTGCTGCGCGCACTCAACTGGTGCAGTTAGCCCCGTCGGGCCAGTCGGCACCTTTGGTCGCAGGAGATTCTATCACGGTGACCCGGCAACGCTTTGATGCGGAGTCGCCCATGATGCGCGGCTACAAGCCCTCGGCTACCCAGGGTGCGAATACCCCCGCGGAGATGGGGAGTGCACCCGTTGCGTGGGAGCATGGCATATCGCCTGTGATGGCTGCGCAAGGCGGCAGGAGTCAAATCCTGCGCGTGGTGGGTGAGGCGCACAACGTGCGGAAGACCTTTGCGGAAGCCAGCGGCGATCTTCAGACGCTGTACCAGGAGGAGGCCGAGCAGCGCTGGCTCCACCGGCTGTCGAAACGCTACCCGGTGAAGGTGAATAAGATGCGAATTGACGAGCTAGAGGCTCTCTACGCGCAATGAGATACTGGTGGGCACTAGGGCTACTTGTCTTGCTGGGGTGCGCAGGGTGTAGCCCTCAGACCGAGACGAGCAAACGCCAGGCACTGGCCACAGTGGGCAATCGGACGCTGCTGATGGAGCAGGTGCCGGCGGGCGTGCTGGCGGGTGCCACGGGAGAGGACAGCGTGAGCAGGCTCCGCAACTTTGTGGAGTCGTGGATAAGGCAAGAGCTACTCTACCAGCGGGCCGTCACCAAGATGGGTGGGCGCGATCGGGACATCGAGCAGCAGGCGGCAGACTATGCCAAGCTGCTCTACATTCAGTCCTATGAGCGCAACTACGAGCTGCGGCATCTCGACACGGCCGTACAGCGCACGGTGATAGACTCCTTCTACCAGGCGAACCCGGCCATTTTCACCCTCGCCACCCCCATCGTGCGCTGTCTGGTGCTGGTGGTTGAGGAGGAGAATCCGCATCTGGGCGAGCTACGGGCCGCCTACCGTGTGTGCGACGATGCGGGTCTACAACGCCTGGCGAGCCTAACCCTCGAGGCAGGGATCTCCCCGCGTCGAACCCCCGAGGAGTGGATCTCGCTGCCCGATTTGGTATCCATTCTTCCGGCCAGCCTGGAGCGCATCGATTCGCATCGTCGCATGCGCAACATCGAGGCCTCGGAGAACGGGCTGGTCTACCTGGTAAATATCTGTGAGTGGTGCGACATGGGCACCACGGCCCCCCTATCCTACGTGTACTGCGACGTGCGCGATATCATACTCAACCAGCGTCGCGCGGCCCTACTGCGGGCTCTAGAGAATGAGACCTATCAGCAGGGCATGGATGACGGGAAGGCAAAAGTACACTTCTAACCAACCTCAATGAGATACGACGGATTGACACGAGGAGATGTGGCCCGCTGCGTGATGGCGGTGCTCGGATTGCTAGTGCTAATTCAACCTCTACGGGCGCAGCTGGTAGACGGCACGGTGGCTAACGTGGGCACCCGGGCCATACTGCGCTCCGATATCGAGATGGAGCTTCTGCGTATGCGGATGCAAGGGGCGCAGGCCCCCGGCGTGGATGGGTGCACGATTCTCGAGAACCTGATTCTGCACAACATGCTGCTAGATCAGGCCGACCTGGACAGCGTGCAGACGAATGAGATGGCCCTAGATCAGGAGGTGGAGCAACGCGTGGGGTATTTCATCATGCAAACGGGTAGCGAGGAGGAACTGGAGCGTCAGTACGGGCGTTCGCTCCGTGAGATCCGTCGCGAGCTGCGCACGCTGATTGGCGAGCAGCAACGGGCAGACCAGGTGCGTAGCAAGCTGGTGAGCCACGTGAAGGTGACCCCCTCGCAGGTGCAGAACTTCTACCGCTCGCAGCCTATCGATAGCCTGCCGATGGTGCCCGAGCGTTTCGTGATGCGTCAGCTGACGCTCAACCCGGTGTCGAGCAGCGATGCAGAGTATCTAGTGAAAGAGAAGCTGCTGGGGCTGCGTGAGCGCATCCTGAAGGGTGAGCGGTTTAGCACGCTGGCCATGGCCTACTCGGAGGATCGATCGTCGGCCACACGGGGCGGAGAGATGGACTATCTCGCCCGGGAGAACTTCCTGAAGCCGTTTGCAGATGCGGCTTTCGCCCTGCAGAAGGATCAGGTGAGCCCCATCGTGCAGACGGAGTACGGCTACCACATCATCCAGCTCATCGACAAGAAGGGCAACATGATCAAGGTGCGGCACATCCTGCTCAAGCCTAACTATTCCTCGGATATCATCAATGCCACCATTCGTCGCGCCGATAGCATTCGCACGCTAGTGCAGCTCGATACGCTGACGTTTGCCAAGGCCTGCGAGCGGTATTCTGACGATAAGGATTCGCGCATGAATGGGGGTCTCGTGTCGGATGCGCGGCGTGGAGGCACGCAGCTTGACAAGGAGACTATGCTCCCGGTGGACTACTACGCCGTGAAAAACCTGAAGCCCGGGGAGATGACCGAGCCCTACGAGAGCCGGGATAAGAACGGGAATGCCGTGGTGAAGGTGGTGCTGCTGGAGCGTGTCATTGAGCCTCACCGGATGAATCTGGAGGACGATTACCACGACTTGCAGCAGCTGGCCAAACAGCATCAGGAGAAGGAGGTGTACGCCGAGTGGGTTAAGAAGAAGCAGGCGAACATCTACATCCGCATAAACCCGCTGTATAAGGACTGCCAATTCAAGATGCCATACTGGCAGGGGCGCATCGTGGCTGACGAGTAGAGGGATGAGGCGTGCTGCGTACGGGGCCCTACTCGGGGTGCTGCTTGCGGGCGGCCCTCTCTGCCCGGCGCATGGGCAGTCGGTAGTAGAGGTTCGCATCGTGCAGGCCGAGGAGATGCGCCCGATGGCGCAGGGGGGGGCCACGGTGTTCCGGCTGCTACGCAACGTGGTGTTGCAGCACGATTCGGCTATCATGCGGTGCGATAGCGCGCACGTGGATCAGCAGGCTAACACCTTCGATGCCTACGGGCATGTGCGCATCAGGAGCCAGGAGCTGCGCATACAGGGGGAGACGCTCTACTACGATGGCAACACGGGGAAGGGGCGCATCGTGGGCTCGCCGGTGGTGCTACGTGACACGGTGCAGAAATCTACGCTGTGGAGCGATGAGCTCTTCTTCAACACGCGCGAGAATACGGCGGAGTACCATGTGTGGGGCCGCATCCGCTCGGGGAAGAATGTGATGGAGAGCAGCCGCGGGCACTACGCCTCGCGGGGTAAAATCGCCACGGTGTGGCGCGCGGTCACCTTTCGCGGGGAGAAGGTGGATGCGTACACCGATTCGCTCATCTACCACCAGCTCACTGAGCGGGCCTATTTCTGGGGCCCCACGCGGCTGTATGAGACACACCGCATGGCTTACGGGCTACAGGGGTGGTATGATCAGCGCAATGACGAGCTGGAGATACAGCGCGAGGTGATGGCCGATGATGGGGCGCAGCGCATATTCGCCGACTGGTTCTACGGCAACAAGCGGAAGGCCTTTGTCGAGGCGAAGGGGCGAGTGGTGCTGGAGGATTCCCTATCGCGCAACAGGCTGTACACGCAGCACCTCCGCTACTGGCACGGCACGCAGCTGGCGATTGCGGACGAATGGCCCATGGTGTTCGCGCTGGACACAAGCGGCGCGGTGCATGACACCCTGACGCTACGGGCGGACACGCTGCGCACATGGCGCGAAGTACGCCGGGTGGCTCAAGTAGACACCACAGAGCTAATCGCGGGTCTAGGGGCTAATGACTCCACTACCACAACGGATGGGCACCGCGCCGCACGCACACGCAGCCGGGGCGAGATGCCATTGCCTAATGGAGCCCGGGGAGCTGTGAGCAGTATGAGCCCTGAGGAACTGGCGAACAACAGTCCTAGTACAGCCAACGATCGCACGTCCATGCAGCATCCCAAGGGGGGCCAAGGCCCAGAGGGCACGGAGCGCAGGGACACCATCTGGCGGAGTGATACCGTGCACTTTGCCAAGGGGATCGGGCGTGTGCGGGCCTACAAGCGTAATGCTCAGCTGATTGCAGACACAGCCTACTTCTCGGGAGTAGATAGCACAGTGACGCTGTCACGAGCCCCATTCCCCTACCTCTGGAGCGATAGCAGCCAGGCTAGCGCACAAACCATTGTGGCCTACGTGGGCAAGAATAAACTCGACAGCGTGCATCTGAACGCACGGGCCATTGTCGCCATGCGGCAGGACAGCGTACACTTCGACCAGGTGGGCGCGGAACAAATCCGTAGCCACTTCCACCAGGGAGCCCTACGGGTGGTATACGCCGCAGGGGATGCTCGCATGGTGTACTACATGGTGGATGGCAATGAGATAGTGGGCATCAACCGGGTGGAGTGCCCAGATTTTCGGGCATTGGTAGAGAACAATCAACCATATGAGGTGACATTTTACCACTCGCCCAAGTCGTCGATGCTGCCATTACGAGAGACCTCCATTGAGGATCGTCAGCTGTACGGATTCGAGTGGAGGGAGGATCTTCGCCCACAGGGGCGTGGTGATGTGGTGCCGACATGGCTCACAGACTTCGATTACTACGTGCCGGTGCGTGAACGGGCCCTGGGCTATCGCAAGATAGAGCGGGTTACGCTCGAACGGGCAATAGAGATACCAGCCCCTGAGAGCTCACCGCATGACCTGGAGGTCACAAACGGCGATGAGGGGGCTAGGGATATCGCAAGATAGATCGACCCCGGCCCGGTGGCTCTCAACATTTCTGCGTGAGCATTAGGACTCGAGATGGTGTGGCAGTGGCCGTTTGCACATACCCATTGGCCACAATGACCGAGGCAAGAGGAGGGTGGCGGATGGCTCACTGAGGATTTACGCTACCTTTGCAGGGGTGACCCATATATAGTATGACAGCCATGAATGAGCAGGCCGAGCCCCAATGCTTGCATGCGGAGAACCTCATCAAACGCTACAAGAGCCGCACGGTGGTTCGAGGGGTTAGCATCGAGGTGCGCCAGGGAGAGATTGTGGGTTTGCTGGGGCCCAATGGGGCAGGTAAGACGACGACGTTCTACATGATCGTGGGGCTAATTGTGCCCAACGAGGGGCGCATATTCCTCAACGATAAGGATATCACCAAGGAGCCCATGTTCCGCCGTGCCCAACAGGGGGTGGGCTACCTAGCGCAGGAGGCCAGCGTATTTCGCAAGCTGAGCGTGGAGGATAACATCCGCTCGGTGCTAGAGATGACTCGCAAGCCCAAGGATTACCAGCGGGAGAAGACTGAGAGTCTGATTCAGGAATTCAACTTGCAGAAGATTCGCAAGAGCCTTGGTATTCAGCTCTCGGGCGGTGAACGCAGACGCACAGAGATTGCAAGGGCCCTGGCTCTGGATCCCAAGTTTATACTCCTAGATGAGCCCTTCGCGGGGGTAGACCCGATTGCCGTGGAGGATATTCAGCACATTGTGGCTCACCTGAAGGATCGTAACATTGGAATCCTGATAACCGATCACAATGTGCACGAGACGCTCTCCATTACTGACCGCGCCTACCTGCTCTTCGAGGGTAATATTCTGAAGGCTGGCACAGCGCAAGAACTGGCGGATGACCCCGAGGTGCGTAGGGTGTACCTGGGATCGAACTTCGTACTGCACCCAAAGGTGTGAGGCAAGGAGTGAATAGTTAACGAAATCGGCAGACTACCCCACCCCAAAGAGCTAGAGAGCGACTAGCGAGGAAGGACGTGAGAGTTGGCGAGGGGCACATAATCTGAGAGGATTACTCACAGTGGTCGCAAATAAAAAAGAGGAGGGGGCAATATTTGCCCCCTCCTCTTTACTAAAGTCCCTTGCAGGACTTTAGTTCTTCACGAGGCGCAACACCTTACGGGCCGATTCGCGCTCTACGACCAGGACGTAAAGGCCAGCTGGCAGATCGGCAAGATCGAGCTGAACCTCAGCCTCGCCATGCAAATACACCGTTCTCAATGCAACACCATTCACGCTGAGCAACTGCATACGCTTGGCTACCTCGAGGCCCGACACCGTCACAAGGCCGGTGAACGGGTTCGGATGGGCTGACACCAGCTCCAGCGAGTGATTCCTCACCTCGGTAGGACTGGGAGCTGGCTTTTCGGCAGGAATAGCCTCGAAGGTGGCCTCAATGGCCACATCAGCCGTCACGACGAACCGTACAGTACCACCCTGCGCATCCTTCGTGAGGTCTTGACCTCCCACGAGGAGTTTGGCCAGTCGGTGACGCTTAGCATCCAGCGGGGTGGCAGAGATGGTAAGCTCAGTGTTAGCCTCAACACGGCTTCCGCTCGTTAGGGTCTTCCCCTGGGCACGTACCTCAACCTTCCCGTTCGACGCATCAGCAATGGTGACCTCATACGTCGTAGCCGCAGCTGTCAGCAGGACATCGACACGAAGTGGCCGTCCGAGTACACGTAGATCGCCCTCGACGGTTGCCATGCCCGCAGCAGAGGCACTGTACTTGTAGTTGCCGTCAGCCAAGGTAATAGCGGCCTCCCCGCGATCGCTAGTCGTCAACGGCTGAAGGCCCTCAATGGTCACCGTGGCACTGGGGAGTCGGCCCTCGCTCGTGGATACCACGAAGAGCACCTGACGCTGTGACACGTCAACACGAACCTCCAGATCCTTGTCCTCCAACGTGCACACACCCTGCACCGGGTTATACCCGAGACGAGTCACCGAGTAGGCGTAGGTACCCGCAGGTAGCATCAACGAGGCTTTACCACTGGCATCGGTCTGAAGGAGCTGTCCCTCAACACCAATTATGGCATTGGCTATTGGCGTTTGCCCATCGACGACAACGAATGTAATCTGGCGGCGTACTGGCACGAAGACAGCTTCTAGCACCATATCATCCGCAACGGCCCGCTCGATGCGCTCGGCACTCCCGCTCCCGTCAATAGCCCAGTAGGCAAATTGCCACCCCGGAACTGGAGAGGCCACCACAGGCTTCGCATCTGCGGCACGCTCGAGATCCTGGTGATCGACGGTGGCACCATCCACGGTGAACTGGCCACGACCAGTCGGCTTAGCCACGTACTGAATCCTCACCGTACTCTGGCTAGCGAATAGCGCAGTGTACGTCATATCAGAGAGGACAGGTGCCTTCAGCTGCAAGGTTGCCTCCGCATTGAGGCCCTTCCACTCAAGGAATCGGTAGTTAGCTTTAGGCTGGGCCTGAACAGGCTCAGCGCTCTTTCCGTGCTCCACGGTCTGCGAGGAAGCCGCTACCCCGCCGACGAGGAACGAGCCACCCTCAGAGGGCTCGGCCACATAGGAGAGCGTGTGCTGCGCATCACCAGTCTCAAAGATCTGCACGTTGTCAATCAGCACGTAACGGCCCCAATTGGTGTGATACACCCAACGGAACTGCACGAACTCCTTGCCTGTGAACTCGCTTGCGGCGAGCTCTTCCTTCCACGAGGAACGTTCGTACGTGACCGCCATGCTCATTCCGAGCTTCTTCCAAGAGCTCCCATCCACGGTGTACTCCACAACGCACTCGTCCGGATCAGTTCCCCCTTGCAGGGTGTAATCGAAGCTCACCGCTATAGGTCGGGTTACACCGGAGACCTTAAAGCGCGGCGAGTAGAGATGCGAGGTGTGATGCACCCCTGCGCCGGGAGCCTTTCGATTGTCACAGAAGGCAAAGTGGCCATCGAGCCTGTGCAACTTGGACGGTAGGAAGTTATCCACTGTCCACGGGCCAATGTTCCCGTTGATGGATGCGCTGTACCATCCGTCAGAGAGTTGGCCCTGCTCAAAGTCGTTCGACGCTGGCAATGTGGCGTATCGCCCAAAGTAGGCACGGTAGATCTGACTGCTCGTCAGCTTCTCATCCGTACGCTCTAGCTCCATGCTGCCGTCACTCCAGCCGGCAAAGAAGCTCTCGGCATCCGCAAGCCCCACAGCCACTGTCTGGGCGTTGGCACCATGCGACACGATTTGCTCTTGCTTACCCTGCTTCCAACGTCCAGAACCTACGACGGCGTAGGATAGCGTATACTCCGCTGGCAAATACTCGGCCGTGACGGTGAGGCTAGCAACCACATCGCAATCCTGCCGTGGATTGTCCAGACTCCCATCGCTCCATCGGGTAAAGCGGAATCCGGCCTCAGGCTCTATGCGCACGGGTTGCCCAGCGGCACCCGCCACGAGCACCTGCGTTGATGGGCCATGGAGCGTACCATGGTCGCCAGCCTTGTAGGTGAGGGTAAGATCCGCCTTGCGTAGCATCACCGAGATACGATTGTCTTTGCCCGTCTCAGCCTTTGCTGAGCCTTTCTCCAGACCGTAGCCAGCCTTTGATACCTCGTACGAGACAGAAAGACCCTCACGGAGCTGGAAGATGACCTCACCATCGGAAGAGGTGAGACGGCCATTGCCATCGACTTTCACCATGGCATCGGCCACGGGGCCATCCGCATCGGCCACAAGAAAGCGGAAGTCGATAAGGTCACCAGGTTGCACCTCGAGGTTACCATCCTTGGGCTGAATGATGTACCGCTCGGTCTCATAGGCTTCCGACTGAGCTTTCACTTTGTAGGTACCTACTGGCAGCAACGTGTTCGCATCGAAGGAATGCCCTGAGGCATCCTCCAGCGTGTAGGCCTTGCGCGAGAGAGGACTGGGCAATGCGGCCTCATCCTCCGACTGTGCCAATCCCGAGTAGGAGAACTGCCAACGTACAGGCTCAGCATAACGAGCCTGCGTATTAGAGGGCTGCACCGTAATGGATTTCTTGCCCACGGTGACTGTGCGCACCACGTCCTCAGCTGAGGCATATAGTCCCCCACCCGCCTCGGCGGCTCGTAGCTCAGCTTTACCAGGCCGTCCGATAACCAGACGACCATTGGCAACAGAGGCTACCACGGGGTTCGATGAGACATACACCACCGGTCGCCCAGAGCTAGCCACAGCATCCAAGTCGGCAGGAGCATCCCCGTACGTATACGCCAGGGGAGCCTTATCCCACGTGATGGACTGATCCAACGCCAGACGCAAGTCATAACGCTTCGTCTGCCCATTGGCAGCCTTCACGGTAACCACCACAGGCTTTGTAAAGTCCACTGGCGTGACATTGGACTCAAGCGCAACCCCATTGTACTGGGCTGTAGCCCCAGCAGGCAGGGAGAAGGAGAGCTTCATAGCTGCTGGGGTAGTAGGGGTACCCTCAGCCTCACGCAGACGAATGACGTTCACCTGGGAGACGGGATCGACCTGTACGTCTTGCTTGAGGCCATCATTGTGCGCCTTGGAAAGAGCAAGAGACAGGAGATTGCGCTCATTGGAGAGGTCGTTCTGGAATTTGAACGTCAGCGTTTGCGTCACCTTCTTCCCAAATAGCATGCACTCCGCCTCTACAACCACATCGTTCGTGAAGTTGAAGGTGTGTGAGCCAGCTATGGGTTGTCCCTGATGTGTGAGCTTTGCGTCAGGCCATGCTGGGGTAATTGTCCCCTCTATGGATTCAGGCTTGGCCGTGTGCACAAACTTCACCGTGTAGGTATTGCCTACCTTGGTGTAGGAAACCTGGCCGGTAAAGGCAAATCTCGCCAGAAGCTGATCCTGCTTGTACCAAATACCTCCTTCAGGGCGCGTGATCAGGTCAGCCTTATCGACCCGAATCGGCGCAGGCATTCCGTTCGAGATACCACTCGTGTTTCCTGGGCCCTCATCGAAACTGAACTCGGCCAGGCAGTTGGCAGGCAAGTCACCATTGGCTTGGCGGTGATGCGTGTACAGATGCGACTCTAGTGCAGCCTGGTCAACACCCGATTTCCAGATGCGTACCTCGTCAATCTTGCCAAGGAATTTGCGTCCTAGCTTGAGGTTGCCAAAGTCTGGATTGGATAGCCCGTAGGATGAGACCTCTTGCTCTTTCCCGTCGAGGAAAATCTTCACATTGGTCTTCCCAGATTCCAACGCACTTGGCATGCGTTCGATCTCTAGCTCTACAGCCACGTGCTGCCACACGCCGGGCTTTATCACATTGCCAGGAGTGTGGGCAAGCATATAGCTACCAACGAGCACGCCGATGCTATTGTCGGGCACATCGTCACCAACTCCATTGAGTGCCGCAATTGCAAATCCATTGGCCTCTAGCAACCTGCCGTACTGGAATTGATCCGCATTGAATAGGAATTCGAATGTGAACTTATCCTCGGCCTTATAACTCGCCAGGGCCTGGCTAATCTGAGGCAGTTCGACCTGCTGCAGATCGGTGGAGTAACGGCTCGTGAAGGCCAATGCATACTGATCGCCAGCCGCATTGGGAGTCACGCAGTGCACCTCGGTGGTCATGCTGTTGTTCTCAGGATTCTTCACCTGTGGCAGCTCCTCGATGGTAACCTTAATCGTGTGGCGGCCTGAAGCCGATAGATCCAGCGCAGCAGTCGGTAGCTTGTAGCTGTTTTCGCCCACGAAAGCTTCAAGGGGCTCGCTCTGGCAATCGACTTCGTCCTCAATCTCAGCCTTATCGTCCACCTTAACCTTTACCTTTACCTTACCCTTGAATTCGTGATTCGAGAGGTTCTTCAACCTGATCGAGATCTCCTGATTGGTTTTCAGCCCGGGGCCTGATGGGCCAGCATCGATCCCGGTAAGGGCCAAATCGTTCGTCACCGGATTGGTGGCCACCATCTCGAACGTAATGTCACGAAGGTCACCGGTCTCAATTCCTCCGGCAAAGCAAGGGCCATCGGCAATCGTCTTAGCATCGGCAAGCAAGGCCATACGCACCCGCTTTTTACCGATAGTAGCACCGGTCGGAATCGGGATCTCGAGCGCACACTCCTCCTCACCATCCGCCAGGACAATAGAGTAACGCTCGCTATCGGCGAACTTCAAATCACCATCCCAATCGACCCAAACCACGAACTGAGCCTCGTGCTCCAGGTAGTTTGTCGCTTTCATCCGCATCCGCACCTTCTCATCATTATGGAAAATGGGAACAGTAGGCGAAACTTCGTACTGCAGGTGCGTGGTGGGATCGTCCATCGTGAAGAGGGAGTCGTTGACCCGTATTGTGCCGATGAACAAATCCTGATCGCTGCGAATGGCTCCTGGGATGCAGTAGCTATCGTAGGCGGCGAGGAGCGGCAAATAATTGGTAGAACCGCAGGTCGGGGAAGAAAGGACTGCCACACGTAGGTTTAGTATGGTAGACATCTCCAGCTCCAGCGGCTCGGTAAACGTGAACTCCTTCTCGCCCTGTGCTATCTGATCAACGTGCTGCTTTAGGATGTACTTTCGGCCATCCCATAGGCCGAGATCGAAGCCCTTCTGCTCCTCGATCCAATTGTTGCGCACAGTTACCTTAACGGGGACTTTCGCCTTGCTATCGGTGCCCGTAAGCCGCGCCTCAGCCTTCACGAGCGTAAGCGGGGTACGAGCGGGCACGAGATCGACCTCAGCAAGCCAGCCCTCACCATCGAGCTCTTGATCGGATGTGAAGAAGAGCGTAATGGCACCATCCTCCGCCTCGGAGACATAGGTGCGCGCATCCTCGGGTAGCTCACCCTGCAACACCGCCTTAGGTGGGATCCCCGCCGTGACTAGATTCTCTGGCACTTGCGCCGTGTATAGCATTAGTGCGGTGGAATCCCCTCGCAGGTTGAATGATTTAAAACGGATTCTCACCCGCTGGCTCGGATCGCTAGGCAGGAGCTTCAGCGTGGCAATCTGATCCAGATCATAGTTGCTCAAGGTGCCACCGTTGTCGGCATAGAAGAATGGGCCGGTGACGACATGCGTCTCAAAGGGGTCAATGGTAGCATCGCCGACCTGCTTAGAGATGGGGTGCGTGATCACCTTGCCGAAGTTCTTGACGGTGACCTCAATGGCATCGTTCGTGGTATTGGTATCACCATCCAGGGCCACCTCGAGACGGATATTCTTCCTCTCACCAAGCGGAGAAGCCGTGCTCAAATCGAGCTCTAGCGGCACGATGCGATCGTTCTTCGCCTTCAGATCGTGCACCTCCGTAGCAAGCTTCCACTCCCCATTCAGGTGGGCCACTAGCCGCACCTTCTTCACATCGTCGGAGGAATGATTCGAGACTTTGGCGTACACCTTCGTGAGCCCAAGATTGGCTCCATCCTTCAGTGGGGTCGCCAGGGCAATCGACACGTCTGGCTGGTGCTGCAATGGCTCGATGAATATGCCCGCAAGGCCCAGCATGTCATTGACTCGCTCTCCGACGTGGACAATCTTGATGGAATGATGCTGCCCCCCATCCAGACGGTAGATCCAGTCCTCGATTTGCATTGAACCCTGCCGCTCCTCCTTGCCATACTGATCCTTCAGCAGGACACCATTGTCGTAGACGCGGAACCGAGTGGATTGCAAATCGTCACGCCGTGAGAGCACAAGACCTCCACGCATACGAAACTCCACCTGCATATCTTTCGGCAAATCGCTCAGATCGATGTCGCACAGCGAGATCGTGGTCATATTGTCGCGATTCTTCTCCCCAAAGAAATCTGATGAGTCGAATTGCGGGTTCGTCCGACCAACGCCAACGTAGAGGTAGTTGGAACCATCCGTCATCTGCTTATTCTCGCGGAGGAACCGAAGCGTGTTCTCCCCACCAGAAATGCGCAAGTATTCAGACCCTGAATGCTTAAATGTCTCCGCAAACGGCAATTTGTCTATGGTGAGTTTTAATGGCATGGCAGCCTCCGCCCGCATGGCCACAGCACGTTTACCATACCCATGCTCAGTGCGCACAGCCACGCTCACCACGGGCCTTTCCCCACGGTTTAGCTTCTCGGCAGGGATTGTAAACTCAGTCTCATCTGCCTTCTCCGTATGTCCAACAGACTCGTATTGCCCCTCGATGCGATTGGCCAGCAACACCTCGTAGCCATGGGTTGCTGCCGGAATCTTATCCCATACTAGCTTCCACCCCTCCAGGCCGCAGTCAGGCTTTTCAATGCGCACTAACGTTGGCTGCGGAGCCACCGTAAACATGCCCTCACTCAGGACAACACGTCCCGCAGCATCGATGATGCGCAACATGGCCTGCTCCGTGATTGGAGCATTACTAGGGATGCGGAACATGATATCGGTAAAGGAAGTGGAGACCGATCCCAGCTGCTGGTAATTCTTGCCACCATCGTATGAAATCTCCACCGTGAGTGGCGCTTTCATATGCTCTATGCGCAACATCGTGGAGGCTCCAGCCACGAGTTTATCGCCCGCAGATGGGGTCACGATGCGCGGTGTATCATCATCTACCCACCACACCACGGCAAAGGGCTGCTTACCATCAACAACCGTGGAGCCCTTCACCTCAAGAACTACATCAGTGTTGCCGCTCAGCTCGCTTGCCGTCAGGGTTACCTGCTCAATGTTATTGAGGTCATCCTTCTTACGTTTGGCCTCCTTTTCCACATTCCCCTTAGTGTGATCTAGCACCCAGGGCAAGAAATCGGAGGAGCCGCACTTGAGATGTAGATCAAGGTCGTTGATCATCACCTTTTCACCCCGCTTATACTCACGGCTGGCCACGGGATCATTCCACACCAGCATAGCACGAAAACCGGCTGCCCCTTTAGGCACGCTGACCTTCTTCGTCCACGTGTCCCCCTTCGCAATCTCGCCGAGCTCGTAGTACCCCTTCTCGATGGCAATTACTGCTCGTTCAGCATTGAGGATCCCGTAACCGAATTGGAAATCTGGGCCCTTCCGACCAGCATCATCCGCCGTGTTGGCTGCAAGGGCACGTAGCAGATCGTTACGAATAGGAACCCCGTTATGCAGCTGGCCATAACGCTCACTAACCAGTGCCAGATGCCCCGTGACAGTAGGACAGGCCATAGAGGTTCCGTCCATAGCCTTATACTGACCCCCAGGCTGCGTGCTATAGACAGCAGCCCCCCTAGCTGCCACTGTGGGGAAGAGACGACCGTCATCCAATGGGCCAAAGCTGCTAAAGTCAGTAATCCGGCCATAGACATCGGTGGCCGCCACGTTAATCACATTCTTTGCTTTGCGGGTCGCAGTGCCGTAACCCGGCATGCCGTACGCCTGTATGGCATCTTCCTGGCAGTATCCCTGCTCATTACCTGCCGCATAGACATGGCTCAGCGTGGGGTAATCCACAGCCAGCTTATCTACCGCGTAATCGCTCTGAATGTAGGGGAGATCGGTATAGAAATCGCATCCCGCCCCGAGCGTTATCCCGTAGGAGTTCTGCGTAAGGTGTATGCCAAACATCTTGAAAGCCTCGGCCATCTCTTCCTCGGCTCTCTTTCGGTTCGACTGCACATTGAAATTATACGTCCACGCCTGTGCCTTAGGGGCCATACCGCGAGCATCGGGGTCGATAAGCCCAGCACCCAGGACGGAGCCGGCCACGTGCGTACCGTGAGTCTCTGTACCATCAGCCAGCTCATACTCCTGAACGTGAATGCGGTCGCCAAAGTCGGGGTGGAACACTACGTTCCCGTCCCAGATACCGATACGCTGCCCCTCACCAAGCAAACCACGTCCTCCCAGAAGGGTTGAACGATTCAGGATTGAGGCCCTACCTAGCGTGGCTCCACCCTGATTATTGGCCTTGGCGGGCGGATCCTGCAAGGCGACACGTACAACCCAAGGCAACGCAGCCACCTCGGTCATGCGGTTTAGCGGCACCTGACCCGTGACCCAGCCCAAGAGTTCTGACACATGCAGATCCTCTACTCCGACCCGGGTCAATGCCGAGGGCGCATCGCTCCACGGGGCATTTGAGGCCAAATGGATTACCACCTTCGCATGCCCAGAGGCCGTTTGAGCATACTGCGGTATACTCCCAGCCGTCAGCACAGGATCGACCTTCCACTCGGGACGAAGCGGCACCATGGACACCATGTGGGCAGACTCGAGCGCTGATATCCCAGTGCGAGTCCGCTTCTCCTTCACCAGGGCCATGTAAGCCTTCCCGCCCACATAATCCTTGAGCACAATGCCCGACTTAGCCAAAGAGCGTATCTCATCTTGGCTTGGGATCTGCGAGAATTGCACCAACACGTTGTGCCAACCTTGCGTGGAGGCTCCGTAGTCGGGGATGCCACGCATACGTGCCCCCACGTTCTGCTCTGGCACAAAGCGATGGCCCCCGAGCGTTACGTACTCTTGCGCCTGGACGACTAGCGTGCCGAGCGCAAGGAGCACCATAAGGTAGAGTACAAATTTCCTCATAGACTTTAGGTTTGTGTGAATAAATCCCGAGGTACACTAAGCACCTTCGGGTAACAAACGTTCTCGTCGCAATTTAATACAATAATGGCAGGTCGTTTGGCCCTGTCGCACTGGGTATTGCCACCTGCCAAGGACGAACGAGACAGTGTAGACTACCTAGATCACAGGAGTTTAATGCGTCCTGCCACAGAATATGCGCTCCACATTCGCTAAGTATCATTTCATCTACAGCCAGTACAAATTTGAATCGATTCCGCAAAAGCCTCACCGGGTAATAATCGCTACAGCCGATCCCTGAAATACCTGGCTGTTACGCTCTCTTCGCACCGTGCCACCATCTCAGGTGTGCCGCTCGCCACCACTCGGCCTCCATGCTCCCCAGCCCCAGGGCCCATGTCGATCAACCAGTCCGCAAGGCGTATCACCTCCACATTGTGCTCCACAATCAGCAAGGTATGCCCCTTCTGGATGAGCCTATCGAATGCCCCCATCAGGCAGCGGATGTCATGGAAATGCAGCCCCGTGGTAGGCTCATCAAAAGCGAAGAGCATTGGCCGATCCAGATGCGGATCCATAATGTAGGAGGCCAGCTTCAGCCGTTGTGACTCCCCACCGCTCAGCGTGCTCGTGGATTGGCCCAACGTCACGTAGCCAAGCCCCACATCCTCCAGAATCTGGATGCTTTCGGCTATACGTCGTGCCTGAGGCTGATCAGCCTCACGGAAGAAGGCAATGGCGTCTGTCACCGTCATCCGAAGGATGTCGTCGATATTCTTGCCCCTGTACTGCACATCCAGTACCTCACGCCGGAACCGCGTCCCGTGGCACTCCTCGCACACCACCTCCACGTCAGCCATAAACTGCATCGGCATGACCACTACCCCTGCCCCCTCACACACCTCACAACGCCCTCCGGGCGCATTGAAAGAGAATGAGCCGGGCTGTAACTCCAAGCTCACAGCAGCAGGCTGCGCCGCCATGAGTTGGCGCACCAGGTCGTAAGCCTTTATGTACGTGATGGGCGTAGAGCGCGACGAGCGGGAGAGTGGATCCTGATCCACATACTCCACTCCGTACAACGTCCCCCCGGTAATCTCAACATCGTGAAAGCAGCAGTGCGCAGGTCTCTCACCATCGATGAGCGATTGCACAGCGGGCACAATCCCCTCTCGCACCAGGCTCGATTTGCCAGAGCCACTCACACCCGAGACCACCGTCATTGCGCACAGCGGGATGCGCACACTCACGTCCTCCAGGTTGTTAACAAACATGCCACCGACAGAGATCTCACCCATACCCTCTCGGCGCACAGACACTTTGGGGATACGTTCCTGACCTGAGAGATACTTGCCTGTCAAGCTCTCATGGCAAGCTTCCACGTCAGCCACAGTACCCATGCACACGACATTGCCACCAAACGATCCCGCCCCGGGGCCCATGTCGATTACAGTGTCAGCAGCACGTATAATCTCCTCATCGTGCTCCACCACTAGCACGGTATTCCCCAGATCCCGCAGCTTACGCAGCACCCCTATCAGCCGTTGCGTATCAACGGAGTGCAACCCCACGCTGGGCTCATCGAGGATGTAGAGCGAGCCTACAAGCGAGCTGCCTAGCGCCGAGGCCAGATGTATACGCTGCGTCTCCCCCCCACTGAGCGTGTTCGCCGTCCGTCCCAGCGTCAGATACCCCAGCCCCACATCCAGCAAGTAGCTAAGACGAGTGCGTATCTCATGGAGCAACCGAGAGGCGATAGTCTGGTCGTGCTCACCGAGTTCTAAGGCCGCAAAATGCTCCGCTAGACGAACCAACGGCATCTCCATCAAATCGGTAATGCTGCGTCCCCCCACGCGCACCCAGGTCGCCTCTTCGCGCAAACGTTTACCGTGACACACCCGGCATACTGCCTTGCCCGAATAGCGCGCCAGCATCACCCTGAACTGTATCTTGTACTTGTAGCTGGCAATCTCGGCAAAGAAGTCATTAATGCCCATGGCCCCGGGCACCCCCTCCCAGAGCATCCGTTTATGCGCCTCGCTCAGCTGATAGTACGGCTTATGGACTGGGAATCCGAGAGGTGCTGCCACCCGAATGAAGTCATCCCGCACGGCCCCCATCGTGCTCCCCTTCCAGCACACCACCGCATTATCGAAGACCGAACGGGACTTGTCCGGTATCACCAGATCCTCATCAATCCCCACCGTCTTACCATAGCCCTCGCATTCGGGGCATGCCCCAAGCGGACTATTGAAGCTGAACAGGGCTGGGCTCAGCTGGGGCAAAGGCATCCCGTTGATCTCCATGCGCCCCGAATGGACGTGACGCTCATACGTGCCATCGGGCGAGTACACGCGCAGCTCGTAGGAGTCTTCACCCTGCCGACCGGCTATCTCCAGGGACTCGGCACAGCGCGACCGAAATTCCTCCGTATCCTCTGGGACGAAACGGTCTACCAGCAATGCGAGCTCTCCACCCTCCTTTGCCAGGGCGTTTCGCTGCTCCGGGGTCTCAATATAGCACACCTCATCACCACGCTGCACGCGTGAGAAACCCTCCATGGCCAAAAGGTCGAGTAGCACCATGCGCGCCTGCCCATCCTCTGCAACTATGGGAGCTAGCACCACAACCCTCTTCCCAGCCTGACCCACCACAAAATCCACCATCTCCTGAGGGGTCTTCACGCGGATCTCATGGCCATCCTCGGGCGAGTAGATACGCCCCACCCTCGCATACAGTAGCCTCAGGTAGTCGTAAATCTCCGAGGCCGTCCCCACCGTGGAGCGCGGACTCCGAGTGCTCACCTTCTGCTCTATGACTATCGCCGGGGGTATACCCCCGATGAAATCAGCATCTGGCTTTGGCAGGCGGCTCAAAAACTGCCTTGCATATGCCGAAAGGCTCTGCACGTAACGTCGTTGCCCCTCAGCATACAGCGTACCGAAGGCCAGGGAGGACTTCCCCGATCCTGAAAGGCCAGTAAGCACCACCATCTCACCGCGTGGTATACGCAGTGAGACGTTGCGCAAATTATTCACCCGTACACCACGAAGCTCTATAAAACCTTTGGGCATCATCATCCACAATTACCACCGAGTACATCACGCTCCGGGCACCCATCCTACGCTGCGACAGAGCCCCTCATTCTAATCTACCACATCGAGCGCATCAATCACTCGTCCACTAGGCTACAAAGTTACCCACTGAATGCAAAAAGAGGGGGGCACACCAGCTGGCATGCCCCCCTCTCAATCTGCGCGGGCTACGAGAACCCGGCGTAATCTCTACTGTTTCACGATGCGTCGTATCGCATACGTGCCGTCAGCATACTTCACCCGCAGGACGTACACCCCAGCAGGCAAGCTACCCAGCTGGAGCTGCTTGTTGACCAGCGGAGCGTGGTAAACCTCCTGACCTACCATGGTGAAGATGTGAACCTCCACAGCATCCGTCGTCTCTATCCGCAGCTCACCCGTGAATGGGTTCGGGTACACATCCAGGGCGTGCGTCGACTCTACCGCCGAGAGGTTATCCTCGCTGAAGAGGGCCTTTATCTCGGTAGAACTCCGCACCACGTACACCGAATCATTGAACGTCTCCTCGTTGATCGTAAGCCTAGCAAGCTCCCAACCCTTGTTCGGGAGACGATTGATCGTGAGCCGCGTGCCGCCCGGCACCTTCATCCCATCATTAATCAGGTCGGTTCCGCTGTACACCTCGAGGCGGCCTTCACCCTGCACGATGATGTTAACATCGAACAGCTCATTCGACACGCGCGAGAAGCTACCGCGTACCACCACGTCGCTCGCAGGCATCAGGAAGCGCCCATCCAGAATCGGTATCCACTCCTGCGAATCCTGACGACGGTAGGCCAAGCTGCCAGATACGAGCTCGTAGCCAGCATCACACGTGTAGTCCACACCTATCGTCGTGCCCACCGAGGCCGTCGTCGGAGTTGGGATGAGAACACCACCGCTGATACCCGGTTCAACCGTCACCTTGTACTCGATTGGCGCAAACACCGCCGTGACATCCACCGAGTAGTTCGGCATCTTGAACGTCTTGGTAGCATTGTCCACCGGAACCCACTCATCCTTGAACCGGCGAGACATCTTCAGGCTTGTAGGATCGTACGAGTACCCAGGATCGGGCTGAACGTCCAACACCACATCCGTACCCTCCGGAACATTGGCCCATGGGGTCGCCACGATCTTCCCGTGTACGACATCCTTATGCTGGTACACGCTGTTACCCGCGGGTACAAATACCCCCGTTACTTCCACCGACGCATCAGGCATCAGGAATCGCAGCGACTGCACTGGGAACCAGTCCCCATCAGGTAGGATACGGTACTTAACCGACTCCTTATCCAGATCCCACTGCGGATCGGCCTGGTACGAGATCTTAACCACGAAATCCAGCGGCACGTTCAGCGTACGGTTTGCCGAGAGCCTACCGTGCTGGATGTTGGGATCGAATGTCACCCGATTCCCCTCACCGCTAAACTTGGCACGAATCTCAGCATCCGCGTCAGGCATCGTGAAGGTACGTCCCTGCATCGGCTCCCAATCGCCCGAAGGCAGCACGCGGTACTCAAGACTCGACTCTACAACCTCAAAGTCGATATCCGGCTTCACCACCACGGCCACGATCTCGCCCATCTTCACATTCCGCGACGGATGCGGCTCCAGGGTACCATGCTCAAGACCCGGGGCTACCAGAACCCTATGGCCTGTCTGGTTGGTATCATACTCAAACTTAGCCTCGATGTCGATATGGTGCGGCGGCATCGCAAAGCGAGTGCCCGCAATCGGAATCCAAGGCCCCGTCGTCCCCGTCTCACGATACTGTAGCGAAGCCAGACGGTAACCCTCCTCGGGCGTAATCTTCAGCTCCACCTCCAGGTCTGTCGGGACATCCGTCGTCGGCTTAGCCTCCACCTTCCCATTCACCGAAGGTAGTACCGTGATGTTGTACTTCAGCGGTATAAACTCGCCTCGTACCATCACGCTATAATCAGGCATATTGAACTTCTGATCCGTGATCTCCAACCAGCGCACATCGTTCAAAATCTGGTACTTCAGCGATCCTTCCTTGAACTTATACCCACGATGAGGCTCAATCTGGATGGTCACTTCAGCACCAATCGCCAGGCCGCTATTCGGAATGGCAACAATCGTACCATGCTTTACTGTCGGGTCAACCACCACGGAGAGGTTACCGAAGCTCGGCGGCGCAAACTCAACGCACACCTCTACGTTAGCCTCAGGCATCGTGAACGCATTGTTCTGGATCTTGCGTGGCTCACTGGCCCCAGCCGGCGTGTACTGCAACGAGCCCGGCTTCACCACATACCCCATCTGAGGCTCGGCCACCACATTCACCGTGCTCGACGCAACGGCACTGTTGGCTGGAATCGTCTTCAGCGTACCATGCTGAATGTTCGGGCACACGGTCACCTGGAACGTCTGGCCAGAGAACTTAGCGAACACCTTCACGCTGTACCCAGGCATCATGAACTCACGGGAAGTCTCATCGATAGGAACATGCGGCCCAGCTGCATTCCCTTCCTCTTGGTAGTACAGTGAGTTCGGTACGAGCTTGTAGCCCATCTCCGGATCCACCGTCACCCGGATACGCTCGCCCACCGTCACATTCGTGTTCGGGTTGGCAGCCAGCGTGCCGTGCTCAACATTGTCGCACGTTACGTGCAGGCTCGTCGCCTCAAACTCAGCGCGCACCTCTACGTTAGCGAATGGCATTACGAACTCATCGTTCTGCACAGCCTGCCAGATGCCATTGGGCACCGTATGCCACTCCACAGTTCCAGCGCGCAGCGTGTAACCAGCCGCAGGCTTAGCCTCTACCTTTACGGTCGTCCCCCTCTTCACGTCATTCGATGGGGTAGCCACCAGCGTGCCGTGCTGCACACCATCGGCAACCTTCACCCAGTGACCCACCTTGCCGATCTGATCGGGATCCTCCTCGAACTCGGCAAATACATCCACATCGAATGGCGGCATGCTGAAGCTCTGAGCTGTAATCGGAACGAACTCCGTACCGTTATCATGCTTGATGTACTTCAGGCTACCAGCCTTCAGGCGGTAGCCCGCTTCAGGCTGAATGGAGAGCTGCACAGTCTGATCCGTACTCACATTCGCATTCGGCGTGGCAGTTACCTTCCCGTGCTCGGTAGGCTTCACGAAGACATTGTAGATAGACAACGCCTCGAACTTACCCGTCACCATCACGCTCTTGTTAGGCATGTTGAACGCATTGCCAGTGATTGGAGCAGGCACACCACCTCCACCAAGCGGAGTGTAGGTCAGAGTACCATCCTTGAACTTGTAACCCGGATTAGGTGTCACGGTGATGCTCACGCGCTGACCTATATTCAGGTTCTCGTTCGGCACAGCTACGATGCGACCCATCTTCGCCGTGTTCGGATCGATGAACACGAACAAGGTACCCGACTGGCGAGCCTCAAACTTACCGCATACCTCAACATTGGCCTCAGGCATCACAAAGCTGGCACCCTGAATCTTAACCGGAGAACCGCCGTTTGGCCTGTACTCCAGCGAACCCTCTACCAGCACGTAGTTGCTCTCGGGACTCGACAGTACAGCCACCGTGCTACCCTTCGCAGCCCGATCGGCCGGGATGGTAGCCAGCCTACCGTGTTGTAGCGAGTTGCAGATCGTAATCTTGTACTCCTTACCAGCGAACTGGGCAAACACCTTCACGCTGTAGCCCGGCATTTCGAACACCTTGCTCGCGGCGTCAATCGGCACCTTGGGAGCATTCGGCTCATTCTCCTTCTGGTAGTAGAATGCGCTCGGCACCAATGCATACCCGGCCTCCGGATTCACCGTCACCGTGATACGCTGGCCCACCACCACGTTGTCATGCGGGGCCGCACTGATAGAACCATTCGCGATGTTATTGTCCCACGTCACGTGCAGGTTAACGGTCGCAAACTGAGCCGTAATCTCAACGTCAGCGGCCGGCATCTGGAACGTATTCCCAGCGATGGCCTTCCACTCCCCGTCGGGCAGCTCACGCCACTTCAGGCTACCAGGCACCAGCGAGTAGCCTGGGTAAGGCTTATCGGTCACCGTCACCGTTTCGCCACCCTTAAGCCCTTCGCTCGGCTTCGCCTCCAGTACCCCGTACTTCACATCGCTAGCCACCATCACGCGGTAGCCCTTGAAGCCAGGATCCGTCTCAAACTCCGCCTGAATCTCCACGTCGGAAGCCGGCATGTAGAAGTGGCGATCAACGATGCTCACCCACTGCGTAGTGCCCTTCTTGCGGTAAGCAAGGCTGCCCGGCTTCAGGCGGTAACCCGCTTGCGGCTCCACAGACACCTGTACATCCGTGTCCGTCGCCACATTCTGATGCGGAGTCGCATGTATCTTCCCATGCTCGCTCGGGAGCACCACAATCTGGTACTGGCGTGGAGTAAATTCGCACGTCACCAGCACGCTCGCATTTGGCATCGTGAACGATGTCCCCGTCACGTTAGTCCATGACTGCGAGTTGAGCTTCTGCCATTTCAGCGTGTTAGCCCGGAGATCGTAGCCCTCGTACGGAGTCACCGTCAGGTGTACCGTCGTCCCCTCGGCCACATTATTGTTCGGCTGAGCCACAATCGAACCGTGGCGCAGTGTCGGATCCACAATCACTGCCAGCGTGCCGTACTTGAACTTCTCGAACTTACCGCACACCTCCACATCAGCCAGCGGCATCTGGAACTGCGAGTTCACAATAGGAGTCTTCACCCCCGTCTTCTTATTGGTAAGCATCAGCGAACCCGCATCCAAGCGATAATCCTGGCTCTTGGGCTGATTCAGCACAGCTACCACGCTCCCCGCTACCGCCTTATCCTTCGGCACCGTGAAAATGGTACCATCCTTTATCCCGCTGCATACCGTCACCTTGTACAGCTCGCCCTTGAACTCCGCGAAGATCTTCACGTCGTAGTCGGGCATATTGAAGCGCAACGTCGAGGGATCAATCGACACCTTCGGAGCGTTCAGGTCATTCTCCTTCTGGTAGTAGAGCGAGCTCCCCACCAGGCTGTAGCCAGCATGCGGTTCCACCGTCAGACGAACCTCCTGACCCACACGCAGCCCATCATTCGGTGCAGCCGTAATAGTCCCATGCTCTATCTCCGGATCGATGACCACATGCAGCGCCATGAGATCGAACTCTGCCTTCACCTCCACATCGTAGGCCGGCATTGTAAACATCATCGTTTTCCCATCGACGGTGTTCCAGTTGTCCTGGCTTCCCTTCTTACGCCACTTCAAGCTTCCAGCGCGCATCTTGTACCCCGCCTCGGGAGTCGTCGACAGATAGATCTCATGCCCTTGCAATGCGCACCCGTGCATCGGCTGCTTCACCCACACTTTGCCATGCTGGGACGGAAGACAGGTAACGCGGTAGAAGTCTACCAACCAACCGAACCACTCCCTGTCATGCTTATTCCCATCATCTACTGCGAGGAACTTCTTCTTAGCCTCATCCAGCTCACGCCCCTCGAGCATCTTCTCGCCCTTCGCATCCATCAGCATTAGGAAGCGCGGCTTCACAACTTCCCTAAAAGGCTCCTGACCCGTGGTGGGAGGATTGCGCTTCCCATTCAGCGCCAACGCCATATACCCGTTCTTGGCCTTGAGCTCCTCAAACGCATAATGGTCAATATGGGTCACGTCGGGAGCCTCCACCCACGAAACGCTGTCATTGCCTGCGCGCAGGAAGTGGCGCGGCAGGTGATGCACCTTCGACAGGCGTACATGCGCCATCGAGCGCGTGAAGAACCAATACTTGTCCGGCCCATTCACCTGACGATCCGGCGGCTCAGCCACCCAGTTCATCTCAGGGTGAATAATAAATTCGGCCAAAATCGGCTGTCCGAAGTGTTGCCAATCCTGCTCGGTGAACCATCCGTCTAGCAGCTCCAACTTCCGCATGCGGATATCCTTCGAGTCATTATAGTCTCTGGATGCCACGTACTTGGCATCGCCAAGCCCTTGGCCTTCCACCGTCCACTTATCATCGATGCGAATTTTGAGGTTCGTCCGCACCGTCTCCACACGCACCGTGGCATCGGCGTTAGGCATCGTGAACTTGAGCGGCTTCTTGTTCACGTCGATAGACTGACGCTTGGTCTGCCCCCCCTCTTTCCACTCCACCGTCACCTGCGACACGCGGCAGAACTGCTTAGGCCATGTATCTATCACCACCTCTTGGCCTGATTGGCACATTTCAACGGGCTGAGTATTTGCCGACACCTCTGTAGTTGTCAGCACCGTAATCTTCTTGTAGTTGCCCCCAAGGCTCCAGCCAAGCCACTTCTGGGTGGCATTATTCCAGCCCCTATCACTCTTATACTTTGCGAGAGCTGTGTGTAGCGCACTCCCTGTGAGAGGTTCTCCTGACGCATCTACCAGCACAATGTACCGGTTCTCTGGGCAGCCCACGAAGTCGCTCTCATCGGCCCCCTGCGGAACCTGAGCCCCCAGCTTCCAGAGCGAGAAGCTCTTACATCCCGCAAAAGTGCCATCGCCATGCATCTTTTGCAGTGACGGAGTTGAGAGCTTCCGCAGAAAGCGGCTCTCCCAGAAGCACTTCTCCCCGAGCTCATTCAGCTTGGGGAAATTCACCTCCTCGAACACGTCACCCAGCATAAACGCCTGCGACTTGGCACGCTCCAGGTCGGGCATCTCCAGGTTTAGCACCTTGCTCAGGGCAAACGTTCCCTGACCCACCTCTTTGAGCTTCGCCAAGCGCGCCGTGCGCAGCTCCGGCACCAGGCGACCCTTCCATTTCCCATTACCAGCATGGGCTGGAGCCTCTGCCACCCAGGTAACCGTGGGCAAGAACACCAGAGAGGTGAGCTTATCCATCCGTTTGCTCGCATCCTTACCGTGGTAGCAATTCCACAGATAGTTCCAGTCCGCATCGGTGAAGTACCCTTTGTCGATCTGGATGGCCTGCACCATTTTGAGCTTATGCCCCCTGTCTATCTCTTGCAGGGCCTCCTGCAACGACCCCTTCCCCGAGAACTGTCGGGGGGTCTTCTCTCCCTGCAATAGGTAGTGCCCGTCCAAATTATGGGCGTTCACCGCACCTAGGCATAGGAAGAGAAGTGGCCACAACCACACGAATACTCTTCTTTTCATACCGCTCCGCCTACTTTACGTTTTACCTCTCTCACTCCAATTCGCATGCCAGAAATCCGCTCGTCGCAGGGCCATCAGCCCGTCACCAGCGCATACCCTACACCATGCTACCCTTATTCTACGGAGAAACTCAATCTGCGTTCTCTTTTTCAAGGAGATTATTTGCCCATTCACCGCACTTATTCCGCCATTCATCACCAACCTGATCGGTGCCATCACCGGCTATGCTCCCTTCACCCAACATCCACCCCATTTCACCACTCCAGGTATCGATTTAATCGGCCCTTGGAGATGCTCGGTCTGGCCAACCAACAGATACAGAGTGCTTCTCCAGCATTCTGCAACCGTTTGCTACCTTCGCATGATGAGCCTCACCTCCTCTAGCTCACACCATCAGCACGACATTAGGCATAGGACGCACCCATACCTGGTACCATGTCGCACACAGTCCCTCTGATACTCCGGGCCCTCGAGCCCAACGATCTCGATTTTGTCTACAGTTGCGAGAACGATGCGTGCATACAGGCCGAGGGGTCGCAACTAGCGCCCCTGTCGCGGCATGCGCTCCGCCAGCTCATCGACACCGCATTCCTCCCGATCACCGAGACGGGGCAGCTACGTCTCATCCTCGCTATTGAGAGCACCGGGGAGCCGATCGGCATTGCCGATCTCTACGACATCAGCCTCGTCCACCGGCACGCCTCCGTGGGGCTTGCCATACACCCCGCAACACAGCGCGGGCGCGGGCATGGCCACACTGCCATCGCCCTCATTGAGCATTACGCCTACTGCCGGCTCAATCTCTGCCAGCTCTACACGGAAATCCGAGCCTCCAACCTCGCGAGCCAGAAGCTCTTTGCAGACTGCGGCTACCTATCGGTTGGCACCAAGCGGGCCTGGTTTCGCACCGAGGCCGACATCTGGGAAGACGTGCACTGCCTACAGCACACCCTCACACGCACGGCGTAGGACTACTCTCCCTCACCCTCAACCTGCCGTCTAAGACGCTCCACTTCCACCAGCATGTCGGGCAGCCTGCGCACAGCGGCCGAGCTCCGGAAAAATAGGCGTATCGGCATCGCCGGTGTCCCCTGCATGGACTCCCCAGGCGTGCGTATCGAGTTCGAGACACCGGCCTGCGCCCCCAGCTTCACCTCATCGGCAATCTCAATGTGGCCCACTAGCCCCACCTGCCCGCCAAACATGCACCGCTTACCCACCTTGGTGGATCCCGCAATGCCCGACTGGGCCGCAATTACCGTGTTCTCCCCCACCTCCACGCTGTGCGCTATCTGCACCAGGTTGTCCAGCTTCACCCCGGGCCCCACACGGGTAGCCCCCATGGCGGCACGGTCTATAGTGGTGTTGGCACCTACCTCCACATTGTCACCTATCACCACGTTCCCCAGCTGCGGAATCTTGGTGTAGGTGCCATCTGGCTGCGGGGCGAACCCAAATCCATCGGCCCCGATCACTGCCCCGGCGTGAATTATGCAGTTGACCCCAATCTCTATGTCGTGGTACACCTTGGCCCCAGCGTACAGTATGCTACGAGCCCCCACGCGGCTATTGTCCCCCACGAACACATGCGGGTACACCTGCACCTCGTCCTCGAGGATGACATTCTCACCCACATACGCATAGGGCCCCACATACACATCTTGCCCCACCACGGCCGTAGGCTCCACGCAGGCCGTGGGGTGAATGCCCTTCTTGCGCGGCCTCTTCTCCGCCACCAGCGTGAGCAACCGGGCCAGCGAGCCGTAGGCATCATCCACCCGCACCAGCGTAGCCCTTACAGGCCGCTCCAGCTTCTGGCTCTTGTTCACCAGCACCACCGAGGCCTCAGTGGTGTACAGGTAGTGCTCGTACTTGGGATTCGACAAAAACGACAGAGCCCCAGCCCTCCCCTCTTCTATCTTGCTGAACTCCGAGACGAGCGTAGAGGGATCGCCCTCCACCACGCCACCCAAGAACTCGGCGATTGCCGCTGCTGACAGCTCCATGCCTCTTGTCGATTTGTCGGGGACATCCACAAACACCTCCCCAGGTGGCAAAGGTACACACTCCCAGCGGAAATTGTGGGATGCAACCAGGATGCATTGACAACCCGCACCTCGGGATCCACAAAACCGCTGTTCTGTCGTCTCTAATGTGTGCTCAGAGAGATCATTTCGGGCATATCACCACCGTGGCCATTTGGCCCCTAACGGCCACGAGGACACAGGGCGTTGAAATCCGCTACGCGACACCTTCAGGATGGGGGGCATCTGCACCCGCTTGAATGCACTCCCCTGCACCAGCTGCATCACCCGCTGCACGATCTCCGCATCGAAGCCACGCCCCACGAGGCACGACAGCGAGGCTCGCTCTTCCAGGAGGGCCATCAGTATTGCGTCCAGCACATCGTACTCTGGCAGCGAATCCTGATCCGTCTGCCCCTCGCGCAGCTCGGCCGATGGCGCACGGGTAATAATTCGCTCCGGTATCACGCTCCCGGCCCGGTTCACCCACCGGGCTGCCTCGTACACCTGCCCCTTGTACAGGTCGCCTATCACGGCCACCGCGCCGCACATGTCCCCGTAGAGGGTGCTATAGCCCACCGCCGCCTCACTCCGGTTCGATGTATTCAGCAGGGCGCAACCCCGTTTGTTCGCAATGGCCATCAGCATAAGTCCTCTGGCCCGAGCCTGTATATTCTCCTCCGTGGTGTCGCGTTTCCCCTGCAACAGAGCCCCGAGTGCTCCTTCCACGCCACGGCACACCGCATCGATAGGGACCACATGGTACTCCACCCCCAAGTTTTGCGCCAGCGTCTGCGCATCCTCCGCCGAGGCCTGCGAGCTGTACTGCGACGGCATGAACACCGCCATCACGTTCTCAGCCCCCAGTGCCTCTACCGCTATCGCCAGCACCACCGCCGAATCGATACCCCCGCTCAGTCCCACCAGAGCACGCCGCAAGCCCTGCGCTGCGAAGAAATCGCGCAGCCCGCGCACCAGCAACTCATAGGGCTCCTGCGTATCCGACATCTTGCAGGAGGCACGCTGACACAGCTTGGGCACATCGTGCGCATCGAACAGGTACAGCCCATCGCTCTCGCCCTCCAGCCTATTCACCACGCCCCTAGCCACCATCTCCACCCCCCGCGCCTCCACATGGTGATCCAGCACGCCCGCATGACGCACCGTCAACAGGGGAGGCATATCAGCAGGCCAACCAGCCGTCACATCGGTCTCTTCACCCAGCATGCTATGGGGGGCCAAACGGACGAACAGCTGCGCCGTGGTAGCTTCGTCATCACCCGCTAATCCATTGTTCCTACCGCCACATGAGAGCTCCGAGGCATCCCCCGCGAGCAGCGTCCATGCCACATCGCCCAGCATCACCTGTCCCCGCTGCCCAGGCATGAGCACCTGCCCACCCTCGGCACCTTCGCGCTGCGCCACGTACATAGCACTGCGCACATCGCCCTGCACCTCTACCGCGAGACCCATCACCACGAGCAAGCCGGCACAATGTGGGCGTAGATACTCCAGCGCATCCTCCTGCGCTTGCAGTCCCTCGGCCACATTCCAGTCGGGCAACCACACGCCTCCGAGCAGCGCCATACGCCCCAGGAGCACCGTCTCTGCGCCACGCCGCCTCGCCTCGTCGAGGCACTGCGCAATGCGCTCGGCGTTATATCGCACATCACCCACCCGCAGCCGCGGCTGCCCTATCGCTACTCGCATGGCCTCCCACTCTCTACGCTAGAACACAAAACCGAGATGCAGATGCAGCTCGTTCATACGGATATAGCCTAGCCCCGCGTCATAGGCCGGACTAATGCCTCCGTTGAAACCCAATCCCGCCACAATGGCACTCGAGCCCCCGAGCGAGTACTCGGTACCCAAGCGCAGCATATAGCCCATCGACATGGTCTTGTACATTCCCTTGAGGCTCTCGGACTCCAGCCCCAAATCGGGCACTGTGGCCGACTGGGTGACATTGTAGTGCAACGTGAGCCCCGCAGTGGCGAAAAGTGTCCAGTAGCCGATCTCTATCGCCCGCATCTTCACCCCAATAGGCAGTCGAATGAAGCTCGCCCTCGTCCCCACGAACGTACCCGCCGGCACCTCCTTAGTACCGCTGTAGGAGGTGCGCAGGGAGTAGCCCGATTCCCGATAGCGCAGGTTGCCCCCCCGCAGATCGTAGCTCACCCCCATGGCGAACGAGTAGCGGGGCGCAAAAAACACCTCAAACTCCACCCCCGTGCTCAGCCCGACAGGGGCTCCCACATTGAGGAAGCGATTGTTGTCCAATGAAAACCAGGTGAGGGTGGGATCGATATGCACCCCGAAACGGAAACGCTGCTTCTGCGCCCGTGCCCCCATGGCCACACACAGCAGAGCCACCAGCACAAGAGAGCGAGCTACCACAAAACGGTTCATACCAGATGAGGTTGGTTCAAGGCAAAAGTATTGATTATTAGCGAATACCTCAGCCCATCCATGTCCCCACCGCATCCATTTGGATGCCCTTTTGTGTAGATTCCACCAGCCACAGAATCGGCAAATGGAGTACCTTTGTCATCGGGGCGGGGATCCCGTAAGGAGCGGCACCGATCCCTGCGCCAGCCAGTTCAACTGCGTGCCACACCATGGTGCAAGGGAGTTCCCACATAGCGCTGATCATCAACCCCACCTCGGGCTCAGCCCGACGGCGTAAGATGCGCATGCATCTCATCAAGCACGCCCGCCGTCATTTGCGCACCGGCAAAACGCAGCTTGGCATCACACTCACCCGTCATCCGCAGCACGCCACCGAGCTAGTGGCGGAGGAGGTAGCCCGCGGCACACGGCTCATCATCGCCTGCGGGGGTGACGGCACCGTCAACGAGACCGCCACCGGGCTCATCGATACCCCCGCAAGCCTGGCCATCGTCCCCATGGGCTCGGGCAACGGGCTGGCTCGCCACCTCGATGTGCCATTGCACTGGCGCCATGCGCTGGATCTGGCTCTACAAGGCCCACTCGTCACCATGGACTGCGGGCGCATTGCCGATCGCAACTTCTTTGCCACAGCAGGCATAGGCCTTGACGCTGAGGTAGGATGGGCCTTTGCCACCCTGAACACCCGCGGGCTCAAGAGCTACATCAAGGCCACGGCGCAGCTCTACTTCCACTACAAGCCGCGCACCTACAAGCTCACCATCGATGGCGAGCCCTTCGAGTGCCAGGCCCTGATGCTCACCTTTGCGAACGGATCCCAGTTTGGGAACAATGCCGTCATAGCCCCCCGGGCCCGGGTGAATGATGGGATGCTGGATCTAGTCATCGTGCGCCCATTCCCCAAGATGGCGATCGGCGTGCTGGCCACCATGCTCTTCCAGGGGTACATCGACATGAGTCCCCACGTCGAGACCCGCCGATTCCGGCACATCCACGCCACCCTACCTGGCCCCATGCGTGGCCACGTGGATGGGGAGCCTATCGAGCTGCCCCAGGAGCTCGATATCAGCGTGCGTCCCGGTGTGCTGCGCGCTGTGGCTGGGCCCAATGCCCCCGAGATAGCTGGCCTATCGCCCCGGGCACTACATCCGCGCTACGCCGTGCGCAGGGGGGCGGCCCGACTCGTGCGCCTCGTGGATCCCGAGCACAAGAGCCTCGGGCGGCGCATCCTCAACCTCTTTTGCCGCCCTGCCACGCAAAAGAGGGGCGAGGGGAACAAGCCCCTCACCCCTCCCCGCTAGGACAGCAGACGCTGACTTACTGTATCGGGATGCTACGCTTCCCCTCCTCGGGGGTAGCCACCCGCTTAGGCACGTGCACCGTGAGGATTCCATCGGCGTACGAGGCGCTGATCTCAGCGCAGTTCACATGCTCAGGCAGCGTAAAACGCTTTTCGAACGCCGTCCGCACGAATTCCCGCTGGATATATCCAGCCTCGCATTCCCCCTTGTTGCACTCCTTGCTACACTCCTCACAGCTCACCGACACCACCAGCTGCGTATCCCGCTGCTCGAGGCTAAAGTTGTCCCTCGAGAGCCCAGGAGCAACCACCTCAATGGTGTACTCCTCGTCGTTCTGCCGAATGTTCACCCGCGGAGGCATGCTGAGCGAGTGATGCGACGGTACGTAGTGCTCATTCAACCAATCCGCCAATCCGAAAACATCCCTTGCAATTGGAAACATCGTTTTGTCCTCCAAATCGTTAATTCGTAACCTAAAGCCTTACTCCCCGCTGCGCGGGTAAAAACGCTTACACCCCCCTACAAGCGAAAGGCGTGCCAACGGCGAATGTGCCCCCCAGCTACGCCGATTTGGCACACCATGAGTAATGACGCTGACAACAAGTCGCGCGTATATGAAATTTAGTCATACGTAAACTTTTAGCTCCATCGTGCATCAGCTCACTCCGGGAAATGGGCTATCTTTGCCATAGGAACGCAGGGCACTAGCCCTACCCATCCCATGGACGGACTCCACCAGGGGCTGCACCTACGGCAGCAGCTACGCCTCACCCCGCAGCAGATACAGGTCATCCACCTGATCCAGACCCCCGTGCTGCAACTCGAGCAGGCCATAAAGCGCGAGCTCGAGGAGAATCCGGCCCTAGAGGAAGGGCCAACGGCCGAAGTGGTGCCCGAGGAGCCCGCCGAGCCCACCCCTGAGAGCGAGCCCACAGGCCTAGATGCTGACGAGGAGTACACGCCCGAGGACTACTCATCGGACGACGATGAGCCGGCGGATGCTGGCAACTGGCAGCAGGACGAACCGGCGCGCGACGAGAGTATCTACAGTGCCGTCACCTCCATGCGCGAGGCCCTCATCGAGCAGCTATCATACCTGCGCCTCAGCCCCCACGAGTTGCACCTGGCGCAGTACATCATTGGTAATCTCGACGACGACGGCTACCTGCGCTGCGAGCTAGACACCCTGCGCGATGAGCTGTTCATCGACCAGAACCTTGAAACCAGCCCCGAGGAGATGGCCGAGGCCTTGCGGCAGGTGCAAACGCTCGAGCCCCACGGCGTGGGGGCCCGCACCCTGCAAGAGTGCCTGCTGCTACAGCTGGCCCAGAACCCTACCCCCGAGGCCCCCGTGGCGATGCGCATCCTGCGAGAGTGCTACCACGAGTTTGCCAATCGGCAGTACGAGAACATTGCGGCTAAGCTCGCCCTCACGGATGACGAGCTGCGTGGAGCCATGCAGCTCATCACGGGGCTCAACCCCAAACCCATCGATCTGCGCGGCAACAATGCCCGGGCGGGCGCCGACAGCATCACCCCCGACTTTCAGCTTTTCGCCCACGCCGGGGAGGGCCGCATCAGCGTGACACTCAGCGAGGGGAATAGGCCCATGCTGCACGTGAATCCGGCCTACCAGCAGATGCTGGAGGGCTACGACCAACGGCAGCGTAAGCTCAGCCCCAACGAGCGCGAGGCCGTCCAATTTGCACGCCGTAAGGTGGAAGCCGCCCGGCAATTCATCAGCGCCATCGACCAGCGCAACGATACCCTCATGCGTGTGATGACGGCCATAGCAACCCTCCAGCACGACTACCTGCTAGAGGGCGACGTGCAGCGGCTGAAGCCCATGATCCTAAAGGATGTGGCCACGGCCACGGGGCTCGACATCTCCACCATCTCGCGCGTGGTGAGCAGCAAGTATGTCCAAACCCCCTTCGGCATCATCCCGCTGAAAGCCTTCTTCAGCGAGGCCAGCACCACCGCCGATGGCAGCAGCGTGAGCTCCCGTGAGCTGAAAGCGGCCCTGCGCACCCTCGTGATGAACGAGGACAAGCGGGCCCCCCTCTCCGACGATCAGCTGGTGGTGCAACTAGCGCAGCAGGGCTACCAACTGGCACGCCGCACGGTGGCCAAATACCGCGAGCAGCTGCAAATTCCCACCGCGCGTTTACGCCGGCAGCTGTAACCCCTGCGTGTTAGCCCAATCACGCTACCCAATACTTTTCGCGCAAATCGTGCGTTAGTTCGCAAGTCGTCTCGCAAGAGCGACTAGCTGCAAGGCGCAAGATGCAGCAAATTGTCAAACCTAACAACCAAGGCAAGATGAAAGCAGCGCACGTAAAGAACGTGATTCTCGCCACGCTGGCCGCAGTGGCCATGGTGGGGCTCACCCAGTGCAAGAAGGACGAGAAGAAATCGTCAGACAACAAGGAGCCCGATGCGAAGACCAGCAGCATCGTGGGACGCTGGCAACGGCAGGCCGATAAGGATCGCTACGAGGGCGTAACGCAGAAACAGTGGCTGGACGGCGGGCTACTCCCCATACTGAGTCAGCAGGTGGAGGTGGTGCTACGCCCGAGCATGGAGATAGCCAAGAACGGCAAGGGCAATACCTACCCGGAGACCGACTTCAAAGGGGCACCCACCCCGTTCGATTGGGAAGAGGTGACCGACGTGGATTCGATCAGCCTGAAGGGAAAATTCCTAGCTATGAGCGGTACCTACGACGGCGAGCTCAAGCGTTACCCGCATCGTTACCTGGTGAGCGGCGACACGCTGTTCGTGAGCGCCATCTACAAGGACGTGATGATAAAGGGGCTGGAGTACAAGATAAAAGCCCTGGAGAGCTTGCTGGCTAAGACCAGCGATCCCAAGCAGAAGAAAGCCATCGAGGAGCGGCTGCAACTCTACCGGATGCCTATGATCCTACTCCAGAGGCTGCCCGACTTCACGGTGTGGCGCGCCTACAAGCGTTAACGTAAGGGGCCCTCTGGGCCTAGGCTGAGACGATGCGATGCTGCGGGAATCCGTCCCGCAGCATCGCATTTTTTATGCCCCACAGCGCGCGAGTCCCCCGCCCGATCCGCCAGCCCACAGGCCCCGTTTACGCACCATCGCCATAGCAAACCCGTATTTTGCCGAGCAAATAGGGACTTGGTACGGTGTTGGTAGTGCATTAACACAGCGAGGAGAGGGTCACGGCTGCATGAGTCCTTTCAGCGAAATCGCAGATTCTGCACAGCATGGATTGCGGAAAATCCCGTCCCAAGAGGTGTCGATCCGCCCCCTAGCAAAGCTTTAAGGGCGGCTGGGATGTATGCGAGCCGAATGGGAACCGCGGGAGGCAGAGCCTCCTACCAACGTAGGGGCTGCGAATGGAAGAAATGGCCCGGCCACGCCTCAGCATCCACTGGCTGCGGCTGCGCGAAGAGGGCATACACGCTAGGGCCACTGCCCGAGAGGGCGGTGTAAAGGGCCCGCTGGCCGCGGAAGAGGGTCAGCAGCATTGCCACCTCCGGGAAACGAGCGGCAATGGGCGACTGGAAATCGTTCTCCACTCCGCGCTCCCACTGCGGCATGGGGGCTCGCGCGGCCTCTAGCAGCGGTACACGCTGGGCGCAAGGGTGCACCTGCTGGAAGGCCCACCCCGTGCTGACCGTGATGGGGGGAGTGGACAACGTGAGCCACAGGCCCGCCAGGGGCAGATCTATAGGCACGAGCTGCTCTCCACGCCCGGTGGCATGGCAGGGGGTGTTGTACAGGAAGAAGGGGCAGTCGCTCCCCAATGAGAGTGCCAGGGCCTGGAGCTCCTCAGGGGTTGGCGGATGCGCGCACAGTGGAGCTACCGCGCGCAGAAAGAAGGTGGCATCAGCCGAGCCACCGCCGAGTCCGCTCCCCACGGGTATACACTTGCTTAGCTGCGCCCGCACAGGGGGCGGCCCGTAGGGAAGAAGGGCCTCATAGGCTCGCGCTACGAGGTTAGAGCCACTGGGGCCAGCATCGTAACAGCCTCCCACTTGCAGATCGAACGCGGGCGCCCCGTCGCCCACATCGAGCACCAGGGTGTCACACAGGTCGAGCAGGGGAATGAAGATGGTGTCGAGATCGTGAAAGCCGTCCGGACGTTTGCCCAGGACGTGCAGCCCAAGATTGATCTTGGCATTGGGACGCAGCTCAATCCTCATGGTCCGTCGCCGTATCGAATGGGGCCACGATGACCACGATTTCGCCCCGGGGTGGCTGCTCGGAGAAATGGGCCAGCAGCTGCGGGGCCGTGCCACGCACCGTGTCGGCAAACACCTTGGTGAGCTCCCGCGCCACGGCGAGCTGACGCTGTGGGCCTAGCAGCTCATGGAGCTCCGTGAGCAGCTTGACGAGCCGATGGGGTGCCTCGTACAGCACGGCGGTACGCTTCTCTTGCGCCAGGGCTAGAATGCGCTTCTGACGCCCCTTCTTGGGGGGCAAAAAGCCCTCGAAGATGAATCGGTCGGTTGGGAATCCGCTCTGCACCAGGGCGGGCACAATGGCCGTGGGGCCTGGCAGGCACTCCACCTCAATGCCGTGCGCCACGCACTCCCGCACTAGCATGAAGCCCGGATCGGCAATGCCTGGGGTGCCCGCATCGCTCACCAGGGCGGCACGGTGCCCCTGCAACAGGTGCGCAACCACACCGGAGGTGTGCGCATGCTCGTTGTGCAGATGGTACGGATGCAAGCTCCCCTCTATGCCGTGATGCTGAAGCAGATGGCGGGTGGTGCGGGTGTCCTCCGCAAGGATGTAGTCGGCCTCCCGGAGCACTTGCAGGGCCCGCAGGGTGATGTCGTCGAGATTGCCGATGGGCGTGGGGACGATCCAGAGTTTCGGCTCCACGGGCTCCTACTGGTTATGGCGTCGCTCGAGGAGCTGCATGAATTGCTGCAAGACGGGATTGTCCGCTGGCCCCTGGTAGCAGCCATGGACAATCTCCAGCGCACGAGCCAGAGAGGCCGCCTCGTCTATCTGCTGCAAGGCACGCTCGAAGAGCGCATTATCACCCTGAAAGAGCTCGTTGCGAAAGAGAAGGCGATCGTTGACCGACAGGGCTCGCGCCACGGAGGCTATGGCCGAACGCTTGGCCTCGATGAGGTTCCCAGACTGGGCAAAGGACTCGTTACGCACGCCACGACGCGCATAGGTATCGGCTAACCGCTCGCCCCTACAGGTTGCAATTGCTGCCCTCTGCTCTCCCCCACTGGATGGCGCAGGTGCTGGGGCTGCTGGTGGTTCAGAAGCCAATGGCCTCACGGGGGACACCGCCGGCTGGGTGGGTGCAACCTCAACTGGCTGCGGAGGTGTTGGTGCAATGACGGGGGCAGTCCGCTCCTCGCGCACCGCTGTCGCAGAAACCGGAGTAGCTGGGGGTGGAGTCTCTCCAACAACGGGCGCACTGGCCACATTGCGGCGAGTCGACTCGGGCATGGGCTGCTTGCTAGCCATGGATACGCTCTCAACGCTCTTGGCTGGCCCGGCAGAGCTACCAGAGGGGCGTAAGGCCAACAGGAGATCGCGCACCCCGTCGACATGCGTGAGGATGAGCTGTGCCTCCTCGGCCGACTGTAGCTGCTCGGCAAGGCGGAGCGCAATGCGAAGGTGCGTCTGTATCAGTCCGATTTCGAGTGATTCCATGTGCTGGGGTGCATTTTCGGCGCAACGTAAGGCTACGTCGCAGCCGTGAATAAGGCAAAGCCCCTAGGATGCCATGCGATCCTAGGGGCTCGGAACCTCGTGTTGCTAATCGTTATTCCTGAGACGCAGATAGGCCGGCGTGCTCAGCTCGCTGCTCTCCGTGGCGTTAGACGGTGGCTGCGGGGCCCTCGGCGCCGGCGCAGCCGCAGAGGCTGGCGACACGGGCACGTTGGCAAATAGATCCTCCTCCTCGTTCATCATGGGCATGCTGCGCGTATTCCGCGTCCGGGTGGCCACGTTCTCCTTCGCCGCCGTGCGGAGCGACTTTTCACCCTGCAGTTCAGCCGCACGTGCCGGCTGCTCCATGTAGGTAACGATGGGTTTCGCCTCGGGTGCAGATGACGACGATTCCGGCGAAGTAGCTACCGCGCCCGCTGTCACTTCCCTCAGAATCTCATCGAGGAGATCCTCCTCAGGATTGTGCACCTCCTCGCTGATGGTCAAAACCTCATGCTTCTCTTTACTCAGCAGCTTTTCCACAAGCAGGCTGGGCGTAAGCTCCTCCGGGAATCCTGTGGCAATGATGGTGAGCTGCAAGTTTCCCTTTTCCACCGACTCATCCTCACCTCCCCCGTCTAGGAACTCCGTGTCCTTGCGAGTCTTGGCCTTTAGAAGGGCTATCATCATGCGCTCCTCATCGGTGGAGAATTCGTCGCCCGGATTGATGAGGTGATGCGTGAGCATGCTACTCGCCCCAAGCACGCTGTTGTACATGAGGATCGGGGAGTTGATGGCGCTGTCGATGGCCTGAGAGACGCGGGCGTAGGGAGCATCCCCATTGCCCTCGGCAGACTTTCCATCAGCCTGGCGCTTACCGAACCCGGTGCCAATGATGACAATTTTAGACTCATCGCCCGTCAGAATCGTGCGAATATCGTTGGGGTCGATGTTGATGCGGGGTACACAGCGGATGATGTTGACAAAGCTCTCAACGGCATCGGCCACCTTGGAGTCTACCATGTCGAACGCCTTCCGCTTCTCGACGTTGACAAGATTCTTGTAGATCTTGTGATTATCGATGAAGAGCACCTTGTCGGCGTGCTTTTCAATCTCCGCCACGGCGCCCTTGGCAATCCGCATGGCCGACTCCCCGTGCAGGCGCGGAGGCATGGTAACTACGGCGATGGTGGTGTAACCGTGCTTCTTGCAGCACTCGACAGCCACCGGAGCCGCACCAGATCCCGTGCCTCCACCCAGGCCCGCCAGCACGAACGCAAAGCGCGTGCGTGTGGGATCGTCAGCATCCTCCCCCTCAATCAAGAATTTGTCGAGCTGATCGAGATCCTCCTTCATGGCATTCATCCCATTCTCAGGCTTGCGGCCCGCCCCGCCGTAATGCGTGATCTTCCGACCGATCACGACCTTACGTTCGATGTCGAGCTTATTGAGATCCTGCTGGTCGGTGTTGAACGCCATCACCTCCACGTAGGGCAACTTCTTCCTGTGGATGTAATTCCCCGCATTGCCTCCCTGGCCACCAATGGCAATGACCTTGATGATTTTACCCAGCTGCTGCTCGGCTGATGGGTCGCTGGCATCAAATTCGAGCAGGGAGTCATTACCGGAGAATGCGCCGGTAGTTTCGTTCTGCTGCGGTTGCAGCGGAACCTCCTGCGATTGGTTTTGTGCTGTCATGGTCCGTGTCCGTTTAGGTTTATAATAATACGATGGCGGGTGAGGTAATGCAAAACGAGAGGCTACGCCTCATTTGGAGGGTTCCTCGAACCCTGGCTCATCCTTAAGGCTGACGCCCCCGATGCTTTTGGCGATGCGGCCAAGGAAACGCCCCAGGAGCGATGTGTCCTCGGCCTCCTGATCATGGTCGGGCTCCTGGGGTTCGACGTGCACCTCTTGTGGTCGATGACGGGGCGCAGAGCCCTGATCGATGGCACGTTGCCGCATCTCCTCAGCCGCATGCACCAGGCCAATAGCTGTGGCACCACGCAGCAGGGCCGCCTGATCGCTGGTGTCGGTGATGCACTTGCACTTGTAGATCGTGGAGATGCCTAAGTTCACGCTCATGCGAGGGCCTACGGTCTTGGTGGCCATCAGCTTTTCGAAGATGGTGTGCATACCGTCAAAGCAAGCCCCACCGCCGGTGAGCAAAAGGCCGTTCACCCCAAGACGACACCCGATGTTCCACTCGGCAAACTTCTGCATGATTAGGTTCACGAAATCGAGGATGCGGGCGTAGATGATGTACTCCACGGATGGCATCCCGTTCTCTGTCATGCCATCGTCATTGCCCTCGATGATTCGGTCGATGCAGCTTTCAAGCTTACGCCCGGCCTGTATTTTCTGGATCTCGGCTTCACGGTGATCGATGGCCCGACCCTGGGCGATGTCATCGGTGATGTGCTTGCCACCCACCGGCAGCCAGGCGTAGTGCTGGATGCGATCGCCCATGTAGACCACCAGCTGCGAGCGTGTGGTGCCAATGTCTAACACGGCGATGCCCTGCTGACGCTGACGGAGATCGGTGGTGGCCTCTACGCATCCCCGCACCCCGAGACGCATCGAATCGACGGCGAGGCCCGCATTCTCCATGGCGCGCCTAAGACGATCGTGGGCCCGCTGCTCAGCGATGAACAGATTGTAATCGCAGGCGCATTCCCGAGCGTAGGTGTTGACCACAGAGGACGTGATGCGCTCGCCATCGGCAAGGTACTGCACCGGCTCCTTGTCGAAGATAAGATGCGTATTGCCCTGCAAGTACTTCTCGCTCTCCTCCTCCAAACGCTTTAGGTCGGCCTCAGAGATGATCGTGTTGGTACTCTTGTCCTCCACGGTCTTACACCCCACCTTTGCCTGGTAGGGCTTGCACTCGATGCGCCCTCCCATGTAGGCCACATGGACGTGATCGATGGCATGCTCGAGCTCCCTCTCCATGCGGCTGACGAGCGAGCGGATACATGCCACCACGTCGGACTGGTTGCTCACGGTGTAGTTGGCAATCCCTTTAGAGTCCACGCTGCCCAGGTAGATGACCCGCTCTTTCTCGCACGAATCATTGACTGGGCAAACGGCCAGGGTAATCTTGGTGCTCCCAATATCGAGTGCAGCTATGCACTCGGCTGTAGGCTTGCGCTTATCCTCCATGATTCGTAGACGTTTCGCGTTTCGTGCACACTACCTGATCGCTAAAGGCCAGGTTAATCTCCGAGTACGCATCCAACCCCTCCCCCGGCAGGTTGGCCCTGTACATGGAGCGTAATTTATCGAGCTTGTAGGCGTAATTGTCGGGCGAGCCGAGGTTGATGACAAATCCGCCTACACGTGGTATCAACTCCACCCGCTGGGGAGAGGCCACGTAGATCTGCGTGAATAATGGTTTCCACTCGCGGCTACGGTGGATGTACTGCGACAGGGCGAACAGCTGTTGCCAGAGCGAGGGGGTGACGCTATCCGATACGGGTAACGCACATCCATGCCGTGGGGGAAGATTGATAGCTCCCGAGATGACGAGCACATGGGCGGCGTAGAGCGAATCGAGAACAAAACGATGCCCAGCATCGTCGATGTAGCACGACTCGCCATTCTGCGCAATGGCCCGGGCAATGGGCTGCCGCTGCATGAGCTCCACATTGAGTGTCCCCAAGCAATCGGCGTAGACCTGTGCGCTCCGGACGGCCGGTAACGAATCGAGCAAGCTCTCCACATGGTGCGTATCTATGGCGGCCAGGGATCGACCGCGCAGCTCCCCTATATGTTTCCGCAGGTAACGTTCGACCCTGCGGGGTGTGACGAAGGCTAAGCGTGAGCTGTCCGCAATGCGTACACGAAGACCATTGCAGGTCAGCGAGGTTGCCCTCTTCTCCGTGTAACGGAATGAGAGCAGCAGTAGTATAGCCCCCAGCACCAAAAGGGCAATCCCTAGGAGACGTTTACGCATGGTTGGTCTCCTTCTCCTGTAGGATTCGGGCAATTTTCCCCGCAAGTAGTCCAATGCTCCCGGCCCCCATGGTGAGCAGAAGGTCGATGGGTAGTGCCTTCAGCACGCTGTCAAGGGATTCGGGCTGCACGAGCATCTTCTTGACATTATGCGGCACGAGCTCCAGGAGCATCTTTGAAGTCACCCCTTCGATGGGCGACTCCCGCGCAGGATAAATGGGTAGCAAGAGCAGCGTATCGAGCCCAGAGAGTGCCCGGGCAAAATCGTTGGCCAGGTCGCGTGTGCGCGTGTACAGGTGGGGCTGGAAGATCCCCGTTACATCCCGATCGGGGTATACCGCTCTAGCCGCAGCAATGAGGGCTCGTATTTCATCGGGATGGTGGGCATAATCATCGATGTAGACCACCCGCGGTGAGGTGTAGCGCACTTCGAAACGGCGTTGCACGCCCCGGAATGTAGCCAGGTGCTCACGTAGCGTCTCGGCCGGCACACCTATCGCCTCTGCCGCAGCCACACAGGCAACGGCATTCTCCACGTTGTACTCGCCAGGCACTCCCACGGACAGTCGCACCGGATCGCCCTGCGGACGGTGCAGCGTAAAGGTGCTGGACTGCGTGTGCAGCTCCACGTCCGAGGCCCGATAGTCGGCCTCCTCCTGCAATCCGTACGTGGTGATGCCGAGCTCCATGCGCTCGAAGACGTACCGCGCCTGCACATGCGTGATGATGCGCTTCTGTGTATTCCGCTCGGCAAACTCCCGAAAGGCTCGCTCAAGGTTGGACAGGTTCCCGTAGATGTCCAGATGGTCGGCCGCCACGGCGGTGACAACAGATACCTCTGGCGAGAGCTGTAGGAAGCTCCTGTCGTACTCGTCGGCCTCGACCACTAAGGGTGCCGATGGAGCTCCAAGAACGAGATTAGAACCGGCATTCAGACCTATACCGCCAAGAATTGCATTGCAGCCGATGGTGCAATGCAGCACATGAGCTAGCATGGTGCTCGTGGTGGTCTTGCCGTGCGTGCCAGCTATGGCTAACGTGCGGTGCCTAGCCGCAATGTGCCCTAGCACCTCCGCCCGCTTATGGAGCACGTGGCCTGCATCCTGCAGGTAACGTACCTCCCGATTGTCCAGAGGCACAGCCGGGGTGTAGACGATGAGGGTACCAGGGCTAGGTACGCGGAATGGCTCGGGGATAAGTGCCTCGTCATCCGTGTAGTGCACGCTCACGCCCTCGGCTTGCAGCGCGGTGGTAATGGCGGATTCGGTGAGGTCATAGCCTGCCACCTGGGCCCCATAATGCTTGAAGTAACGGGCCAAGGCGCTCATGCCTATACCCCCGATGCCGAGGAAGTAGACTCGGGTAATGTCCTGTATTGTTCCCTTCCCAACTTGCATGATCACTTCCCCGCAGGGGTAATAGATGATAGAATGGCCGCCGCAATGTCATGCGAGGCATTGGGTAGGGCGAGTTTCTTGAGCTGCTCACGTTGGCTTTCCATCCGTGAAGCGTCTTCCGCCAAACGCTGTATAGTGGGCAGCAGATCGCTCTCGGCCTGGGCATCGGGCATCAGCATAGCTGCACCACGTGAGGCGAGAACCTGGGCATTCTTGGTCTGATGATCCTCGGCCACATTGGGCGATGGCACCAGTACAAGCGGTTTACCCACGATGCAAAGCTCTGAGATGCTAATGGCTCCCGCACGGGAGACGATGATGTCGGCCGCGGCATACGCCAGATCCATCCGCGCAATGAAGTCGACCACTCGCAGATTGTCCACCGGGTGCCGCATGGCGGCTTCCTGAGCGGCTGCATAGTGCGATGCCCCCGTTTGCAGGAGTATCGTCACGTTCGGCATTGCTGCCAGCTCGTCGAGATGATTGAGCACTGCTGCATTGAGCGTGGCAGCCCCAAGACTCCCCCCCATGATGAGCACAAGTTGCCCTTGGGCTGGGATTTGCATCTCGGCTCGCGCCTCAGCCTGTGGCGGCAACGACAGCTGAAGCAGACCACGCACCGGGTTTCCTAGTAGCTGGATACGGTCGGCGGGGAAGAATCGCTCCATGCCTGGATAGGCCACAAAGATGCTCTGCGCCCTTCTGCTCAGCAGGCGGTTGGCTACCCCGGCATAACCGTTCTGCTCCTGAATGAAGGTTGGTACCCCAAGTCGCTGCCCCATCTGCATCACGGGTACGCTAGCATAGCCCCCCACGCCGATAATGGCATCGGGGCCAAACTTGCGGATGATCCGCTTAGCCTGACGATTGCACTGCATCCACCGGAGCAGGAAGCGCAGCAGGCGGATCGGGTTCTTACGCCGGGGCATACCCACGATGGGCAGGCCCACTACCTCGTAGCCAGCCTCGGGGACACGCTGCATCTCCATCCGATCCTGGGCTCCCACAAATAGAATCTCGGCGGACGGGCACTGGGCCTTCAGCGCATCGGCAATGGCAATGGCAGGGAACACATGGCCCCCAGTACCGCCACCGGCAATGATGAATCTAGCGTGTGACGGTTTCTCCTTCATACAGCTGTTCCTTCTTTTGCTGCCTGGCCACGCTCTGCACCATGCCAAGTGCAATCCCCGTCATCAGGATGGATGTCCCCCCCTTGCTCACAAAAGGCAACGGTAGCCCCGTGACGGGGAATAGGCCCACCGAAATAAACATGTGTGCAAACGCCTGTAAGCCTATCATGACGGCAAGCCCTGAGCACAGGTAGGCCCGGTAGGGATTGTCGTGGCACTTCAGCACAATGAGACGTACACGCCAGAGTAGTACCAGGTAGGCCCCCATCACGAGCACCCCCATCAGCAATCCGAATTCCTCAATGGTGTAGGCGTAGATGAAATCGCTATGCGCCTCGGGGAGGGCCCACCGCTGGGTGCTATTCCCTGGCCCTTTGCCCCAGATGAGGCCCCCGGCAATGGCGATCTTAGCTTGACGAGCCTGGTACGATTCGCCATCGGTGAAGGTTTCCAACCGCGTGCTCCACGTGCTACCTCGTTGAAAAATGCCTATACGGGGTGCCACCACCAACAGTAGGAGTGCCAGGCTCACCACGCCGGCACCGGCCAGCAGCACAAGATGACGCTTACGGACATTGCCGATGATAAGCATGATAAAGCCTATGGCCGCTATGAACACTGCACTCGTGGCACTCTCCTTCAGCACCAGGCCGCACACCAGTGCGAGGTAGCAAATCAGCGGCAGCACACCACGGCGGAAGTCGCCCAGTATCTTCTGATCCCTAGCCAAACGGGCAGAGAGGAATAGGATCAATGGGATCTTCACCACCTCTGATGGCTGAATGCTGATGCCCATGACCTCAATCCATCGCTTAGCCTGATTCACCTCCACGCCGTGCAACAGCGTGTACACCAGTAATGCAATGCCTATCCAGAGCGGGAGATTGGGCCACGAGTAGTACACACGGGTAGGAATCATCTGGAATAGGAATAGGAGGCCTATCCCCAGCCCCAGCGTGACGACCTGCACGAAGAGGAAGTGGGTAGTATTCCCACCCGCCGTGCGGTAGGCCAGGGCACCCGTTGCGCTGTACACCTCCACCACAGAGATGGCGGCGAGCACAAACACCACGCCCCAGATCCACATGTCACCGCGGAACAGGAATCGCCAACCTCTTAGCTTAGTCGCCATCATAGCGCCAACACTTCAGCACGGAACTGATCGCCCCGATCCTCATAGTTTCGGAATAGGTCAAAGCTTGCGCACGCAGGTGACAGGAGCACCGTGTCGCCAGGCTGCGCCAGGCTGCGAGCCCGAGCCAACGCCTCATGCGCCGACTGTACCTCTACAATCTGAGGCACCAATGGTGCGAATGCGGCCCGCAGTTTCGCATTATCCACTCCCAAACACACCAGTGCCCGCACCTTACACTTGGCTAAATCGCTCAGCTGCGTGTAATCATTCCCCTTGTCGGTACCTCCAGCAATCCATACCACAGGGCCATTGATGCTATCGAGGGCATACCAGGTAGAATCGACGTTGGTAGCCTTCGAGTCGTTGATGTAAGTGACCCCCTCTAGCAGCCGCACTGTCTCCATGCGATGCGGGATGCTCTTGAACGTCCCTAGACCCTGACGTATCGTGTCTACCTCCACGCCCGCCACCTGTGCAGCCAAACTAGCCGCCATGCAGTTGTACACGTTGTGCTTACCACGCAGGGAGAGCTCATTCACCCCCATACTCCATGGGGTGACATCAGGAGTAGCCACGCACAATCGCCCTCCATCCTGGAGGTAGGCAGCCATTCCCTCCACACCTCGCTGCGAGAACGGTAGCATGCGTGCCGCCAACGGATGAGCCTCGAGATAGGATGCACTCACCGCGTCATCAGCACAGTAGATGAAGCTCTGCGCCGGTGTCAGATTGCGGGCTATGCGAAACTTAGCCTCCGTGTACTTCGCCATCTGGTACTCGTAGCGATCCAGGTGGTCGGGTGTCACGTTCAGCAATACGGCCACATCGGGCTTGAAATCGTATGTATCCTCTAGCTGAAAGCTGCTGATCTCCAAGACGTAGTAATCGTGTCGCCCATCGGCCACCTGGCGGGCGAAGCTCTGCCCAATATTCCCTCCAATAGCCACATCCAGGCCTGCCGTCTGCAAGAGGTGGTAGATAAGGCTCGTCGTGGTTGTCTTACCATTGCTACCCGTGATGCAGATCAAACGCCCATCGGCGAACCAGCTGGCGTACTCAATTTCAGACACAATGGGTATGCCACGCTCACGTAGCGTCTGGATGACGGGAGCCGTCTGCGGGATCCCAGGGCTCTTGATCACCAAATCGCACTGCAACAGACGCTCCATCGTGTGCCCACCCTGCTCCCACTCCAGCGGCATAGACTTGAGCTGCTCCACGCTAGTGGGCGCAATGGTGCCGCTATCGCTCAAGAAGACGCTAGCCCCACGGGTGAGAGCCAAATGGGCAGCCCCCAGTCCGCTCTCCCCAGCACCTAATACCGCAATACGTTTCGCCGCTATCATCGTTAGCGAATTTTAAGCGTTACGATGGTCAACACCGCCAGCAAGAGGCTGATGATCAGGAATCGGTTCACGATCCGCGGCTCCGGCATCCCCTTCTTCTGGTAATGATGGTGCAGAGGCGACATCAGCAGAAGTCGTTTCCCTGTACCCGTCCGGAGACGGCTATACTTGAAATAGCCCACCTGCACAATCACCGAAAGGCTCTCCATCAGGAATATGCCGCACAGGATAGGCAGCAGAAGCTCCTTGCGTACCAGGATAGCGTAGACGGCTACGACACCCCCGATGGTCAAGCTACCCGTATCGCCCATGAAGACGAGCGCAGGGTAGCTGTTGAACCACAGGAAGCCCACCAGAGCCCCCACAAAGGCACTCATGAACACCACTAGCTCACCGGCATTCGGGATGTACATGATGCGAAGGTAATTGGCAAAGATGATGTTACCCGATACGTACGCCAAAAGTCCCAGCGTCGTAGCAATAGGCACCGACACCCCCACGGCCAAACCATCGAGCCCATCGGTAAGATTCGCCCCATTGGATACGGCCGTGATGATAAACACCACCACGAGCACAAACAGTGCCCAAGCCAATATGTGCCCCGGGGTACCCTCTATGGGAATAAGCTCACGGTAATTGAGCTCATTGTCCTTCACAAACGGTATCGTCGTCTCCAGGCTCTTCTCCACGGGATTCAAGCGCACCGCTCGCTCCCGGGCCGTAGTCAGATCCACCGACTCCGCGCTGTTGCGCACCACCTGATCCGTGGGAGTCCGTATCCCGATCTGGGGGCTCAGGAATATCATTGTTCCCACAAAGAGCCCCAGGGCCACTTGCCCCGCAATCTTCACGCGACCACGGATCCCCTCCTTCTTGTGTGCAAATACCTTGGTGTAGTCATCCATCGCCCCCAGGATCCCCAGCCACAGGGTGGACACCAGCATGATGACGATGTACACGTTCTTAAGGTTCGTGAGCAAGAGCACCGGTATGAGCGTCGCCGCCACAATGATGATGCCACCCATGGTAGGTGTCCCCGCCTTCTCATTCTGCCCAGCCAGCCCCAGGTTACGTATCGACTCGCCGATCTGGTGCCTCCGCAGATAGTGAATGATTCGGCCCCCTAGCGGCATAGCAATTAGCAGTGCCAGCACGAAAGCTGCCCCAGCACGGAATGAAATGTAGTGCAGCAACCCCACACCGGGGATATCATACTGCTGCAATAATTCAGCGAGTGCGTAAAACATAGCCTATCCTAGCCTACTCCTCTATTATCCGTTGCAGTGCAATGCGCACCTCTTCCCGATCATCGAAGTGATGCCGCACCCCCTTCACCTCCTGGTAAGTCTCATGCCCCTTACCCGCCACCAGTATTATGTCGCCGGGGCGTGATAGCATGCAAGCACTCTGTATGGCTTCCCGTCGGTCAGCCAGGCAGTACACCCTAGCCTGTTGCTCCTGGGGTACCCCCTGATACATCTCGTGAATAATAGTGTCGGGCTCCTCACTGCGGGGGTTATCGGATGTCAGGTACACCCATGCGCTGTACTTAGCCGCCAAGGCCCCCATGATGGGCCGTTTGCTGCGATCCCGATCTCCACCAGCCCCCACCACCGTTATCAGCCTCCCCTGGCCTAGCTGGGTGAGCGTCTCTAGCACATTCTGCAACGCATCCGGCGTGTGCGCATAATCCACCACCGCCACACGGTTCTCTGGGCCAAAGATGAAATCCAATCGCCCAGGCACCGGATGCAGAGTGCTGATAGCCGTCAGGCTCTCCTCGGCTGGGAAGCCCAGCTCACTGGCTGCACCGAAGACCGCCAGCAGATTGTACGCATTGAAGTCCCCTATCAGGTTCACCCACACATCGCAGTGCGGTGCCCCAAAGTCCATCTGCATCCCGCCCCGCTCGTGACTCTTCACCGTGGCCTGATAGTCGGCCACACGCCGCAGGCTGTAGGTGCGCACCGTGGCCCGCGTGCCCTGCACCATCACCATACCCGTAGGGTCATCAATGTTCGTCAGCGCGAAAGCCCCAGCAGGAAGAGCCTCAAAGAAGTGCCGCTTAGCCTCGATGTAAGCCGCAAACGTCTTGTGATAATCCAGGTGGTCGTGCGTGATGTTGGTAAAGATTCCGCCCGCGAAATGGAGGCCGGCGATACGTTGCTGCACCACGGCATGTGAGCTCACCTCCATGAAGGCATACTCGCACCCCTTCTCCACCATGCGCGCCAGAAAGCGATTGAGCGTAATGGCATCTGGCGTTGTGTGGGTAGCATCGCAGCTCTCCTCCCCCACGCAGTAGCAGACAGTGGAGAGCAGGCCAGCCTTATGCCCCAGCTGGCCCACCAGATTGTACAGCAGCGTCGCCACCGTTGTCTTCCCATTGGTACCCGTCACGCCCACCAGCTTCAGCTTACGGCTGGGATTGTCAAACATGTTCGCCGCCACCACCCCAAGGGCAAACTCGCTATGCGCCACCCGCACGTAGCACACGGGTTGCAACTGCGCCGGTAGCTCCTCGCAGAGAATCACAGAGGCCCCAGCCTCTATCGCCGCATCGATGTAACGGTGGCCGTCCGTGTTAGTGCCGCGCACAGCCACGAACATGCACCCGGGCCTCACCTCCCGCGAATCGTATGTCACCAAGCTCACCCGCTTCGGCAAGTCGCCGATGAGCTGTGCGATGGTCACACCATCCAAAAGATGCATCAGATCTGCGGTGTCTTTCATATAATGCTCATCTCTAGCCACACGGTTTCTCCCCTGCGGACATGCGCTCCCGGAGCAATGCTCTGAGTACGCACCGATCCACGTCCCCTAACACGCACGCGGAGCCCTGCATTCTCCAGGCGATATATCGCATCATTCAGCGGGAGGCCCTGCACATCGGGCACCCCCTGCGACGAGGCCCCGTAGGGGGTCAGGCGCACAGCACTCCCCCTGCGCTCCGTGCGCACCCAATCGCTCTGCTGCGACTGATCCTCCACGACGATCCCCTGGCCAGCCAAATACGACTGGAGCGCATCGCGGCTCCCCGCCTTGGTGGCCAGCACATGCCCCGAGGACTCTCCATCGACCCGCGGAAACCACTCGCTGCGCGTCGCATAAATCTTATCCGCAATCTCCCGGAATATCGGGCCTGCCACCATGTTACCGTAGTAGCCATTCTGCGTGGGCGAGCTCACTACCACGATGCACGAGTAGCGCGGCGCATCCACCGGGAAAAAACCTGCAAATGAGGCCTGGTACGCCACGTCGGCACCCGCGCCGTAGCCCCTCGTACCCTTGGCTATCTGGGCCGTGCCTGTCTTACCGGCAATGGTATACACAGCCCCCTGAAGATTTTTAGCCGTGCCATTCTCCACCACGCCCGCCAGCACCCGCTTCACCTTCTCCAGCGTGCGCTTCGAGCATAGCGACGACTCTATCACCACCGGCTCATACCGCTTGATAATCCGCCCATGGTCGGCCAAAGCATTCACAAACCGAGGGCGCACCACCTTCCCATCATTCGCCACCGCATTGTAGAACGCCAGCATCTGCAACGGAGTCATTCGCACCTCGTAACCGATACCCATCATGGCCAGCGACGTGCCGTTCCAGTGACCGCTATTGGGCGAATTGATGAACGGGCGACCCTCGCCGCGGATCTCTACCCCCAGGGGCTGATCGAGCCGCATGCTGTAGAGGCGTTTAATGAACTCATCCACACGGCCCTTGTAGCCGCTCAGCATGAGCTTCGCTACCCCCACGTTGGATGATACCTCCCAGGCCCGCTGCACTGTGATCTTACCGTAGCCGCCCACCTTAGTGTCAGCAATGTACCTATCCCCCACCCGCAGGCGACCATCCCCCGTATCCACCGTATCGTTGAGATCCACCAGGCCATCCTCAAGCAGGGCGATGAGGGCCGCCAGCTTGAACGTGCTACCTGGCTCCGTGCTCGCCCCCACGGCGTAGTTCACATCATCCCCATACTGCCCATTCTTGCGCAGCGTCAGGTTAGCTATCGCCTTGATGGCCCCCGTCTTCACCTCCATCACCACCACGCACCCATGGTGTGCCTTATGCAGCTCCAGCTGCTGACGAAGAGCCCGCGACACCACATCCTGGAGGTTGATATCCAGCGTCGTAATCACATCCAGCCCATCACGAGGGGGCACCTGATCCTCCGAGCCCACGGGGATCGTCTTATTGCCATAGGTAATCTGCACCAGCCGACGGCCAGCCTCCCCGCTGAGCTCGTGCTGGAAGGCATCCTCCAGCCCCACATTCCCCTCGGCGTTGCACGAACCGATGGTGCGTGCCGCGAGGTCGCCCAGCGGGCGGAAACGCAGGAAGTGGCGGCTCACGATAATCCCGCCCCGATTGGATGGCAACCGCAGAATGGGGTACTGCTGCAACGTCTTGAGCTGGGAGTAGCTGATGAGGCGATCCGTAGCGAGCCAAGTGTAACGTAGCCGCTTGCGCCGCTTCTCCAGCAGGTCGGCCCGATAGCTCTCGGCGCTCTTACCGCCAAAGATCCGCGCCAGCCCTATCGACATGGAATCGAGCCCCGACTCAAAGACCTGCTCCGTCAGCCCCTGGGCGCACATGTCCATATGGAGGCGGAAATGGGGGAGCGATGTGGCCAGCGTGCGACCATCCTCCGCCAGGATATTACCCCGATTCGCCTCCAGGGATTCCAGCTTGTACACGGTGCGATCCCCCAGCTCACGCAGCGCATCACCCTGTATGTACTGAATCCACAGCACCCGGCCAATGATAGCCATCCCGCCCAGGGCAAAGGCCACGAGGAGCCAGTTGTAGACCTCGCTGATGCGATGACGCTGAGGATTCGTTCCGCGTGCCATACCGCTACCTCCGCGCTAGAGTCACCTTCACAGGGGGACGACGCGACTCCTCGATCTTCAGCCCCCGGATCTTGGCCAGCTTAGCCACCTCCGACTCCCGACCCTGTAGCATCAGATCCGCCGATATGGTCGTCGACTCGTAGTGCAAATTCGTCACCTCCTCCTCCAGGCTCTGCTCCAGGCGCCAGAGCTTCACGTGGTAGTTGCGCAGCCATATGTAGCAGACGCTCAGCACTGCCAGGAACACCAGAAGGCGCACGTAGCTACGCGGCGAGAGGGTGCGCTCACCACGCTCCCCCGTGCTCCACTCGGGCTGCTCAACGCCCCAGCTCCCTACTTGTGCCGACTCATCCACCATCTAGACGCGCTCTCCCACACGTAATTTGGCACTCCGCGCCCGGGAGTTGACCGACAACTCCTCCTCGCTCGGCACCACCGGCTTGCGCTTCACTGGCCGAAACGGGGCCCTATTCTGGCCCAGCAAATCGGGCGAAGCCTCAGCCCCAGGAATACCATCCCGCAAGAACTCCTTTACCAACCTATCCTCCAGGGAGTGGTAGGCGATAAACACCACCCGTCCCCCCGGGCGAATTGCATC
>CAUUMS010000002.1:0-188704 GCA_963546395.1 uncultured Bacteroidia bacterium | reverse complement strand
CCGATCTCGCTGTCGTTGTTGGCAGATATGGTAGCCACCTGCTCGATCTTGAGCAGATCGTCACCCACCGACTGGCTCTGGGCCTTGAGCTGCTCCACAACCTTAGCCACAGCCTTGTCGATACCGCGCTTCAGATCCATCGGATTCGCCCCGGCCGTCACGTTCTTCAGCCCCACGTTCACGATGGCCTGCGCGAGCACCGTGGCCGTGGTGGTGCCGTCGCCAGCATCATCGTTCGTCTTCGAGGCCACCTCCTTCACCAGCTGCGCCCCGAGGTTCTCCAGCGGGCACTGCAACTCCACTTCCTTGGCCACGCTCACGCCGTCCTTGGTCACCTGGGGTGAGCCGTACTTGCGATCGATCACCACGTTGCGCCCCTTGGGCCCGAGGGTAACCTTCACGGCATTCGCCAGCTGATCCACGCCGCTCTTAAGCTTATTCCGAGCGTCAATGTCAAACTTAATTTCCTTAGCCATTTCTGTACCTGTCTACTTAAACGTATGTGTACCCCATGGGCCACGCGCCTCTGCCCGCAAAGGGCCGGCATTGCGCCACAGATCTAGAGTGGCGACGACTGCGCAGCCCGCCGAAGATCTAGATTACCGCGAGAATATCGTTCTGCTTCATGATGATGTAGTCCACATCATCCACCGTGACCTCCGTGCCGCTGTACTTGCCGTAGAGCACCACATCGCCCGGCTTCACCTCCATGGTGACATCCTTGGTGCCCGATCCCACGGCGCGCACAGTGCCCCGCTGAGGCTTCTCCTTGGCCGTGTCGGGGATGATGATCCCACTCGCCGTCCGCTCTTCAGCCGCCATGGGCTCTATCAACACCCGGTCAGCCAGAGGCTTCACATTGATCGTCGACATAACTTCTACAAAATTTATCGGTTAATGAACTCCCCTAAATCCTCTCGCACAAGTCATCATCTAGGCCCTATGCCAAATGCGTGCCAAAGCCCCAAATGGCAGCATCGGATCCATTCTGTCGCACGAGATCGCCTCGAAGTACGCCAAAATGGCACACGCCTTAGCGGCCCGCAAAGGTATAGCATCTGGCTCAAACTCCGAAAAGTTACCCCACTGCGCAACCCCGCAGCAACCTGACACTGCCATAGCAACAACGCATCAAAACCGTATTTTGCGGTGCAAATTGGGCTTTGGTACATCGCCAGTGCTGCCCTACCTGCACCGAGCTGCCTCTGGCACATCGTGTCCGCCAGGCGGGCAATGTGTCCGATGGTGAACAGGTGTAAAATCTGTTCACTACTGATTATCAGTCACTTACAGCAGTGGCACAATAATTGTCATTCTCTGGCCAGTGGCGCAGCACGCCACATAAAACGGACAAAGAGGATGGATCGAGTAGTGCCAAAGGAGGTGTTGCGGCGCGAGTTACGGCGCCGATGGCTCAAGGTAGGAGGCCTTGTCGTGGCCGTGGGCCTTGCCACTGCCACGCTGTTCATAGCCATGCGCAAGGGGGTACCCGCCCAGTCGCTCCAGTTCTCCGAGGTCGACCGGGGTTCCATCGAGCTCACCATTCACACCACGGGCGTAGTGCGCCCAGCCATTGAGGAGGCCGTGGTGTCGCCCATCGCCTCGAGGCTACTGGCTGTGCATCACCGCAGTGGGGACTCAGTACGGGCTGGCGATCCACTCATACAGCTGGACTTGGAGACCACCCAGTCGCAATACGACCGGCAGCGCGACCAGCTCCAGATGCGCATCTACGAGGAGGAGCAGCTGGCGGCCCAGAGCGCATCGCTCATCAGCAACATGTCCATGCAGCTCCGGGTGATGGGGATGCAGATTGACCAAAAGCGGGTGGAGCTGGCCAACGCCCGGCGGCTCGACAGCCTAGGGGGCGGCACGGCAGGCACAGTGCGCGAGGTGGAACTGGCCCTGCGGGTGGCCGAGCTAGAGCGCGAGCAGCTGACGCTGAAGCTGGACAACGAGCGACGCATCGCCCAGGCGCAACGCAACGTGAAGTCGCTGGAGGTGGAGGTGGCTCGCAAGTCGCTCCACGAGATGGGGAAGGTGCTGTCCGAGGCCCAGATACGCGCCCCACGCTCGGGGGTGCTCACCTTCATCAACGCGCAGGTGGGCTCGCAGATAAGCGCGGGTATGCAGGTGGCCACGGTGGCAGACATGACACGGTTTCGCATCGAGGGGGAGATGCCCGACAGCTACGCCTCGCGGGTGAGTCCTGGCTCAGCCGTGACAGTACGCACGGGGGGCCGCGAGCTGGAGGGGACAATTGGTAGCGTTGCCCCCACGTCGAAGAACGGCAGCATGGGGTTCAGCGTCCAGCTACACGACGAGCAGGCCGATGGGCTACGGGCCGGGCTGAAGGTGGAGCTCTACGTGCACACCGCCAAACGGAGCGACGTGCTGCGCATTGCCAACGGCTCCTACTACAGCAAACCGGGATTCTACGACCTGTTCGTGCGCCAGGGCCGCGAGCTACATAAGCGGTCGGTGCAACTGGGCGAATCGAGCTACGATCACGTGGAGGTCATCAGCGGGCTACACGAGGGAGAGCAGGTGGTGACCAGCGACATGTCGGGCTACAAGGAGGACACGAAGCTGGCTCTCCGCTAGGTGCATCCACGCAAGGCACAGGGCAGCAACACGCAAATATTACAAACACGCAACGGTTATGTCGACGATAGCACTCAAGAACGTGAGCCGGATCTACCGCGCCTCCGACATCGAGACGGTGGCCCTGGATCGGGTGACCCTGACGGTGGCGTCGGGCGAGTTCGTCTCCATCATGGGCCCCTCGGGCTGCGGCAAGAGCACCCTGCTCAATATCATGGGCACGCTGGATGCCCCCAGCGAGGGCGAGGTGAACATCGATGGGCTGAACGTGAGCGCGCTCAGCGCGAAGGAGCAGGCCCACTTTCGCAACACGCACCTGGGATTCGTGTTTCAGAGCTTCCACCTCATCCAGTCGCTCTCGGTGGCCGAGAATGTGGAGCTCCCCCTGCTCTACCGCAAGATGGGGAGGCACGAGCGGAAACAGCGCGTCCACGAGGTGCTGGAGCGGGTGGGGCTCTCGCACCGCATGCGCCACTTCCCCAATCAGCTCTCCGGAGGCCAGTGCCAGCGCGTGGCCATTGCCCGGGCCGTGGTGGGCAACCCCAAGATTCTACTGGCCGATGAGCCCACGGGCAATCTAGACACGAAGATGGGGCACGAGGTGATGACCATACTCCAAGAGCTGCATGCGCAGGATGGACGCACGGTGGTGATGGTGACGCATAACGAGGAGCAGGCCCGACAGACGGAGCGCATCATCCGCTTCCTGGATGGCGTGCAGGTGGCCTAACGGGAAGGAGGACATCGCCATGTGGAGAACTATAAAGTATGCCTTCCGCCTGCTGCGGGAGAATCCCGTGCTCAGCATCGTGAGCATGCTCGGGACAGCACTGGCCATCGGCACTGTGATGATGCTAGAGATTGCCGAGACGATGCCCACCACCAACTTCTACCCCGCCATGCACCGGGAACGGATGCTATTCGTCAAGACGGGGAACGCTGTGCGAAAGGATGACTCCAACTCGCAGAGCAACAGCTATATGAGCGAAGAGTATGCCCAGGCGCTGAAGGGCATCGCCAGCGCAGAGGCTGTGACTATGACGGCGCGCAATGCCCCGGCACGCACGGTGCGCACCCCAGGCGCAACGGAGGGCGAACGCGTGCAGGCCCTCGGCACCGATGAGGATTTCTGGCGCGCATACGATTTCGATTTTGTGCACGGGCACCCTTACGGGCACGAGGATGTGGAGTCGAACACCCCCTGCGTGGTCATCGGGGAGGCTCTGGCCCTGCATCTGTTCGGCCGCACAGACGTAGTGGGGCAAAGCGTGGAGGTGGATTTTGTGCCGTGCCAAATACGTGGCGTGGTGCGCGACGTGAACACCTACCTCGAGGATATCTGCGCCGAGGTGTGGTACCCCTACCCGCTCTTTGCCGACATAAAGTGGCACCGGGTGTGCGGTGAGTTCAGCGTGACCCTACTGGCCCGGAGTGCCGATGAGCTCCCGCAGCTTCGCCAGGCGGTGATAGAGACGGTAGACCGCTTCAACGAGTCGCTGGGCGACTACGAGTATATGGCCGACCTGCGCGGGCAGCCCGACGATGCCTACAGCCACAATTTGAGGGAGTTCTCGAACTGGGAGCCCGACACCGCCGGGCACAAACGGCAGCACTACGTCCTGGTGGGGATACTGCTTCTGCTCCCAGCTGTCAACTTGGCCAGCGTGGCGCACGCCCGCATGATGCGCCGCCTCATGGAGCTGGGGGTGCGCAAGGCTTTCGGCGCGAGCCGCTGGAGACTCGTGCGGCAGGTGATGGTGGAGAGCACCCTACAGACGCTGCTCGGGGGCATCCTGGGCCTGCTGCTCTCCTACGGCGCGGCCTATGCCCTACGGGGGGTGCTGCTCGGCTCATCGATGCTACGCTACGTGATGGGCCTCGGCGATGATGTCATCCCCATCGAGGTACTACTCTCGCCCCGACTATTCTTGTGGCTGCTCGTCTTCTGCCTGGTGCTCAACCTGATAGTCTCGCTGATACCGGCCATTCGGGCTTCACGGCGCAGCATTGTGTACTCATTGAATGTGAAAAAGTAGGAGGTCGCCATGCTCAAGCATATACTCAACATAATGTGGAATGAGCGGGGCAGCAACGTGGCCCTCTGGGTGGAGCTCGTACTCGCCTCGCTCCTCCTGTGGTTCTTTACGGATAAGCTGACTACATACTATCGGGTGTACCAAATGCCGATGGGGTGCGACATTGAGCACGTGTATAAGCTCAACTTCGATATGCTGACCCCGAATAGCCCCGGGTGGCAGGATCTGGGCCCCGACTCGGTGCACATGTACGAGGATTTTCAACGCATCATCGACCGGCTGGAGCACTGCCCGATGCTCGAGGCCACCAGCCTATCGAGGAACTCTTTCCCGCACCAGGGCAGCAACAGCACGTACTCCGTATACCGCGACACGATGCACAGCAATATGCTCGTTCGGCAGGTCACGAAGGGCTTTTTTGATGTGTTCAAGATAGAGTGGTACGGGGCCGACACGCCCGACCTGCGTGCCGATTTCAGCGGACGAACGGTCATTCTCAGCGAGGCCTCTGCTAAACAACTCGGGTACTCGCCCATCGAGTCGGCCCGAGGCGATAAGCTCCGGTTGGAGAGCGACAGAGATAGTCCCACCTTCAGCGTGCTCGGGGTATACAAAGACATGCGCATGCATCATTTCAGCACCTCGCGGAGAGCTATCTTCCTTCCGTTCCCCGTGGAGGAGGCCCTACGACAGATCCCCACGCCGGCGTACCTTGAGGTGGGGATCCGTGTGAAGCCGGAGGAAGACCATGACTTCATGCACCGCTTTAGGGCTGAGATGGGTGACCAGCTGCACGTGGGTAACATATTTCTAGACAACATCGAACGCTGGACAGAGCAACGGGATCTGTTCCACAAGGGATTCATGAATGAGCTACACCGCATCACGCTGCTCGCACTCTTTGTGGCGGCCTGCGTGGTGCTGGGGGTCATCGGGGCCTTCTGGTATCGCACCCAGCTGCGACGCGAGCAGATTGGGATCCGCATGGCTCTAGGCGATCGACCCCGACGACTACTGTGGATGTACCTGGCCGAGGGGGAGCTGCTACTCGCCTTCACCGTGCCATTCCCGGTGGTGGGATATTACCTCTGTGGGCACTTCGGGCTACTAGATTACGCCCACCTAGAGCTCTCGTGGCGACCGCTCCTAGGGATAAGCATCACGTACGCCTTACTCGGGCTGTTCATCCTACTCGGCGTGTGGCTTCCTGCCCGTAAGGCTGTGCAGGTGCCACCGTGCGAGGCAATCCGGAATGAGTGACGGCTGGGGTGCTCCCCAGGCTGGCATCGGCGCAGAGGCCGCGGTGATGATCACCGCGGCCTCTGCGCCAGCTTTTACCCCCACAACACGAGTCCCCGGGGCCTTACAGGGGATGCACGGCGTAGAGATCTTAACAGTAGTGGCCGTTGGGGCTGTGGGTTTCGTGTAGATAACTTACGTACACATCAGATTCACAGCGGTTTACAAGTTGGCCTATTCGATCGTCATATTGGTCAGCCCCGGTGGTGGCACGTTGTTTTACGTATATTCGCGGCTGGGCTAAGCCCTACCATGGGCTGGCCGTACGCTAGTGGTGCGCCACGCTCCGGTTGAGTGGCTGCGTGGGTGCTGCATGGCAATTGTGATGCAAGTTATATGGCAAAGGTTATCCCTATAGCGAACCAAAAGGGCGGGGTGGGCAAAACCACAACGGCTATCAACCTGTCGGCGTGCCTGGCCATGCTGGACAAGCGCGTGCTACTCATCGATGCCGACCCACAAGCCAACACGACCTCGGGGCTCGGCCTCAGCAAGCAGGTAGACAAAAGCCTCTACGACTGCTTCTCGGGGGGAATCGATCCGCATGAGGCTATACTTCAGTCGAAGGTCACGGGGCTCGATGTCATCCCCTCAACGATACACCTGGTGGGGGCTGAGGTGGAGATTGTCAATCACCCCTCTCGGGAGATGATCCTGCAAGAGGTGGTGGCCCCGCTGCGCAGCGAGTACGACTTCATCTTCGTGGACTGCTCGCCCTCGCTGGGCCTGGTGACGCTGAACGCCCTCACGGCGGCGGACTCGGTGATCATACCCGTGCAGTGCGAATTCTTCGCCATGGAGGGGCTGGGTAAGCTCCTCAACACAATAAGGCTGGCGCAGGATCGTTTTGCTCCAAACCTGAAGATCGAGGGATTCCTCTTTACGATGTACGATGCCCGTACTCGGCTGGCCAACCAGGTGGTGGAGGAGGTGAAGCGGCATTTCAGCCAGCAGAATATGGTCTTCAACACGATGATACAGCGCAACGTGAAGCTGAGCGAGGCCCCTAGCCACGGGCTGCCTATCATCCTGTATGACCCCACCTCCACTGGGGCTGTCAACTATATGAATCTGGCCCAGGAGCTAGTGGAGCGCATTGCGGCCCGCGAAGGTGCAGAACCGGCACAGCAATAAATAGGCGAGCAACATGGCAAAGAAACCAGCACTAGGGGGGCAGGGGCTGGAGGCTCTCATGGGGAGCGGGTACACTACCCCCCCACGTTATAGCGGAGCACAGGCGCAGCCCCAGTCGTCCACCAATGGCGAGCCCGATGGCACGGTGCGCGCATCGCACGTGTACCAGGTGGAGATTGACAAGATAGAGGTAAATCCCTACCAACCTCGCACAGAGTTCCGGGACGAGGAGCTAGCAGAGCTGGCCGAGTCCATTGGCCGCCTGGGGCTCATACAGCCCATCACGGTGCGGTACATGGATGGCAAGTTCCAGATCATCTCTGGTGAACGCCGCTTCCGGGCTGCCAAACAGGCTGGACTCAGCGAGATTCCAGCCTACGTGCTCGAGGCCGATGAGCAGGGGATGGCCGAAATGTCGCTGGTGGAGAACATTCAGCGCGCGGATCTCAATGCCATGGAAATCGCCCTAAGCCTCCAACGGCTGATGGAGGAGTTCCAGCTGCGACAGGATGATGTAGCCGCACGGATTGGTAAGGATCGGACTACGGTATCGAACTACATACGTCTGCTCAAGCTGCCGTACGATGTGCAGCATGCGCTCAAGCAGCGCATGATCAGCATGGGGCACGCACGGGCCATACTCTCCCTGGAGAGGAAGGAGGATCAGCTGGCCCTAATGCAGCGGATCATCGAGGAGGGCCTCTCAGTGCGCGCCGTGGAGGAGATCGTGCGATCCATGGAGGCTGCAACACCTAACCCCGCTCAGGAGACGGCCGAGGAGGCTGTTAGCAACGAGAGCTCCAGCTCTCAGGAGGAAGCTTACATGCCCGAGATGCTACAGATGCTGGAGAGCAAACTCGGCTGGGGCGTGAGCGTAAAGCCTGGTGCCAAAGGGGCCGGGCGCATAGTCATAAGTTACCGCTCGGAGGGTGAGCGACTGGAGTTGATGCGTAAATTTGGCAGCATCCCCGAGTAAGAGGATGCCGCATGTACGAACCATGTACCCCCCTGTTGGAGCTGCACGCAGGAGCAATGGTCATCATCGCAGGTGGTGCAATGTTCGGATTGGTTTGAGGTGTTGCGCAGCATGGGCCTGCGTGATACTGCTTGTGGCAGTGGTGGTGCCCACTACGCATGCCAGATCGCAAGGGTTAACAGCTGCCGACACAGTGCAGCTAGTGGACACACCGGCTGACACTGCGTACATCAGGCCTCGGCTCGTTGATACGCTGAGGGCGGTGGATAATGTGCAGCATGTTGACTCGGCTCCCCTTAACGCCAGTAAAGAGGCTGGCCCGAAGGGGAGATGGGGCCGTTTCTGCGACTCGCTCTCCGTGGGTACCGTGGCTGTTGCGGCCCTGGTGCTCCCAGGAGCAGGACAAGTGATAAATCGGGATTACTGGAAAATACCCGCCATCTACGCCAGCATGGGCGGATTCATCTACGCAGGTTTGCGATTCCATCGGCAATACACAGAGCTCAAATACAAGCTGACCCCCAGCGACTACGCAGGGCGTGTTCGCTACCAGAGTGCGCTACAGGATGTCCGCATGTACCGGAATATGGCTTTTGCCGCAGCGGGCATCTGCCACACGCTCGGGGTGGCAGATGCCATGTTCTCGCACTCCAAGTCGTACCACACACCCATGGGGGCTATGGTGGCGAGTGCCCTGCTGCCAGGGTTAGGCCAGCTGTACAACGGCAGCTTCTGGAAGGTACCTATCATCTACGGGGCTGCTGCATTCCTCACCAGCCAGATTGCGTCTAACCATGCGCTCTACCGGCGATTCAACCGGGCCCTGGTGGCCCTTCTGGATAATGACCCCAACACGGTGGACGAATGGGAAGGGAAGCGCTCACGGGAGGATCTACAGTACTTTGAGGATAACTACCGGCGCAACCGCGACCTGTACTCCATCGGTCTGGCTCTGCTTTACGTTCTGAATGTGGTGGACGCATACGTCGATGCGCATCTCTTCGACTGGAACGTAAACAAGGATCTGGCCCTACGCATCACCCCCGAGGCGCAACCGCTCTGGCAGGCACCGGGGCAAATGGCCCTGGCCATGCGCCTTAACATGAACTTTTGAAATCGTCTCGCATGCACACGCAAGAGAACTTCGTCACCATGCCCGCTCCGCATACAAACGCTCCATGGCCCCCGAGCCTTAAGTCGTCACGACACACACGGGGGAAGCTCGCTCTTTCTGGCCTCGTAGGTCTGCTGATAGCACTACTCACACTGCTAGGAAATGCCCCGCAAGCCGTAGCAGCCCCCATGACGAGGGAGGAATTTGCAGACTCGCTGCAACGGGAGTACCTGGAGAACCTAGACCGCATGCTCAACCTGTGGTACGTGCAGCAGTCAGTGGACAGCGTAGATCTCATTGCAGGACTAGAGGCTGACAGCGTGGGCATCGTGCCCGAGTGTCCCGACTCCGTGTACGTGGAACGGCTCGTGGCCATGAAGTCCCTCATCGATCTCCCATTCAATAGCGTAGTGCGCAATTACATCAGCGTGTACACGCAGCGCAAGCGTGGCCAGCTGGAGGTCATGCTGGGACTCACGGAGTACTACTTCCCCATCTTCGAGGAGATACTCGACCTGTACCAGCTCCCGCTAGAGCTACGCATACTGCCTGTCATCGAGTCGGCACTCAACCCGCGAGCCGTGTCCCGCGTAGGTGCTACTGGCCTGTGGCAATTCATGTACAGCACGGGTAAACGGTACAATCTGCAAATCGACTCGTACGTCGATCAGCGGCGCGATCCCATAGCTGCTACGCACGCTGCGGCCCGATACCTGAAGGATCTCTACGCCATGTATGGGGACTGGACGCTCGTGATAGCAGCCTACAACTGCGGGCCAGGCAATGTAAATAAGGCCATCCGCCGTGCCAATGGCAAGCGTAGCTACTGGGACATCTACTACTACCTGCCCCGTGAGACGCGCGGGTACGTGCCCGCATTCATTGCGGCAAACTACGCCATGCGGTATGCCGATCAGCATCGCATCCGTCCACGCACCATCGAACTACCCAAAACCACTGACACTGTCGTCGTGAAGGGACGTATGCACCTAGCACAGGTATCCGAAGTGCTAGGGATCCCCTTGCAGCAGCTGCGTGACTTGAACCCGCAGTATAAGCACGACCTTATGCCCATGGACGAGGGCAATCCGCTACGCCTCCCCTTCGAGAGCGTGGGCTCATTCATCGATCGGGAAGGCGAGATTCGCAATCACCGCGACACGCTATACCTCAACCCCAAGCGCATTCAGGAGATTGCCAAAGCGCACAACGATCCATACTATGTACCGAAAGATGGATCGCCAGTCCGCTACAAGGTTCGCAAAGGTGACGTGCTGGGGGCTATAGCCTCAAAGTATCGTGTGACCGTGCAACAGCTGCGCAACTGGAACAGCATCCACGGCTCGATGATTCGCGAGGGGCAGACGTTGCTCATCTACGTCTCCGGCCGCGGCTCCAAGGGTTAGAGGTACTTCCCCCCTCAATCCACCATTTTACGCACCGATGAAAGGCACCAGGGCGTACCTGTTCCTGCTATCCGTGTTGCTGGCCGTGTACGGACTTGCGCTACTGGGCAAGCCCATACGACCCACGTGCAAGTGGATGGGCTGGCTACCAGCCACGTCTCAGCTCCCATTCCTAGGACGCTCCGCAGCATCGGCCGATCGCCCACAGCCAGCCGACTCCGTGCTCCAGCTAGCCGATGCCGCCGAGAGCCTACAGGCAGCGATAGAGCTATCGGACAGCGCGCCAAAGCCACCCACCAAGGGTAATGCGCAATCCACAGCTACCACGGCAGAGGCGATCCGCACGGTAAAGAGTCCATCCATCCAGTATACAGAGGATGGAGAGGCACAACTTGGCAAATTCTTTGCGCATCTACAGGCCATCGCCACCAATGGGCGTGCGCTGCGCATTCTCCACTTTGGCGACTCCCAGGTAGAGGGCGATCGCATTACGTCCTACATCCGGAGCCGCTTGCAGGGTAGCTTTGGTGGTAAGGGGGTAGGGCTAGTGAGTGCCGTACCTCCCGTTTCGCCCCCCTTCGGCCTCAGCGTAAAACACTCCTCGGGGTGGGAGTCCTACTCCATGATGCCTGCCACCCACCGTAAGCCTGAGCTAGCCTACGGCCCCATGGGGAGCCTGTGCCGATTTAGCCAACAGGTTTACGAGTCGACCGACTCGGCACACTACGTGGGTACGATAGATGTCCGCCGCAAGCTCAAAAGCGGAAATGGGATGCGCTTTACGCAGTGCCGCGTGCTACTTCGCACCCATGGTGCTGACTGCCTCGTGCAGCTCGTGCAACGTGATTCTACAGTCTGGAATGGCACGGCCCCCCAGAGCACCATCATGCAGCAGGTGAAGGTGCCGCTCCCAGACGGCCTAGAGCACTTTGCGCTACGCTTTGAGGCCAAGGAGCCCGCGGATATCCTGGGCATATCATACGAGACCCCTGCGGGCATTCAGGTTGATAACCTACCACTGCGCGGTAGTAGTGGTACCGACTTCACGGCCATCAATGACACCACGTTTGCAGCTATACGCTCGTTGCTAGCCCCAAGGCTCGTGATCCTGCAATTTGGGGTAAACATGGTGCCCTCACGGCTGAATAGCTACGCATTCTACCGTGACATGCTCAAGAAGCAAATCCGTCGGCTGCGAGCCCTTCTCCCCCATTGCTCCTTCATCATCATTGGTGTCTCAGACATGGCCGAGAAGGAGGGGGAGACCTTTCGAACGTATCCCAACGTGCAACTCGTGCGTAATGCGCAGCGTAGCGCAGCCCTTGAGTCGGGCATAGCCTTCTGGGATTGCTACGAGGCCATGGGTGGAGAAAATGCCATTGTCTCATGGGTGAATGCAACGCCTCCCATGGCCACGAGCGACTACGTGCACTTTACCCCCCGGGGGGCACGCTACGTGGGCGAGCTCTTCTACAGCGCCCTCATGGAGGCCTACCAGGCGTACACCAAGCGTAGCCAGCGCGCCACGGCAGACACGGCCCGCAAGCAGAATGAGTAGCTCGGCCCAGCACACACGGTGGGCCACGCTGTCGGCCATGCGGCTGTCGGGACACCACTCCCGGCTCACGCCTCTCCTCACCCTCATGCTCACGCTCATGGCAGGCCTTGGACTTGCCCCAAGTGCCAGAGCCCAGAACGACTGGTCGCTGAGCTTCATTGACTCCCTGGCCGAGAGCTGGCCTAACAACACGATTGAGAACGCCGAGCAGTGCACACGTTGGTCGCCCAGCAAGGGCACCCGTCTATCGATCCTCCAGGTGGGCGACTCGCACATACAGGGCGACTTTGCCCCAGAGGCCACGCGTAGCTACCTGCTACACGCCTACAACCTTCCACGGGCCACGCGGGGCTTCACTTTCCCCTTTGGCATGGCCCGCTCCAACGAGCCTAGCGGCATGCATTCGCGGGCGCAAGATGGCTGGCGACCCGTACTGGCCACCAAGGCCCGCGAGCCCCAAGCCCTGAGCGTGGCCGGCATCGCCATAGATGCCACCTCCAATGCGGGCCCCATGCGCATCGGCCTCAATGCGAATCGCACCCTCTGCACGCAACCCCGACACATCAGCGTGCTCTTCGTACCCGGGAGCCAATCGCCCGTGCCCATGCTCAATGGCAACCGGCCCGACACGCTCGACATGCTCCGGGGCATTGCCAGTTTCAGCTTCAGCACTCCCCCAGATCGACTCACCCTGAGCCTCAATCGCCAGGGGGGACTACAGGGGAACTTTCGGTTCCTCGGCTTCGTGTTCGACGATGATACCTCGCAGCTGCTCTACCACTCGGCGGGGCTCAATGGCGCTGACGTACGTGCCCACCTGCGCAACACCATGCTCCCGGTGGGGGCCGAGATTCTGCGCGCCCAGATCATCATTGTGTCGCTCGGCACAAACGATGCCTACAATCGCTCTTTCGATCCCGTGCGATTCCGCTTCGATTACGAGACCCTACTACGCCGTATTCAGAGCCAGTGCCCCGATGCGTTCATCATTGTCACCACCCCCAATGACCATCTCCGGCGCAATGGCACCGTAAATGAGACAGTGGCCGAGGCCGCGGAGGTAATCCGCAATATGGCCGTGGATATGGGGCTCGGGCTGTGGGACTTCCAGCGTATCATGGGCGGCGAGGGCAGCATCCACTCATGGAGCAACCAGGGGCTCGTGGCCCGTGATGGCTTGCATCTCTCCCCCAACGGCTACAGGCTACAGGGGAGCCTCCTCGGCGTGGCACTACACCGCATGCTAACCCAAAAGAAACCCAACACATGAGCCTGGCATTGCTGGCCGAATGGCTCAGGAATCTGCTCAGCCCCCAGGCGCAGCAGCCTCTCCTCTTCACACGCATCGACTTCTGGATCTTCCTGCTCGTGCTGTGGACGGGATACCTATACGTGCAGCGCAAGCTCCCGACGCGCAACCTGTACCTGCTGCTCTTCAGCCTGCTGTTCTACTACATGTCGTGCGGCGTGTTCGCCATCTTCGCCGTGCTGTCCATCCTGTTCAACTACGGGGCCGGTTGGGCCCTCGGCCGACTACAAGAACGCTGGCAGCGGCGCGGTGTGCTCATTGCCTCCGTGGGCCTCAACCTCGGGCTGCTCGCCTACTTCAAGTATGCCAACTTCTTCGTGGCGCAGCTCAATGCCCTGTTCGGCACCGACATCGTCATGAACGACGTGCTAGGCCGCGCCGCCTGGCACCTATTCGGCGGTGACGACACGCTGGCGGCCGTCATCCTACCCGTCGGCATCAGCTTCTACACCTTTCAGGCCGTGAGCTACGTGGTGGATATCTACCGCCGTCAGCTCGCCCCACTAAAGAGCCCTATCGACTTTGGCTTCTACCTAGCCTTCTTCCCCCAGCTGGTGGCGGGGCCCATCGTGCGCGCCTCGGAGTTCATCCCGCAGATGTACCGCCCCTACAGCGTGAGCCAACGCGAGATGGGGCACGCGCTATTCCTCATCCTGATCGGGCTCTTCAAGAAGGTAGTGCTGTCCGATTACATCGCCCTGAACCTCGTCGATCGCATCTTTGCCAATCCGCAGGCATACACCGGGCTGGAGAATCTGATGGCCACGTACGGCTACGTGCTCCAGATATACTGCGACTTCTCCGGTTACACCGACATCGCCATCGGCGTAGCGTTGCTACTCGGCTTCCGGCTCTCCATCAACTTCAATTTCCCCTACCGGGCTAGCACCCTGAGCGACTTCTGGCGACGTTGGCATATCTCACTCTCCACCTGGCTGCGCGACTACCTCTACATCCCGCTCGGCGGTAATCGCCACGGGCAAGCGGTGATGTGGCTAAGCCTGATGGGCACCATGCTTCTAGGCGGGCTATGGCACGGCGCCGACTGGACATTCATCATCTGGGGCGGAGCCCACGGCCTGGGGCTCGTGGTGAGCAAGCTCATCGATCGGCTCCCGACCCAAATCCTCGCCCGGCGCGACGTGCAGATACTGCGTAGGGTGCTCACGTTCCAGTACGTGGCCCTGCTGTGGATCTTCTTCCGCGCCCAAAACATGGAGCAAGCCACGGAGGTTCTAGGGCAGATTGTCCATCAGTTCCACCCGCAGGCATGGCTCCAGGCCCTCGCCGGCTACAAGGTGGTGCTCCTGCTGATGGCCCTGGGCTACACGTTGCACTGGATGCCGCTGGAGTGGATTGAGCGCACGCGGGGCCGATTCATCGAGGCCCCACTCTGGGCAAAATTCGCCATCACGGTGGCCGCTAGCCTGCTATTCCTCCACGTACAGACTGCTGATTTGCAGCCGTTTATCTACTTCGACTTCTAGTCATTGCCCAACGCCCAGGGGGCACCAGCATCCTTTTTCCCACCATGCACGTTACAGTGCTAGCAGTGCCCAGCGCGGAGTGCTGCACACCAACCATTGTACCCACAAACAGATAGACAGCATGAAGATCCTCCAAGAGTTCAAAGCATTTGCCCTACGAGGCAACGTGGTAGACATGGCCGTCGGCATCATCATCGGTGGAGCCTTCGGTAAGATTATCAGCTCCCTAGTGGCCGACGTAATCATGCCCCCTATCGGGGTGCTGCTCGGGGGTGCCGACTTCACCAACCTGAAGCTGGAGCTCAAGTCGGCCGTAGTCGATGCCAGCGGGGCTATCACGACTGAGGCCGTGACGCTCAATTACGGCAACTTCATACAGACGGCCGTGGACTTCCTCATCATCGCCTTTGCCATCTTCATCATGGTGAAGGGGATGAACTCCCTCAAGAAAAAGAAAGAGGAGGCCCCAGCGGCACCGCCCGCCCCGAGCCCGGAAGAGGCGCTGCTGACCGAGATTCGCGACCTGCTCAAGCAGCGCAACGCGTAGCCTGCCGGGCGAAGGCCCGTGTGACACTAAGATCCTCCGCCGCCCGAGGGCTGCGGGGGATTTTTTATGCCCATCAAGCACCCTAGCTGCAACCGCTTCACGCTGTAGCAACTCCGTACCAAGTCCGTATTTGCCAGGCCAAATATGGGTTTGATACGGAGATGGTCGGTTTCAGCCACGTGGCATCATCCCTATTGTCCCAACCACAACGGCTAGGCAATGGGGCTATCCATAGGCGCATGCTGGCAGCATTGGGGCACGGTGCGCTAGCGGGCCCGCCCCTCGCGAGAAATAGTTGTACCTTCGCTATCCAATCGAGTCGTAAGACGTGCATGATTCTCCGGGAATTGCAGTCGGTCAACTTTCGTAGCTATCCCCAGCTGAGCATGCACTTTGGGCCGGGGCTCAACGCCATTGTGGGCCCCAACGGGGCGGGCAAGACCAATGTGCTCGACATGGTGTACTACCTGAGCCTGTGCAAGTCGCCCCAGGGGCTCCCGGATCCCACCACCCTTCGCCACGGCGCCGAGAGGCTCTCGCTCTTCGGCCGTTACGACACGCCCAGCGGCCCATGCACCGCCAGCCTCACCTACCAGCCCGGCGTGGGCAAGAGCGTACGTTTCAATGACAAGCCCTACGAGCGGCTAGGCGACCACGTGGGGCGACTACCGTTGGCGGCCGTCTACCCGCATGATGCCCGCCTGATAAGCGACGGGGGGGAGCTGAAACGCCGCTTCATGAATTTTGCCATCTCGCAGTACGATCGGGCCTACCTCTCCCACCTCGCCCGGCTCGAGCACATGGTGGCCCAGCGCAACGCCTACCTCAAGCGGGGGGCCGGAGCCAATGTCACTGTCATTGAGTCGATCGATGCGCAGCTTGTGGAACCCAGCCGTGCCGTGCAGGCAGCGCGGGACGAATTCTGCCAAGCACTGTCTCGCCCCTTCGCCGAATGCTACGCGGCCATAAGCGGGAGCCAGGAGGCGGTGGGCATTGCCTACCAGTCGCAGCTCGGCAGGGAGGATTACCTCGAGCAGCTCCAACGGGCCCGATCGCACGATTTGCGGGTGATGCACACCACGGTAGGCGTGCATCGCGACAGCATGGAGTTCACCATCGACGGGCACACCGCGCGCAGCGAGGGGTCGCAGGGGCAACAGAAGACCTTCCTCATAGCCCTGCGGCTGGCGCAGTACCTCCTACTGCATCAACGGCTGGGCGATAAGCCGATTCTACTCCTCGATGACATTCTCGACCGGCTCGACAAGGGGCGCGCCCAGCGGCTGCTAGCCCTCCTGGGCAAAGAGCCCTACGGGCAGGTGCTACTCACCCACTGCGAGCAGCGCGAGATGGAGGAGCTGGTGGCCGACTACCCCGGCGATAAGCGCATATACGCCGCCGGGGACAATGCGCTTGTAGAACTATCTTCAACCCAAGGCTAATGGGCAAGGGCGACATGGTGGATGAGACGCGTAGACAAGGGGGCCCATACCCAATCGGGGCCTGCCTGCGGCGAATCATCATGGGCTCCCCCGTGTTCCGGGCCCACCACACCCTGCTGCGACTACGCGAGATATGGCTGGCTGAGAACAACGAGTACTTTCGTCGGGCCACCGAGGATTTCACCCTGCGCCGGGGCACGCTCACGATACGTATCAACAACGATGCGCTACGCATGGAGCTGAATGCCCAGCGAGACCAGATACGCGACACGCTGAATGCCCGGATGGGGCAAGAGGTGGTGCAGGATTTACGATTTCGATAGGCGCAGGTATGCAGGAGGGAACGCAGGGGATTGTCAGCATGGTAGAGGCGCAGGTGGAGCGAGTTTTCAGCCCCTACGCGCTGGCACGTTTTACCCAGATTCTGACTGGAGCGCACCATCTTCGGCTGGTGTGCCACGCGCGGCCCGATGGGGATGCCGTGGGCTCGATGCTGGGGCTAGGACTCGTGCTGCAATCGCTCGGCTACGACGTGCGCTGCACCGCCCCGAACGGGATTCCCAAGGCTTTCGCCTGGCTGGAGGGCGGCACGCTGGTAGACGTCTTCGAGGAGGACGCGGAGGCCGTCAATGCGAGCAGCGCAGCGTGCGATGCGCTGATATGCCTGGACTTTAACGATATCCGCCGGGTGGATCCCCCCCTCGCAGAGCTGCTAGCCGATTTCCCCTGCCCGCGCATCATGCTCGACCATCACGTGGGGCCATCGGACGACTTCGACTTGTACTTCTCCTACCCCCTCGCGAGCTCTGCCTCTGAGGTGGTGTACGAGCTGGTGATGCGGCTGTGGGGGCAAGAGGCCATCACGCCCGCCGTGGCCCAGGCCCTGTACATGGGCATCATGACCGACACGGGCTCCTTCAGCTACGCCTGCCACAGCCGTCACCCCTACACGGCGGCGGGACACTTGCTAGAGCGAGGAGCCGACGTGGCCGCCATACGCAGCCACGTGTACGGGAGCTACTCCGAGGGACGGATGCGCCTGTATGGCTGCGCGCTGCACGAGCGGATGGTACTGGTGGCTGGGGGACAGGCCGCCATGATCGATTTGCCCAGGAAGCTGCTCCAGCATTTCGACTTTCAGCCTGGGGACACCGAGGGGCTGGTCAACGAGCCGCTGTGCATCGATGGGCTCAACGTGAGCGTACTCCTGACGGAGCGCAATGCCAAGAGCGTACGCGTGTCTCTCCGCAGTCGCAATGGTATTGTGGTGAACGGTCTCGCCCAACGCTACTTCAACGGGGGTGGGCATCCGCAGGCTGCGGGCGGTTTGCTACACATGCCGCTTGGTGAGGCCATTGTACACACACGGCGCATCCTGTCGGCGTTCGTTGCCGGCAAACTCAACGTCTGATGGGGGCACGTGGGGCCATGCACAGCCACAGCGTGGAGTGGGCTCACATCTGCCCATGTGGTGGCGTTTGGCTACCTTTGGCGCACAATTAGCAGACGCTGACAATCCCATGCAAGTCTGGCACTCGCTCGCCGAGGCCCATTCGCCGCGGGCCGTTACCACGTTGGGATTCTTTGACGGGCTGCACGTGGGCCATCAGCACCTCTTGCAGCAGGTGCGTCACCACGCAGCCGAGCATGGTGCACCGGCCGTTGCGGTGACCCTGTGGCCGCATCCCCGCATTGTGCTGGGGCATGCCCCCCATCAGCTAGAGCTCATCAACGACCTAGAGAGCAAGCTCGCCCTACTGGCAGAGGTGGGCCTGGACGGTGTGGTCGTGCTAGATTTCACCCTGGAGATGGCAGCTAAGAGCGCAGGGGAATTCCTCTCGATGATCTGCCAATCGCCACTCGCCCCCTCGGCCATATTCATGGGGTATGACCACCGATTCGGGCACGGCGGACAGGGCGATTTTGCCCAACTCGAGGCCTTCGCCCAGGTGCATCGGTTCGAGGCCTACCAGTCGGCCCCCGTGATGATGGATGGCCTGGCTGTGAGCTCGACCCTGATCCGGGAATCCATCCGGCAGGGGCAACTGGAGCGGGCCATGCGCTACATGGATCGTCCGTTCGCATTCTGGGGCACCGTGGGGCACGGATTCCAGCTGGGCCAGGAGCTCGGCTTTCCCACGGCTAACATCGCACCCCGCGGCGAGTGGCAGCTGCTCCCAGGGCATGGGGTGTACGAGGGCGTGTGTCAGATTCCCAACCACGAGCGTTACCGAGCCGTGGTGAACGTGGGTACCCGCCCCACCGTGAACTCGAGCCACGCCGTGAGCATCGAGGCGCACCTGTTGGGCTACTCGGGCAACCTGTACGGGGCCAACGTGGAGATCACCTTCCTGCGCAAGCTGCGCGACGAGCTAAAGTTTTCCACCCTCGCGGCCCTGAAGGCGCAGATAGCGCACGACGTGGCCTCGGTGATGCAGGGAGGCAGAGCCTCCGACGGGGAATCCCCCATTCAAAAGTAACTAATACGCAATCGCACCATGGGTCAATCCCGTCGAGTACGCGTTCGTTTCGCCCCGAGTCCCACCGGCCCGCTACACATCGGTGGCGTGCGGACGGCACTATTCAACTACCTATTCGCCCGTCAGCATGGGGGCGACTTCCTACTCCGGATTGAGGACACCGATAGCAGTCGCTACGTGCCCGGTGCCGAGGCCTACATCTTTGAGGCCCTCCGCTGGTGTGGGATGCACCCCGATGAGGGTGTGGAGGAGGGGGGGCCCCACGCACCATACCGGCAAAGCGAGCGGAAGGAGCTTTACTTCTCATTCGCCAAGCAACTCGTGTCGGCTGGCTGGGCCTACTACGCCTTCGATGAGCCCGAGACCCTCAATCGCCTCCGCGGCGAGGCAGAGGCTGCCGGTGAGGCCTTCGCCTACGGGCCTGCCACGAGGATGACGCTGCGCAACTCGCTGACGCTACCCGCCGATGAGGTGGAGCGGCTGCTGGCCGAGAGTAGCGACTGGGTGGTGCGGTTCAAGATCCCCGCAGAGCGCACCGTGCGCATGCGCGACCTGATACGCGGCGAGGTGGAGGTGCAGACCTCAACGCTAGATGACAAGGTGCTGTACAAGCGCGCCGATGGCCTGCCCACGTACCACCTGGCAAACATTGTGGATGATCACCTGATGGAGATCTCCCACGTGATACGCGGGGAGGAGTGGTTGCCCTCGCTGCCGCTGCACTACCTGCTGTACGAGGCCTTTGGCTGGCAGGAGACGATGCCAGAGTTTGCCCACCTGCCCCTCATTCTCAAACCCACGGGCAATGGCAAGCTCTCCAAGCGCGATGGCGACAAGATGGGTTTTCCCGTATTCCCGCTGGCATGGCGCACGGCTGGGGGAGAGACCTATCAGGGCTACCGCGAGGATGGGTACCTGCCAGAGGCATTCCTCAACATGCTGGCCCTGCTGGGGTGGAACCCTGGGAATGGGGCCGAGATTATGAGTCTGGACGAGCTGATAGCCCAGTTCTCGCTGGCACGAGTGAGCAAGGCCGGGGCACGATTCGACCCGGAGAAGACCCGGTGGTTCAATCACGAGTACCTACAGACTGCCTCGGTGGAACGTCTGGCCACGCATCTGGCCGAGCTGCTAAAGGAGCACGGATGCAGCGCACCAGACGCAAAGCTCAAGCGGGCCGTGGAGCTCGTGCAGGGTCGGATAACGCTGCTACCCGACCTGTGGAATGAGACGGATTACCTGTGGCAAGCTCCAGCAGAGTACGATGCAAAGGCCGTGGCCAAGCACATCGATGCGAATAGCGCAGAGCGTATCCAGGCATTGGGAGACCGCATAGCCAACACGCCGCTAGAAGACTCAGCCCTCGTGGCCATGCTCGATGGCATCTCTGGCGAATTGCAATGGCCTAAGGGGAAACTGATGAATACGCTCCGCCTGGCCCTGGTGGGTGCCTCGAGGGGTGTTGACGTGGTGGAGATCATCCTCTTCCTAGGCACCTCGGAGACCGTCTCGCGCCTGCAAGCCTTGGCTCACGCAGTGACGGAGTAGGCCGCTCGGGATTCAATCGGGGCTCTGGGCAGGGCTCACTTGAGCTCGACCACCGTTATACCCGCCCCGCCGAAGTTCTCGGCCTCGTCGTGGTAGGTCTGCACTGCAGGATGCTCCTTGAGCAGATCCCGGATTCTGGTGCGCAGGATGCCGTCGCCCTTCCCGTGTAGGATGCGCACGGACTGCACGCCCACCAGTATTGCATCGTCCAACAGCTCTTGGACGGACTGGAGGGCCTCCTCGCCACGCTGGCCACGCACATCGAGCGAAGACGAGAAGTTCAACCGCCGCTGCCGCAATCCGTCGGATGAGGCCGGGCCCGCAGCCTGATTGCCTGCTCGCTGCATCTTCCTGTACTGGGCCCGCGGCAGAGGCTCGAGCTGAGAGAGGGGGACGGTGGTGTACATGTGGCCCATGGCCACCACAGCCTTCTTCGGCGATAGGGTGACGATTTCCCCCACAGAGTCGGAGCCGTGGATGCGTACAGCCACCCCCACAGCAAGGGTAGGACTGGCATCTGCCGGCTGCTCTGGCAGGGATGGAGCAGGTGACGATGGCGCCTCGTCCTCCTTCTCCAGGGCATCGAGATGCGATTTCAGCCGGGTGCGAATCTGCCGAGTGGCCTCTTTATCAGCTGCCGCCTCACGGATCTCCCGTATGGTGCGCTCGACGGCCTTATTGCTATCGCGGATGATGCGCTGCGCCTCGGCCTTAGCCTGCTGGATGATTGTCCTACGCTGCGCCTGTAAGCCGTGGGCCATCTCGTCCATCCTGGTTTGCAGCGACTCCATCTCTCGCTTAATGGTCTCGATTTCTCCCCGCTTTGCCTCCCAGGCCCTACGCGCCTCCATGGCCTCCTGAAGCTGCGTCTCCAGGCTAACGTACTCACGCCCCACAAGCTCCTCGGCCCGCACAAGAATGGCATCGGGCAGCCCCATCTGTCGGGCAATCTGGAACGGGAAGCTGCTCCCAGGCTGATCGATCTCCAGCTGGTAGAGCGGGCGCAACGTGCGCAGATCGTAGCGCATGGCCCCGTTGAGTAAGCCAGGCAAATGTTCTGCGCACGTCTTGAGGTTGCCGAAATGGGTGGTAATGATGCCCAACGTGCCAGAGGCTGCAAGACACTCGAGAATGGCCTCGGCAATAGCTCCCCCGGCTGCGGGCTCAGTGCCCGAGCCAAATTCATCGATGAAGCAGATGCTCCGGGGCGATGCGGCTTGCAGGAAGTGGGACATGGCCGACAGGTGAGCACTGTAGGTGGAGAGGTCGCTCTCTATGGATTGCGTGTCTCCGATGTCGAGCAGCATGGTGTCGAAGACCCCAAGCTCGCTGTTCTCGGCTACGAATGGCAGGAAGCCGCACTGGTACATGTAGACGGCCATCGCCACGCACTTCAGCGCCACGGACTTTCCTCCCGCATTGGGGCCAGAGATCACCAGCACACGGTGCTCGGCATCAAGCCTCACGTTGAGCGCAATGGGCTCACGGCCCTGCTGCCTACATGTCTCGTACAATGCGGGGTGATACGCTCGTCGCAACTCCAGGCTACACCCCTCGGCCATGATGGGGCACGCACCCCCGACCTCGAGGGCGTAGAGGGCCCTGGCTCTCGTGGAGTCAATCTGCCCCAGGAAGTGGCACAGATGGGCCAACGCATCATGCTCAGGCCGCAAACGATCGGTGATTTCGAGTAGGATGCGCTTGATCTCCTCGTGCTCCTCCTGCTCCAGGGTGCGCATCTGATTGGCCAGCTCTAGGGCCTCGTAGGGCTCTATGAAGAGGGTTTGCCCTGTGGCCGATTGCCCCTGCACCATGGCCCGGAAGCGGCTCTTATTACGGGCCGGGATGGGTAGCACCGGATGGCCCTCACGCACCATGACCTGGGCCCCCTCGTCCACCAGGCCGTCCCGCTGCGCATCACGCAAGAGGTTTTGCATGCAGCGCATGATTTGCCCCTGCAAAGCTGCCATGGAGCCTCGTATCCGCTGCAACTGGGGCGAGGCACTATCGCTGATCTGCCCCGAGGGGGTGAGCACGTGCCCTAGGACGGGTAAGATCCACTCCGGCAGGGTAGCCTCGGCAGACAGCGCACTAAGCCTGGGCGTGGCATCACAGGTGGCCAGAAAAGCGATGATCTCGCCCAGCGTGGAAAGGGACACTCGTAGGGCATGCAGGTCTTCCTCACGGTACCAGTGTGTTGGTATGGTAAGGATTTGCAGCGCATCACCAAAGTCGATGTACCCCTCGTGAGGGAATTCTGGATGAAAGCGGAGTATCCATTTCATCTCCTCTACCCGGGTCGCCTCGGCAGCAATCCACTCCCTATCGGTAGAGAATTGCAAGGCGAGGAGCTGCTGTCGCCCAGCCTCACAGAGTGCCATTGCAGCAATCCGTGAGCGTATCGCCGAAAAGCCTATTCGGGCCTCAAAATCTGCCGGGTAGATGGGCATGGTGGGTACAGTTCTATACGGGCAGTGATTCGTGTTGATATGGTACTAAAATGCGCCAAGGGCATTCCGGACGCCCTACTTTTTACACTTCCGTTCCACAGAAGATGTCGTAATCAGTGCACCAAACAAATTTCTCATTGCCACCTATCACTGTCACACATCCCGCCAACCGATGGTACAGTTCACAAGTCATGCCACCGAAATAAACCCCTCAAGCTCTCACGTCACTACCCATCATCTCATTTTTCGACTTTTCATGAGGGTGTATGACTCGTCCCAAATGTACAAAACTTCGCAGCGTAGCACTTGCAGATATGCCTGCCACAAGCACCGTGTTTCTTACCCCCCAAGGGTAGTGGCACTTTTCAGGCTCCCATTAATGCTACTCTCGCAACCGTCACTGCGTATCGCTCAAGAGACATCACTGCACTGCGACGACTTCTATTACGTCCTTTCGATTAATCAATTTGCACTCGATTAGCCTGCCTACTATTACTGAGGAAGCGAATAGGCTATAGCCCTGCTCAAAATCGTATCCGTACTCTAGGTTACTTCTATAAAATGTATTGGGATTCAGTCTTCGCAGGATGTCCACGTCGATATAATGAGGAACACTGCCATAAATTCCCATATGCAGACCGCACTCGTCACATTTGCTTTCAAATTCAATGGGGCGTTTTGACTCGTTAACTGCGATCTGCGGAGAGCATTCTATCAAATAAAAGCCTTCGCTTTGGGGTATTGGATAAAATACTAGCCCCTGCCAACCGGAGATATCATACAAATCCTTGAGGGCCTGCGATACCACCTTGAAACCGTCATAGCTGCCGGACAAATGGTAGCGCTTCCTTTTCACTTTATACGCAGGCAAGTGCTCCTCAATAAGTCTCCTTTTATCCAAAATCATTTTGCAGACAGGGCAGGTGGCGTATTTATGCCTGTCTACCCTACTGACGTTCAAGAGATAGCTGTCGTTATCGTACACCTGAAACGCATAGTACTCCATTGGCCGCTACTGTTTGGGGTAAGCCCCCTTTGCCCCACTCGCACTGGCGTAAAGGGGCCGTTTTTGCCCAAAGAGCGTATACACACAGTTTACGCAGGCCTGGACAGGGTGGGAAACGGAGCTGGGAAAGTTAATGATCCTTAGTTTCGGCGTAGTGTCGCTCGAGCACTTCTGACATGTCGCTCGCTATGCAAACGTTTTCAACGTCACAGTCGGGATATCCGAATTTATCCCAGTGCACCTTTAGCCAGTCTGTGCTTAGTCCGAATCTATTGCCTCTAGGCTTAGACTCATCGGGGAAAAGCGTGTATATCAACCCTGCCTTGTAGCCAGAAATGCACATCATAGCGTACCGCTCCTGCATCTCGCATATCAGGAAATACACGGTGCTTTCGTACGGATATGCTCCATCGCATTTCAAGACCGCCCCTCTCCAAATGACCGGCTCTTTGAAATCCATTAACTTCTGCATGCCGTCATTGCGTGATGCTGAGCCATCTTTCTTGCCGGCTCACTGATTTGATTTCCGGCCATATCAAACTTTCCTGAGAGATTGGCTCTTCACGATGCAAGCTCCCCGCAGCTAGTGCTTTAGCGGATTCAGTGCGTACATGAATCGCTTTATACTCTTCTTGGGTGTCTTCTCAAACTCCTCGGGATAGAGTTGAATGGCGGCGATCTGACTGTATGCAGGGAGCTCCTTGTTGACGGCCTTACGCACTTCCTCGAAGCGGGCCTCAAGGACATCGATGGGCACTCCGTCCGCACTCGCATTGACAAAATCGGGCACCACCAGGGCAACCAACTTGCCATCCTGCTCCGCCACGAGCGACTCTTGGATGTAAGGCTGACTATTGAGCACAGCCTCGACCTCTTCGGGGTAGATATTCTGGCCACTGGGGCCCAGGATCATATTCTTGGAGCGTCCCTTGATGAACAGATTGCCCTCGGCATCTAGGTAAGCCAAATCGCCTGTGCGTAGCCACCCGTCCGGGGTGAAGACCTCCTCAGTAAGCGCAGGATCACGGTAGTAACCCAGCATGACATTCTTGCCACGCACCACGACCTCGCCGACCCCTGTCTCGGAGTTAGGCTCGTTGATGCGGAGCTCCATGTTCACCACCACACGCCCAGTGCTATGCAAGCGATGCGTATCCCAACTGGCGTAGGTGATGATGGGCGCGCACTCGGTCATACCGTACCCCACCGTGTAACGAAATCCTATGCGCTTGAGGAATAGCTCTACCTCAGGATTGAGGGCAGCTCCACCGATGATGACCTCCAGGAAGTTATCTCCAAAGAATCCTGAGAGGGCATCGCAGAACTTACGTTTCACCCGCTCGCCGATGACGGGGGCGCGCATGAGCAGGCGCATACCCCGACGGTTGAGCTGCTTGAGAATGTGCTGCTTATAGATCTTCTCCATGATAAGCGGCACAATGAGGATAATCCTCGGCTTAATCTCGGCGAAGGCCTGGGCTATCACCTTGGGCGATGGGGTCTTGGAGATGAAGTGGATGTGGCAACCCCTCGTGAAACAGTATAGGAACTCGAAGGCCTGTCCATACGCATGGGCCAGCGGTAGCACAGAGATGACCGTGTCGCCCGGTTGGACGGGGATGACACCCTCGGCAAATTGCACATTGCTCTCCAGGCTGCGGAATGGCTGCATCACGCCTTTCGAGAAGCCCGTAGTGCCCGAGGTGTAATTGATCTCAGCAAGCTCCTCGCCTGTGGTATAGCGGATGGGCAACGCCTCAAAATCAGCTTTCTCCATGGCTGGTATGCCCCAGTCACGTGCTGCCACCTCTTTCTGCTTGCTGTAGAGTATACGCCCAGTGCCTATGCTGATGAAGGCCTCCACGCTCGGCATAGAGCTTTCGCCCAGGGCTTCCCAGTGGCTCTCGGCCACATAAAAGACCTTCGCCTCGCTGTGGTTTACGATGTGGTTCACTGTCGACCCCTTGAAGTCATTTAGGATCGGCACGATCACAGCGCCATAGGTAACCACCCCAAAGTAGACTGCGGCCCAGCCTATAGTGCTTCGGCCAATGAGGGCAACCCTATCACCGGGTTTCACCCCAACGGCAGCGAGCTGAGCATGCACACGGGCTATCTGTCTCCCGAGCTCCCCATAGGTGACCGTCTCAACCGTGTACTCAGTAAGCGCCGGACGATCCCAATTCTCCAGGATCGCCCTTCGAATCTTGAACCCTATGGTCTGCTCAACTGCCGTATTCATCTGTGCACCGATTACCCTATGGACAACATACGTTCAATGGAGTTCGCAGCTCTCTTGGCAATATCCGCCGGTACCTTGACCTCATGGATACCCGTTTCGAGGCAGCGTACAACCCTCTCGAGGGTCATCATTTTCATGTACTCGCAGTAGGCCTCGGGGCCCACGAGTATCAGCTCCTTACCCGGAGCCTCACGCTGCATCTGGTGCAGTGTGCCCTGCTCGGTAACCACTAGGAACTGTTTCGCTGAGCTAGAGGCTGCCCGCTTAATCATCCCGGTAGTAGAGCCAATAAAGACTCGTGGATTGCCAAATATCTCATCACGCCAAGCCCCGGCACTCTCTGGGTGCACTAGCACCTCAGCCTCGGGGTACTCGGCCATACGAGCCTGTATCAACGCTTCGGAGAATCGATCGTGCACGTGGCAGGCACCATCCCAAATCTCCATGGAGATACCCGTCTTGCGCATGATGTAGTGGCCCAGATTCTTATCGGGGAGAAAGAGGATCTTCTTGGCATCGGCGTACTGCTGTACCACGAGCAGCGCATTCGCCGAGGTGCAGCAGCAGTCCGTGTAGGCCTTCACTTCCGCCGTGGTATTGACATACGAGATGACAATCCCGTCAGGGTTAGCAGCCTTCCACTGGGCCACGTCGTGGCCGGTAATGCTCTCAGCCAACGAGCAGCCCGCATCCAGGGACGGGATGAGGACACGGCGATCGGGGGCTAGCACTGAGGCAGTCTCAGCCATGAAATGCACTCCGCAGAACACAATGACATCCACATCGCTCTCGGCAGCCTGCCGGGACAGGCCCAGCGAGTCGCCCACGTAGTCGCAAGCATCCTGCACCTCCGGCGGCACGTAGTAGTGCCCCAGCAAGACAGCCCGATGACGTTTCCGCAATTCCTGTAGACGTTCGAGCAACTCGTGCTTCCCCCTGACCTCTGAAAGATTCGTCCCCATTGCGGTTCCTATTGCGAATGGTTATGTGAAAGACTGTGGTCTATGATGCGTCAACAAGGTGCCTTCGGGCATCCGGCCTCCCTGCCGGCTATTATTCCGCAGCGCACCCGCAATGCACCGGATGCATTCGCATGCTGATGTCCAGGGCCTGCGAGCTATGCGTCACAGCCCCTGCGCTCACAAAATCGACTCCCGTCTCGGCGATAGCCCGAATGGTCGCGACTGAGACATTCCCTGAGGCCTCTGTCATGGCCCGGCCTGCAATGCGCTCTACCGCCTGCCGCATGAGGTCGAGGCTCATGTTATCGAGCATGATGATGTCAGCCCGAGCAGCAATGGCCTCATCCACCTGAGCGAGGGTTGCCGTCTCCACCTCAATACGCATATAGGCGGGCATTGTTGCTCGCACAGATGCCACTGCTGCGGTGATACCACCCGCCATGGCAATGTGGTTATCCTTAATCATCGCCAAGTCGTAGAGCCCCATCCGGTGATTGGCTCCACCCCCGTGGCGCACTGCCATCTTATCGGTGTAACGGTGTCCTGGGGCCGTTTTCCGCGTATCCAAGAAACGAGTAGGCAAGCCCTCCAATTCATTTACAAACCGACGTGTGAGCGTGGCGATGCCACTCATGCGCTGCAAAAAGTTGAGCGCAGTACGCTCTCCCGTCAGCAGCGCATCATAACGCCCCTGGATCCTAGCGATGATAGCACCCCGAGACACCGCATCCCCATCCGCCACAAGGGCCTCCAGGCTACAGTCAGCATCCAGGCGGCGAAACACCATCTCCGCCACGGCGAGGCCAGAGACAACGCCATCAGCCTTAGCCACAAGCTCCGCCACACCCTGAACAGTTGTGCTCACCAGGGAGGCCGTAGCCACATCGCCCGTGCCCACATCCTCAGCCAGAGCCAGGTCGATGAGAGAACCCAGTAAACCGTCAAAATGTTTCATACCCTACAGTCGTCTGACCACCCATGCCCCTAGCCGTGAGGCTACCAGGCCTGCATGCGGTACAACTTCTCATAAACGCCGCCCTGGGCCAACAGCTCATCGTGCCGGCCCATCTCCACTATCTCTCCCTGCTGCATCACGCAGATCATGTCTGCATTCTTAATGGTCGAGAGTCGGTGGGCAATCACTATGGAGGTACGATTCTTCATCAGATTGTCCAGCGCATCCTGCACCAACCGCTCCGACTCCGTATCCAGGGCCGATGTGGCCTCGTCCAGAATCATGATGGGGGGGTTCTTCAAAATCGCCCGGGCAATACTCAATCGCTGCCGCTGGCCCCCAGACAGGCGGCTCCCCCGATCCCCAATCAGCGTCTCGTAACCATCGGGGGTCGCCATGATGAAGTCATGGGCATTGGCAATGCGCGCAGCCTGCTGCACCTGCTCCAGCGTGGCACCCTCAACCCCAAAGGCAATGTTATTGTAGAACGTGTCATTGAAAAGAATCGGATCCTGATTCACGTTCCCCATCAGGGCCCGCAACTCACTCACCCGGTAACGGCGAATATCCTGCCCATCGAGCAGGATCTCCCCCCCCTGCACATCGTAGAATCGTGGTAGGAGGTCGACAAACGTCGTCTTACCCGAGCCCGACTGCCCCACCAGGGCCACGGTCATCCCCTTTGCGATGGTGACATTCACCCCGCGCAGCACATCCCGATCGTCGTACCCAAACCGCACATTCCGGTACTCAATGCTCCCGTGAAAATCCGGTGCAGGCAATGGGCTCTCGGGTGAAAAAATCGGGTTTACCGCAGTCAAAATGGTGTCCACCCGCTCTGCGCTGGCGAGGCCCTTCAGGATGTTGAAATAGGCGGAGGAGAACGATTTGGCCGGATTCAGGATCATGTAAAAGAGGCCCATGAAGCCGATCAGTGCCTCGGGGGCCAGTGCGCTACTACCCAGCACCAGGCGACCGCCGAACCATAGCACAATGCCCATGACCATGGTGCCCAGGAACTCGCTCAGCGGGCTGGCGAGGTCACGGCGACGGTTGATCCGCACCATCAGATGCGTATATACCTGGTTCTCCCGATTAAAGCGATCCTCGCATTTCCTCTCGGCGTTGAAAGCCTTTATCACTCGGAGCCCCCCCAGCGTCTCCTCGATCATCGTGAGCAGATTGCCCAGGCGTTGCTGGCTCACAGACGACTTGGCCCGTAGATTCTTACCTATACGCCCGATAATCCAGCCCGATATGGGGAGGAGCACCAGCACAAAGAGCGTGAGCCAGGGGCTGATGACGAGCAGCCCCACCAGATGGACGATGATGATGACCGGATCACGGAACACCATCTCCAGCGAGCGGATGATAGAGACCTCGATCTCACTCACATCGAATGTCATCTTGCTCATGATGTCGCCCTTGCGCTCCTCCGAGTAGTAGCCCAGGGGCAACGCTAGTACCTTACCATAGAGAGCATTCCGCACATCCTGCACCACCCCATTGCGAATAGGGGCTAAGTACCAGAGGGCGAGGTAGGCAAAAAGGTTCTTGAGCAGCGAGTTGAGCACCACAAAGGCTATCACGCACAGCAGGGCTACATCCCGCCCCTGCGTCGTTATCAGCTGGCTGATGAAATAGTACACCGTGTCGCGCACCGCGCTCACGGAAACAGAGAACTCGGGGCGCACCTCCACCAGCGGCATCGTGCCGAAAAGCACGCCCAGGAATGGGATCAGCAGGCTGAGCGAAAAGAGCGAGAAGAACGCGGCCAGCACATTGCACACCACGTTGGCCACGGCCCTCCACTTGTAGGGCAACAGGAATCGGAAGACCTTTAGAATGTTGCGCATCACGCCTCGGGCGGCCAGTGGCTCGGGCAGATCCCCGTGTAGTTGAATGGCGTGATGGCCAGCAGCTCCCGCTTCACCTCAGGGCGAACATCGAGCCCCTCGATGAACTCCTCGAACTCCTGGCGGCGTGGCGGGTGCTCCGTCCTCGTCAGCCCCTTCAGCAGCTCATAAGCCTCGGGGTAGCCCTCACGGCGGAGGATCGTCTGTATCCCCTCGGCCACCACCACCCAGTGCGACTCCAGGTCCGCCAAAATCACCTCCCGGTGCACCGAGATCCGCGAGAGCCCCTTCATGATAGACTGCATCGCAATGGCCGTGTGGGCCAACGGAACACCGATGTTGCGTATCACCGTGCTATCCGTCAAATCGCGCTGCAAGCGGCTCACCGGGAGCTTCTCCGCCAGGTGGGCAAAGATGACGTTGGCAATGCCCAGATTCCCTTCTGCATTCTCAAAGTCAATCGGGTTGACCTTGTGCGGCATCGTCGACGAACCCACCTCCCCGGGCACCACCGCCTGGCGGAAGTAATCCATCGCAATGTAGGCCCACACATCCCGACAGAAGTCAATCAGGATTGTGTTCACTCGCCGCATCGCATCGAAAATGGCGGCCAGGTTATCGTAATTGTCAATCTGCGTGGTCATAGGAGACCGTTGCAGCCCCAGCTTGTCATTCACAAATCTATCGGCGAAAGCCACCCAGTCAATATCGGGGTAAGCCACGTGGTGGGCGTTGAAATTGCCCACGGCCCCACCGAATTTGGCAGCCATCGGGATCCTGCGCAGCAGATTGACCTGCGTCGTGAGGCGCGACACAAACACCAGCATCTCCTTCCCCAGGCGCGTCGGCGAGGCCGGTTGCCCATGCGTGTGGGCCAGCATCGGGATCTCAGCCCACCCCTCGGCGCACGACTTCAGCTTATCGATCAGCTGCGCCAGCTGCGGGTAATACAGGTCGTTCGACGCATCACGGAGCATGAACGGGAACGCCGTGTTGTTGATATCCTGGCTCGTGAGCCCGAAGTGCACAAATTCCCCGTAGGCCGACAGCCCCATCTCCTCCAGCCTCTCCCGGAGGAAATACTCCACCGCCTTCACGTCGTGATTCGTTTGCCGCTCGATGGCCTTAATGAGCTTGGCACTCTCATCGTCAAAGTCCAAGTAGAGCGACCGCAAATCGGCAAACACAGCTCCGTCCAGCGACTCCAGCTGCGGCAGAGGTAGCTCGCAGAGCGCGATAAAGTACTCCACCTCCACCATGAGCCGGTAGCGCATCAGGGCAAATTCCGAGAAATACGCCGCGTAGGCTTCCGTCTTCTCAGAGTACCGCCCGTCGATCGGCGAGATGGCGTGTAGCGCTTCCTGTTTCATGGCCTCGTAACTCCCACTCACACATTGTTACAGCGTGCGCTTCACCTCGGTCTCCTTGAAGGCCTCTAGGAAGTCGCCCACCTTGATATCATTGTACCCCTTCACCCCGATCCCGCAGTCCATTCCCACCGTCACCTCCTTCACCTCATCCTTGAAACGGCGCAGGCTAGAGAGCTCGCTCGTGTACACCACAATCCCCTCGCGGATGATGCGCACCTTGCAGCCCTTGCTGATGCGCCCCTCGCGCACCATACTACCCGCAATGGTACCCACCTTCGAGATGTGGAAGGTCTCCATCACCTCGGCAGTACCCACAATCTCCTCCTTCACCTCGGGCATCAACATGCCCTCCATGGCGCTCTTGATCTCCTCGATGGCATCGTAGATGATGGAGTAGAGGCGGATATCGATCTGCTCATTCTCAGCCAGGCGGCGCGCACCGATGGATGGGCGCACCTGGAAACCCACGATGACCGCATTCGACGACGTGGCCAACGTTACATCCGACTCCGTGATCTGCCCCACGCCACGATGCACCACGTTCACCTGGATCTCATCCGTTGAGAGCTGGATCAGCGAATCGCTCAGAGCCTCTACCGACCCATCCACGTCACCCTTAACGATGATGTTAAGCTCCTGGAAGCTACCGATGGCAATGCGTCGGCCGATCTCATCGAGCGTGATATGCTTGCGCGCCCGCATCTCCTGCATGCGGCGTATACGCCCGATCTGCATGGCCGCGGTGCGGGCCTCCTTATCGGTGTCCATCATCACCAGCGAGTCGCCGGCCTGCGGGGCCCCATTGAGCCCTACCACCATCACGGGCATCGACGGCCCAGCCTCCTTCACCTCCTCGCCCCGGTCGTCGTAGAGCGCCTTCACACGGCCGAAATAGGCCCCCGACACGATGGGTGCCCCCTTGCGGAGCGTACCCGTGCGCACGAGCACGTTGGCGCAGTGCCCACGACCCTTGTCGATGGTCGACTCTATCACCGTGCACTCAGCCTTGCGGTTGGGATTCGCCTTCAGATCCATCACGTCGGCCTCCAGCAGCACCTTCTCCAGCAGCAGATCGACGTTCTTGTTGTACTTCGCCGAAATATCCTGGCTCTGGAACTTACCACCCCACTCCTCCACGAGGTAGTTATGATTGGCCAGCTCCTCTTTCACCTTCTCCGGATTCGCCTTGGGGCTATCCACCTTGTTGATGGCAAACACCAGGCGAGCCCCCGTCACGCTAGCGTGATTGATGGCCTCCATGGTCTGGGGCATGAGCCCATCCTCAGCCGACACCACAATGATTGCCACGTCCGTCAGCTTCGCCCCGCGCGCACGCATGGCCGTGAAAGCCTCGTGCCCTGGGGTGTCTATCAGCGTGAGACGACGGCCGTTGGGCAGCGTCAGCGAGTAGGCCCCAAGGTGCTGGGTGATACCCCCCTTCTCTCCCGCCGTGACATTCGACTTACGAATGGTATCGCACAGCGTGGTCTTACCATGATCCACGTGCCCTAGCACCGTGAAGATTGGTGGCCTTGGCACCAGATCCTCGGGAAGATCCTCCACCTCCCGATCGCCGCCAATCTCTGTGCTGATGAACTCGATCTTGAACCCGAACTCATCGGCAACCAGGGCCAGCGACTCGGCATCCAGACGCTGGTTGATCGATACCATGAGGCCCATGTTCATGCACGTCTCGATGACGGCCGTAACAGGAACCTCCATCATGCCCGCGAGCTCATTCACCGACACGAATTCGCTGATACGCAGCACCTGACGCTCTTGCGCCGTCCGCTCCATCTCCTCGCCGCGGCGAGCCTCCATGATGCTACGCTTCTCCTTGCGGTACTTAGCCCCCTTGGAGAGCGCACCGCTGCGCTTCGAGACGATGCGAGCCCGTGTCTCCTTTATCTTCTCCTCCACGTCCTCCATGGAGATCTCTGCGTGCGCCGGGGCCTTCTTGGTCACCTTCCCGCGCTTCTTGTCAGCGGCGGCAGCTGCTCCACCCCCAGTGCCGCCACCCGCGGCAGCCGGTGGACGCACCGAGCCATCACTCGAGCCCACGAGCTTACGACGACGACGCTTCTGCACCCCACCTCCAGGCGTGGCGCTGGCTTCGGGTACCCTCCGCCGCGTGCGATCGTTGAGCGTATCCAGATCGATGCGCCCCACTACCGTCGGGCCAGAGAGCTTCTCTACCTCCGAGCGGAATATCACCTCACCCTGCGGCTGCTCCGGCTTGGCCTGAACTTCTGGCTCAGACTTCGCCTCTGCAGCCGGTGCCTCTGCCGGCTTTGGCTCCTCCACTCGGGGCGATGGTGCACTCGCCGATGGCGCAGGGGCAGGCTGTGCGCTCCTTGCACGTTTCGGCTTACGCTGCGCCTCGAGGTCGATATGCCCCACCACCTTTAGTCCTGGCCTTGCGCGCACCTCCTCGGGCTCGGGTGCCGGTTCGGGCTTTGGCTCCTCAGCCACTACGGGCTCCTTCACCGGTGCCACCTCAGCGGGAGCTTCCACCGGGGGCTCTGGCTCTTCCACCTGCGGCGCAGGGGGTGCCACCACTTCCTCGACGGGAGGCTGAGGTTCCACCGCCACGGGCTCAGGCTCTGGGGCTGGGGCTGTCTCCACACTCTCCGGTTCGTGCACCTCCGGGGCTGGGGGCTCAGGAGCGGGTGCCGCGGGAGCTGGCATACTCGGTAGCCCTATCTTCCCCTTCACCTTGAGGCTGATCTCAGGCTTCTCTGCCTCTACCTCTGCTACTGGCACCTCCACCTGCGGGGCTGGGGCCGGTTGCTCCTGCTCCACGCCTATTGCGTCGCCCACCGACTGAATGGGAGTCGGCTCAGACGGCGGCGCGGCCTGCGTCCCCTTAGGCTTCACATCCAGCGGGCCGAACTCTTTCTGTATGAGATCGATGGCCTCATCGTCAATCGTGGCATTCGCCCCCTCCACGTCCACACCCTTACCACGTAGGAAATCCACAATGGATGCCACCCCCACTTTCAGATCCCGCGCCAGCTTACCTATGCGTTGTTTTGCCATACCAGCCCTCAAAAACCCTTTACTTAGACTCACCTCCCCCGCCAACTCCTACTCCAGCTCACGGCGCAGCACCTCGAGGAGCTCCGCCACGGTCTCTTCCTCCAAATCAGCCCGCTGCACGATCTCCTCAGGCTGAAGATCCAGCACATTGCGCGCCGTCGTGCAACCGATACGCTTCAGCGAATCGATAATCCACGACTCGATCTCATTGGAGAATTCCTCCAAGAGCACATCGTCATCCTCCATGTCGCCCTCGGAATCGCAGAACACATCGATCTTGTAGCCCGTCAGCTGGCTCGCCAGGCGGATGTTGTAGCCGCCCTTACCGATGGCCAGCGACACCTCGCTGCGTTGCAGGAAGGCATCGGCCTGCTTGCGCTCCTCGTTCACCGTCAGCGACGTGATGTGCGCCGGGCTCAGCGCCCTAGTGATGAGCAGCGACACGTTGCTCGTGTACGGGATCACGTCGATGTTCTCGTTGCGCAGCTCACGCCCGATCCCGTGGATGCGGCTCCCCTTCACGCCCACGCAGGCACCTACGGGGTCGATGCGGTCATCGTACGATTCCACGGCCACCTTGGCCCGCTCGCCAGGGATGCGCACCACCTTCTTGATGGTGATGAGACCATCGAAGATCTCGGGCACCTCCAGCTCCATGAGACACTCCAGGAAGCGCGGCGATGTGCGCGACAGGAAGATGAGCGGAGAGCTGTTGCCCATCTCCACCCGGTCGATCACGGCGCGCACCGTGTCACCCTTGCGGAAAAAGTCGGATGGAATCTGCTCCTGCTTCGGGAGAATCAGCTCGTGGCCCTCATTGTCCAGCAGGATCACCTCCCGGCGGCGCACCTGGTGGATCTCCGCCGAGATGAGCGTGCCGATCCTATCGGCGAACCGGTTGAACAGATTGTTCTTCTCCAGATCCGCAATCCGCGCCGTCAGGTTCTGGCGTATGGCCAGGATGTTGCGTCGGGCGAACTCCTCGAACTTCACCTCCTCGGTGAACTCCTCCCCCACCTCAAACTCCTCGATCTCCTTCTTCTTCGACGGATCCTTGCGGAGCTCGGCCTTCTGCCGCGCCACGGTATCGCTGAGGCTGATCTGGCGATTCTCATCCTTGACCTCGCCATCGGGCACCACCTCCAGGATACGCCAGATTTCGAAATCCCCCTTCTCGATATTGACGATGATGTCGAAGTTGTCGTCCGCCCCGTAGTTCTTCACCAGCACGGTGCGGAAGACCTCCTCGAGGATCCCCGCCATCGTGGGCCTGTCGATATTTTTAAGTTCCTTGAACTCGGAGAACGTCTGTATCAAATCCTGCTTATTCATCACGTCTTGACCGTTTCCCAATGATTAGGGTTACCCGTTTCAGCTCGCCGTATGCCCAGCTCGCCTCGTGCGACACCATGGTGGGCCGCTTGCGCCCCTCGAGACGCTCTTTTGCCTCGTAGCACACGCTGATCCCCGCCTCATCGGCCCGCACGAGCCGCCCGGTCAGCTTGCTACCATCGGGGAGCACTACCTCCACGTCGCGCCCCACATTCTTGCGGAACTGCCGTGGCAAACGCATTGGCGTGGTGAGCCCAGGCGACGACACCGTCACGGACACGTCGAGCCCCTCCGCCTCCAGGTGGCTCAGCAGATGGCGATTGAGCGCCGCGCACTCGTCCGACGAGATTCCGGCATCCCGATCGACCTCCACCTCGATGGCATCCGGCGCGGGGAGCGTCACGCTGACGACGAAGAAATCATCGTCCTGCGTGTACTCCGCAATCCATGCGGCCACCGTGTCCACCGTAAGCGCTGTCGCCATTCTCAGCATAAAAAAGGGGGGCATCCTTGCCCCCCACCCACACTACTATTGAGCGCAAAGGTACAAATATTTTGCGGAACGTCTGGCGCAGCGCAAAAGCCCCTCTCCGGGTGCGTGCAGCGCGATGATGGACGCAAGCCGCAACGTGGCGACATCGTAGCTGCGACGCACCAAGTCCCTATTTGGGCCTAGAAATATGGATTTGGTACGGCGTTGGTGCAGAGCGATCCGCTTGCTGCTCCCCCCCTGCGCCGGACGGCAGGCAAGGCCCAAGCGCAGATCCCACAGCTGATAGGCTACCAACTCGCCACCAGAATCACGCCTTGATCGCACGCCAGCCCATGTGGAGAATTAGGGTTACCTTTGCGCACTAGACTACAGCGTGGTTATCATGGGGGTGTTGTACAAACGGGTGCTGCTCAAGCTGAGCGGGGAGTCGCTTGCCGACGAGCGTGGCTTCGGCCTCGGAGCCGCAGCCCTAGGGCACTACGCCGCTGAGATCGCCTCGGCCACCCAGCTAGGGGCCCAGGTGGCTCTGGTGCTGGGGGGAGGCAACATCTTTCGCGGCATGCAGGGCGTGGCCCAGGGTGGCGACCGGGTGAAGGGCGACCAGATGGGTATGCTCGCCACGGTGATTAACTCCCTGGCCGTATCGCAAGCCTTGCAGCAGGCCGGGGTGAACAGCGAGGTGTTCACGGCGACCCCAATGATGCCCATCGCCACCCCCTACAGCGTGGAGGGCGTGCGGGCAGCTTGGTCTGCGGGCCACGTGGCCATACTGGCGGGGGGCACTGGCAATCCGTTTTTCACCACCGACTCCGCCGCCGCGCTGCGTGCTGCCGAGCTGCGGTGCGATGCGCTGCTGAAGGGGACGCGGGTGGACGGCGTGTACACGGCCGATCCGGAGAAGAATCCCACGGCTCGCCGCTACGACACGGTGACCTACCAGGAGGCCTACGAGCAGAAGCTTCACATCATGGACATGACGGCCTTCACCCTGTGCCAGGAGAACGGGATCCCCACCGTGGTGTTCGATGTGCGACGGGCTGGGAACCTGGCCGCCATCGTGCAGGGCGAACGGGTGGGCACGCTCGTGTCATAGCCCGATGCGCCAGCACATTGCCACAAGATCATCCATGCGATAGCATTAAGGAGAAAGACATAATGGACAAGAATCAGTGCATCAAGGAAATGCGGGGGGAGATGGAGAAGGCGATTGCATTTCTGGAATCGCAGTTGCTGACCATCCGCGCTGGCAAGGCTAGTCCCGCCATGCTCTCGGGCGTGCTGGTGGAATACTACGGCACCCCGACCCCCCTGGATCAGGTGGCGAGCATCAACACCCAGGATGCCCGCTCGATTGTGATTCAGCCCTGGGAGAAGAACCTGATTCCCCAGATCGAGAAGGCCATTCAGGCCGCCAACCTGGGTTTCAACCCCCAGAACAATGGCGAGGTGGTGCGCGTACCGATCCCGCCCCTCACCGAGGAGCGACGTAAGGAGCTGGTGAAGCGGGTGCGCAGCGAGGGGGAATCGGCCAGGGTGACCGTGCGCAATGCTCGCCGCGATGCCAACGAGGCTATCAAAAAGCTTCAGAAGGATGGCCTGGCGGAGGATGAGGCCCGGGGGGCTGAGGCAGACATACAGAAGGACACTGACAAGTTCAGCGAGCGGATAGACTCCTTGGTGGCTGCCAAGGAGAAGGAGATTATGACAGTGTAGCGGGCCTCCCTCCGGGGGAGGTCGTTACCTGCACCACGGGGCTCTCACGTCCCCGCGTCGGAGCCTGCCAGCAATGGGCGGGCAAAACGTGGATGTGTGGCCCGCATTTGGCCCAATGAGCAGCAACGAAACTACGGGTGGTAGGCTGCATGTGGCAGCCGTGTCGTACCTCAACACGCTCCCCTTCCTCTACGGCTTGGAGCAGACGTGTGGGGCAGAGGTGGTCGACTTGCAGTTGGCTGTCCCCTCGCAGTGCGCAACCCCACTCCGGCAGGGACTGGTGGACGTGGCCCTGGTACCCGTAGCCACCCTGCCCGAGCTCGGCGACGTGGAGCCCATCACCACCTTCTGCATCGGGGCGAATGGGCCAGTGCGCACGGTGTGCCTGTGCGCCAACGAGCCCGTGGAGCGCATTCGTAGGATATATCTCGACCCCGATTCCCGCACATCGGTGGCCCTGGTTCAGCATTTAGCCCCCGCCCACTGGGGGATAGATCCCGACTATGCACCCTTCTGGGCTGGGGGTATCCTGCCGCAACTGAGGGAGGGTGAAGCTGTGCTGATGATTGGAGATAAGGTGTTCACTCACGGGGATTCATTCCCTTACCGATACGATCTGGCCGAGGCCTGGTGCGCCTACAGCGGGCTACCTTTCGTATTCGCCGTGTGGGTGGCACCCAAGTCGGTTGCTTCCAGCCTGTCGGCTCGCCTAGAGCCATCGCTCGCATGGGGCGTGAGCCACATCGCCGAGGCACTGGAGGCGCACCCCCCGGCGCCACACATCGGCCGAGAGGCGGCCTACGACTACCTCACCCGCTGCATCGACTACCGGCTCGATGGCGACAAGCGGTTTGCCATGCGGCTGTTCCTGCAATTGCTGCGCAATGGGCAGGTGCTGGTGGAGCGCGATGTACACGATACTGACTCAGACGACGGGCAATGATCACCTTCTTCTACAAAGCTGGCGGCATCATTGTCAACGAGATCGATGAGGATCTCCTGGCCAAGGTGGATTACGAGGATCTGCTGTGGGTGGATCTTTACAACCCCAGCGAGAAGGAGAGCGAGACGGTAGAGGAGTTCTTCAGCATCAGCCTCCAGACGCGGCAGCAGGCCGAGGAGATTGAGAGCTCCTCGCGCTACTCGGAGACGGAGTCGCTGGTCATTGCCAACTCGAACTTCCTGGTGCCCAAGGAGGGGACATACGTGTCGGAGCCCACCTCGTGCATGCTGAAGGATGGCATCCTCATTTCGCACCGCAACGTGGAGCTGCGCTCGTTCAGCGATATGATGCGCAGGCTCTCCTACAACCCCAAGGCCTACCCCACGGGGTATCACGTGCTGGTGGCACTCTTCGAGACGCGTATTGATCTGGATGCCGACATGCTGGAGAATATCGCCAAGGAGATCGCCCAGATTAGCAGCCGCATCAACCTGACACGGGGGGAAGAGGTGGACGAGGAGATACTCCTCATCATCAATCGCCTGCAGGAGAACACCATGCAGGTGCGCGAGAACATCATCGATAAGCAGCGCATCCTGAGCGGGATCTCCAAGAGTGAGCGTTTCCCGAGCGATGTGTACCCCAAGGTGCGCATCATGATTAAGGACACGAATTCGCTCACGAACCATACGGACTTCAATTTCGACCGCCTGGATTACTTGCAGGACACCTTCCTGGGTTTGGCCAACATCCGTCTCAACCGGATTACAAAGACCTTTACGGTGGTGTCGGTGGTGTTCATGCCCCCCACGCTGATCGCCTCGCTGTACGGGATGAACTTCCAGTTTATGCCCGAGCTGGGGTGGGACTATGGCTACCCGTTCGCCATCCTCGTCATGGTGCTCTCCTCGGTGCTCACGCTGGTGATCTTTAAACTCAAAAAGCTGCTGTGATGCGCCTCGCTCTACGCTGGCTACTAGCTGCCCTGTGCCTTGCGCCGCTAGCCCTGCACGCAGCCCCCAGAGAGCTGAAGGTGTTCCGCACGGCAATGCGGAGCGAGGTGAACGCCTCCTCATGGCATCTGCTCAAACAGGCCTTCCGGCAGGCCAGCGAATCGCAGTCGGAGCTCATCATCCTATCCATCAACACCTACGGTGGTGCCCTGGACATGGCCGACTCGATGCGCACGCTAATCCTGAATTCACCAATACCGGTGTGGGCGTTCATTGACAACCAGGCCGCCTCGGCCGGGGCTCTCATTGCGCTGGCGTGCGACAGCATCTACATGCGACGGGGTGCCTCCATAGGTGCGGCCACCGTGGTGGGGAGCGATGGGCAACCGATGCCCGACAAGTACCAGTCGTTCATGCGAAGCATGATGCGCTCCACGGCGCAGGCGAAGGGGTACTACTGGCCTGAGAAAGATGTGGGCGAATACCGCCGTCGGCCCGAGCTGGCTGAGGCGATGGTTGATCCTAGCGTGGCGATTCCCGGCGTAGTCGACTCGCTGCACGTGCTGACGCTGACCACTGAGGAGGCGATACAGCTCCACCTATGCGAGGGCTCCTTCGAGAGCGTGGAGGCTATACTGGAGCACTACAACATGACGGCCTCGCCTGTTGAGATCTACGAGGCCTCGCCACTCGATCGGGTGAAGGGGCTACTGCTCTCCCCCGTGGTGTCGGGGCTCCTGATTATGCTCATCGTCGGCGGCATATACTTTGAGCTGCAAACCCCAGGCGTGGGGCTGCCCCTGGCGGTTGCCGTGCTGGCGGCGATAGCCTACTTTGCACCGCTATACATTGATGGCCTGGTGCAGCACATCGACCTGATTCTGTTCCTGGCGGGACTTGTACTCCTGCTGGTGGAGATCTTCGCCATTCCCGGCTTTGGCATCACGGGCATTAGCGGCATAGCGTGCATTGTGCTTGGGTTGGCCCTTGCGCTTGTGGATAATGAGACGGTGTTCCGGGGCGATGGTGATGGGGGTCTAGCTCTCCTCCGGGCTGTGGCCATCGTGATTGTGAGCCTTACGCTCGGGCTGATAGGAAGCATTGTCCTTGGCGGGATGCTGATCAAATCGCCCAGGCTGTCGCTCCTGTCTTTGCGCAAGAGCCTCGATGCTGAGGATGGTTACGTGGGTGTGGCCCAGATTGATCCGTCGCTCGTGGGAGCTACCGGTGTGGCAAGCACCGTGCTACGTCCGTCGGGCAAAGTGCTGATAGACGGGCACACCTACGACGCAATCGCAGAGGGGGGCATGATCGACCGTGGTGCCACGGTGCGCGTTGTACGCATAGAGACCAATCAGGTATACGTGGAGTGCGCGTAATGATGGGCCACAGTGAGCCTTTCGCATCTGGGGACTGCCTTCCGTAGACAAGGATGGTAGAGGCTCAATGAGCTCCCACGCACGAGGGGCTAGGCCGACGTATCACAATAGCCCCTGCCAAAGCCCGCACACCACTTAGGGATAGGCCTAGAGCCGCAGGTGGAGCTCCCTCTGGCAGCACACTCTCCACAACGTGATCACTAAGTAAGCCGATAGTTGAGAGGCAGCACCCGTAGTACACTGGGGGAGCTATGCCCGTTGGGGCACGCCCAATGCGCAGAGAGTCGGCGCAGAGAGGGACGATAGACCTCAACTAAGAGCCCCAGGGATCCTGCTCCAGATAGCACCCCTAGCACTCGGGTATAGTATCCAGTACACAAGAAAAGGGGAGCCTCTCACGAGGCTCCCCTTTCTACATGTCTGCGCGAATACGCAGCACCACCCTACTGCCGCACGAGACGGATCGTCTTGCGGTGCGATGGGCTATCTACCACGAGCATATACACTCCCGACGGGAGATCGCCGAGGCGGAGCGTGAGCTCCGACATCCCCACAAGTGGGAAGGTGCGCACCACGGCACCCGTGGCATCAATCACGCGAAGCTGCTCAGCCGCATCTAGGCCCTTGATGTGAACCTCATCCACGAACGGATTAGGATACACCACGACACGAGCCAATAGGGCATCCTGCACATCGGTAGGATCTGAGGACGTTGAGGCAAAGGTGGCAGCGATGGTCACGTCGGCTGTAGCAACATGCTTCAGGACGCCATCCTTGCTCTCGGCCGTCTTATCCTCCCCGTTCACGAGCAGCTTCTCTAGTCGGTACCCGCTGTTGGCCTTCGCCGTGATGGTGAGCTCAGTGCCATCGGCCACGGACTTACCACTAGGCAACTCCTCGCCGAGTGCCTTCACCGACAGCGTACCATGCTCTGGCTGCGAGTAGGTCACCGTGAACAATGCAGAGCCACTCACGAATGTAGCCTCAATGGTGACATCGCTCGAGACGGTCATCACCAAGCGGTTATCTACCACCTCAGCCATACGCTCTGTGCCATTCACCAGCAAGCTTTGCAGCTTATAGCCAGCCTCGGGCTGCGTCGTGATCTTGAGCTCTGCCCCATGCGCCACAGAGGCACCGCTGGCAATAGATGCACCATTGGCCTCCACCGACAACATGCCATGGGCAGGCTCGGCGAATTGCACCTTGTACATTATAGGCTCCAGCTGCACCGGCACCTGAACAGGCGCGCCAGCCACCGTGACTGATCCATTCGCCGCCACGTAGCCCTCACGGGTTACCGTGTAGGGGTATGTGCCATCGGCAAGCGATAGGGTGACATGGCCGGCGGCATCCGAGGTCAAATCCTGACCATCGATGTTCACCTTGGCCTGCTCCAGCGGGGCACCATTCGCCGTGATGGTGAAGTGCACCCCATTACGCACCGTCGTGGTGTTGGTCGACAGCTCAATGGTGACATCACGATCCCCGTTGAGCATCTCGATCTCCGCCAGCTTGGCAACGTATCCTTCGGCGGTCACCGTATACGGGTACTTACCCACGGCCAGCGTGAGGCTCGCCTGGCCAGCGGCATCCGTCGTGAGTAGCTTACCACCCACGGCGATCTTCGCCCCTTCCACCGCATTGCCTGTAGCCATGACATGGAACGTGAGCTTGTACGTCTTCGGCACAAAGACAGCCTCATAGATGGCATCCTGCTGCACATTCGTGCTCAGCTTCGTAGGGTTAGCACTCCCGTCGTCGCTCCAGCGCACGAAGTCGTACCCATCGCGCGCTTTGGCCTCCACGAGCTTAGCATCAGATCCCTTGACCACCAGCTGCGCGGAAGACTCTACGCCCTCGATGAGGAATAGGCCACCTGTCTTCTCATTGGCCACGTAGGAGAGCTCAGCCAGCTCGGTCTTGCGGAACAGGGCCGTGAAGGTTTGGCTCTTAAACACTGGCTCGTCGAGTGTAAGCTCGGGATTGGTGCCTACCGATACCCACTCCACAAACCGATATCCAGCCGCAGGTATCGCCTTTGCCGGCTTGGCCTTAGCACCGCTCGCCACCTCCTGCGAGGAAGCTGGGGCACCATCCACCTCAAATGAACCACCCTCAGCAGGCTCGGCCACGTAGGTCAATGTCGCCGCAGGAGCATCCTTCTGCGTCACCAGGAAGTTATCTACCAGGGCAAAACGACCATTCTCAGCCTCGTAACGCCAGCGGAACTCTATGTACTTGTGGCTAGCGAGCTTGGATTGCTCCACAGTGTTCTCACTACGCCCACGACCCTTATCCGCCAGGACGCTCAGCTCTGTCCAAGCACCACCGTCGAGGGAGTACTCTACCGAGAACTTAGACTTACCACTTGCGCGGTACGCATAGTCAAAGCTCATGACGATATCCCCCGTAACATCCCGCAACAGGTGGCGAGGAGACATCAGGTAGGTGAGCTTGTTTTCCTGCGGGTTAGACAGCGCAGCCATATTTGCTATGGCGAAGTAGCCATCGAGCGTATAGCCCGGGATAGGCTCCTTCTTGCTGACTTCCCATGGACAGAATGCGTCCTCCTCGCTCTTATAGCTCCAGCCTTTGGTCAGTCGCCCTTCCTCAAAGTCATATGAGCTCGGCACGGTGCCGTAGGGATTGAACCAGGCTACCTCGTAGAAGTCTTCCTGCACATCCGTCTCATGGCGTACGGAATCCGTGACCCCGTCACTCCAAGACAGGAAGTAGTAGTTAGGCTCAGCCCCTACCATAACCTCGGTGCTGTTACCACCCATGCGCACTAGCTGAATGGCATCGCCTTTCAGCCACTTTCCACCAGGAGTCATGTCGTATTCCACACGGAAATCGCGGTTGCGGAACTGCGCCTCCACGTTCAGCGCAGCCTTCACGTTGCGATCACGACGCGGGTTGTCCATGCTGCCATCAGACCACTTGTCGAAGACATAGTCCTCATCAGCCACGGCGTGCACATACTCACCATCGCCATCAGGCGCTATCTTTTGCGTGGTGGGGCCAGCTAGCTTCCCATTGGCACCCGCCGTATAGGTGAGCTCGATAGAGGCTGCAGCAAGCTGCACATCCACCGTCAACGGCTTATCCTCGGGCACTTCGCACTCACCGTGCACCAGAGCATAGCCCTCTTTGGTCACCGTGTAGGCCACCTTCTGGCCACCAGGCAGCGGGATAATCACCTGCCCCTGCGCATCGGTCACCCAGTCACCGCTACCGATACGCACGTTGGCCGACTGGAGCTCGGTGCCATCCATCGATTTCACTCGGAATGTCACAGCCCAACGGCTACCCTGCTTCACTTCAAATTGCCCATCCTGCGGCTCTACCTGGTAGAAGATGTTGGCATTGTAAGGGGCCTTCGCCTTCAGGTGATAGGTGCCGATCGGCAATATGGCACGGGCCTGCACGGGCTTACCATCTGGCGTTTGTAGATCGTAAGCCTTCTCCATCGGGTCGGGTAGGTTACGCTCATCGCTCGCATTCACCAGCGTCTCGTAGGCGAATGCGTATGGCGTAGGCTCACCATACGTGGCCTCAGTAATGGCAGGACGCAAGCGTACAGTGCGCTGCTTCACCGTGATCTTCTGGGCACTCCCTATGGCTGCGTCATAGCACTTACCGCCACGCTGACGTGGGGTGATGGTAGCTTCGCCAGGCATGGCAAACACCAGCTTACCACCCGCTACGCTAGCCACAGCCGGATTGCTCGACGTGTAAGAGATCGGTAGTCCCACTGAGGACGACTCAGGCACCGTCACCGGCTCATCGCCATACACGTACTCCTTCTTAGCCAGAGCCCAATCCAGCGTCTGCGGCAGGGCTAGGGCTACCGTGTAGATGCGGCTATCACGCCCATTCGCCGCTTTCACAAGGAGCTGCACGGGCTCATGCAGATCGACCTCAAACTTCGTGGGGGTATCCACCTTGGCCCCCTTGTAGTAGAGCTCTGAGCCACTCGATGTAACCACGAGCAGAGATACCTTGGTGGGATCCGTAATGGTGAGACCACTGGCCGGGCGAATCACAATGGAGCTCGAGCTAGGAGCCACCGTGATGTTCTCCGTGAGCCCTGGTGTCCCATCGGCCAGTACTATCATCGACTGGATATCGCAGGCATTGGACTTATCCTTCTCGGCATGGAGAACGATTTGCTGCTTGACAGTCTTTGAGAAGAGACGGCTCGAGGCCTCCAGCTTTACATCCTTGGAGAAGTCGTACAGGGTGTTAGCGTCCACCGGCTTCTGCTCATAGCTGAACGTCGTATTTGGCCAGGTACCCTGCAACGTCCCCTTAACCGAAGTCGGGGCAGTGCCCTCAAAGAGTACATTGTACTCGGCCTTCCCGCTGAGCACCGTCTCTGCGGCCTGATGCTCAAACCGAATCGCCGCAAATAGCTCCGTGATCTTCTGCCATATGCCACCCTCCGTCTTGGTGATGAGCGACTCATCCTTCACCACAATAGGAGCAGCGTCCGTGCCCGAGAATGTGGCACCATAGCCAGCACCCTCGTCGAAGACGAACTCAGCCACTAGGCCCGCAGGCAGCTGCTGATTAGCTTCACGAAGGTATGAGTACATGTTGCTCTTAATCTCCGCATCGGTACGCAGGCGATCCCACAGGCGGAAGGCATCTATCATCCCATCGAACTTCGGGGCGAGCTTCAGCTTCTGCATGCTCGGCGCAGCAGAACCACGCACAGTAACAGCTTGCTTCACACCGTTGATGTACACCTGCACCCGGCAGCTCGGATTGATAAGCCCAGGCACCACCTCGGATATCATTACGGCTACATGGCTCCAGCGCTGGGCTGGCAGCGTATTCTCAGGAGTGAATGCCACCATCCCCTGGCCCACAACAACGCCCACGGCGTTGCTTGGCACCCCATCAGCCATCCGGTACAGCGAGTACACCGCAAGGCCATCAGCAGCTAGCAGCGTGCCGAATTGCGGCCGATCCGGATGCACCCACATCTCAATGGTGCGCATGGCACCCGTCTTAAGCTCACCGGCCTTAGCAGATACCACCGATAGATCCACGTACTCCCCTTTGGTCTTCTGCGTAGCAGTGTGAAGCGCATACAGCGGCTTATCGGCATCGGGCACAACGCTCCAGACCACCGCATCCCGCTTGTTGTTCTTAGGATTAACCTCTACAGGCTTCTCACTCAGGCTCACGCTCACCACATGCTTACCCTTGGCTGAAGGGTTGATCGTCTTAGCCAGGACGATAGTGCGCTCCCCGCCGAATGCGGCAATGGGGTCAGCTGAGAAATCCTTCTCCTCACTCTCCATCTGACCGCCATCCATCGAATAGCTTATAGCCACTGCGGATGCGTAGGGCGTGTTGGACAGGTTGCGTACCAGTATTGACACCTGCTGACTCCCCGAGAGGTTGAGGCCCGAAGGACCAGCGTCCACGCTAACCAGCTCCAGGTCGCCCGCATTCGGGTAGTTGCCATCCTGCAGGTCGATCATGAAGTCGTGCAGGTCACCCTCCTTCAGCCCAGCCTCCGCGCAGGGGAGGAGGGACATCTCATCAGCCTTCGCAATGGCCACACGAGCCCGCTTGCGACCCGCCTGGACATCGGGTGGATTCAGCTTCAGCGCAAATGAGCTCTTGCCAGCCTCAAATGTCACCTCGGCCTTCTCATCATCGCCAAAGAGACCATCGTCATTCCAGTCCACCCACATGCCAACCCCATACCCGTCGGCAATGGGGGCTGAGGTCTCCACAGATCCGCTCACTGCGCCAGCACCCTTGTACAGCACCAGCGTAGAGTCCAGGGTGTACATGGCGTAGCCACGAGGCTTCACGAGGTTCACCTTCCGGTTCTCCACCCGCACCTGGCTGATGGCGAACGCTTCGTACTTTGCAATGCGTCCCGGGATGCAGTAGCGATCATAGCCCGCATCGAGCGACAGGCGATTGTCATCACCGTCGGAATCCCCCTCGCACTCGAGGAAGACCTCCAGCTGGGGCATGAGCGTCCCGCGGGTCATCTCGAGCTTCTTGCTGAAGGTCACCGTCGTCTCACCGGCCGGCACGCTGGGCAACGTCTCCTCTAGGAGAATCTTGCGCCCATCCCAGAGATACAGATCCACATTCTTCTGCTCCTGCTGCCACCGGTTGCGGATGGTAACCGAGACGGGCACCTCGCCCTTCTCCTCGGCACCCACAAGCTTCGCATTCGCCGCCGTGATAGCTAGCGGATTGGCAGCCGGCACAAAGTCAATCTCCGCCACCCAACCAGGAGCCAATGTGCGAGACGAGCGGAAGTGGAACGTGATGGCCCCATCCTTTGCCTCGGACACATAGGTGCGGGCCTCGGTGATGGTGCCCTCCAGCAAATCCCGCATGGGAAGGCGGTTCAGCTTGAGCGAAGATGGCACCGTGGTAGTGAAGATACCCAGCCAGCCCGAGCCCTCGGGGGCCTCGAGGCGTAGGAACTTCACCCGAATGCGCTTGGTGCTATCAGCTGGCAGCACCTTCAGGGTGGACACCTGCTGCGCAGAGTAGTTGCCGTAGTAGCCACCGCAGTCGGTAAAGATGGTAGGCTTATCGATGTACACCGTCTTGCGGGGATCCACGGGTGCTGGCCCGAAGAAGTCGGCCTCTAGCCTCGACTCAGCCATCAGGAGCACCTTCCCACGGTTGTTCAACGTCTGCTCCACCACATTATCACTCCTGTCCACATCATCGGGGAGGTCGGCCTCTATGCGTACCTTGCGAAGGCCGCCCAGCACGTCGTCCATGCTGATGTCCACCACTATGGGCAGCTCTACCTCAGACATGGCCCCGAGCTCGCTGATCATCTTCGTGGCAATCCACTTGTCATCCAGATAGACCCTCAGCGGAAGATCTTTCACCGTCTCAGTGCTCTTGTTGCGCACGCGGACGTGGCACTCGGTATCCTTCGGATCCACCGTGTCGTCGAATGGCTTAGCCATCACCAGCGACACGTTGCGCACCGTGGAAGGCTTCTCCACGTTAATCGCCCGGAGGAACAGGTTGTCGTGCTTGCTGCTTGCGGCGAACTGCATCGTCACCTTGTAGTGCTTGCCGCCGTTGAGTTTGTATACCCACTCCTCCTCGTGGCCGCTAACCGTCTGCTCGATGCTCTTACGCCCCAATGGCAACGTAGGAGTGCCGTCTATCAGTAGGCGGAAACGGGCCGTGGTGGGGTCGCTCAGATTCTCAACCCCTAGCAGACCGCTTACGCGGAAGTAAACATACTGGTCATTCGGGATCCCCGTTAGGTCGAGGTCGCACATCTCCGCCTGGGCGATGTGGGCGGCATTCTGATCACTGAAGTAATTGGTGCGATCGAAGTTGGCTCCGCCCCCTTCGTCAGCCACGAAGACGAGGCTGTTGGAACCTGCGGCAGTCCCCAGCGAGGCTGGGTAGTACACCGCCCGCAGGCTCTTACCCACCTTCACACGGAAGTAGGGGGACGGGTAACGGGTGAAGCTCTCCACAAAGGGCAGCTCGTCCACCTTCAGGGCCTTCCCCATGGAAGTCTCCGCCTGCACAGCCATCGAACGCTTACCCTGCGTGCCATCCGCCAGCACGGCCGCCACGCTGAAGAGCGGGCTCTTCACGCCCTTCACCTTATCCGACGGGATGTCGAACTCCGTGGCATTGGCCATAACCTCCCCGATGGAGGTGACGCTCTCGGTGTCTGGATCGCAAAGCAGAATGCTGTACTTGGCGATGTCCCCCTTCACCTTCGTCCACTTCAATTTCCACCCGTCCACGCCGCAGGCACCCGTTTCGAGCTCGGGACGCTCGGGGCGAGGCGCGATGGTGAACGGTAGCGGTGAGGTGGCCGTCGTGCCATCCGCAGCCACGAGGCGGAAACGCGCCTTACCGGTGAAGGTGGCATTGGCCGGAATCCGTACAAGGGCCGAATAGTTGCGTGGCATGTTGCCCCCGCTGAGCGAGCCTAGACGAGTGTACTTCTTCCCATCATCATAGGAGATCTCCACGGCGCATGCGCCCTGCACCCCCTCCGCGCGTAGCGCGAACTGCTGACCAGGCTCAAACTGCTCACCGCCCACCGGGCTAATGATGCGTAGCTCCGCGGGCATGTCGAACCACCACACCAGGGTGTACGACTGCTCACCCTTCGCCACCCGCGAGGCGGCCACCGAGACCTCCAGAACATCGGCAGCCCCGAGCTCGGTAGTGGAAAGCGTTACCTGCTCGATGTTATTGAGCACGTCCTTCGCCCTCTGGGCCGGCTTCTCCACGTTACCCTTGGATGGGTCGAGCACCCAGGGGAGGTATGACTTCCCCGATACCGAGACGCTCAGATCCAGGTCATTCACCATGGGAGACTCGCCCAGGGCGTGCACCTTCGCCCCCGTGGGGTCGTTCCACACCAGCATGACACGCACAGCCACAGCCCCCTTGGGCACCGTGATGCGCATCGGCTGGGTGGCACCCTGCGCAACGCTTCCCCGCGAGTAGTAGCCCTTCTCCATCGTCAGCACAGCACGCTCCCCGTTGAGAATACCGTAGCCGTACTGGAAGTCGGGGCCCTCACGCCCGGCATCATCTGCCGTGTTGGCCACGATGGCCCGCAGCAAATCGCTCTGGATGTCAGCCCCCCGATTCAGCTGCCGCCAACGCTCCTGCAAGAGAGCCAGCGTGCCCGACGTGGTGGGGCAAGCCATGGATGTACCGCTCATCTTCTGATACTGCGCCCCGGGCTTCACGCTGTACACCTCACCCCCCTTGGCGCACACGGTGGGGAAGAGTCGCCCGTCGTCCTGCGGGCCAAAGCTGCTGAAGCCCGTGATGCGCCCGGCCTCATCCAACGCCCCCACGTAGATCACGTTCTTAGCGCGCCAGGTGGAGGAACCATACCCCGCGACACCATACTTCTCCACGCTCTCCGCGGGGCAAGCCTGCTGCTCGTTACCCGCCGCGAACACGTGCGTGAGCTGGGGGTAGAGCAGTGCCAAACGGTCTAGCTCATAGTCGCGCTGCCGGTAGGATAGGTAACGCATGGCCTGGCAGTTCCTGTAGAGCGACAGCCCATAGGAGTTTTGCGTCAGCGTGATGGCGAAGTTCTTGGTGGCCTGCGCCATCTCCTCCTGCGCGGAGAGGCCATTGGACTGCACATTGAAGTTATAGGTGTAGGCCTGAGCCCGTGGCGCCATACCGCGGCCGTCGGGATCCACCATGCCAGAGCCCAGCACAGTACCCGCCACATGCGTGCCATGCTGCTCGGCTTCGCCGCGATTGAGCTCGTACTCCTGCACATGTATACGCTGGCCAAAGTCGGGATGCCACATCACGTTGCCATCCCAGATGCCCACGTTGATCCCCTGGCCGAGCAACCCACGCCCCTCCAGCTCGGGGGCCGTGGAGTTAAGCAGATTGGCCCGGGACAATGTGCGCCCGCCAGCATTGTTGAGGCTCACAGGCGGATCCACCGGCTGCACAGCCAGCACCCACGGCAGCTCCACCAGGCGGCGGCACTGCGTGAGGGGAATCTGCACCGTGGCGCTGCGGAATAGGGACGAGACGCGCACCCGCGTTGCCCCTAGCTTTTGCAGCGATGCGGACACCTGCGCAGGCTCCACGTTGCCCGCAAAGCGGACGACAACCTCAGCCACGCCCTCATCCACCTTGGCATGCGAGGGGACGTCATCGCCCTCTAACTGCTGCGATAGCTTCCACTCGGGGCGCACAGGCACGATGGAGGTCAGGTTGCTTGCCCCGCGCATACGGGCCGGATTAGTTGCCCCGTCACGCAGTAGCGCATAGTAGGCCTTCCCACCAACATAATCCTCTAGGGTCAACCCCTGCTGAGCCAGGCGCTGCACCTCCTTACTGGAGGGAATGCGCTCAAACTGCACGAGCACGTTGCGTTGCCCCCCAGTGGCCGGCCCCCAATCGGGTGTTCCCCGCAGCGCGCGTCGCGCATTCTGCTCGGGCACGAAGCGATGCCGCCCCAGCTGCACCGTGTCCTGAGCCCGCAGGGCACAAGATAGCAGCAGGAAACATGCCGCTCCTAGAGCGTAAAGAAATCTCATACGTCGCAAGTCTTTTAAATGGATAAAATTACAGACGGCAAGTTAGCCATTTATCCCGCCTCCAGTCCCCTTTATGCACAGTAAACACGTTCTAAATTGAAAAACTTCCCTACGTGCCTCACCCGTAAGGCGGTGATCTACCTAACGAAATGACCTCAAAGTCCGGCCCACCGCGCCATGCAAAAGATCCATGGTGCGTGGCACCACCGCGGCAACGCCGTACCAAGTCCCTATTTGGTAGGGCAAATACGGCTTTGGTGCGTCGCAGGTACGACGAATCCTGGTGCTATCTAGCGCACAAGCCTGTAGCACAGATCATTCTGCAACAGTCTACTGCGGGACTCGAATGCGGCCCGCGACATGTGGGATCTATGGGAGCGAGATTCCGGCGACGATCAATGCGTCATGGTCAACAGCATCGACAGGTAGGCGAACTGGGCAGGCTGACGCACCGGCTCAGCGGCACGCATTGCGCGCGTAGTAGCACTGGGGAACAGCACCACGTAGCCGCCCTCCAGCTGGCAGCAACCGGCGAACTTGTAGGCACCCACCAGGCTCACCTCGCACCCGATTCCGGGCTGTTGCCTCGGCGCAGTGCGATCGAGCCACAGGTAGGAGGTGGTGAGTTCCAGCTTGAGCCCTTTGTGCCGATAGCGGCCCACCAAGCCAGCGTGCCACATCCCCTGGTAGTTGGCCTGCTGCATGGTGATAGAAAACAAATCGGTGTAGCCAAAGTAGTTGTGCCCGGAGCCAAACAGGCGGTCGAATTGGCCAAAACGCTCGGTTCTGGGCTTGAGCGGATCGTGCCCCGAGACCATGTGCGCTATGGCACCCACCGCGAAGTCGGCGGAGAGCCGCACGTCGGCGTAGGCATCGAATGCGTAAGCCCCCACCGGGTGCATCTCCTTCAGCTCGCGGTGATAGGTGCGGCCGAACTGGTAGTAGGCGTAGGCCTCTATTCGTAACTCATTTAAGGATGCAAAGATGCCCCCGAGCCCCAGCGTGGCGCGCGAGTAGAGCGTCTCGGGGCTCGCCGGGTTCTGCGTCACATCCACTACCGAGAGGCCGCGCAGCTGGCTGCCCCACAGGGAGCACGAGCCCGTGAGCATCCCCCAGTACAACGAGTTGACGCGCTTGTAGTAGGTGGTGGACAGGGGGGACGACGCGCTGGAGTTGATCGAGGCGTACGCATGCAGCTCGAAGGGAGCAGGCTTGTAGCTGACGTGCACGGCATCGTGCGAGCGCGCCGTAATGGCGAATCCGTAGGCTGAGAAGAGCCACCCCCGCCAAATCAGGATGGGCTGGCGACCGAGCTGCACGAAAAGGTTGGGGAGGATGTTGACTTTCCCCCAGGCCTGCGAGAGCCAGAACTGGCCCTCGTTGTACCCCTGGCCCCAGGCGCGGCCATCCTGCAAGGCGATGTAAGCCTCGTAGCGATCGTCGAGGGAGAATTTGGCCCCCAGCTGGCTGCGCTGGGTGAAGAGCCCCACGGGGTATTCCCGCTGAAGGAGCAGGCGTTTGTAGCCGCTGCGATACTCGCCCCGCGAGCGCACGTAGATGTCGAAGGTGAGTGTGGATGGGGATTTTTCCTGCGCAAACAGGCATGGGGCGAGCAGCAGGAATAGCGACAGTAGTCGAAGCGAACGCACTTTGCAACGGTCCATGGTTACAAACGTTCTCGGCCAGAGGGCCACCATGACCACAAAGATATAAGAATAAAATTAATGGGCTTCGCCATTTGCCACGAATTGCAGTCCCCGGGTGCAGATGCCCCGCCAACACGTAGCTGCACAGGCGTTTTTGCCATGTGGCAGGCCGTAAAATGTATCGATTTAACACAATGGATTTTACGCAAAAAGGTATACCTTTGCGGGCTATGAGTTCAACGCCCCAGGGCCCCGACGTTCCCGGCACCCGAATACGCAAGCCCGATTGGCTGAAAGTGGCCCTTGGGGGCGGGGAGGTGTACGCCGGCGTGGGGCACACCATCGCCACGCACGGCCTGCACACCATATGCAGCAGCGGGCGGTGTCCCAACCAGGGGGAGTGCTGGTCCAACGGCACCGCTAGCTTCCTGATTCTCGGGGATGTGTGCACGCGGAGGTGTGGCTTCTGCGCCACCAAGAGCGGTTGCCCCGAAGCCCCGGACACCCATGAGCCCATGCGCATTGCCCGGTCGGTGCAGCTGATGGGGCTGAAGCATGCGGTCATCACCTCGGTGGATAGGGACGATCTGCCCGATGGAGGCGCAGCATTGTGGGCCTCGGTGATTGAGCAGGTTCGGCACCTGTGCCCGCGCATAACCCTAGAGGCCCTGCTGCCCGACTTCATGGGGAAGGATGGTGCCCTGGAGCACGTGCTCAGCACTAAGCCCGACATTGTGGCCCACAACATGGAGACGGTGGAGCGGCTCACGCCCTCGGTGCGCAGCAAGGCTCGCTACGACTACAGCCTGGGCGTGATAGAGCGCATGGCTGGGGCTGGGCTCCGTGCCAAGTCGGGCCTCATGCTCGGATTGGGGGAGGAGTGGGATGAGATTGTCCAGACGATGCGCGACCTGGTGTCAGTGGGCTGCAAGATCCTCACGGTGGGGCAGTATCTACAACCCAGCCGGAGACATCTACCCGTGCGACGCTACTACAGCCCCGATGAGTTCGCCGAGCTCGCCGATGTGGCTCGCAGCATGGGGTTCCTCTACGTGGAATCGGGGCCTCTGGTACGGTCATCGTTCCATGCAGAAAATGCGCTAAAGGCCTGTGGCCTGGGCAATGTGCAGGACAAATAAGCAGCAAGCCATGAGACGGAACGTGTGGCTGCGCCCGCTGGCAGCCAACTATCAGCAGGCGCAGGGAGAGCAACGATATGCCCGCGAGTGGCTGCTACAGCAGCGCGCAGTGCCTAATCGCAGTGCCTGCGGCACCCTGTTCCTGGGGGAGCACGCCTCTGTGCTTACCCTGGGAAAGCACGGCAACGCTGACAATGTGCTGATAAATCAGGAAATGCTCCTGAGGATGGGCATCACCGTGGTGCGCACCGACCGTGGTGGCGATGTGACATTTCACGGCCGGGGTCAGCTGGTGGGGTACCCTGTGCTGGATTTGGCCCAGCTCGGGATCGGGGCTAAAGAGTACGTGCAGCGGCTACTCGGGTGCATAGCCACCACGCTGCGCGCCTACTCGATAGAGGCGCATCAGGACGAAAGAGCCCCAGGCCTATGGCTACCGGCCCAGGAGGGGCGACCGCTACGGAAGATTTGCGCCATCGGGATACACATCGGGCAGGGCATCTGTACGCACGGCTTCGCCCTCAACGTGAACACGGAGCTTAGGGCCTTTCACTGGATAAACCCCTGCGGCCTCACCGATCGTGGCGTCACCAGTCTGGCTCAAGAGCTGGGAGACGAGGTGCCACTGAATGATGTGAAGACGAAATTCATTGCGGCATTCGAATCGGCCTTCGGCATCGAACTATTGCACCCCGGGGGACGACCCGCATGATTGCACCCCCACCGATGGCCACGGGAGATGGCCCGGCACGCACGTACTCCCCTCACCACCACGCCCCACACAGGAGCTACTCCCGCGGGGTTGATGCGCACAGGCCAGGCGGCCTGCTACGGGGCAGAGATATTAAACACCAGTAGGGCGCGTGCTGGGCAGGCAAAGGAAGGAACCTATTGATGGAAAAACAATGGCTTGTAAGGCGGAACGATGACATTCTCGCCACGGCGAAACATCTGGCCCAGGTGCTATCTGTGAGCCCGCTGGTGGCGAAACTGCTCGCCCAGCGGGGGATAAAGACGTACGACGAGGCGCGCGATTTCTTCCGTCCACATCTAGGCCTACTGCACGATCCGTTCCTGATGAAGGACATGGATCGGGCCGTGGAGAGGTTGAGCCTCGCCATCGGGCGGGGCGAATCGATCCTGGTGTACGGGGACTACGATGTGGATGGCACCACGGCCGTATCGCTCGTCTACAGCTATCTACGCAAGCTCGGCGTGCAGGCCGGCTTTTACATTCCGAATCGCTACAAAGAGGGTTACGGCATCTCGGAGGTGGGCGTGCGCTACGCGGCCGAGAATCACTTCACGCTGGTCATTGCGCTCGACTGCGGCATCAAGGCCGTTGAGCGCATTCGGCTAGCCAATGAGCTGGGGGTCGACTTCATCATTTGCGATCACCACCTGCCTGGCGATGCGCTGCCCGAGGCGGTAGCGGTGCTCGACCCTAAGCGCACAGATTGCAACTACCCGTTCCAAGAGCTCTCGGGATGCGGCGTAGGGTTCAAACTGCTGCAAGCGTACACCAAGCATGCAGGGCTTGAGGCTAACGACCTGCTACAGTATCTCGACCTGGTGGCCATGAGCATTGCCTCCGACATCGTGTCGCTGAGCGGTGAGAACCGGGTGCTCTCGCACGCTGGGCTGGAGATGCTCAACCATCATCCGTCACCGGGGCTGAATGCCCTCCGCCAGATTGCCGGAGTTGGCAATCGGATCCTGAAGAATGAGGACGTGGTGTTCAAGCTGGGCCCAAGGATCAACGCGGCGGGGCGCATGCTCCATGGGGCGAATGCCGTGCATCTGCTCACGGCGGACGACGAGACGGCTGCCAAGTACTGGGCCGCAGAGATCAACACCTCGAATAACGATCGGCAGGTGATCGATCGTAAGATCACGGCTGAGGCGGTGGAGATGATCGAGGGATCACCGAACTACGAGCAACGAAGCACCACGGTGCTCTACAATCCGAAATGGCACAAGGGGGTAGTGGGCATCGTGGCGAGTCGCCTGGTCGACCAGTTCTACAAGCCGACAATCGTGCTCACCGATTCGAATGGCGAGGTGGCGGGCTCAGCGCGCTCGGTGGAGGGCTTCAACCTGTATGATGCCCTGGAGAGCTGCGCCGATCTGCTGACGGCCTACGGGGGCCACCGCTACGCGGCTGGGCTCACGCTGCCCAAAGAACGGCTGGAAGATTTCATGGCGCGCTTCGAGCAGTGGGTGGCTGCGCACATCACACCCGAGCAAAAGAGGCCCTCCATCCAGGTGGATGCGGCCGTGAGCCTCGATGAGCTCGATGGACGATTCTTCAGGATACTGAATCAGTTCGAACCCTTCGGGCCAGATAATATGGCCCCCATCCTGATGGCCGAGCACTTGCTCCCCGACCATAATGCCAAACTGATTGGCAGGGATAAAAAGCACCTCCGCTTCACTGCGCGGCAACATGGAAACTCGGCGAGCTTTGCGGCCGTGGCCTTCTCGCAGGCGCAATACCTAGACATCGTGATGCATCGCCCCTACCGGATCTGCTTTACGCTGGAGCAGAACAACTATTTCTCTCCGCCCTCCATGCAGCTCAACGTGCGCGACATCAAGGCGATGTAGCACCACCTCACAGCATCCATGTGGGCTCCACAGGGGTCCGCTCGTGGTAGTGATAGCAAAAAGGGGAGTGGCCATTGGCCACTCCCCTTCATTATATCTCTGGTTAATCAGGCTACTTCGTCAGGGCGACGAAGGCTTCGTTCTGCGCAAACTTCAAGAATTCCACATCCTTCGCGGCACGGGCCTTCAGCTTGGATTCCATGGAGATGGCCGTACGCAGGTTGTCGAGCACAGCCTTCTCATCCCCATTGCGGGCACCGATAATCGCCAGGCCGTAGTACGAGCGAGCCGACTTCACCTCGTTGAAGATGTTCGTGGCAGCATCGTAACGCTCTACAAGGAGGAGAGCCAGACCCTGGTTGAACGTGTTGGAACCTTGCAGATACTCTACGGCGGCCTTCCACTCACCCTTCAGGATAGCGCAGGCACCCAGGTTAGCCTTCACGATGGGGCCAGCCTCAGTGGCACGCACGAAGAGCTTCTCAGCTTCTGCCGGACGCCCACCCTGCATTTCGACTACACCGAGGTTGTTGAGAACGACGGCGTTGGTAGCCTCAATGGCAGCTGCGCGGTCGAGAAGATCCTTGGCAGGAATATCACGACCTTGCATCAGGTAGATGCAAGCGAGGTTGTTGAGCACGCGAACATCGTTGCTCGCTCCTTCCATCTCGCTGACCTTGAAGTAAAGCTCAGCCTTTTTGTCGAGGTCGGGGTACATGGTCACAGCGTAGAGAGCCTCGTTGATGCCAAGCGTTGCGATATCGCCCGCATCCACGATAGCCTTGATCTCCTCATCCGTACGACCCTTGACGGCAATAGAGGCTACCATCTTGGAGCGACGAAGCTTCGGAAGGATCTCCTCGGCGATCACCTGGAACACCTTGCCCAGGTTGTGCATTTCGCGGTTGCGGACGTCAGGATCGGAGTACATAGAGAGCACACGCAGTATCAGCTCCTTGTCCTCGATGTTGGAGGATTCTACCATCGACTTAAAGCCTTCCCAGTCGGTGGACTGCTCATCGATCTTGATCACATCATCGGTGAGCTTGCTCTTGCGCAGGGTCTTGGATAGCCAATCCTGAGCGGTCTTACCACGGCCCTTGGAAAGGTTTTCATTCAGATCTACCGGGCCATCAGGCGAGGCGTACGAACGAATCGAGATGGAGGTCAACGCCTCTTTCCCATTCGTCCCGAGCTCCTTGATGGTCTGCGAAAGCTTCATCACATCCTCCTTCGTCAGCTCACCGGCACGCAGGTCGGAACGCTGGATGGCGAAGTTGATCTGTGCCTCGGCCGAGGATTCACGATCACGTGTGAAGTTGTGGGGCAGCAGCAACGGCCTCGCCTCCAGTTCAGCCAAGTTCTGGGTGACGTTGATCCCCACGCCTACCTTGTAAGGAACATCGAAGGGCACCTTCTTGTCCTTGTACGAGAGGGTGAGACGAAGCTCAACATTCGAGCGCATCATCTCCGGCTTGTACTCGAACGAGAATTCCTTCGTGGTGTAGGCCCCACCGAGGTCGTGGCTGATCACGGAGTAGTTGTCCGTAACCGACTCACCCTGGTAGGTGTTGGAGGGGAGAACCAGCTCGCCACCATCGTACACAATCACAGGGGTGAGCTCAAGCTTAGCCTTCTTGTTGAAGTACTTGGGCGGGAACTTGCCCGTGATAGTACCCTTGACGGTTGTCCCTACGAGCACGAGCGGATTGGGATCCAACTTCGGCAGGGCTTCCTGGGGCACGTCCTTCATCTTCTCCGGGCTATTGCAGCCAACGATCATTGCTGCACCGGCAACGACCAAGGCGAGCATCGAGATTCTGAGCTTCTTCATCGCGCGTTAGTTATTTTATTTTGTACTGACCAAAAGTGGAAATCTCACACCACTCACTCACGCAAGGCACCCGCTGAGGGCATCATGCGAAACCAGACATGCTAATGCAATCACACACACGCCGCAAGGGCCATCATCGCGACTCATATTTCGGCTCCACGCCCATGTTGTACCACGCAAAAGCATAGATGTCGGCGATCTCGGCAATCGCCAGGGCCGTAGGCTTTCCCGCTCCATGTCCCGCACGGGTCTCTATGCGAATCAGCTTGGGCTTACCACCCGGCAGCTTCTCCTGCAACGTGGCAATGTACTTGAACGAATGGGCCGGCACCACCCGATCATCGTGATCGGCCGTCGTGACGAGAATTGCCGGATAGTCGCCCTGCCTTATGTTGTGCAGCGGGGAGTAACCGTAAAGCGTCTCGAAATACTGCTGGTCATCGCTCGTGCCGTAATCGCCGGCCCAAGCCCACCCAATGGTGAAATGCTGGTAGCGGAGCATATCCATGACCCCAACCTGCGGAATGGCCACGGCAAAGAGATCCGGACGTTGGTTCACGACAGCTCCCACGAGCAGCCCGCCATTCGAGCCACCCTGCACAGCTAGGTAAGCTGGCGAGGTAATCTTTTCCGCTATCAAATACTCGGCTGCGGCGATGCAATCGTCAAATACATTCTGTTTGCGCAACTTAGTGCCAGCCTCATGCCATGCCTCCCCGTACTCTCCACCGCCACGGAGGTTGGCAATCGCATACACACCTCCTTGCTCTAGCCATGCCAGGCGCGCTGCGCTAAACCAAGGCGTCAAGCTGATGTTGAAACCACCGTACCCATACAGCAACGTAGGATTCTTCCCATTCCGCTCGATATCGCCCCGGTAAACCAGGAACATGGGCACCCGAGTCCCGTCTTTGCTGGCGTAGAACACCTGCTCGACCTTGTACTTAGAGAAGTCAAAATCAAACGTGGGATAGAAGAAGTCGCTCTTCTCACCCGTATTCACGTTGAGACGGTACACCACGCTCGGCACGATAAACGACGTGTAGGAGAAGAAGATATCGTCCTTGTCAATCTCGCCTGAGATAGATCCTACAGTCCCCAGGACACCAAGATCAAGTGCCGTGACACTCGCCGTGCTATCTGTCGGATCCAGCGGATACAGGGCCATGCGGCTAGCCGCATCAGCCATGTGCGTAGCAACGACTTTGCCGCCAGCAAGCACGCAATCCGTTAGTACATTGTCACTCTCGGGGACGATATCTACCCAATTGGCAGTATCAGCCCGATCGACATCAATGCGCACGAGCCTGTACTTCGGAGCCTTGTAATTCGTCAGCACGAAGAGGTTACGCCCCTGATTGCCCACCACAGAGAAATCGTAATCGAAGCCTTCCGCCAGCTGCACGAAATCGCTCCCACGCTGAAGATCACGCAGGTAAAGGGCATTACCATCGGTGCTCTCGGTCTCGCTGATAATGAGGAACTGCTCATCCTTCGTGGTCTGGGCCGAGAAGTTACGCAGCGGGTGCTCCCGATTCTCAAACACGAGTCGGTCACTGCTCTGCGGGGTGCCTAGCTGGTGATAGTAAACCTTGTGGTACTGGTTCTTCGTACTCAGCTCCTTCCCCTCCTCTGGGGCATCGTAGCAGCTGTAATAGAATCCATCCCCTTGCCACGCCATGGAGGAGAACTTCACCCAACGGATCTGATCATCCAGCACACGCCCAGACTCGATCTCCATCACATGGATCGTACGCCAATCGGAACCACCGTCGGCAATCGCATATGCCATGTAGCGCGAGTCCCGAGAGATTGATACCCCACCCAAAGCGACAGTACCGTCGGCTGACAGGGTATTCGGATCGAGCAGTACACGCGGCTCGCCCTTCAGGGAGTCTTGTATGTATAGGACGCTCTGGTTGCTCAGGCCTGTCTTGCGGTAGAACAGGAAATACTTGCCCGCATAGAATGGTGGGGTTTCGGTGTCGTAATTCAGCAATTGCTCCAGGCGAGCCTGCAAAGCACCCCGGAAAGGGATACGACTCAAGTAGGCATCTGTGACCGCATTCTCCGCCTGCACCCAGGCCTTCACGTCAGCCGCTGTGTCATTCTCCAGCCAGCGATACGGGTCGGGCACCAGCGTGCCGAAGTAGTCGTCGGAATCGTTCCCCTTCGCCGTCTCAGGGTATTGAATTGCGTCGCTGCAAGCGTTCAAAAATGTCAACGCTACTGAACCCAATATCATCAATGCGAGTCCCTTCATCAGTTCAGCCGAGTGCTAAATCTTTGCAAAGATACGGTAAATCCCATTAAAAAGCACGGGGTACAGGTGTTGAGCCCGCATTGGCGGCACGCCAGTATAATGTGGCTACACGATAACCACATTTGAAGTTGCGGAATATAGCACGATCCACGAATTCCCGTGTATCCCTTCAACACCCTCTACCAACAGCCCATATCCACGTGTTGCATAGGCCATTGCCCGTGAAAGCGGATCCTCACAATGCAGGACCCACGGTAGCAATTCGTCAGGTGCGCTACAGTAATATCTGATATTCCGTAGGGGTAAAATAAAGCAGGACGAGATTTTACCCCGCCCTGCTTTCAAATTCACACCCCAAACGAACTACCGGGGCAGGCTGATGGCCCCCGTGGGGCAAGCCTCTGAGCAGTTACCGCACTCCGTGCACGAGCCGGAGTCAATGCTGTAGATCCCACCCTCACTGATTGCCTCCACCGGGCACTGTGAAATGCATGAACCGCAAGCGACGCAGTCCTCAGAAATTACGTATGCCATGGCTTCTCCTCCGAATGATTAGGGTTACGACCCGGCAGGTTTCCCTGCCGTTGCCATGACAAAAGTACCGCTCAACCTAGCAACTCACAAAAATTGGCGATAAACCGCACGAGTGAATCATTAGCGTACATTAACACTCATACCCTTGTAATTGCCGATTTATCAGCGCATTCCATGCGGACGGGTCGACCATTTCACCCGACATTTTGCATGGCAATTTATACGGATTCAATGCGAATTCACATCCTCAAAACTCACCAACAGCAATAAGCCATAGCCTCACCACCACGAGAAGTGATGCGCTTTCACCAAAATAGAGGATAGCACCTTACGCTTACTGCCTGCACGCTCAGCTCTGGTAGGCCGTAGCACTCAAACTAGCACCGGTGACATATACGGTGCACGGCGACACGTCAACAACCGTAGGGTAGCGGCTCACCTACCACACCTCAGGGCACCTGGTACTCACCACACTCCTGCGTAGCCCTGTACCATCATCCCGTGGCCATATCGCCCAGGGCTCACCGCAGAGGTACCCGCTCCAACTCGGGCTCTACATACCACACGGCAATTAGCTCCCCAGGCCTCAGTCAGCACCATGACGACAACGGCGCACTGGCACAGACCACAAGCTCCTCATCCCGGGGAGTATCATTCAATGGCCATAACCAGTAAGCCCCCGCAGCTAGTGGCAGGCAACACGGTGCGCCTCACCCTCACGGGCGAGTACTACGTTAGGGAATGCCGAGCGGGCCTCGGCTAGCAGGGGATGCACATTGGAATAGCGTGCCGAGTAATGGCCTATGATGAGTTTACCCACGTGGGCCAACGCGGCGAACTGCCCAGCCTGTAGGGCCGTGGAATGCCCCGTCTGTCGGGCCAACGGCAGCAACTCGTGCATGTAGGTTGCCTCGTGATACAGGAGATCCACACCCTGCACCATGGATGCCGCTCGCTCACTGTACAGGGTATCGCTCAGGTAGGCATAAGCCACCGGATGGCGTTTCTGATACAGCACCTCCCGAGCGTATATCACCTCCCCGCTCTCACGCTCCACGTCATGACCCGCCTTTAGGCTCGCTATTTCCGCCAACCCCAAACGGTGACGTGCTATAGCCTCAGGCCATATGTTGGGCGGGAATGGCTTCTCCTGAAACAGAAATCCCGCCGTGGGCACACGATGCCGTAGCGGTATCGTGCTCACTGTCAAGTGCCGATCCTCGTACACGCACGCATTCTGCTCGGGGTCGAAGGCATGGAAACGGACTTGAAAATTCATGTGCACGATGAAGAAGCGCACGTTCTGCTCGAGTATAGGCTGAAAGCTCGCATGCGCGTAGACATCCAAGTCTTCTCGGCGCCCCGACATGCTCAGGGAGGCCAACAGCCCGAAGATGCCCAGCACGTGATCCGCATGGAGGTGGGTGAGAAACACCGCACGGACATTCTCAATGGCTAGTCCGCACTTGCACATCTGCATCTGGGTACCCTCACCGCAGTCCACCAGGAACAGATGCCGATTGTGCACCACCGCATGCGCCGACGGGCAACGCGTTGCGCTAGGCTTCGCACTCCCACTCCCGAGTATCACCACATCGAGCGGCATGGGCCAATCCCTCCCCTATCGGAATACACTCTCCCGTACCGAGCCCCACACCCCGAGTCAGCCCTACAGTGGCTGACTCGATTCGTAGCTCTTTTGGAGGTACATCGCATCCTTCTCCTCCAGAATGCAATCGTGCACGAGCTTCAGGAAGTAATTCCACGTGTTGGTCTCATCCACGAGCTCGCTCCGCGTATACTTACGATAGAGCTCATCCGAAATCACGGGCAGGAGCAACAGGTCGTCATTGCCGAGGATGTTCGCTATCTCTTCCCGTGAGACGCTGCGCAGATCTGTCATGTCCCGCGCAATGAGTTCCTTAGCGCAGGCCCGGGCCACCTCCAGCTGCTTGCTCTGCCTATCGTGGACGATATGCAGGTTCAACGCCCCGAGCACCTTCTCGAGGTTGGTCGTCACCATCCCACTGCTCCCGCGCTCGAAGATAGAGATCTGCGAGGGTGCAATGCCCGTCAACTCAGCCAGCTCGTACTGCTTGAGGCCGAGACGACGACGCTGCGAGGCGACAATTTCACTGATCTTCATACGACTCCTGATTATGTCTGGTTGATTTTAGGTCTTTGGCAATACGGCACGTTGCACCGCACCGCCGCCACTGGCGCAACTCGCTACAAGAGAGCCATCACCTGCGCCTGGCTGTAGGCTATCGCCAAGAGGGAATCCACCCGCAGGCTACTCATGATCCGCTCCACGCTCGGAGACACCCCCGTCAATATGAACTGCCCTCCCGCGCTACGACAAAGCCGGTTCCCCACGAGCAACGCATCCACCACCGCGGTGCTACACCACTGGCACGGGCTGAGATCCAGCACCACGTTCCGCACCCCAGTACCCGTCAGCACCACCAGCTCTGACTTCAACCTAGGGGCGAACCACTCCTCCAGCCTGTCGTGGTGCACGCAAATGCGCATATAGCCCGCCTCCCTCGTCACGCTGTAACCGTTCGCTTCCATGCTTGCGACAGCCAGGCTCTCCAGCCCATTGTGTTAGTTGCTCATGCGATTCCCAATCTCTAGCCTTCTGTTATACGTGATTACAGAAAATTTTCATTCATAAGGGAGAAAAATCTCCTCTCCGCGACCCGAGAGTCACGGGGAGGAGATTCTTTATACACCGCTTTGTATCAACTACTTATCCTCGTTCTGGGCAGCCTGTGAAGCGTTGCCTTCCTGCGCAGATTTTTCCATGTTCTCGCGCAAAGCGGCCAGCTCAGAGATGTCCCCTAGCGTGGTTTTCTCCTGGCTCGCATTCAGACGGCGCACCGCATTCTTGGTCTGCTCGTTAGCCGAACGCTTCTGCTCCTGATCCTGGTTATCGTTCTCGCGCCTAATATCCTCGTGGATACGGCTGTGCGACACGATGATCCGTCGGTTGTTCTTATTGAAATCGATAACCTTGAAGTCGAGCTTCTCGTCCAGCTTCGCCACCGAGCCATCCTCCTTCACCAGGTGCTTCGGCGTGGAGAAGCCCTCCACCCCGTACGGCAGCGCAATGGTGGCACCCTTGTCGATGATCTCCAGGATGGTACCTTCATGGACAGAGCCGATGGTGAAGATCGACTCGAATACGTCCCACGGATTCTCCTCGAGCTGCTTGTGACCCAGGCTCAGACGGCGGTTCTCCTTGTCTACGTCAAGCACTACCACCTCAATCTCTTCGCCCACCTTGGTCACCTCGGCCGGGTGCTTAATCTTCTTCGTCCAGCTCAGGTCAGAGATGTGGATGAGACCATCGATCCCCTCCTCTACCTCCACGAAGATGCCAAAGCCCGTGAAGTTGCGCACACGCGCCTTCAGGCGTGAGCCCACCGGGTAGCGCACCTCGATACCTTCCCACGGATCTGGCTTCAGCTGGCGCATCCCCAGCGACATCTTGCGAGCATCGCGGTCGAGCGTCAGAATCTGGGCCTCGATCTCCTGCCCCACGGCCAGGAAGTCCTGCGCGCTACGCAAGTGCTGGCTCCACGACATCTCCGACACGTGGATGAGGCCCTCTACGCCCGGGTACACCTCCACGAAAGCCCCGTAATCGGCCAGCACCACCACGCGACCCTTCACGCGGTCGCCCGCCTTGAGGTTCGGATCCAGTGAATCCCACGGATGCGGTGTCAGCTGCTTGATACCCAGAGCGATACGTTTCTTCGCATCGTCGAAGTCCAGAATCACCACGTTGATCTTCTCGTCCAGGTTCACCACCTCGTTCGGGTGGTTCACGCGGCCCCATGACAGGTCGGTGATATGCACCAGCCCATCCACACCCCCGAGGTCGACAAACACCCCGTAGCTGGTGATGTTCTTCACCGTGCCCTCGAGCACCTGGCCCTTCTCGAGCTTCGAGATGATCTCACGCTTCTGAGCCTCGAGCTCAGCCTCGATCAGCGCCTTGTGCGACACGACGATGTTCTTATACTCCTGGTTGATCTTCACAACCTTGAACTCCATCGTCTTCTCCACGTACACGTCGTAGTCACGGATGGGGCGCACGTCGATCTGCGAGCCGGGTAGGAAGGCCTCGATCCCGAAGACATCCACGATCATCCCCCCCTTAGTGCGGCATTTGATGAAACCCTTGATGATTTCGTCATTCTCAAACGCCTGGTTCACGCGGTCCCACGCCTTCAGCGTGCGCGCCTTGCGGTGCGAGAGGATCAGCTGGCCACGCTTGTCCTCCTGATTCTCCACGTACACCTCAACCTTATCGCCCACCTGCAAGGAGGGGTTGTAGCGGAACTCGTTGATGCTCAGCACACCCTCCGACTTGAACCCCACATTGATCACCACCTCGCGCTTGGTGATCGACACCACCGTGCCCTCTACCACCTCATTATCGCCGATGCTTGAGAGCGTCTTCGCATACTGCTCCTGGAACGCCTGCTTTTGGGCCGGCGTATATGCATGCTCATTCTCTATGGCAGCCCAATCCATGGCGGCATCGCCGCACTCTAGCTGCTTCTCGGCCGCGGATGCGGCCATCGGTTTCTCCTCCATCACAAACTCCCTCTCGTTAAAATGGTTAGACATTCAGTTAGCTAAAAAGCGCAGCAAAGGTAGATCTAATTGCGCTATTCGTAGAGCTCTGCCCCGCTTGCTCCGCGGCCAGAGCCCTTCGTCACCGGCTTGCATCTCCGAGGGAGCCACTCCTCTGCACCTCCGCCGATAAAAGCTGGCTCTCAGCCCGGTGCGTATCCACGTGATAATCAGCGCATGCAACATCATCCCAGGTGCGATGCCGAAGGCCCGAAATAAAGACTGGCCACGCATGCAACTCTCCGCCACATCGGCCCCCGAGCAGCCGATGGCGGCAGGCCACCCATCCCCTCCCACGACGCGATTTAGCTACCTTTGCGCTGGAGTGCCCGCCATCACCGCGCGGGTGGCTACGGCAAACGGAAGGGCATCGCAATGGCACAAGAGGATCTGTTTAAGAATATCGTCTCCCACTGCAAAGAGTACGGATTCGTATTCCCGAGCAGCGAAATTTACGACGGCCTAAGCGCCGTGTACGACTACGGGCAGCATGGCGCCGAGCTCAAGTTGCAGGTGCGCCGCTACTGGTGGCTCGCCATGACGCGCCTGCATGAGAACGTGGTGGGCATCGATGCGTCCATCTTCATGCACCCCCGCGTGTGGGAAGCCTCGGGGCACGTGGGAGCCTTCAACGATCCGCTCATCGACAACCGCGACAGCAAGAAACGCTACCGCGCCGACGTGCTGGTGGAGGACTGGATTGCCCGCCAGGAGGAGAAGCTGGAGAAGGAGGTGGCCAAGGCCGCCAAGCGGTTCGGGGAGGCCTTCGACCGCCAACAGTTCATCACCACCAACCCCCGCGTCCTGGGGATACAGCAGGGCATCGATGCCGCACGCACCCGACTGGCAGACTGCCTCAACGCGAACGACCTGCCGGGGCTGCGCGCCCTCATCGAGGAGCTAGAGATCGTATGCCCCGTCTCGGGCACGCGCAACTGGACCGACGTGCGGCAGTTCAATCTGATGTTCGCCACGCAGGTGGGCTCCCTCAGCGATGAGGCCAGCGAGATCTACCTGCGACCCGAAACGGCACAAGGCATCTTCGTCAATTACCTCAACGTCCAGAAGACTGGGCGCATGAAGATCCCGTTCGGCATTGCGCAGGTGGGCAAGGCATTCCGCAATGAGATTGTGGCACGGCAGTTCACCTTCCGCATGCGCGAGTTCGAGCAGATGGAGATGCAGTTCTTCGTGGCCCCCGGCTCCGAGATGCAGTGGTATGAGTACTGGAAAGAGCAGCGTCTGCGCTGGCACCTGGCCCTCGGGCTGGGTCAGGACAACTACCGCTACCACCCGCACGACAAGCTAGCCCACTACGCCAACGCGGCCTGCGACATCGAATTCCGGTTCCCCTTCGGATTCAAGGAGGTGGAGGGCATCCACTCGCGCACCGACTACGACCTGTCGCGTCACCAGCAGTACAGCGGGCGCAAGATACAGTACTTCGACGCCGAGCGCAACGAGAACTACACCCCCTACGTGGTGGAGACCTCCATTGGGCTCGACCGGGCAGTCCTCATGGTGCTCTGCGCGGCCTACGACGAGGAGACCGTCTCTGGTGATGATGGGCGGCAAGAGGTGCGCCGCATGCTTCACCTGCCACCAGCCCTAGCTCCCGTAAAGGTTGCCGTGCTGCCTCTCGTGCGCAAGGACGGGATGCCGGAGCGTGCCCGGGCCATCATCGACGACCTTCGGCTCGACATGGCCTGCCAGTACGAGGAGAAGGACACCATCGGCAAACGCTACCGCAGGCAAGATGCCATCGGGACACCCTACTGCGTCACCATCGACAATCAGACGATGGAGGACGGGAGCGTCACCCTGCGCGAGCGCGACAGCATGGCGCAGGAGCGCATTGATGCCTCCCGCCTGCGGGAGGTGCTCCAGTCGAAGGTCTCCCTCCGCGCCCTGCTAGAGAAGCTGTAACACCCCCTCGGCCGCATGTCCGCATGCAATCGCTAGAGTCCTACCCGAATGTAGGGCTCCAGCACAACGTATGCCATAGAGTCGACCACCCGGAGGCGACCAAAGTCCGATGCTCGGCGGAATGTGCCTCCTCGCTCACGGTAACGAACGATCGCCCGAGCCTGACGGGGCGTAAAACCCAAGCGCACCAGCCCCGCGCTGTCTATGGCGTTGGGATCGAAGGGGAAGGGACGGAAACGAGCCGCATCGGCTCTAGCACGCTGCGCGTGCGCTAGCGTATCGGCTATCTGCACATAGGGCTCCAGCACGGCGTACGCCGCAGAATCGACTACACAGAGGCGACCGAAATCCGATGCCCGACGAAATATGCCCCCTCGATCACGGTAACGCACAATGGCCCGGGCTTGGCGAGGCGTAAAACCAAGGAGCACGAGTCCCGCGCTGTCGATGGTGTTGGGATCGAAGGGGAAGGGACGGAAACGAGCCGCATCGGCCCTGGCACGCTGCATGTGCGCTAGCGTATCGGCTATCTGCACGTAGGGCCCCAGCACGGCGTACGCCGCGGAATCGACCACCCGAAGGCAACCGAAATCCGATGCTCGGCGAAATATGCCCCCTCGATCACGGTAGCGAACAATGGCCCGAGCCTGACGGGGCGTGAAACCCAGGCGCACGAGTCCCGCGCTGTCGATGGAATTCGGATCAAAAGGGAAGGGGTGGAAGCGCGGCTCGACACGTATGGCAACCCGAACCCGTGGGGGCCTCGCCTGCCTGATAGGTGGTGCCACACGGAGCAACCCGGAGTCGAAGCACGCATATCGCCTGGCTATGTAGTACACCTCTGCGGGCGACCGACCAGCCATCGAATCGCTCAGCGCATGGGCCACAGCCGGTTGCACACCAGCCGAGATCAACCGCTGGAAGTGCTGTCCGTCCCCCAGCCTCAGCCCTTCACCCTCAGCGTTGTCCCACTGCGCAGCAAGCACACCGCGCACTGCCGAACTATCCCCACCCCATTCGGGCGACAAATCCCCCTGATGATGAGTCCCTACACCATGCAGCGTGCAGATGGCGCACACCGCCAGCGCAAGGATAATGAGTCCCTGCCTGCGTCGAATGGCAATGGGTGGTGACGGCGCATCTCCCATTGCCCTGCGGGCGACCGTCTATGCGTTAGGCGATCGTAATCTTATCGCACAGGTACACGTCCTGGATGGCGTTGAGCAGCTTAACCCCCTCTTCCATCGGACGTTGGAAAGCCTTCCTACCGCTGATGAGGCCCATGCCTCCGGCCCGCTTGTTGACCACCGCAGTGTACACGGCCTCCGCCAGGTCGCTCTCCCCGCTGGATGCGCCACCCGAGTTGATGAGGCCCGAGCGGCCCCCGTAGCAGTTGAGCAGCTGGTAGCGCGTGAGGTCTATGGGGTGCTCTGTGGCCAACTCGCCGTACACCCTCTTGTTCGTCTTGCCAAACTTCAGCGCCGTGAATCCGCCGTTGCACTCCGGCAGCTTCTGCTTGATGATGTCGGCCTGTATGGTCACCCCAATATGGTTGGCCTGACCCGTGAGGTCGGCGCTCACGTGGTAGTCCTTGCCATCCACCTTGAAACTGCTGTTGCGCAGATAGCACCAGAGCACGGTGGCCATGCCCAGCTCGTGCGCCCTCTCGAACGCCTCGGCCACCTCTACAATCTGGCGGTTCGACTCCTCAGAGCCGAAGTAGATGGTGGCCCCCACGGCCGTCGCACCGAGGTTCCAGGCCTCATCCACCGAGCCGAACATGATCTGATCGAACTTCTCCGGGTAGGTGAGCAGCTCGTTGTGATTGAGCTTGACGATGAATGGGATGCGATGGGCATACTTGCGCGACACCGAGGCCAGCACGCCAAACGTGGACGCCACGGCATTCGTCCCCCCCTCCAGGGCGAGCTTCACGATGTTTTCTGGGTCGAAGTAGATGGGGTTCGGGGCAAACGAGGCGGCTGCCGAATGCTCAATCCCCTGATCCACCGGGAGGATGGACACGTAACCCGTGCCTGCCAGGCGACCATGATTCAGGATGCTCTGGATGCTCCGCATCACCTGGGGCGAGCGGTTGGACGGGGCGACTACCCGATCGACAAAGTCTGTGCCGGGCAAATGCAAGTGCTCCTTGCTCACCGTCTTGCATACATGGTTCAGGATCCCCTCTGCCCGCGCACCTAGAAGGTCTGTGATCTGTTGAAAATCCATAGCCGCCCTACTCTTAGTTTGCAACAAATATAGCCTCTTTTGCGCAAATCGCACCCCAGGATTCGCCCGTTCTCCAGCCTCCCGCAGGCCGGCATGCGGGGGATGTGCACGCTGGCGACGGCGTGGCATCGCCGTATCAAAGCCGTATTTTGTCGCACAAATTGGGACTTGCTACGTCGTTGGTCGGGCTCGTCCCCGTCGTTATCCCGCTCGCATTGCCACGGGCCTTGGCTCATCGTCAGCCCCCATCCACCCCCAGGCGCATCGCTCGCATCTTGCCCGCGCTTTGGCGCGCATTGTCTACCTTTGAAGAGGGATAGACCTATGCGCCCCGGATATGGACAGTAGAATAGACCCCCAGACGAGCCGCCCCGTGGTGGCCATGGTATACGATGTGGACGGCACCCTCATTGAGGGGAACATGCAGGACGGCTACCTGCGGAGCTTCGGCATCCAGCCCGACGATTTCTGGCAGCAGACCAACCAGCGGGCCCAGTCCGAGGATGCCAGCTACATTGAAACCTACATGCGCATGCTCCTCGAGGTGGCCAAGAAGGGGCGACGTCCCCTCACTAAGAGCATGCTGATTGAGAGCGCGAGGCACATCAAGCTGTTCCCGGGCGTGGAGGAGTGGTTCGACCTATTTGACCAGTTGGGCGACGAGCTCAACATCACCGTGAGGCACTACGTCATTTCCTCGGGGCTAGAGGAGATGATCAGCGGGCTGCCTATCTACGAGCGGTTCACCAAGGTTTTTGCCAGCAGTTACCGCTACGATGCGCACGAGACCGCCATCTGGCCGCGCATCGCCATCGACTACACCGGCAAGACGCAGTTCCTTTTCAAGATCAACAAGGGCATCCACTCCATATCGGATGCCGAGAAGGTGAATGAGCCGATGGAGCTGTCGGAGCGGCCAATTCCATTCTCACGCCTGATCTACTTCGGGGATGGGGCCACCGACATTCCCGTGATGCGCATGGTGAAGGAGGGAGGCGGCTACTCCATTGCGGTATATGACTCCACCAGCCAGAACTGCGATCAATGCATACTGAAGGCGCAACGGCTGCTGAAAGATAACCGCGTGCAATTCTGCTGCAAGGCCGACTACAGGGAGGGGAAACTGCTGCACACCATCGTGGATACCATTTTGCACTCCATACGAGCGCAACTCAATGTGGAACAGCGGATTCGGGAGAACCACTCGGAGATGAACATGTAGCCAGAATGGGCTCCGCATCGCCCCGCGCATTGCGGCCATAGACTCCAACACCCCCAGCACGTAGGCACCACGGCAACGGGGAAGGTACACGGATCTTCGCAACGGTGTAACCCTTTCCCAACGCACACGTTATTTTCTGTAAGGAATTGTTGCAATGCGGGCGATCCATGGCTGCATCGTTGCTGGCCGTGTTTGCCCCCGCTGCCCCGAGTGTTCGGTGAGTGGCTTGCGCAGCTCCCGTTTGGAGGTTCCATGCAGAAAAGAGCGTTTTCAGTGCGTCTACTCTCGGCCCTGCCGATCCTGCTCCTGCTCGTGCAGCTCGGGTGGGCGGGATCCCTGCGCGCAGAGGTCATCTCCATGACCACCTCCAAGCGCATCGGGGAGAAGATCACCATGACCCTACGCGGGAAGCTGCAAATTGTGGGCCTCAGCGGGAAGTATGTGGACGGGCAACCGGTGGAATACATCGTCAATGCGCGCACCATACGCATCGAGGGGGATGTCGAAATGGTGAACTGCGACGAGTGCGGCCTGACGGCTCTAGATGCCTCCACGGCCCCCACGCTGGGCTTCCTCTCCTGCGCCTACAACAAGCTCACGCAGCTCAACGTGCATGGGTGTGTGCAGCTCAAGTGGCTGATATGCAATGACAACCAGCTAATCCATCTCAACCTCGCAGGGTGCACCCGGCTGGCTTACCTCTACTGCCAGCGCAATCGGCTGATGGATCTCGACCTGCGGCCGTGCCGCAACCTCGGTGGCCTAGCCTGCGCGAACAACCAGATCCGGCGGCTCGACCTATCGAGCTTCCAGAGCCTGGAGTTCCTCTCGTGCCGTAGCAATCAGCTCACGGAGGTAAACGTGCGCCGCTGCTACGCGCTGAGCTCTTTCGACTGCGGGGAGAACCGGCTCACCGAGCTCGACATAGAGACGAACTACCGGCTAGAGCGATTCTCATGCGGGCGCAACGAGATCACGCAGCTCAAGATGACACGCCATCCGGCGCTGAAGATTTTCGATTGCAGCCACAATCGGCTCACCGAGTTCAACGTGCAACGCTGCCCACGGCTGACGCACCTCTGGTGCAACGCTAACCTCCTGACGCAGCTAGACCTGTCGCGCAACTCTCGCCTCACCATGCTGTCCTGCCAGGGCAACCAACTCACGGAGCTCAACCTCTCGGCATGCCCCGAGATGTCGGATCTGTGCTGCGCCCAGAATCGCATCCAGCATGAGGCCATGGGGCGTATCGTGAATACGCTGCTATCGACCGGGGTCGCAAAGGGCGACTTCTACCCCGTGGATCTTCAGCAGGGCCAGGATCGCAATGTGTGCCTGGTGGGCGACGTGCAGTCGCTAGTGCAGCACGGGTGGACGGTCTACAACCTCAATGGTGGTGTCAAGCACCGCATCCCCTTCGGGGGGTACAGCAAGCCCCGCTACACGGTTTCCTACAATAGGCCCCGGAATGGGCAGCTACAGCTGTTTGCGTACGGAAAGCCTATAGACAATGATGCGCAGCTGGAGGAGGGCACCCCCATCGTGGTACGGGCGACCCCGAAGACGGGCTACCGCACGATTCAACTGCAAATCAACGGGCTCAATCGCATCGGCGAACAGCACGGCGGGACACTCAACCTTCAGCTCGATGGTAACACGCATTTCGATGCCTCATTTGAGCCCAAATACACGGGCCAGATGACGGGCGTGGAGGATGGGAACCTGGCCAGCATCGGGGTAATGGCCTACCCCAATCCGTTTGCGGAGACGCTACACCTAAGTGGGCTCTACAAGGGCGATGTGCTGACGCTGCATGCCATTGACGGCGTGCTCGTCCACAAGTCCGTAGCTCGCTGGGACGGGGAGATGAGCCTGTCGTTAGGAACATTGCCCCCAGGCTCGTACGTGCTCCAGCTAGAGCGTCAGGGGACGCGCATTGCGCACTGCCTGGCTAAACGCTAAGCGGGGGGATACGGCTCTCCGCAGGCAGCAAGTCATGCTGGCAGGATCGCACAGCGCAGTCTTCATGCTTGAGGACTCGCGAATCCGATTCGGGTAACTCTGGCAATCTCACCCCACGAGCGATCGCCACAGGCAGGGGAAGGGGAGCAACAGCGGTGTACCGTAGCACCGGTCTATTACACAAGGCATTGCAGCAGGCTGTAGGTCAGAGCGCGGTGCAAACCGAATGTGCTGCGTAGGATTGATTGCGCTAGCTACGCAATGGGGGCACTACAATAGCCCCAACCGATGACCTCAATCGGGCTTTCACGTCCTGGTAACTGGGAAGACACCCATCCGGATCTTCCAGCGAAACCTTGACGGCGTACTCTACCGTTTTTTGTAGCACCTCCTCTTTGCAGCACTTCACGTAGATCGGCAGGCTCTCTCCTTTCTCATAGGTGGAAACCCGTCGACCCTCAAAGACTTCGTGCTGCACGGTGCCACGCATAGATGGAATGCGGAAACGAGAGTTCCACTTGCTGATTCGGCATAAAAAAGCTCCCGCTATCCACACTCTGTGGCAGCGGGAGCATTACCGGCATCGGTAGCTAGGGCACTTCGCCATTCTGCCTATCGGCAACGGGTCATCATCTAGCGAAACTTGAGGTCGTACATAGAGCACTGCCCAGCCACTTCGCCGGTACGCCAGTCCACGAGGGTGGCCCTGAAGGTCTTCCTCTCCGGCATGTCTGTCTCGATGATGTAGAATCGGCCGAAGGTGTGGAAGTCGTCGCCGGCCGTCCAGTGTGCCCCGTAGTCGAGTGCCACCTGCTTGGCATCAATGAGGCTAAGGTCGGAGAGGCGGATCTTCACCCAGTATGCTTTTCGCACCATTCCTTCGGCTCTTACATAGAGCGTATAGAGCATACCGTTGCGCACCACGGGCTGGCCCGATATGCCCCTGCGCTGACCAATCTTGGCGATCAGCTCGGGCCCCACGTCCCGGTGCGCCAACGTGCGCCGCGTGGCCAGGTCGTATACGATGGGGTGGCAACCCGAGATGGGGAGCACGACGAGCGTATCACCGCAAACGGCATGAATGATGGAACGGGCCCCCTCTCCCTCCAGCAGTTCACCGATATGCAGGTGGGTGGTGTCCAGCGTGTTCGCATCGAGCATCACAGGGAAGGATTCACGCTGCCCGGGGTCGCCCACGGAATTGACGTAGGGCAAAAAGATCTTATCGCCCTGCGCACAGAATCCCTCCTGCCGTATTACCCTTCCCTTTACGCCGAATGTTTTCCGGTGCACCATGCTGTCCAGCTGGTAGACCATGACCGCGATTCCTTCGGGGCCGAAATAGCTCCCCCCCATGATGGCGAGGTTACCGTGGACGAATGGGGTTGCGGGTCTATCGGGCACTGGTACCGAGGCGTACAGGCTACAATCGGGGTTCAGCCGGTAGAGCCGGTTCTCTTGCTCCATCCGCTCGTCCACCACCAGCACGCCACCATCAGGGAGGCGCGCCAGCTTATCGAACAGGGGCCCATTCCAGCGGATGCGAGCCACCACGTAGAATGTCGTCGTATCGATGCCCAGTAGGTAGCGCATATCTGCGGCCACCACAGCCAGGCGAGACAGATCGGCCTGCTTCTCGACAGTGAACACCTCCGCCGTCGACTCCCCCTCATCATTTGGCTGATCCCGCTTTGCGCACTGGGCACATCCCAGCAGCAGGATCGCCACTGCGAGGGCTACTGCTGGTAGGTTCCGGAATGTCTTCAACATGCGGCTCATTAGTGACAGACTTTACTTGATGGGTTAGAATTTATTTGTATGCCAAGTCATACACCTCGCACTGCCCAGCCACTTCGCCAGTGCGCCAGTCCACGAAGGTGGCCCTGAAGGTCTTCCTCCCCGGCATGTCTGCCTCGATGATGTAGAACCGGCCGAAGGTGTGGAAGTCATCGCCGGCCGTCCAGCGTGCCCCGTAGTCGAGTGCCACCTGCTTGGCATCAATGAGGCTAAGGTCGGAGAGGCGGATCTTCACCCAGTATATTCTACGCACCATGCTTCCACCACCTATTGCATAGAGCGTATAGAGCATACCGTCGCGCACCACGGGCTGGCCCGATATGCCCCCGCGCTTGCCAATCTTGGCGATCAGCTCTGGCTCCACGTCACGGTGCCTCAGCGTGCGCCGCATGGCCAAGTCGTACACGATGGGGTGGCAGCCCGAGATGGGGAGCACGACGAGCGTATTATCGCAAACGGCGCTCAAAAACGTGTCGGAGCTCTTCCCTTTTAATAAATCCCCAATGCGTAGATGTACAGTGTCCAACGTGTTCGCATCGAGCATCACGGGGAAGGATTCACGCTGCCCGGGGTCGCCTATGGAATTGTCGTAGGGTAAAAAGATCTTATCGCCCTGCGCACAGAATTCCTCCTGCCGTATTACAATTCCCTTTACGCCGAATGTTTTCCGGTGCACCATGCTGTCCAGCTGGTAGACCATGACCGCGATTCCTTCGGGGCCGAAATAGCTCCCCCCCATGATGGCGAGGTTACCGTGGACGAATGGGGTTGCGGGTCTATCGGGCACTGGTACCGAGGCGTACAGGCTACAATCGGGGTTCAGCCGGTAGAGCCGGTTCTCTTGCTCCATCCGCTCGTCCACCACCAGCACGCCACCATCAGGGAGGCGCGCCAGCTTATCGAACAGGGGCCCATTCCAGCGGATGCGAGCCACCACGTAGAATGTCGTCGTATCGATGCCCAGTAGGTAGCGCATGTCTGCGGCCACCACAGCCAGGCGAGACAGATCGGCCTGCTTCTCGACGGTGAACACCTCCGCCGTCGACTCCTCATCATCATTTGGCTGATCCCGCTTTGCGCACTGGGCACTCCCCAGCAGCAGAATCGCCACTGCGAGGGCTACTGCTGGTAGCCCTCGCAGTGATATTCGTATACAGCTCATCGGTAGAAACGCCTTAGCTCGTGGGTACGCCACGTTTCAGTCAAATCCGTGGGTGTTACCCATGTATCGCGGATCCAGATCCGGCGAAATACCGGAATATAAATTATTCCGCCTCCTGGCTGCTTCATACGATCCCAACGCTCGAACTCGAGTCGATAATCCCACGGTTCGCCAGTGAAGGAACTTACCCTGGGTTCCAAATCGTACCCCTCGGAGAACCAGGCACGGAATACCAGCTTGGAGCAGTAGAAGGCATCGTCTTCCCAGCGTGACGTAATGAAATCGAATGGCAGGTTGTAGAACTTTCTGGCATACTCTACAGCCCCATGTCTTTCTCGGTCGGTAGCTGCACTCACTCGATATACGCCGATCTCATCCGCCTGACTCCAATAACCATAGAACAGGTCGTAGCCCACACGCCCGATATACCCTCCAGGATTTCTCAGATAGGTATCCGTACGATTGGAGGCGCTGAGCAAGCATCTATTCGCTCCATGTTTTTTGCGTGAAGCTGAATCCATTATGGCTGCATGCTTCCAGTAACCGGGGATCATATCGTTGACGCTAGCCTCATTTGGGGTGTACCCTATACCTGGTACGGACTTGCATTTGCTCCCCTTCTTCGAGCTGGCTTCAGATGCCCGTTTCACGTAGATGTCGCCATCCTTGGCCCATTCATTCAAAACCACATGCGGGCCGATGCGTGGCCCATCAGGGGGAAACTCCGGGTGGGATGGCTCCAGCGGAGTAGGCACCTCCCAATCCTCACCTTTATCAGGATCGGGAAAGCGATCTTCTTCGATTAGGGTGCCAATCATGGCTGCACCATTGGGCAATGCGCCCCCGTACGCAACTTGCATCGCCCGGGCCATGGCGAACTCCTGTGGGCCCCAGGCTGCGCGGGGCAGCTCGGCGATGCTATCCGTCTCGGAGATGACGGCCTTCCAGCAGATGCTATCGGCAAATAGCGGTGGCGGAGGGCAGAAGCGCGCTAGCGCAGATCCTGTGGGAAGATCTTCCAGGCACCGCACGCTGTATGGCAACTGCTGATTAATAAAAGCCTCGTAGCCCGAGGGCAGGCCTGCAAACTGCGCCATGAAGGCATCCAGTTCCTGCTGTGCGATGCGCTGCTTCATCGTCGTGCCGGCAGCGGAATGCGTGGCTTCTTCAGCAAGGGGCGACCGAGGCATCTCCTCCTTCTGGCACCCTCCCATTACCAGGAGCCCGAGCAATGGGAATGCTATTCGTAGTAGAGTGTGTTTCATGATTGCTGCTTGTTTAACGATTTGCAACGTGTTAGCTATAACATTTGTAACGCCGACATCGTCGTACGGGTTGCGATTTTCGGGCTAATCGCACCAGAAATTGCAGTTGTTGACTAAAAAATACACCCTGCTACCCTACAATGGGTGATCGTTTGCGGATGCACAATACACCGCAGAAAGGGGATGTAATGGGGATTATTAACCCGCCGGGACATCACCATCCGAATAGGTCTTTCCATTCGGCTTGGTTCCACAAGCATCGATGGCGAATGGCTCTCTACCGGCCAGCTATTCACCACCCGCTCACCGTGGCAACCCTACAGGCGCGTGACTGCGAGGTGCTACACCTCATCAGCAAACAACACCCAGCATCAATGGAGTAGATCTACACCCTGGGCAAGTTGCGCCGAACAATGTACAGCGGGAGCATTAGCCCCGTTAGGGCTTGAAATATGACGCTTTCGCCCACCCCGCACGATTTGCCACAACCATAAGTGTGGGAGCAGAGTGGATCTACTGGGGATTGCCCCCCCTCCCTACCGGTGCAGTAGCTTGGCGAGATAACGGGCCGTGTGGCCGATGCCTTGAGCTACAATGGCCTCTGGCGTGCCTGCGGCCACGATTTCACCTCCCCGCTCGCCGCTCTCTGGGCCAAGGTCGATGATGTAGTCGGCACACTTGATCACGTCAAGGTTGTGCTCGATGACAATCACCGTATTACCCCGATCTACTAGCGCATGAATCACGTTGAGGAGCAGGCGTATATCCTCAAAGTGGAGGCCCGTCGTGGGCTCATCTAGGATGTAGAGGGTAGTGCCTGAATCTTTGCGCCCGAGCTCGCTAGCGAGACGTATGCGCTGGCTCTCGCCTCCCGAGAGTGTTGTGCACGACTGTCCGAGCTTGATATACCCCATGCCCACTGACTGCAAGGCCTCGAGCTTACGCAATAGGGTGGGCACACTCTGAAAGAATTCGGCGGCCTGATTGACCGTCATGTCGAGCACCTGGCTGATGGATTTCCCCTTGTAGCGCACGGCCAACGTCTCACGGTTGTAACGCTCGCCACGGCACTGCGAGCACTGCACATGCACATCAGGCAGGAAGTTCATCTCTATCACCTCCACGCCGGCCCCTTTGCACGTCTCGCAGCGGCCCCCTTTCACGTTGAATGAAAAGCGTCCCATCTTGAAACCGCGCATCTTAGCCTGTGGAGTCTCGGCAAACAGCTTGCGGATATCCGTGAAGATCCCCGTGTAGGTGGCTGGATTAGAACGGGGGGTGCGCCCAAGTGGGCTCTGATCGACCTGTATCACCTTGTCGACGCACTCAAGTCCTAGCACCTTGCAGTAGGGCAGCGGGGGCGTAAGTGAGTGGTACAGGGCCTGGCTCACGATCGGGTACAGCGTGTCATTGATGAGCGAGCTCTTTCCGCTCCCTGATACCCCCGTGACGCAGATGAATGTGCCGAGGGGGAAATGAGCATCAACTCCCTTGAGGTTATTACCACTAGCTCCCAGGATAGAGAGCATGGAGCCCGACCCTGGCCGGCGGGTGGTAGGAACCTCTATGGTACGCTCCCCATTGAGGTATTGCGCCGTGAGTGACCCCGAGGCCCTAATTTGCTCCACAGTGCCCTGGGCCATGATGCATCCCCCGTGCCTACCGGCTCCAGGGCCAAGATCCACCAGATGATCGGCAGAGAGCATCATGTCCTCATCATGCTCCACCACGATAACGGTGTTCCCTATATCTCGCAGCTGTTTCAGGGAGGCTATGAGGCGATCGTTATCGCGGGGGTGTAATCCAATGCTCGGCTCATCGAGCACGTAGAGCACATTCACGAGCTGAGTGCCGATCTGGGTGGCAAGGCGTATACGCTGACTCTCGCCCCCCGAGAGCGTATTCGCCGCACGGCCAAGGGACAGATACTCAAGGCCCACATCGGTAAGGAACCCTACCCGGCTTCGGATCTCCTTAACAATCTCAGCTGCCACAGCTCGCTTAGCCCCTTGCAACGACTGCTCCACGGTATCAATCCACTGGGCGAAGTGCCCTAGCGACATTTCACACGCCTCAGCGATGTCGAGGCCCCCAATGCGAAAGCACAGCGACTCGGGGCGTAGACGTTTCCCGTGACACTCCGGGCAATCCATGGTGACAATGCGAGCCTGTATCTCCTCAGGGATATCGCTGGGCTTAGAGTGCTCGTAGTACTCCTCCAGCATGGGGATAAAGCCTCGGAAGGATGGCTTTCGAGCTCCGGACGATGGAGCTTCGCCCTGAGTAGCAGCCTCGTCGCCCCAGAACAGCCGGTGGTAGACCTCGGGTGGAATCTCACCGATAGGAGTGGCCGAATTCACCTTCTGGCTCCGCAGCCAGCTCGTAGCTAGCTTAAGCAGAGCCTCAAACCGCACCTTCGACTCGATAACTTGCGCAATACCCCCATTCGCCACCCCCTTACGAGGGTCCGCCGTCAGGCTCTCGGGCGTAAACCCCGTGCGAGATCCTATCCCGTGGCACGCAGGGCACTCCCCGTAGGGCGAATTGAACGAGAACGTATGCGGCTCGGGCGAGGGCAGAGATATACCCGAGGTGGGGCACATCAGGTTACGGCTGTAGTAGCGAGATTCGCCAGACTCCATGTCGGCTATCAGCACCATATCCTTACCTCGCCGCATGGTCTCGGGGAGCGACTTCGCAAGCCGCTCTCGCCCTTTCTCATTGAACACGAAGCGATCGATCACTAGCTCCACATCATGCACGGCATAGCGATCGAGCTTCATGCCCGGATAGATCTCCTCTATCCCACCATCGATGCGAACATGGAGGAATCCGCTAGATAGCAGCGTTTTGAATAGCGACTCGTAGTGCCCCTTGCGTCCCCTCACCAGGGGAGCACACAGAGCTACCCGTCGACCGCTGAAGGCCATTTCAGCCTGGCTCACGATCTCCTCATCGGTGTGCGCCACCAGCGGCAGGCCCGTGACCGGTGAATGAGCCGTGGAGACCCGTGCGTAGAGTAGGCGTAGGAAGTCGTACACCTCGGTGATAGTGCCTACCGTCGAGCGGCTATTACGCCCCGTGGTGCGTTGCTCGATGGCAATCACTGGGGCGAGTCCGCCCACGTAATCTACATCAGGTCGCTCTAGGGCCCCGAGGAACTGACGGGCATATGCGCTGAGCGTCTCCATGTACCGCCGTTGGCCCTCGGCGTAAATGACATCGAAGGCTAACGATGACTTGCCACTCCCGCTCAGCCCCGTCACCACCACAAGCGCATTGCGCGGGATGCTCAGGCTGACGTTCTTCAGGTTGTGTACCCGTGCCCCCTCAATCTGGATGACCTCATCAGGCTCCGGCGAGGCCACCTCCCCGGGCAGCGAGTTCACATTATGCTCAGCAGACAGGGACATCATGGACGGGCCGTTACGCTACGCTCCTTCAGGGGAAGGATGCGAAGGCTGAAGGACTGGTTAGGCTCCGGGGTCAGCGTATTCGTGCGCAGCCACGGGTTCAGCCACTTGAGCAGTTTGTAGTTGGTTCCCAGCCCATTGGCTAATACGGCAAGATCAGTCACCGCGGTGTCAATCTGCACCGTATGGGTAGGTATGACAGGATACAGCTCCTTCGGCTTGATTGCAAAGCCGTAGCGTGATGGATGCTCTATCAGCTCCCGCAGAGCCAGGATCCGGAACACGTAGCGAGCCGTCTCACTGGCAAACAGCATGTCGTAGTACGAGCTCTGCCACTGACGCTCCATCAGCCGACTCACAGCATTCTGACCCGCATTGTAAGCCGCCGCAGCCATAGTCCAGCTCCCCACCTGACCCTTGATGCGCTTTAGGTAGCGGCACGCCGCACGAGTGGACTTCTCCAAATGGTAACGCTCATCTATCTCCTCGGTGATGAGGAGATCATAATCCTTAGCCGTGGCCTCCAGGAACTGCCACAGGCCCGCAGCCCCCGAGGGAGAGACCGCTGTCTCCTGAAGTGAGCTCTCGGCCACTGCTAGGTACTTGAAATCTTCGGGTAGCCCCTCCTCCTTCAGAATGGGCTCAATGAGCGGGAAGTAGCGATTGGCCCGTTTGATGATCAGGATGATATGGCTGTGCCAATTGGCTGCCACCGCCAGCTCCCTGTCGAGACTCTCCCGCACATCTACCAGCTCCAGTGGCACCCGCTCGCCAGCGAATGAGAGGCTCTTAGGCTGATAGGGTGACGAGTAGGGCTGCGACTCCGCCATGCTCATCTGCTCCCCATGGGCAAAGCACAACGGGCTCACCTGCCAAAGTGCAACGCCAGCCCCGGCGAGCAACAGCAGGACAACGCCCCATCTAAACCACAACCGTTTTACCAACATTTCAAAGTGAGCAACGCACAGGCACGTGCCTATCGTATATCCCCAGCCCATGCTGGCGTACACCAACCCCCGGCCCTTGCTGTCAGCAAAGGTACTTACAATGACGAGATCCGGCTCGCAAGGAGCGGATACACAGCCACCTTACGGCCACTGCCCCTATGGGACAGCCCCGCCACCCGATCATTCCCTGGGGTATGTCACCACGCCGACCAGCGGGCCCTCTACCACAAGAGCTCACGGTCGGCGTGGTACGCCCCGCTGGCATAAGCCATGGGGCCGACGATATCCCCTAGCGGAAATAGCTCATCACGCCCTCTACCACCTGCCCTGAGATGTACTCCCAGCGCATGATAACAAGCACCAGCCCTAGCAGCACCGCCACAACGAGCATCCACTCCCTGGCGCTGAGATGGCGTAGCGAAAAGCGAGCCATCAGCCCTAGCGCGCCAGGCGAATGCGAGCATCCACGGCCACTACGCCGCGGGCATTGCCCAAGAGCGGATTGAGATCCATCTCAAAGATTTCGGGTGCTGCATCCACCAGGGCAGACACGCGTGATACTACCTCGGCAAACATCTCACGGTGCACGGGTTCCTGCCCACGCACCCCGTCGAGAATCTTCTTGCTACGCAGCTGCCCTATCATCGCCCTAGCCTCTGGGAGCCCTATCGGTGCAATGCCAGCCGCCGTGTCCTTCAGCACCTCGATGAATATCCCCCCCATGCCGCACAGCACCACGTGGCCGAACTTCTCATCACGCTTGGCACCCACGAACAGCTCGGCACCGCTGAGCATCGGCTGAAGTAGGATAGCCGTAGTGTCCTTAATCTTCATCATGCGGGCGAACTCCCGGCGCACCGTCGCCTCATCCTTCACCCCGAGCACCACGCCCCCGACATCCGACTTATGCACTGGGCCCACGACCTTCATCACTATCGGGAATCCCAGCTTGGCAGCCTGCGCCACCGCATCATCCTCCGTCTGCACCACGGCCTCGCCAGCCCTGGGTATACCTGCAGCATCCAGCAGAGCCTGCACCGCATCGGGTGGCAAATAGCCATCGGGAGCGGCCTCCACGATGCGACGTATTGCAGCCCGATCCACGCCCGGCACCTCAGCACGCTCTGGCTGCGGGCTCGGCGTACGAGCCGTCAGGCAGAGCGCATCCCCAAGCACAACCTCCTCTGGGAAGTACAGATTGCCCTTCTTCACGAACTCGGCAATCTCATCGGCCACATTCACCACAGAGGGCAGCACGGGGTATATCGGCTTGCTGCACGTCGCCATCTTACGACTCAGCACATCGTACACATCGTACACGGGGAACAGCCCCGGGCTGCCGAAGATCACCACCACGGCATCCACATCGAAATCCCGCTCGCACGCATCCAGTATCACCTCCAGCTGCTCCGCAGTCCCCGTGGCCAGGAAGTCGATAGGGTTAGCCACTGACGATCCCGGGAAGAGCTTCTCTAGTAGCTCCTTCGCCTTAGGCCCGCTGATGGGAGGAACCTGCATACCCCCGTTAGAGAGGGCATCGGTGAGCATCACTGCGGGGCCACCCGCGTGAGTCACAATAGCCACGCGATCGCCTTGCAGCGGCTTCTGCATGAAGATGCCTGCCACCGTCAGCAGCTCCTGCCGCCCACGGCAACGCACTATACCCGCCTTGCGGAACAGGGCATCCACGGCCACATCGCTGCTGGCCAGAGCCCCCGTGTGCGAGCTGGCAGCCCGGCTCCCCGCCTCGGAACCACCCGCCTTGATAGCCGCAATGCGACAGCCCTTCTCAATGAGCGAGCGCGCATGCTTTAGCAGTTTGGGCGGATTGGCCACGCTCTCCACGTACAGCAGTTTCACCCGCGAACTCGTCTTGGGGTCGAATGTCTCATCCAGGTACTCGAGGATCTCCTCCACGCCCAGCTGCGCGCTGTTACCCACCGAGAACACCGACGAGAAACGGAGCCCCTGCTGCATCCCCAGCTCGATAATGAAGACCGCCGTGGCCCCAGAGCCCGTGATGAAATCCACCCCCTCGGTGGCAAAGGTGGGGATGGGGCGAATGAAGACCCCCGTGTAGTGGGAGTTCATCACCCCCACGCAGTTCGGCCCGATCAGCGAGCCGCCCACGCTGTTGACCGTCTCCACGATCTGCCGCTCCAGCTCAGCCCCCTCGGGCCCCTCCTCATGGAAACCTGCGGAAAGGATGATGAAGGCCTTCGTACCCTTCTGCCGAGCCAGCACCTCCACGGTCGCCGGGCAGTACTTCGCCGCAATGGCCAACACAGCCAACTCCACCTGCGGGAGCTCCTCCACGGTGTGGTAGGACTTGATTCCCTGCACGCTATCGGCCTTCGGATTCACCGCGTAGAGCCCTCCCGAGTAGCCCTGCCGGATCAAGTTCTCCAACGTACGCCCCCCGGGCTTATGCACATCCTCCGAGGCCCCCACTACGACAATGCTCCGAGGCTCGATCAGCTCACGTGTTACCATGCTATCTTCTCCACATAAAATTCTACCATGCGGGCCAGCCAGGCCATCCCGACGCAGCCTAATCGCAAAGGTAGGCTTATTTTGTGTACTCAGGAAGGGCTGACTGCGCCGTATGCCTCCCGGCGAATAGCGCACGCTGGCCGCAAAAAAGCCTCGCCCCGGCGTGTGCCGGGGCGAGGCCCAATGATCACCCGCAACCCACTGCGGGCCTAGCAGATCTAGAACTTAGTCACCAGCACGCCACGGATACCCTCGGTGCCGTGCAGACGTAGCACGTATACCCCCTGCGGGAGGTGCGACGTGGACAGCGTGAACATCTCCGCGCTGTTACGCCCAGCCGCAATCACCGTACCGCTCACATTCACCAGCTCGTAGCGTTGCACCTGGAGCGCGTTGCGCACCGTCAGCATCGCCCCGAACGGGTTGGGAGCCACCGTCACCTCATGCAGCACCTCTACCTCCGAGGTGTTCGGCTTGGGATTGGGGTTCGGCTTCGGCTGAGGATTCGGCGTGGGGGCCCCAGCCTCCTTCACCGTCACCTGGCACTCAGCCTTCACCCCGTTGTGCGCTGTGGCAATCACCTTAGCCTGACCGATCTTCACGGCCGTTACCTTACCATCCGCCACGGTCACGATGCCCTCAGGCTCTACGCTCCACGTGATGGTCATATCGGTAGCATCCGCCGGCAGCACCTTCGCGGAAAGCGTCCCAGGCTCGCCACCCATCGTTAGCGTCAGCTCATTCGGCGTGAGCTGCACCTCCTTCACGGGCTGGGTCACCGTCACCTTACACTCACCCTTCACCCCGTTGTGGGCCGTGGCGATTACCGTGGCCTTGCCAGCCTTCACAGCAGTAATCTTACCGCCATCCACCGTTACGATGCCGGCAGGCTCTACGCTCCAGGTCACATCCTTACTCTGGGCATTGCCCGGCTCAACCTTCGCCGTGATGGTGACAGGCGCATCCTCCGTGGACATGGTGAGCTCGGTCTGCGACATGGTGACACCCGTCGCCGGCACAGGCTGCTTCACCTCCACGCGGCACTTAGCCTCTACGCCGTTGTGCGCCTTGGCCGTGATGGTGGTCGTGCCAACCGCCAGCGGCGTTATCACGCCCTCCCCATTCACAGTCACTATGCTCCCATTCTCCACGCTCCAGGTGAGCTCCTTGTTGGTAGCGTCCTCGGGCAGCACCTTCACCATGATCTTCTCGGGGCTCCCACCCAGAGGCAGAACGATCTCCTCGGGCAGAATCACCTGCTTCACATCCTGCGTCACCGTCACCTGGCACTCGGCCTTTAGCCCGTTGTGAGCCGTAACGGTGATTGTGGTCTTACCAGCCTTCACGGGGGTTACCTTCCCCATCTCGTCCACCGTCACGATGCCCTCAGGATTCATCGTCCAGGTCAGCTTCTGATCCGCATCCGCAGGCTCTACCTTCGCCGTCAGTTGACCAGCAGCCCCATCCACCTTCAGCATCAGCTCTGCCGGCTCCAGCGTCACCTTCTCCACAGCCTTCAGCACCTCCACCTCGCACTCATCCTTGATGGTGTTGGTCTTGTCATGCTTCGCGTAAACGGTGACCTTCGTCTTGCCAACCTTCAGCGGCTTAACCTCCAGATCATCGCTCACCTCAACGACATCCATAGGATCAGTCTCAACACGAACATCCTTGTTGGTCACATCCTGGGGCTCGAACTCCACGATGAGCTTCTCGGACTTGCCAGGCTGGGCCCCCGTGTGGAGGGTCAACTTATGCTGCTTGAGAGTAAGCTTGGTGGGCAGCTTGTCCACAAACACCACGCACTCAGCCTTTGGCGGATTCGCCGGGTCGGCGTTGAGACCATTCGACTTCACGGTGATGACGGCACGTCCCGTTTTCAGCGGCTTAAGCGCGCATGTAGTCCCACCCTGCGGATTCAGCTCCACAACATCCTTGGGCTCCACGCTCCACTCGAGCTTCGCCTCAGCGGTTACCGGATCCAGCACAACCGACGCAGTGGCATCCGACTCGCTCACATCCACATGCAGCTCAGCATTGGCAAAGCGAAGCGACTTGAGCGGCTGCACAACCTTCATGAGGACGCTACGAGTCTCACCTTCCCATTCAGCAAATACCGTGGCATCGCCGGGCTTCTTGCCCTCTACGACACCCGTATTGGGCTCGGCGTTCACCACCCCATGTCCATCATCAGACCATGTAATCTTCCGCTTAGCCTCAGGAACTGACTCATCAAACTTAGCGGTGAGCGTGGTCTTCTCCCCTACAGCAATAACGTTCTTACCTTCAATGGTAAAGCAGGTCGACTCATCGCCAATAAACTGCCATTTTTTCTTCTCGATCAGATTCTTGTGCGCCTCGCTCTTGCAGCTGTACTTAAGCCCGACAGCCTTCACTTGTACATTTTCTACCGTCTTATCGTCGGCGGCCCATGCGGCGAGCGTGGCATCGTAGTTCTCACGGCTCATGCCGCATCCATCCAATCCGATAGTAGGCATCCCGCCCCCCTGAGGGCGAATGCTGTGCAGCTTCCAGGTGGCCAAGGACTGGTTGAACGACTTACACCTGGAGAAGACCTCATCCATATCCTGCACCTTCGAGACATCCCACTTGTCGAGTGGCTGGTTGAATACGTCGCAATCCTCAAACATACCCGTCATGCGAGTTGCTTTCTTCATGTCCCAGTCGTTGAGCGGCTGGTTGAACGACTTGCAACCCGAGAACATGGCGATGAAGAACTGCACTGTCCCCGTTTTCCAAGACTTGAGGGGCTGGTTGAACGACGTTGCCTTGTAGAACATGTAGCCCATATACTCCGCTTTCGACAAATCCCAGTCATCCAGCGGCTGGTTGAAATTCGTGCAACCCTGGAACACACTGCCGAAGTTTACCACCCTGCTCACATCCCAGCCCTTGAGCGAGCCGTTAAATTTAGTACAGCCGTGGAATATGCTCGCCAGATCCTCTAGACTCTTCGTCTTTGGGCCCCAGGTTTCCAGGGATTGGTTGAAACTAGCACAACCCTGGAACATGCTCGCCATATTCGTCACGCTAGAGACATCCCACGATGCCAGCGTCTGATCGAAACTTGTGCAGCCCTCGAATAGGCCCATCATATTCTTCACGTGGGACACATCCCAATGGTCGACAGGCTGATTCATTGCCTTGCAATCCCGGAACATGTACTGCATGCTGGTGACGGCCACGAGATCGGGCTTGCCAGCATCGGAGCCAAGCACGAGATTAGCACACCCCGCAAAGGCACCCACCATGTCAGTCCACTTCACATCACCCCAGGAAACCACCTCCATCAGCGCATTCACATCGCTATAGACCGGCCCGCTGGGATCCTTCATCTGGAACTTCGTGACGCCATCGGGGCCAATCTCAATGAGGTAATCCCCCGCCTCGGTCAACTTCAGCTCGTAGGGCATCTGCGGCGAGGTCTTCTTTTGCACCGTAGTCCCCGTGGAGGGAGCCCCCACCTTGCCCCAGGCGAGCTTGTAGTTCTCACCCTCGATGGGGAGCTTGATAGTCGCATTGGGCGTATCCACATGCCATTTAATGACAAATGGTTTCTGCGCATGCGCCACCCCCGCCGCCAGAAGCCAGGCGACGAGTGCCAATGCGCAGGCCAATAAACCGTTACGCTGTTTCATAGTACCCGTTTTACGTAGTTAATGAAGATATGAAAAGCTCCAATGTTAGAATCCCCAACCCCATGCAGCGCATGCGTGCATAGGCCGGCGTAGCTATGGTAACGGCTAAATCCCGCTTCGTGTTCGCAACCAGCTTGCAGAAAACACCTAACCGAAACGCACCAAGAACCCATTTTGTCCTACATAATTGGGACTTGATAGGGCGTTGCTACGGTGTTGGTACGGCGAATATGGGCCCCGAAACGGCGCCCTAATAGCATGCGCTAGCCGCCTGAAGCACGCATTGCAGGCCCAAAAGGCAACATTACAACGCCGAGAAGCCGGTGCAACGGCTATTGCATAATAGAAATTGAATGCAAAATGGATGCAAAAAAATGTCACATCGCACCGAATGGACGGCGCCGCTAAGTTGGGGTCGCCGCGGCGATGATGGCAGCCAATACGCCCTGTGGCCCATTTTACCCACAAAAAGGGGGGGCCATCGTCACGCAAAAAAACGCACGCTAGAAGAGGGAGTCGTTCTCGTTGAGCCGCCAGCCTCCCTTGTGGGGGTGAGCTACGCGCTGCAATTCGCCCAGCACCGATTGATCGGAGGGCGTGGTGCCGTTGCGCAGGAGCGGAATCAGCGTGTACACCACCTCGTCGGACGTGGGGTAGTGCTCCCGCGCATTCTCGTGCGCCAGGTAGCTACGCAGGTGGTAGGGCAGGCGATCCTCGAGCGGGATGTGCGCCGTGAGCCGCGTGTTGGGCCGCAGGTGGTAGCGCAGGGTGTCCTCGTCGTAGTCGAACCGATCGGCCAGGAAGGGGGTGAGGTCGCCGTACTGGCCCGTGAGCAGATGTAGGAATCCGCCCTCGAGGGCGCGGATGATGATGGCATCGTTGATCTCCTCCAGCGTAGCGCCGTGGTTTTGCACGATGGTGCACTCGATGGCCTCGTTGAGGCGCGCCTCCACATCGATGCCCAGCGTGGCCCGTAGCAGCCGCTGCGGGTTGCGCCCCTTGACGAAGTGCAGCACCAGCTGGCCGTTGATGACCGTGAGGGGCTTCTGCCGCTTCTTGAAGCTCACCTTGCCCACCGGCTGCACGTGCGAGCCGCGGTACTCGAAGCCGCTCGCCTCGGCCTCGTCCAGAATCATGTGCCAGAGGGCGGGATCCTTGTGCGCGAAGACGAAGGAGAGCCAACGGTCGTAGCGCAGCACGCGGTACATCTCGCGCAGGCTCTGGCCCATCAGGGCGCGGTAATCGTCGAACGTCTTGCCGCGCGAGCCGCCCTGAATGGCCTCCAGGGCGCGATCCTCATCGGTGGTCTCAAAGTCGAGCCACGCCTCCCACATGGCCGAGAGGTCCAGGTAGGGGATCTTATTGCCGTAGGGCGGATCGGTGTAGATGTAGTCCACCGACTCATCGGGCACGTCGTGTAGCGCCGTGGCCGAGCCCCGCAGCACCCGGAGCCGGCTGATGGTGGCCGCATTGATGTGACCCGCCATTTCGGCCTTCGCCCTCAGCAGGCTCTGGCAACGTCGAGCGAAGTAATGGAGAGGATCGAGCTCATCCGATTCCTTGGCGATGCGATAACGATAGTACCTAAATGCCGCAGCGTCACCACCACCTACTCCTTTTGCATCGTAGTGGAAGGTTCTGTTAATCTTCGCCAGCAGTGCCGAAAAGGAGAGCATCAGGGCGTTACGCACCGAAGCATCCTCCTCCCGCATGATGAGGTGCTTGAGGAGCCCCAGGCAGGCCGTCTGGCGGGGGGAGAAGAGCTGGTCGGCCGTCTCCACATCGGCATCATGCGTCAGTGGGAGCGGTTTAGGCTTGGGGTAACGCTTTAGGGCCCTGGCCACCTCCGCCTCGGTGTGGGGCTCCAGGCGGGCATACTCCGCCGCAATGCGCGCGTGGGCCTCGGTGAAGGCTGCCGCGTCGAGTGGTGCCGTGAGGGCTCCCACCATGAAGGCCGAGAGGGGATTCAGATCCACATGGATGGCTCGCCGCCCGAGCATCATCGCCTCGATGGCGGTCACCCCGGTGCCCCCGAAGGGGTCGAGCACCGTGTCGCCCGGCTGGGTGAAGTGGGCAATGTGCCCCTGCACCACCGTGTAGGGCTGGCGGGTGAAGTAGGGATGCACCCCGTGATGGCGGCTAGCACGCTGCCGCTCCGCGGGGAATTGCCTTGGTATTGATATATTTAAATAAGCCCCCCCCCCCTGAAACAGTCGGCTCCTCTACGGGGCGAGTGGAAACGGGGGCACCCTGGCGCAGGGCGCGAGCCCCGATGAGCTCTACCAATGCGCCCCAGCTCGAGGCCAGGCTTGCCAGCTGCACATGGAGCGTGGGCGTGGCCAGCGCATCGCCATGTTGCCACACGGCGAGCTCCAGCCCATTGCACAGCGCGTAGCAGGGGGCTTGGATCTCGGGGTGCGAGGCGTAGCTGTACACCTGCTGCACTAGCGCGTGGCTGAGCACATCCTTAGCCGGGGCCTTCGCATCGAGCACCAACACGGCACGGCCACCCACCCGCACCAGGTAGTCGGGCACCAGCGTGAGCGGATGGCGACGGTTGCCGCTGCCCAGGGTGGCGTAGGGGTCGGCCAGCGGGGGATCGCGCAGTATCTCGTCCTCGGCATACCCCAGGTCGAGCAGCAGGGGGTGCACCACCCGCTCGCGGATGGTCATCTCGTTAGCTCGCCGCAGGGCCCCAAAGTCGATTCCCGCTAGATGTTCCATGTGGAGCACACTTTGCCACAAAGGTAGTGGCCTGGCGGCAAAGTGCGGCGGAGGGGGGCGTTGCACACTAGGGCAGAATGTGGGGTGGGCTATATTGGGGCCATTGACTACCTTTGCGCAAAGAACACGATTTAGCCATGCGAAACTCTATCATTATGGTCCTGTTTGCTGCCAGCCTAGGGCTCGCCGCGTGCGGCACGGGGGAGCCAAAGCCGGAGACCCCCGTGGCCTCCGAGCCCTGGCAGATCGACCAGTTTGCCGACCTGCGCATCATGCGCTACGAGATTCCCGACTGGGATAGCCTCTCGCCCCAGCAGCACGTACTGTGCTACTACCTGAGCCAGGCGGCGCTGTGCGGTCGCGACATCCTGTGGGATCAGAACTACGAGCACAACCTCGCCATCCGCACCCTGCTAGAGACCATCTACACCACCTACCAGGGGGAGAAGGATGCGAAGTGGGATGCGTTTGTCACCTATCTGAAGCGGGTGTGGTTCTCGAATGGGATACACCACCACTACGCCGAGACGAAGATAGAGCCCGGCTTCCCGGCCGAGTACTTCATACAGCTAGTGCAGGGGTCGGACATCAGCGGGCTGCCCGAGTCGATGCGCGACACGAGCTCGCTGCTCCGCTTCGCAATGCCCATCCTGTTCGATCCGCAGGTGGCACCTAAGCGCGTCAATAAGGAGGCGGGGGCCGATCTGCTGCTCACCTCGGCGATGAACTACTACCGCAACGTGACGCAGGCTGAGGCTGAGGCGTACTACGCTGGCCGCGCGGCCACGGGGAACGACCGGCTGCCCTACGGGATGAACTCGCAGCTGGTGAAGGTGGACAGCCAGTTGCAGGAGCGTGTGTGGCACGTGGGGGGCATGTACTCCAAGGCCATCGAGCAGGTGGTAGGCTGGCTGGAGAAGGCGCAGGAGGTGGCTGAGACGGAGGCGCAGCGCAAGACGATAGCCACGCTCATTGAGTTCTACCGCACGGGCGATCTCCAGACGTTCAACGACTACTGCGTGGCCTGGGTGCAGGACACGGCCGCGCTGGTGGATTTTGTGAATGGCTTCATTGAGGACTACGGCGACCCGCTGGGCATCAAGTGCAGCTGGGAGTCCATTGTGAACTTTAAGGATCTGGCGGCTACACGTCGCACCGAGATCATCTCGGCCAACGCGCAGTGGTTTGAGAATAACTCGCCCATCGATGATGCCTTCCGTAAGACTGAGGTGCGGGGTGTCACGGCGAAGGTGATCAACGCCGTCACGCTGGGCGGCGATTGCTACCCCTCCACGCCCATCGGGATAAACCTGCCCAATGCGAACTGGATTCGCCGTGAGCATGGCTCTAAGAGCGTGACCATTGAGAACATCACCTACGCCTACAACAAGGCGGCTGAGGGGAACGGCTTCCTGGAGGAGTTTGCGGCCACGCCCGAGGAGATTGCGCGGGCTCGCCAGTTCGCCGGGCTGAGCAGCAACATTCACACCGACCTCCACGAGTGCCTCGGGCATGGGAGCGGGCAGCTGGCCCCCGGGATCAAGGGTGGCGAGCTGAAGAACTACTCGGCCACGCTGGAAGAGGCTCGGGCCGACCTGTTTGCGCTGTACTACATACGCGACCCGAAGCTGGTGGAGCTGGGCGTGCTGCCCGAGGGGGAATACTCGGAGGCTGAGTATGACAGCTACATCCGTAACGGGCTGCTGACGCAGGTGACGCGTATCAAGCTGGGGGATAACATCGAGGAGGATCACATGCGCAACCGGGCCCTCATAGCCCGCTGGTGCTACGAGAAGGGGCAGAAGGACAACGTGATTGAGCTCTTCGAGCGGAATGGTAAGCACTACGTGCGGATCAACGACTACGATGCGCTCCGGACGCTTTTCGGCGAGCTGCTGCGCAAGGTGCAACGCATCAAGAGCACGGGCGACTTCGCCGAGGGGCGTGCCCTGGTGGAGACCTACGGGGTGAAGATCGATCCCGAGCTGCATAAGGAGGTGCTGGCACGCTACGCCGCGCTGCAATTGGCCCCGTACGGTGGTTTTGTCAACCCCACGCTGGAGCCCGTCTACAAGGATGGGAAGATTGTGGATGCCACGGTGAGCTACAGCAACGATTACGCAGGCCAGATGCTGCAATACAGCAAGAATTACTCATTCCTCCCGTTAGAGAACTAGCCGCACCCTCCTGGCAGTGGGATGGCCTTTTGAAATGGTGAAATCATGAAAGAGACTCCGCTTTGCGGGCGGCACCAGGCTCTGGGTGCCAAGATGGCCGAATTTGCCGGCTACAACATGCCCATTGAGTATACAGGTATCCGCGAGGAGCACTGCGCGGTGCGCGAGGCCGTGGGGGTGTTTGACGTGTCGCACATGGGTGAGATCTGGGTGAAATCGCATAGGGCCGTGGAATTCCTCCAGGCAGTCACCAGCAATGACGTAGCCGCCCTACAGGACGGAGGGGTACAGTACAGCTGTTTCCCGAATGCCGAGGGGGGAATCATTGACGATTTTCTCACCTATCGCATGGATGCCGACACCTACCTGCTAGTGGTGAATGCGGCGAACATCGAGAAGGACTGGCGGTGGCTCTGCGAGCGTGCCAAGGAGTATGGCATTGAGCCCGGGCAAACGCTGCTGAACAAGTCGGAGCAGACGGGGCAGCTGGCCGTGCAGGGGCCGCTAGCTATGCGCGTGGTGCAGAAGCTGGTGAATGAGCCCGTGGAGGAGATGAAGTACTACACGTTCAAGTACGTCACCCTGGCGGGAGTGCCCAATGTGCTGCTCTCCATCACGGGCTACACGGGTGCGGGCGGATGCGAGATCTACTGCGACAGCAAGGATGTGTGCGCCATCTGGGATGCGCTGTTCGAGGCTGGAAAGGCTGAGGGGATTCGCCCCGTGGGTCTCGGGGCTCGCGATACGCTGCGCCTGGAGATGGGCTTCTGCCTCTACGGGCACGACATCGATGACAGCACCTCGCCCATCGAGGCGGGTCTGGGCTGGATTACCAAGCTCACCGAGGGTAAAATGGCCATGGTGGGACGTGAGCGCATCGAGGCAGTGAAGGCTGCGGGACCCCAGCGTAAGCTCGTGGGATTTGTGATGCAGGAGAAGGGGATACCACGCCAGCACTACCCGATAGTGGACGAAATAGGGGCCGTAATCGGTGAGGTGACTTCGGGCACCATGTCGCCCTCGCTGAAGGTAGGGCTCGGGATGGGGTATGTGAAGAAGGAGTTTGCCAAGGCCGATACGCCAATCTTCGTGGAGGTGCGCGGCAAGCGGCTTGAGGCTAAGGTGGTGAAGGTGCCCTTCTACAAGGGGTAACACCAAGCACGATGTAATAGGCCCCACGGGCCATCGGGCGCACACGAGGCCTGGTGGGTCGTGGGGTCTGTCATACTATGAGGATGCCGCAGATAGAGACGGTACTGACGACAACCCTGCTCCCGCTCTACGAGCTGGAGGGGCGCACGGTAGTAGTGATCGACGTGCTGAGGGCCACGTCGTCGATATGCACGGCCCTGAGCCATGGGGCCACGGCCATTATTCCGGTGGCAAGCCGTGATGAGGCTATCGCCATGCGGCAGAGAGGCTACCTGCTGGCGAGCGAACGCGAGGGAATGCGGCAGGAGTTCGCCCAGATGGGGAACTCGCCGAGCGAATTCAGCCCAGAGCGCGTGGCAGGGCAGGAGATTGTCTATTGCACGACGAATGGCACGCAGGCAATAACGGCCGCCAGCAAAGGGGCTGAAGTGCTAATAGGCGCCTTCCTGAATCGTACTGCGCTGGTACGTTACCTCGCCCAGCGCACGCAGAGGGACGTGCTGTTCCTATGCTCGGGCTGGAAGGGACGGTTCAACATTGAGGATACCCTGTTGGCTGGGGCAATAGCCGAAGCACTGGTGGCTGAACGGCTGTTTACGACCTCATGCGACTCTACGCTGGCGGCCATGGATCTGTGGTCGCTGGCTAAGGCAGATCCCTTGCAATATGCGGAAAAGGTGGCGCACCGGCAACGTCTGGAGTCGCTAGGCCTTGGGGCCTCGTTCTACGATTGCTTTCGGCTCGACACCTGTGAGCTAGTACCCCGTTACACCAACGGGCGCATTACGGGTGCGGGGGACACACTATAGGGGAGGGCTATCAGCGGCTGGACGGGCGATGGCTACTGTAGGCTACCCGAGCAAGGGGAGTCTGCTAAGCTAGTGGGTGTGAATGCGGGGATCCAAAAAGCCCTGCCACCCCATCGCACCCACATCGAGGTGGCGCAGGGTAGCAGGGCTATGAGATGACAACGACAGCCTAACGGGGGTCGTAAGTCCCTACAAACAGCGCATTCTCTGGGGTCGTGTCATACAGCACGTACAGGAATGGCCGATCGGCGATGAACTGCAATTGGTTCAGCGACACGGACATCATAGAGGCCGCAGTGACGGCGGCTGCCTCAGTGCCCTCCTCGTTGACATCAATGGCGGCACTCTGCAAGACATTGTCCATAAAGATCCCATTCTCACCCCCCGTGATGGCGGAGAAGTTGGCCTCTGATGTGAATGGGAGGCGCATCCCCAGGGTCACCAGGGCGTTCGACAGGGAGCTCTGCTGCTCAATCTTGAACTTAGGTATGCTCAGCAATACCTCGCTCTGCTGGCAGGCGGAGGCCCAGCGCAGTATCGAGTCGGCCGTAAGACCACGCAGCGCATCGATGGACGGAGCCTCTGCCATTGGGAGGATGAACATCAGCTTGTAACGCTCGCCAGCGTAGGAGAGCTGGAGCACCTGCATGTTATCGGACTGGAAGTAGGGGACGGTGAGCATTTTGCTCATCATCATGACCTTGCGCTCGCCAGCCGAGGAATGAAAGAGGCCCTCTTGCACCTCCTCACGCTGGAAGGGCTCTGCCCAACGTCCCTTGAAGTAGGTAGCGTTGGTGAGGACGAGATTCGTATTGGCCGTGAAATCATTCGGCTGCACGACCTCTTGCACCATGCCCTTGGTGCTCTCCTTGGCCCAGGCGTTGATAGCGGCAGCTGATTCAGCCCCGTTCTGCCGCAGCGGTAACGCCTGCACTGAGGCCCGATGCGCACCACGCACAGCCTCAGAGTAGGCTGGGGCAAGGGTCAATGCATCATCAATCCAGACAGCATTGGTCGATTCAAAGGTCACCTCCGTCGCATCAGCTGCGGGGAACTGCAGATCGGTAGAACAACCCGCAATGCGGCACAGCTCGGCCCTCGTTTGCCCTACGGCACCCGCAGCTGCAAGGCGCAAGACGGACTGCAAGCTCACGGGCGATACGCAGGTGGAACCCTGGTCGAGGCCATCACGAATGAGCCCAAGGCCCAGGGTGAGCGCAGAAAGGGAAGCCGTATCGGCCATCACCGCAGTATCGGCGGTATCGGTATTGGCTCCGCCCGACGTTCCGTTGCAGCTAGCAAGGGCCATCGGGATAGCGAGAAGCAGGAGTGCGCACTTTTTTAGACTTGTCACTTTCATCGAATATCTGATTGGTGTCAAACGCTTAACAATTCGCGGCAAACGAGATATACCCACACCCGCACTCCTCTGAGGAGGCAAATTGACGCTCTACAGCACTAGCCTACAGCCGCCGTACTTAGGCCTTCCACGCTAGCGCTGGTATGCTATGCCAGCGTGGGCACTAGATGGGAGCAACGTGAATCCAGGGGTAGATCAATGCTCCCCTTCCACAAGGGAAAGGACACCAACCCCCATGCCATTCTTGCCATCCTTAAAGCTGAAGAAGAGGTGGTAGGCCCCGGTCTTAGAGCAAATCCAGTCGATGGTAGGATGATCGGCCCCTGTGGCCGCATTGTGCGTGGCAGCCATCAGGCGATTATTATCAAAGAGCTCGAGCTTCATACGCCCCTCGAAATCCTTAGAGCTCGCAATGGAGAAACGGTACTTGTTACCTTTTTTGAGAATAATCGGGTAGCGTTGCACGCTGGGCGGGTCTGATGCCTCTAGACGGATCTTGAAATCGCGCAGGTAGGTGGCCTCTTTCCCCGCTATCGCGCCGCAAATGTCAAGTAGCTCATCCTCCGACTGGGCTTTAACCAGTGCTGGAAGGCACAAGAGGCCCATGAATACTACCACTTGGAGAATTTTCCGCACGCTCATGATGCTATAGCTATTTACTGGCGATCTGCTCCGTCCGAATGTCGGTGATCTCCTGCATGATGGCCTCTATCGCCTCGGGCGAGGCCTCGATGATTTGCTTGTCATTCTGCCGGAAGGTGAGTACCCCATCGACGATAACCGACTCGGGCTCGCCCGGTTCGATAGTGATCTTCACCTGCTCGTACAGCTGCTTGACCTTCTCCAATCGGTCGGCCAGATTCTGAATATTCTCATCCTTATCGTACAGACGCAATAATGGCAGCAGGGTGGCTAGCACGACTTTCTGGTCTGCTATCGTCTCAATCATGGCAGGATTCTTGGTCTGCCTGGCCACTTGAGTTGAGATATACATGCCCTCAATCCACACGCCGGCGATGATGACAATGCTCAGCGACGAGCGATTCGTACTCCGCAGGTAGGAGTCAATCCTATTGTAACTCTCTTGGGAGATGTGAATCAGCGAGTCTAGATTCTCATTATTGGTCGCCAGTCGCTTTAGCGTTGCGAAGTCGAAGAATTGCCCCACCTGGATGCCATCTGCCAATGACTTCACGGCCGAGATGTAGCTCATCACGAGTGAGGTCTTCTCGTACATGTTCAGATAGCCCAAATCGGTACCGAACAGGCCGAGCCCCAACGCCTTGCGATAGTTGGTGTTGAAGTGATCGGCCGCCCCCGAGGGGATGAGCATCTCCTTGTTGAAGGGCACCTTAAGGCGCTTGATGAGCGCAGCCGTCTCCACAGGTGATGAGATGTTCTCCACCATATTCTCCATCACCTTATCGGAGACCGTCACCGATTGGTTCTGCTTCAGGGAGTCGGGGATCTCAAATTCCCGATCGGCATTTCCGCCCGAGCACATGCAACCACTTAGCGAGGCAACTATGGCAATGGCGATAGTGGCTATCGCAATGTGTGTCAAACGCATAACTGTAATATCTCAAGGGCAACCCGCCCGCAAGATAGCTACTTTCCTCCAATCAACCGTCGTGCCGCGCTGAAGATCCGACCCAGTATAGTAAGCACCTCGAGCTGTAACATCAGGTAGAGGACCAGGCTCATGACCCAAATAACGGCGAGGTTGAACTTGTAAGTATCGAAAAAGTGACCGAGGAAGTGCTTGCGCGGTGCGAGGAAATGGGCGCGGATGTCCAATGCGTAGCGTGGCACCACATCGCGGTAAACGGGATCGTACTGCTGCACCAGCTCGTCGCGGAACTGGAGGATCTTGTTCTTCTCAAATACTTTGAGCGCAAGATCTGAGACGCTCTCGTTGTGATACGCAGCCCGCTTCGCCTCGTAAAGCTGCGGATCTGTCTTCACCAGGTGCGAGACGATGGCATCTCGCTGCCGATTCTTAGCCTGGAAGAGCTGCCCATAACGCTCTTGCAACGTTTCCAAGTAGCCCATGGTCTCATACAGGGCCACCTCGTCCACGCTGTCAATCTGCAACTGGGGCAGGTAGTCGAACTGCACATCGGGCGTGAACTGGGCAAGCTCCACCGTCAGGGCACGGCGCAGCACCGCCAATGCATCGACCATGGACTTACGCACGCTGGCACTATCCCGATGCTTGAAATTGTCGATGCAGTACTGTAGACGCTTCTCGAGCTCCGGCAGGTAGTACACCACCTTGTAATTGGCATTGCGCTCCTCCTTCTCAAGCTGGTAGAAGTTGCGTTGAAACTCGTTGTCCTTGAATTGCAGCACTAGCAATGCCTCATAGCCCCACTTGGTGGGCATAAACTCAGCGATGAGCGGCACGCGGTCGAAACTCCCCACAGTACGATTCAGCTTCTCGAAGGAGAACATTGCCCCCGATAGCACCATCATCGGGATCATCAGCAGCGGGATGACGATGTAAATCGTCACCACGCTATTGAACGTCTGGGAGATATTGAGGCCGATGAGATTGGCGCACACAGCCACTGAGAACAGCATGAACCAGTACTGCCAATTGAGCCCTTGCAAGCTGAGAATGCTGTTGGCAATGAGCACAAAGGAGGCCGTCTGAATGGCCGACAGCACGAGTAGGATGAACACCTTGCTGAGCAAGTAGGAGGCCCGGCTCAGATTCAGGAAACGTTCCCGTTTGAGCATCTTCCTGTCCTTGAATATCTCCTCGGCACTCACCGTGAGCCCAATGAAGAGGGCCACGATCAGAGCCATGAAAATGTAGATCGGGATATTCTCATTCTCCCGGAAGATGTAGACATCGGAGTTCGGATCGGGAATGTAGCGTATCACGTACGCCAGGATAAAGGCCAAGATCGGCGTCTCCAGCAAATTCAGGACGATGTACTGCCGGTTGCTAATCTTGGATCGGAAATCCCGGGCCGTGTAGATGAAAAACTGCTTAAGGCGCGAGGGTATGCTCTGCGCCCTGGGGGGTGGGGCTGTCTGCTCCTGCACAGGCTCTACCTGCACGTTCTCCCGATAGAGCTCCTCCCAGCGCTGTGGCGAGACCTTACGCTGTGCTGTGTAGCGGCCGAACTCGTCCACCACATGCGACTCGATGATATTGAAAATGAGCTCCGGGTTCACATTGCCGCAGGCGGGACACTCACCCACATCGCTATTAATCTGCGAATCGGCCCGCTTAAAATACATCACCGCCTCGACAGGGTTGCCCCGGTAAATCATGTACCCCCCTGTGTCGAGGATCAGCATGTCGTCAAACATCTTGTAGATCTCCGACGAGGGCTGATGAATCACCACGAAAATGAGCTTACCCTTGAGCGTGAGCTCCCGCAGAAGATCCATCACGTTCTCCGAGTCGCGGGAAGAGAGGCCTGAGGTGGGCTCATCCACAAAGAGGATCGAAGGCTCACGTATCAGCTCGAGGGCAATGTTGAGCCGCTTACGCTGCCCGCCCGATATCATCTTGTTGAGGGGCGATCCTACACGCAGATCCTTACGCTCAAGCAGTCCGAGGCTGGCTAGCGTCTGATCCACCAGCTCGCACAGCTCCTTCTCGCTCTTGCCACGGAAACAGAGCTTTGCGCTATAGTACAGGTTCTGGAATACGGTGAGCTCCTCAATGAGCAAGTCATCCTGCGGGATCACCCCAATAGTACCCTCCAGTTCCGCCTTATTGCGGTAGAGGTCAAGCCCATTGATGCGAACGCTCCCCTCGCATGGCTCAGCGACCCCGCTAAGCACATTGAGCAGAGTGGTCTTCCCTGCGCCGCTAGCCCCCATGATGCCCACCAGTCGCCCATGCTCCTCGGCAAAGGAGACGTGGTGCAAGCCCAATGACCCGGAAGGAAAGCGGTACGAGACATCATCCACCACGTAGGATATCGGCTTCAGGCTCAGGTCAGCCATGAAGTGCGCCACTACATCCGTGTAGTAGACTGGCTTTCCCTTGGGCAGCTTGATGCTGCTCCCACTCGCGAAGAGGTATATGCTACGATTGCGAATGGGCAGACCATTCAGGTACAAATCCTCGCTCCCCTCGTAGCGGAGAAAGTATAGGTCTACCGATTTTATCTGGAGGATAACCAGCGGGGAATCCAGCGAGACGGCTGAGATTCGCTTCCCATGGACGGGCACAAACTGCTCCGACCCGATGGTGAGCACATTGGCACGATCCAGCGACTCAGGGCCCGATTGCTCCACGAAGCAGGCGATGTCGGCGAATTCGTCCCGCTCAACCTTGAAGACCTCGGAGGCCGTGTTGATGATTGCCATCCGCTGCTCCGTGAACTTGCGGTTGGCATTCACCAGCTCGAATAGGCGCACCAGGACGACGATCTTCTGCTTTTGCGTCAGCGTCTTGTTGATCTTCTTACAGATCCCCAGGATGCGCACCGAGTCGCGCACCGAGGTGAGGCGCCGTCCGCCCCCCTCCTCCGTGGGGCCCACGAAGCTATCGAAGAGCGCAAGGTACTCCTGCACCGCCTCATCATTCAGCTGCTGCTTTAGGAATCTCGCCACGTATTCCCGCTCATGCGACGCAAGCCCCTCATCCTGCTTCGCGATGATGGCGAACAGCTGCATCAGCGCCTTTAGAATCTCTTCGCTCATACCCCCTTTACCAGATTACCAGCCTATGCGCCCCTATCCATGCACGCGTATTAGTACGCCAGTTGCTCAAAGGGAACATCCACGATGTCGGCGTACTCCTCGCCAGCATCCTTCATGTCCTCATCATCCTCCGGGTAGCACCACTTCACCAGCACCTCGTGCCCGTTGCTCTGAATCTCCTCTAGCTTCATCAGCATGTCTAGCAACAACTTGGAGCTCGCCGTATTGAAATACACCAACTTGAACACGAATACCGTCTTAGCATTCGGGCTCCCTGCATACTCATCGAGCCACGAGAGAAGGGGGGCGTAAAAGGCTGTGACATCCTCCGGGAGGGAGCGTCCCGAGATCTCAAACTGCTCCTTCGCCGCGTCTAGCGTCACGGTCGGGGTGTCGTCCGTCCCCATGATCTTGATCGCATCCATAACAATTGCTGTGTTGAAATTGTTGGTTTGTGTTACCTCGTCCGCGCTATCGTGCTCGTGAGGATGAAAAATTGCGTATCCGCATCCACTGGCCGGAAGTGGTACACCAGCTTCTGCCCCGTCTTGCGCGCAATGTCTATGAAACCCAATCCGGCTCCGCCCTTCTCCGAGAGCGGGCCGCCCTTAATCTGCTCCTTGTACATGGCTGTCAGGCCCTCCTTGTCCAGCGAGTTGATGTGCTCCAGGCTCGCCGCCAGCACAGGCACCTTGGCATTCTCTATCAGGTTGCCCGAGGTCACGTGGTAGCAATTCTCCCCCTTGCGTACCAGGAAGATGCCCCGTCCTGCGTGCGAAGCATCCACGAGACCACTCCCATCGGAGTGCCGGCTGATGTTCTGCAAGCACTCCACCATCACGTGGTACACCAGCTTCTGCACTGACCCCTCCTCCTCTTCCTTGGCCATGCCCTGCTCTGCCAGTGCCGTGAACGCCTTGGTCACCTGATGGGTAATCTCGCCCTCATACACCAGCATTATCTCATGCTGCCGCATGGAAGTGTACACCTCGTACACGTAATCGAGAAACGCACCAATATTAGCCTCCATCGCCTTCTTTGTTAGTCCTACGACATATCAGCCTGTCTAAAACTCAATGCCTATCAGCAGCACATCGTCTATCTGCTTCCCGTCCCCCATGTGAGCCGCAAAGTCCTCGCTAAAGAACTTCGCCAGCTTCGGCATGGAGAGCCCGCTGTGCTTCGTTATCACCTCACGCACATGCTGTGGGCTGTACTTCTTCAGCCCACCCTCGCCGCCGAGCTGATCGGGCAAACCGTCGGAGAAGAAGAACACCCTATCGCCCGTCGCAATCGGGATCTCGTAGTTCGTAAATCCCCCCTCGGGCTTCCGCTCGTTGGGTATCCCCCCAATGGCACGCCGATCCCCCTTATACTCCGTCAGCTCGCCATTATGCAAGAGATACAACGGCCGGTGAGCACCCGCATACTCAAGGCGCATCTCCCGGAGGCATATCTTGCACAAGGCGATATCCATCCCATCGCGCGCATCAGCCCCGGCCCGATCCTGCCGCAGCGTAGTGCGCACGCCCGCATGGAGCAGATCCAGCACACGGCCTGCCGTGTACGTGGAATCGTGATCCACCACGTTGTTTAACGTAAAATACCCGATAAAGGATAGCAGGGCCCCAGGCACCCCGTGGCCTGTGCAGTCCACAGCGGCGATGTACAGGGCATCATCCTTCACGAAGAACCATGGGAAGTCGCCGCTCACCACGTCCCGCGGGCGATAGAACAGGAAGGACTTCGGCAGGTACTGCTGTATCAACGCCCCATCAGGCAGAATAGAGCTCTGGATGCGCTGCGCATAGTTGATGCTCTCGGTAATCTTGCGGCTCTTGTCCTGGATCTCCGAGGCAATGCGCCTCTCCTCCGTGATGTCGTGACCCACGATCAGCACCGTCTCCAGCACGCCCTCCTCATACTCCGGGATGGCTTGCAGGCGTAGAATGGCCTGCGCATCACCAGCCGTTACCGTCACCTCGCGCTCCCAGCGACCATTGCGCTCGCCGGCCTCACGTAAGGCCACCTCCAGGGCCTCCCGAAGCACCTGCGGGATCTCCACCTCATCCAGCATCATGTTGACCAGGGCAGTAGGAGGCAACCCCATGTAACGCTGCACCATGGGGTTGGCATAGTAGAACTGCCCCTCCATGCTCAGGCGGATGATCATGCTGAGCGAATTCTCCGAGAGCGACTGCATCTTGCTCTTGATGCGCTCCTCCTTCTCGGCCCTCAGCCGCTCCGTGATATCCTGCGAATTGAGGATGATACCCTGGATGGCCGGGTCATCCAGCAGATTGCGCCCCGTCACCTCCAGCGATACCTTGGCCCCATCCTTCTTCATGAAGATGTACTGGATGGTACGGGGGATGCCCGGCTGCACCCGCAGATCGTTGAACATCCCACGCAGCATCTCCTGGCCCTCCTGCGTGAGCCGCTCGTGATCCTTCCCATCCATCATCTCCTGCGGCGTGTACCCCAGAATTTTGGTCACCGACGGGCTGATGTACGATATAGCCCCCCGGGCATCGCAGATGGTTATCACCTCCGAGGCGTTTTCCAGCAGCGAGTGGAGACGCTTCTGCGCATTCTCAGCCTCCTTGATCTTCGCCTCTAGCTGGGCGTTCGACCGCTCCAGCTCCTCGTGCGTCACCTGCATCTCCTCGGCATTCTGCCGCAGGAGCTCCTCGTTGGTACGCAACTCCTGGGTCATCTGCTGCGACTCGTGGAGTAGTCGCTCCGTCTTCGCATTGATGCGAAGGTTGAACAGCGTGCGAGCTATCGTCTCCCCCACATTCTCCAGAAAGCGTATCTCCAGCGGCTCGAAGGCGGGCTTGATGGAGGCGAACTCCAGCACCCCCTGTAGCCTCTCATCCGTGATCAGCGGTATCAGTAGCAGGCTTGCGGGCTTACGGTCGCCCAGTATGCCCGACGAGATGGTCACGTAATCCTCCGGGATCTCTGTGCGATAGATCACCCCCCGCTCATAGGCGCACTGGCCTATCAGGCCTTCACCCAGGCGAAAGGTCTGCTTATTGTACTTCTCCCGCGCGTAGGCGTAGCTAGCCAGCCCTTGCAGCAGGCCGCTCTCCTCATCGTACAGGAATAGGCTCCCCTGCACCACATCGATCATGTCGATGAGCCGCTTCAGCACCTCGTAGCCCAAGGCCTGCACATTGGTGTGCAGACGCAGCACGTAGGATATGTCATCCTTGCAGCGGGCAATCCATCCCGCCTCATTCTCCTTGCGCGTGTTAGCCACCAGGTTATCCCGCATGCGCAGCAACGACTGCCCGAGCACATCCTCCTCATCCTGCGCCTCGTAGGGGGCATCGTAGTCACCCTCACCCAATGCCTTCGCGAAGGCTGCATTCTGTCCCATCATCTCCCGGCCGTGCAGCACCTCGCGCTCCAGCTCCTTCACCCGTCGGCGCGCCTTATGCGCAAAGTAGAGGTAACCCGCAACGCCCAACAGCGGCAGTAGATCCACGATGAACAGCACCGGCTGTTGCCCATGCGCCTGCACGATGCCGCTCACCCCCAGAGGCTCACCCACTGTGGCCAGCGCAAGCACCCAGGCCAGGGCCACAATCACGATCCCGAAAGCTAGCACCACCACACCTCGGGCCGAATCCTTGCGGGAGAAACTCCGTCCCAGGCGATACCATTTCTTCCTTTTCCCCATCGTAGGTTCCTCCCTCTATGCCTTGTACCTCAACCCCAGCTCTGCGGCCAAGTTGGCTATCAGACGTTGATCCACCTCACGCAAGTCGCAGAAAAAGGCCAGCTCCACAGCCCCCGTCGCTTGCCCTTCCGTATCCACTAGCGGAATGATGTACAGATGCTTCGGTGCACTCCGCCCCAGTCCCGAGGCCACTAGGCGGTAGCTCTTGGGGAGGTCGGACAGGTAGAGCGGCGTGCGCTCCTTCACCACCTGACCCGTGAGCGTCTCCCCGCTCCGGAAAGGCTTTGCCCCTCCGTCCTCCGCGTAGTACGCGTAGGTGTGGGTCACCCCGTAGAGGTCGTCCCCCTGCCTGGCGAACAGCAGCCCCTGCACCAGCTGCCAGCGTTCTGCCACGATGCGGAAGAATTCCTGCGGCAAATCTGGCCCCTCGGCTGCCCCTAAGCGAGCCACCAGCTCATCACGCTGAACCCCCTCCTGGGCCTCGGCCTCTTGCTGAGCTTGCTCGGCCTGCGCCCGCTCATTCAATTGCTGCTCCAGGGCATCCTTCTCAGCCTGAAGTAGGGCGAGGGCTCTCCCAGCACGTACCTCGCGCCGGCGCGTGGCGTACACCCCCAGCAGGCTAAGCGCAAAGAGGGCATAGAGCGCAATGCCCACCCCCATCGTCAGGATCTGGCGCATGGAAAAGCCCTCCTCCACCTCGTAGCTGAGGAGCACCTGCAAGGCCACCAGCACCAGGAAGAGTGCCAGCAGCACGCTCTGCCGTACCTTTGTCCTATCGAGCGGTCGTTTCGTCATACCCTAAGCTAAATCCATTAAGTACTGCGCAATGCCCTGCGTGCTCAGCACGGCATCCACGGCCCCGGTACGCATGGCGGCATCCACCATGGCCCGCACCTCGCACTCGGTAGGCTCCTGCACGATGGTGTACCCCCCGTTCCGCTTCACGCGCTGCAATCCCGCGGCCCCATCCCCATTGGCCCCCGAGAGGATGATGCCCACGGCCCTTTCACGGAATGCGCACGCCACCGAGTAAAAGGTAAGGTCGATGGCCGGGCGCGAATGATTCACCAGCTCCTCGGTGGATAGGGCAAAGCGATTGCCCAGCTCCACGTACATATGGTAGTTCGACGGTGCCAAGTACACCGTGCCTGGCTGCATAAGCTCCTTATCGATGGGCTCCACAAGCGGGAGCGACGATTTGGTCGACAGGGCCTCCACGAAGCCGCTACGCACGTGGCGCAGACGGTGCAAACACAGCAGCAGCGGGTGCGGATAGCTCGCAGGCAGCGATTGCAGCAGCTGCAACACCACCTGGAAGCTACCTGCCGAGCCCCCCACCACAATCACCCGTCCGATGCCGCTCATGCCTTCAGCCTCCTATATACCCCCTCGTGCTCAATCATAGCGGTGAAGCGGCTGCCATTCGGGTAGCTCGAGAGCCGCTCACCCACCCCCACCGCCAGGGCCCCACCGGGCCGTAACGCACCGGCCAGCACGTGCAGATTGGCATTGGCAAGCCCCCCATTGAGGTAGAGAAAAAAGTTGCGGCACAGTATCAGGTGCACCGGGGCCTGGCCCCACGGTGCGAGTCGCATGCTCTGCTCCACGCCCTGCACCCCCTCCAAAAGCTCTCTACGGAGGTAGCGGCACCCGGCATCCACCTCCGTGTAATCCTCAAAATTCCCCCTCCCGCTGTAGCGCGCGTAGTTGGCCCCATCCACCTCCATCCGCTTAGCCGGCAGCTCCACACGTTGCCCCCAAACCCCGAGCGACGAGGCAAGCTGGGTAGCCATCACCCGGCAACGGGCACGCAACCCCATCTCCTCGAGCAGGATGCACAGCGAGTAAAGCTCCTCACCCGACTCCGGGGCAGCCACCCACACCCTGAGCTCCTCACGGGCATCCCTGCGCAGGCGGGGTAGCACCTCGTCCCGCAGGGCGCACCAGAACGTCGGGTCTCGGAACATCTCTGTGGTGGGGGGTATCAACCTGGCCAGCAGCAGGCCGTAGAAGGCCCTTCCCTCTCTGGATAGACGATCCAGGAGGGCCTCCGTATTGGGCAAATCGAAGTGCGTCAGGGCAACGCTCACGCGGTGCGCAAAGGCATTGAGAGCCCAGTCGGCAAACGCCTCCCCGCCCCATTGCGCTAGCGCCATGGCCACCCGCCGGGCTTCCGTCACCCCTATGCTGTTCACCCCATCAGCCATATCCTGCACACCGCATTACCGTGCGCCCACGTATCTCATCCCCATCACACAATACGGGTTCCTATCACATACACCATCATCAGGCGATGATCCTCATCGAAGCTTGCGCTGAAAGAGAGCTTCGCCCGGCACGCCACGCCCGACGGCGGGGCCCAGGAGAAGTCGCACACCACGTCATCACCAGCCAGCACGTGGGGCCACAGGGAGCCCAAGCTCACCGGTCTCCCATCTCCCTCCTCGGGGGTGCCGAACTGGATGAGCCAGTCGATAGCATCGATATCGGCGTAGCCCATGTCCGTGAGCATCTGATTGAGTCTCCGATTGCATGCGCGCAGCACGCCCTTCTCCGACATCTCACCGTAGAGCATCCCCCCGCTCACGGCACTGCGCAACGCCTCAGACTCCGCCCTGCGGCGCGCCATCTCCTCCTGCGTAGCCTGCATCTCCTCGAGGTTCTGACGCATCTCCTCCTCCTGCGAGCGCATCTGCTCACGCTGCAACTGCGCCTGCTCCAGCAGCATAGCCGTGCGATGATTGCTCTGCACCGTCAGGAGCGTCGACGCAATGCTGCGCGACAGATCCTGCACAAACTCCACCGCGTGCGCTGTAAACGGCTGCGCCGACACCAGCTCAATGACCCCCACCAGGGCCTCATCCGTCTTCAGGGGCACCGCCAGCACCTCGCGGGCCGGCATCTGCCCCACCCCCGACACGATGTCGCAGTAGCCCTCGGGGAGGCTATCCAGGTGCACCGTGTCGCGCTCCACGGCACAGGTGCCCACAATGCCCTCACCCAGCAGGATGTCCCGCTCCATAAATTTCTTACGCCCGTAGGCAAAGGCCGCTATCAGGTGCAGCACCGACTCCCCCTCGCGGGTCTCCATGATGAAGAAGCCGCCCTGTAGGGCATCGAGGTATTTCACCAGCTGCTGCAAGAGCTCATCGGCCAGCTCCACCGCATTGCCACTCTTCTCGCGCAGCACCCGCCCGAACTCGGCCAGCCCCTGGTTGCGCCAGCTGCGCAGCTCTTCCTCCTGCTTTCGAGCCTGCACAATCTGCTCATTGGCCAGCATGTTGCTCCGCATCTCCATCAGGGCCTTACCCAGCATGTCATCGGGCCCCAGCAGCGTATACTCGGCCTCGGCCCCTGCACGCCCAATGGCTCGGGCGTATTCGGCCTGGGCCCCTTGCCCGGTGGCAATCCTGTTGAGCAGCATGATCAGTCGCCGCACCTCGCGCAGTCCGCGGGGAGGCGTGGGTGCCGGGGTAGCACCACGGGAGAGGGCCAGGAGCTGCCGTTCCAGCACGTCGACCGTCCGTCGAACGCGACTCCCAATCCAGGCCCCGAAGCCCACCGAGCACAGAATCCACAGGAATGCGATGAGCCAGCCATACATGTTAAGGGTATGCACCCCCTGCGACACCTCATCGGGGTCGCCCTCCATGGCCACGTAGCACTCGAGGCGGTCGCTGTAGAAGAACCCCAAATCACGCACCTCGTCATCGCCACCCGGGAGCACCAGGTGCATCACCCCCCGCCGATCGGGGCTGTTGGCCATGCGCGCCACCACCTCGGGGGGGAGTTGGCCCCCAGCCCGGAAGAAGTGGTAGGCAATGCGCCCAGAGGGGAAGATGAGCATCGGGTAGCCGCTCTGGCCCATGAGGGGGTGATCGAAGAATGGCCACACCTGGGCCTGCACCTCGGGATCCTCGCTGCGGACATCGAGCCCCAGCATGCCGAGGGTGAGCTCCACCCGCTCGGCAAAGCCCGCCAGCAGGCTGGCCTGCATCTCGCGCTCCACGCTCACCGTGAGGCGGAGCAACGGGTAGAAGCCCGTCAGCAGCACCACGCCCGTCCCCAGGACGCAGAACAGCTGCACCACCGTCTGGAGGCTCAGGGCCCTCGCGCCCCAGCGCCATCGTAAACCTCGTGCCATCCCCCTTCCTACATGTCCTTGCGCACGTACACCTGCGCCATGCGGCTGAACCGATCAGCCCACATCCCCCCCATCGTCTCGTGGGCCCCTAGCACGAGGATGCCCCCGGGATGGAGGTTCTGGTAAAACATCTCAAAGATACGACTCTGGAGCCGACTGTTAAAATAGATGATCGCGTTGCGGCAAAAGATCACGTCGAACTTGATGTAGAATGGGTTGGTGGCCCGCACCAGATCGTTACAGCGAAACATGGGGCGCGCGCGCAGCGCATCGTGCATCCGGATCTCATCGCACGCCTTGTCCACGGCGAAGTAACGCTCGTAGGGCACCGCGGGGCGCGCCTCGTAGTTCAGCGGATCTGTATTTATCACCCGATCGAAATTGTCCAAGTACGACAGGTTGAGGCAGTAGCGGTACACCCCTAGCTGCGCCTGGGCCAGCACCTCGCTGTTAATGTCGCTGGCAAAGATGCGGGCCCGTTGGAGTAGCCCCAGCACGTCGAGCAGCATCATGTCGGAGTACACCTCCTGGCCCATGGAGCAGGCCGCGTGCCAGATGTTGAGCTTCGAGCGACTGCGGAGCGTGGGGTACACCCGGCTTCGCAGCGTGAGCCACACCTCGGGGTCGCGGAACAGTTCGCTGGTGTTCACCGTAATACGGTTCACCGCCCGGGCCCCGTAAGCCGGCTCATGACGGATGCGCGCGAGCAGGTTCTCAAGCCCCCCCTCCTCCTCCAGCAGCATACGCAGCCGCCGACGCAGCGAGGCCTCCGAGTAGTCCGACAGATCGTAGGCTGTGCACTCCCGCAATGTCGACACGAAACGCCCTAGCTCATCCGCCGCCTGCGCCATACCCGTAGTCCAAAATGGCCCCCACGGCCAGCATCACCCGGGCAAAGGTAGCGATTTTTACCAGCATGAACCATTGTTGATGCTGCGCTCGCATAAGTAAACACCGCGCTCATCAACACCCCGGCATCGCCGCGGCAAATAGGCACCAAGAATACACTTTGGCCTACCAAATTCGGACTTGATAGGGCGTTGGTACGGCGTTGCCACGGAGCAGATAGGGAGTAAGCGGGTATCGAAATAGCACCAAAGAGGCCCCCGTTACTCCGAACAGCTGCACCTTGGGAAACGTATTTTCATTTTACAAAGAGGGGCGATTATTGCAAGAATTTTATTCTGTTTTACAAAATAACCACAGAACGGCTGCGCTAACGCAGCAGCTTGCAGGGCGAACACAGGCGTAGAGTCGGCGTGGGCAGCGCGCTGCTACGGTGATGATGTCCACCGTCGCAAAAGAGGGGAGCGTACGCCCGCAGGGGAGTGAGCGCAGAGTCACTGGGGTACCCCCAAGCCCGACGAGAGCGCAGCACGGCAGGCAATGATCCGTGGCGCATTCGGGCACTTGCGGCAGTCGGAGCCGACAGCCCGGCAGGGCGTAAGTGGCTGGTGGGGCGAATGGGCACAGGCTAAGCACTTGGCCGCGTTGCACTACCTTCGCGGCAGAATGGGTCACACAGACCCCGCATGAGCATGGCAGCAACACAACCCACACTCGTCATCCTGGCCGCAGGCCTTGGGAGCCGCTACGGCGGCGTGAAACAGCTCGATGGCATCGGGCCCGGCGGGAACACCATCCTCGAATACTCCCTGTACGATGCCATGCGTGGCGGATTCGGGCGGGTGGTATTCGTGATTCGACAGGACATTGCCGACGATTTTCGCACGTGCGTACTGAGCCGTCTGCCTGGCGATGTTCCCGTGTCGCTAGCCTTCCAGGAGCTGGACTCGCTGCCAACGGGGCTCCACGCCCCGGCAGATCGCCGCAAGCCGTGGGGCACGGCGCACGCCATATGGTGCGCCCGAGAGGCCATCGATGGGCCATTTGCAGCCATCAATGCCGACGACTTCTACGGGAGAGACGCCTTTAGCGTGCTGGCGAAAGCCCTCGCACAATCGCACGAGGCGGGCTGTTACTGCATGGTGGGATACCAGCTAGGACGCACCCTCTCGGAGGAGGGTACCGTGTCGCGCGGGGTATGCCGCACCGATGCGCGGGGCATGCTGACCTCTATACAGGAGCACACCAAGATTCAACGGGTGGGAGACCGCATTGTGGACACCGCGGCGAGCAACGCTCCAGTGACGCTGGATGAGAATGACACGGTATCGATGAACTGCTGGGGCTTCACGCCCGATTTCATTGAGCGCACGGAGCAGTACATTCGCCGATTCTTCAACTCGGGGCATCCGCTGGATACGGCCGAGTGCTACATCCCTAGCGTGGTGTCAGAGGCTCTGGCCGGGGGCCAGGCCACGTGCCAGGTGCTACCCACATCGTCCCTATGGTGCGGGGTTACCTACCCTGGCGATCGGGAGGCCGTGCAGGCAAAGCTACAGGCACTGGTGGATCGAGGCGAGTACCCGCTCCACCTATGGCGCTCCTAATCGCGCTGATGGCGCTAGGGGTTGTCGCCGGCTACCCGCTACGTAGACACGCCAGGGTACAACGCATTGCCAGCATAGCCACCACGGTGGCCGTGTACGGTCTGCTACTCTCGTTGGGAATAGCCCTGGGGAGCTCCGGCGAGGTGCGCACCGCACTACCCACACTGGGGGGGCAGGCCCTCGTCATCGCAGCTCTCACAGTGGCTGGAAGCGTGCTCCTAGCCTGGCTGCTGGCTCGACGCTATGGGCGGTAGTCTGAGCATAAGGGGGCTCATCAGCACCCTCTCCTTCCTGGCCGTATTCGCCGTGGGCGTGGCACTAGGGGCCTCTGAGCAACTACCCGCCTGGCTCCTGGAGGGACGCATTACCAGTTGGGTACTCTACGTCCTCATGGTGCTAGTGGGGATTGGGGTGGGAGCCGATGGGCAAACGCTGCAAGGCGTGCGCCACATGCGTCCGCACCTGCTCCTGCTACCGCTCCTGACCGTGGTAGGCACCGCCCTCGGGGCCCTCGTGGCCTGGTGCGTACTACCCTCCCTGATGGTGAAGGATGCGCTGGCCGTGGGCGCGGGGTTTGGCTACTACAGCCTGTCGAGCATCATCATCTGCGAGCAGCATAGCCCCACGGTGGGCGCGCTGGCCCTGCTGAGCAACGTGTTCCGCGAGCTGATGGCCCTACTACTCGCTCCGCTGATTGCCCGCTGGGCTGGGGACTATGCGCCCGTCTGCGCAGCTGGAGCTACAAGCATGGACACGGTGCTACCCTTCATCACGGTGGCCACACACCCGGCAAATGCGGTGGTGTCTATCTACCATGGGCTCGTGCTATCAGTACTCGTGCCCGCGCTGGTGGGGTTTGCGCTGATGCTGCCGTAAGGATCGGGTTTCACACACCCTCAGGGGCCTCCCCATGGCAAAGAAAGAGGGGGAACTCGCCTGCGCGGATTCCCCCTGTCATCTGGTGCGCTGGGCACCCAGTGCTAAGCTAGCTTGAGAAGGGCGGGAGCTATCTGCTCGAGAGGTAGAATTTGATCGGCGGCCCCCAGCTTGATGGCCTCCTTGGGCATGCCGAAGACTACGCACGACTCCTCGCTCTGCGCAATGGTTTTGGCCCCAGCCTGTTTCATCTCCAGTAGGCCCCGGGCCCCGTCGTCACCCATGCCTGTCATGATGACTCCCAGGGCATTCGCCCCAGCGTAACGAGCCGTGCTGCGGAATAGCACGTCGACCGACGGACGGTGACGATTCACGAGCGGCCCCTCTTTGACCTCAACGTAGTACTTGGCCCCAGAACGCTTCAGCAGCATGTGGTAGTTGCCCGGGGCAATGAGCGCATGGCCACGCAGGATGGCATCGCCGTTCTCCGCCTCCTTGACGTTGATGCTGCAAAGCTCGTTCAGACGCTTGGCAAAGGATGAGGTGAATTTCTCGGGCATGTGCTGCACGATGGCAATGCCGGGGCAATCGACGGGCATCGCCTTTAGGAACTTGGTGAGGGCCTCGGTACCCCCCGTGGAGGCACCCACGGCAATAACAACCTCGGTGGTCTTAATCATGCTGAGGCGCCCCTCGGCTGCGGGCAAGATGGCATCGGCCGTATACTTCGGGGGTACTTGGTGGGGCATCTGGTGCGCCTCGCTAGCCCCGGTGTACCGACGGATCCGGGCGTGCGCCGCAGCCTTGATGGTATCGCAGATCTTAATGCGCGACTCCTCAATGAACCGCCGGGCATCCATGTTCGGCTTGGTGATGATCTCCACAGCCCCTAGCTCTAGGGCGCGCATACCTGTCTGCGTACCTCGCTCCGTCAGGCTGGAGATGATGACCACGGGCATAGGATGCTGGCTCATGATCTTGCGCAGGAATGTGAGGCCGTCCATCCTCGGCATCTCCACGTCGAGGGTGATGACATCGGGCACCTCCTGGGCGATCTTCTTAGCGGCAAAGAAGGGGTCGGCAGCCGTCCCCATCACCTCGAGCTGGGGATCGGAGGCTATGATGTCGCTAAGGCTCTGGCGCACCAGCGCCGAATCGTCCACAATGAGTACCCTGAACTTACGCATGACCTAGGATCGCTCTCGCTTGCTAAATAGTTTTCTGGATCAGCCGCTGCCTCACGGCTCCTGTTTCGGTGTCGAACTCGAGCTTACGCCCGTTGGGGCCCCCCACGCTGCGCGCCACCAGGGGGATGCCAAGCTCACGGAGCGTGGTGGTGGCCAGCTCAATGTTGCGCGCCCCGATATGGAACTGGGAGTGCGTCTCGATGACCTCGCCCCCACCGAAGACCTTGGCTACGAGGTTCTCCTTGCGGCAACCGAGCGAGAGCATCTTCTCGAGGAGCTTCTCGATGGCGATGTTCCCGTACTTGGGGCTAGCTAGCCCCTGCCCGTTCCAGAATGGGAGCATGTAGTGATTAATACCCCCGATGCCTCGCTCTTTATCGAATAGGCATACGGCCACGCATGAGCCCAGTATGGTGGATACCGTGACGGGTGTTGGGCTCGCAAAGAGCGCAGCAGGGTAGAGGAAGTGCGTCTCTCGTGTCGCCATGGCCACCATCAGAATATCTCTTCATCATCGAAGAATATCTCATTGGCCTCGGAGGCAAATCCCTCCACGGGGGTAGTGGCCTCGGGGATCTGGATCTCGAAGACGGATCCTACTCCCGGCTCGCTCTCCACGGTGATTTGGCCCTCGAGCAAATCGATGACGGCCTTGCTCACAGAGAGGCCGAGGCCATGGCCACGGTTGACGGAGTTGATGCCGTTGTCACCCCGCTTAAAGCGATCGAAGATGGAGCTGAGCTGCTCAGGGGCAATGCCTGTGCCGTAGTCGCGCACCCTGAGCACGAGCCTGTTATCACGCAAGGCACAGGCGATCTCGATGTCGCCTCCCTCATAGCTGAAGTTGACCGCATTGCTGAGCAGATTGGCCAGTATCAGCTTGATGTAGGCTGGATCGCTCTTGAACATGAAGGGCTCGGCGTCCTGTGGCCTGCCAGGCAAGCTGTCGACCACCGAGAGGTTGAGGCGTTTCTTGCGCAACTCGAAGCGAAAGCTCTCCACGACCCCCTCTACGAGGGCACGAATGTTCGAGTTCAACACCTCCGGGCGAGCCTCACCGGCCTCGAGCTTGGCCGCGAAGAAGATGTTACGGAACTGAAAGTCGAGGCTGAAGGCCTCGGCGTGTATCAGGGCCACCATGGAGATTACCTTCTTCCACGACTCCTTATCGACACTCAGTATCGCCCTGGACAGGCCCAGTATAGAGGTGAAGGGATTGATGATCTCGTTGGTGATATTGCTGATGAAGTGGCTCTTGAGCTCCTCGGATTCCTCGAGCTTCTTGTTGACAATGCGCAGCTCCTCATTCAGGCTCGTGAGCTCCTCCACCGTCTGGTTGGCGCGCATGATGCGGCGACGTAGCTCTTCGAGCAGCTCAGCATCGGAGAGGGCGGCGTGCCGGGGGCACTCGGCCGTGGACGGTGCAATGTTCGACTCCTCGCGTTTCATGTGTCCGTTTACTTCTTGCGGAAAATGGTTGGCTTGATGGGCGCCAGGGGTAGATTCATGTTCATAATGGACTCCGAGTGGCCCAGGAAGAAGTAGCCATTCGGCTTGAGCTTGGTGCACAGCTTGCGGATGACGGCCTCCTGCGTGGCCCGATCGAAGTAGATCAGCACGTTGCGGCAGAACACCACGTCGAACATCTCGTGAATGGTGTAACTGGGATCCATGAAGTTCAGCCGTTGGAAGTGCATATGCCGTCGCAGCTCGGGGATGATGCGCACGGTGGCCTTTTCGCGATCCTTGCTCCGCAGGAAATACTTACGCTTGGTGGCCAATGGGATCCCCTCAACCCGCTCCTCCTTGTACACCGCATTGACGGCAGCAGCCAGGATCTTAGTGCTCAGGTCGGTGCCCAGGACGCTAAAATCCCAACCGGGGTGGCCCGCTATGAAATCGGAGATCACCATGCCGATGGTGTATGGCTCTTCGCCGCTAGAGCATCCGGCACTCCACACGTTGATGCGACCCCGATCCTGTCCGTGAAAGAACTCGGGCAGCACGACATCGCGCAGGAAGTCGAAGTGCACCGGCTCACGGAAGAAGTCGGTCTTATTGGTGCTGACCACATCGAGCATGTGGATGATTTCCTCCTGCTGGCCGCGCTCGCTGAGCACATAGTCGGCGTAGGTGGTGAAGTCGGCGATGTTGAGCTCACGCAGGCGCTTTTGCAGGCGGCTCTGGAGCATGATTCTCTTTGCCGGCGGCATCTTGATCCCAGCGGCGGCATAGATGAACCGACTCAAGCGCTCGAAGTCCCTATCGCCAAGCTCAACCCGGTAGCTATTGTGGAGCTCGGCGTACGGAAGCTCTGTGTCTGCCATGCTTCTTCTCGTTTACTGCCACGGGCACTACACCTGGCAGCCTCTGGATGTGGTAACGAATGATTACTCCTGCGAGTTCTCCGACTCCTGCGCCTCTGGGGCCTCCACCGTGTGCTCGTGGATGCTCACGATCTCCTCGGTGCTAAAGACCTCGTCCATGTTCAGTATCATGACGAAGCTGTCATTGACATTGGCCACCCCCACGATGAACTCCGAGCGGTACTTGGTGCCCAGAGAGGGAGGCGGCAGAATATCCTGATCCTCGATCTCGATGACAGCCTGCACAGCGTCCACCAGGGCCCCCACGTAAACTGATTCCCCCTCGAGGTCAATGTCCATCACCACGATACACGTGTTGGGGGTGAACTCGGTGGGTGTCATGCCGAACTTGATGCGCGTGTCTACCACAGGGAGCACCGAGCCCCGAAGGTTGATAACCCCTGTCATGTAGTCGGGCGACTTGGGTACCTCCGTGATGCGAGTCATCTCGAGGATGTTTAGCACCTTGCTCACATGGGCTGCAAATTTCTCCTCGCCGAGCTTGAATGTGAGATAGGAATTGATCTTTGACATCCCCTCGCCTTTATGCTCATTCATGGCCTTGCCTTGTTACTTTTGCTTGTTATCGTCGTTCGTCCCGCTCTCGGCACCAAGTGTAAACTCCTCGTGCTTGGTGAAGTACTTGATGCTGCGGTTCGTATCCATCACTAGGGCCACCGTGCCATCGCCCAGGATGGTGGCACCCGATATCATGTCCTGGTTCTTGTAATGCGTGCCGAGCGGCTTCAGCACAGCCTGGTACTCGCCCACCACCATGTCCACCACGAAGCCTACCTTCTTCTCCTCGAAGTGTACTACGACCACCTGCTCCATCTCCCCCGTGAACTCTGCGAGCTCGAACTCCTCGCGCAGATTGAAGAAGGGGATCTGCACGCCGTCCAGCTCGACCACGTCATTGAACTGGTTGACCACCTTGCGGTGCTCAACGGCGTAGATCTTATCCACAGCAGAGAGCGGGATCACGTAGGAGGTATCGGCCACCCGAACGAGTAACCCGTCGATGATGGATAGCGTGAGAGGCAGCCTGATGGTGATAGTGGTGCCCACACCCTTCTCGGAGTCTATCTCCACCTCACCACGTAGCTCGGCGATCTTACGCTTCACCACGTCCATACCCACGCCGCGCCCGGAAACGTCGGTGACGACCTTCGAGGTGCTAAAACCAGGCGTGAATATCATATCGAGGCACTCACGCTTGGAGAGCTTCCGATCGGCTGCGATAATTCCCTTCTCCACCGCCTTAGCGTGTACCGCCTTGGAATCGATACCAGCCCCGTCGTCGGAAACCTGTATCATGACGTTAGTGCCGGAGTAGAAGGCCTTGAGCAAAATCGTACCCTGGCGTGGTTTCCCGGCTCGCTCGCGGGTCTCCGCATCCTCTATGCCGTGATCCAGGCTATTGCGCAGGATATGCAGCAGCGGATCGGCCAGCCCCTCAATGATCGTCTTGTCAAGCTCTGTGTCGGAGCCCTCCGTCACGAAGCGGACATCCTTGTTGAGGCCCTTCGAGAGGTCGCGCACCAGACGGTGGAAGCGGGTAATCAGATTGTCTATCGGGATCAGGACAATGCTGAAGGCAATGTCGCGGAGCTGTCGGCTGAGCTTCTGCACATTCTCCGAGATGCTCACGAGCCCGGGCAGATTGCTCTTCTCGGCGAACAGGGTGAGGCGCGCCTGCGTGGTCACGAGCTCGGAGACGAGATTCATCAGCTCGTCGAGCTTCTCCGAGGCCACACGGATCGACGATATGGCCACGTCTTTCACCTCTCCCCTATTAAGGCCCTCCTTCTTGCGCTCGGGCACCACTACCGCCTCAGGCACAATATGGCGCAGCTCTTCCACCCCGATTGTGCCAGGCCGGCCATCCCAGAGTGCATCAAGGTCGCTCACAAAGGTCTCATTCTGTAGCAGATTGCCCGACTCGAGACGCTGGATTTCCAGATCTGATTCACCCTCTACGAAGATGAACACATCGTCGATGGCATTGCGCCCCTGCTGCGTAGCCAGCACGATCTCCCACGATGTGTAGCAGTAGGACGGCTCCATGGTTTCCAGAGAGGGTACCCGCTCCATGTTCACCTTCACCCGGCATGGCCCCAACGCATACACCTCGTCCACCTGGTAGAGCGGATTCGTCCCATTATTGAAAATGTCGGAGACTGGTGCATAGCGAATGTAGAAGGTTTCAAACCCATCCGCACTAGCCTCGGCCTTCTCCTGAGGCTCTTCAGCTGGCACAGCGTCAGCACCCTGTTCCCCATCCTCTCGGCCCTCTATGATGCCATCCATCAGGGCCACCAGCTCATCTTGCTCACGCATGAGCTGGACGCTCTCCACGCCGGCCTCCTCCAGCAGACGCTTGAGGTGATCCACAGAGCGCAGGGTGACATCCAGGATCGCCTTGCTGACTTCACGGTCGCCACTGCGCACTAGGTCGTAGATGGTCTCCATCTGGTGCGTGAAGCGGTCGATCTGCTCAAAGCCGAACATGCTGCTGTTCCCCTTGAGCGTGTGCATAATGCGGAAGACGCGCTGCACGATATCCGCATCGCTCGGGCTCTCCTCGAGCTCGAGCACCGTCTTCTCTAGGCTTTCGATGAGATCTGCGGCCTCCTCAACGAACTTCTGCCTAAAGCTGTCCATTTTCACGTCCATCAGCGTAGCACTTTATTCAGGGCAGCAATTAGCTTGGCTGGCACAAAGGGCTTAATGATCCACCCGGTAGCCCCGGCCTCCTTGGCCTCCATCTTCTTGCTCGTCTGGGACTCAGTCGTCAGAAACAGGATGGGGATCCGCTGGTAGAGCTCCATACCCCTCACGTGCTTGATGAGGGTGATCCCATCCATCTCGGGCATGTGGAGATCCGTGATGATGAGATCCACGGGCGTGCCATCGAGCTTTGTGAGAGCATCCGTCCCATCATTGGCCACTACCACATCGAATCCCTCGTTCTCAAGTGTAAAGCTCACCACCTCGCGGATACTCTCAGAGTCATCCACAATCAAGATCCTCTTAGGCATACTACTTAGCTGTTATTCCCGTCATGTAACTGGCCTGTCCAATGCGCAAACCCCGCATGGCGTAGCAGTTGGGCCATCTCAGGCTCCAACGCAAGCGACACGTCCAATGTCTTTCCCCTGGCGTGCTGGCACTCGTCTAGGGCATGCAGGAGCTGCAAAAAGCCGAGATCGATCCCCGTCACGCCTGCGGCCTCCACCCGGATGTTCTGATACTTCGCCACCCCTTCACGGAAGAATTTCAGGAGTTCCTCCACACAATCGAGCGTCAGGCTGCCCTGCACCTGTAGGATGCCGTCTCCCTTGGCTTTTCCGCCGCTCGCCTTCAGCTTTACTGTCTTCATTGCCAATCCCTATATTGGTTACCTATCAGCCATGGACTAGAAGAGCTCTAGCCCATCGTCGTCCTCCTCCGGTTCGTCTATCACCTCGTCGCCGAATAGATCCACATCGCCTTCACCCTGAAACGAGTCATGGATCTTATGCTCGCTCGCCATCGTGTAGTGCCTACGCACCTTCTCCAGGTTGCCTGCGGCTCCCTCGCCACGCACCTCCTCACGAATCCGTGCGCTGATGGCATTGAGCGCATCAATAATCTCCCCAATCACACCCTCGAACAGATCGTAATAGCGGATCTCCGACATCGCAATCCGAGTGTCATGCGACACCTTCTTGCTCATGGCCTCTATCTGCGCAAGCAGCTCTGCGCTCCTCCCAGCCGTCTGCGCCAGACCCGTCCCGATGCCATGCATGCGATCGACCCCTTCCTCAAAGCTCTTCCATAGCTGTAGGGACTCCTTCAGGTCGCTCTCGCACATCATCAGCGCAGCGCAACCCTTTCCCAGGCCCGCCACATTGGTAGTCACCTTATCCGCATTGGCCACGAGATCATCTACCACGGCACCCATCTGCTGCGTTATCATGGTGAAGCTCGCATTGGGAGCCGCACGTTCAGGTATCGTCAGCAGTGGCTCAATCTGGCCTATCATACGCCGAAAGTCGCCCATGCACACCTCGATCTCAGCGCACAATGTCTGCCCTTCAGTCACAAGTTCCGCCTGCAATTCATGGAACTCTGGCACTACCTGCGTCAGCGTCTTCAGCTCTCCCTGAGACCCCCTGAGACGCTCCAGCAAGCCGGTAATGGCCGTGGTGCCACTGCCCTCACCCTCCATACGCAGCGTGTCACGACTGAGCTCCGCTATCGTCTCCATGTCGTGCGCAATGCTCTGAAAGTTCTGCGACAGTGTCTCGATGGCATGCTGGTACTCGCGATTCGTCGCCACCAGCTGTGCCGATTGCAACGCCGATATGTCCCGAATCTGAATGAGCATGTCTATCCACCCTGCGCTGCCCTCTTCAGCATGCTCGCGCTCCGTGCGCAGGCGCCCCATCAGCTCCTGGTGGGCCGCTTGGATATGCTCCATCTTCTGACGGATGATATCCTGGTACTGGAGGTTCGTGATGATGCCAGCAATGCTCTTGGAGGTGCTTTCCGTCTTCTGCGAAATGTCCGGTACCCGGGCGTTAGTCTCCGCATGCTTTTCGGCGAACAGGAGCAGCCCGTAATGCACTGAGTTTAGAACCGCATCGAGGCTCCTCCGGGCCTTTCCGCGCACCTGTTGCACCTGCTGCTGGGCCTGCTCCAGCTGGCCTCCGTAGTGGCGCACCGTGCGTCCTAGCCCGTTGATACGCTCAGCAAAGTGATCTACCTCGCCCCGCAGTGCGTTGAAGCTCTCCGTCGTGTGCTGCGCCATGCGTAAGAAGGGCTTATGCCCCAGGGTGAGATTAGTCAGCAGCAGGCTGAGTGTCCCCACAGCTTGCGCCATGTTACGCAGCGGGAGGTATAGTGCCGAAAGCCTCGCCCGCATCTGTGCCATGGTGGAAAGGCTGGACTCTAGCAGCTCGGCCAGATGCGCCTGGCTCTGACCTATCCCCGCGTGAAAATCCGTGAGGTCGGCAATCAGACGACGATTAGCCCCCTCGGCAAATAGCAAGAATAGATCGCCGGCGCAGGCTGAAATGCCTTTCGCATCCTTGTAGAAACCCTTAAATCGGGCATTGAGCCCCAGGAAATCCTCCGACGAGCAGCGGTGCAGCTCCAAAATCTGATTGTCAATCTGATCGAAGAGGTACACGATGTCGTCGATCGATATGACTCTCTCCGCCATCTGCGCCACCAAGCCTCCCACCAGGCTCGCCTGCTTCTTTGCCATCGCACGCTCCATACGACACCCAGAACGGTTTCACCCCGCCAAGGGTTGCACACTTTACGGCGAATTCCTGCGGAAATTACTATCATTGTGATAAAAATCACACAGGCAATAAAACCGTCACGCCGAATGACCGCCGTTGAGTTTGCCCAGCAGATGCCCCAACTCCGCTTCCTACCAGCGTTGCAGCTCATCCGACTCGCCGAGCAGGCCAACATCAGCACACTGTCAAAAAAGCAGAGCTTTCACGCCACATTGCTACCCAATGCCCCCTGCATTTACCTGTTGGAGGGCGGAGCAATCATTCAACCCTCGATAGGAGCACAAGAAGCACCCGTGCCACAGCTGGCACTCGGGCAGACGTGGCTCAACCTATCCACTTCCCTCTGCAATAGCACCACGACTTACCTGGTACAAGCCTTCATGCCCGCACGCATCATGGCAATACCTCGCAGCGTGCTACTGAATGCGGCCCGTAAGAACCCCGACCTAGCCTTTCATCTAGCGGAGGTATGCGCCTGCGAGACTCAAGCGGTGCTGCGATGGCATCAGGCCATGCTGAGTAAAAGCGTCGAGGGACGCACGGCATTCCTACTCGCCCGTCTACATAGGCAATCTGCGCACGGCGATACGCTAGCACTCCCCCTGGGGCAGACACAGCTGGCGCAGCTGATTGGATGCAGCCGGGAAGTCCTATCCCGTGCGCTCACGAGCCTCGTCCGCAAGGGGCACATCATACGGCACGGAGCCTCTATCAGCGTGCTATCACCCGAAGACCTAGAGCAGATTCCATGAGGTCTTTCCTCCCGACCCGGCCCGTCGCCCTACCACTCCACATGCGCGCAGGGAGCAGAATAGCTGTCGGTACGGACTTCTGCTACGACATACGCTCCTCGCGCACCACATCGGGGGCGAGGAACCAGCTTGCGTACGTCCGGTAACCCTCTGCCGTGGCCAGAGCCATACTACGGCTCTGCTCATCGGTGAGCGTCTTGACAAATTTGGCTGGCACGCCTGCAAACAGTGCCCGGGGAGGAATCTCACACCTGCTCAGCACTAGCGACCCTGCGGCCACAATAGCCCCCTCACCCACCTGGGCATAGTCGAGCACCGTAGCCCCCATGCCCACCAAGGCCCCAGCGTGCACATCGGCCCCGTGCACTGTGGCATTATGCCCAATGGAGACATTATCGCCCACCGTAACCACCGACTTCTGATGTAGGGTGTGCAGCACGGCGTTATCCTGCACATTCACGCCGCGGCCCAGGCGAATAGGATTCACATCGCCACGTAGCACTGCCCCATACCAGATGCTGCAATCGTCGCCGATCTCCACGTCGCCGATGATAACGGCCGTCTCGGCCAGAAAGCAATTCTTACCAATGCGGGGAGTCATCCCCCGAACGCTTATAATGTGGGCCATTATCGGATACGCTGGTTTAGGATGCCCATAGCGGGCATCAATCCCTACCCACAAATGTAAGAAAATCGCCCAGAACTACGTTCTTCCCAGGCTAGCACAATGGGCACCGCATTTTTGAAAAAAGCCTACCTTTGCGCCAAACATACCTATGCACAAACTCCATACACATCGAGGATCCCGAATCCTCGGGCTATCTCTGCTAGTGGCACTGGTGTTGCCGCTGGTGTCATGTAATAATTTCGAGAAGCTACTCAAGAGCAACGACACGCAGCGTCAGTGGAAGGCTGCGCTCGATTATTACGGTCGGGGCAAGTACGACAAGACCATCCAGCTACTCGAGAAGATTGCGCCGCTCTCCCGAGCCAGTGCGCGGGCCGATAGTGCCTACTACTACCTGGCCGACTGCTACTACCGCGACAAGAATTACATGCTGGCGGGTTACTCATTCGAGCAGTTTACCACCAATTATCCTCGTAGCACCTTCTACGAGGAGGCGCTCTTCCTGGCTGGCTACTGCAATTACCTTGCCTCGCCACGCCCATCGCTCGATCAGGAGCTCACCCTCAAGTCGATCGCCCTCTTTCAGCAGTTTCGTGAGCAGTTCCCAAAGAGCTCACACCTGTTCGAGGTCGATAAGTGCCTGAAGGATCTCTACAGCAAGCTGATGCAAAAGAACTACGATGCAGCCAAGACCTACTACCGGCAGGAGCTCTACCGGTCGGCCATCGTGGCGTTCAAGTACAGCCTGGAGAAGTACCCCATCAGCCCCTACCGCGAGGAGCAGCTATTCCTCATCCTCAAGAGCTCATACCTTATGGCGAAGAATAGCATTTCCGAGAAGCAGCGGGAACGCTATCAGCAGTCTGTCGATGAGTTCCTCTCCTTCATCAGCGAGTTCCCGAAGTCCCAGTACGCCTCCGAGGCCAAGCAGTACTACCGCCGGGCCATGGAGTTCCTGGGTAAGTCACCCGACCCCGAATTCCTGAATAAGTAGGCCCTGCCAGCCCATTCCCACGTAGGGCGGACGGCATCTTACATAGCAAATCGCCTATCCCATGGATAAGATACTCGAGTACCGCAAGCTGAATGCGCCTCACAACACCATCACCCGCAACGTCATGGATCTTGCGGAGCAGACGGGTAACATCTACGAGACTGCGGTGGTGATAGCACGCCGGGCCGATCAGATCACCTGCGACCTCAGCCAGGAGCTCCATCGCAAGCTCGACGAGTTTGCCTACATGGGCGACTCGCCCGAGCGCGAGATCTTTCAGGACGAGGAGCAGATAGAGCTCTCGCGCCAGTACGAGCGCATGGCAAAGCCAGCCCTCCTCGCCACCCAGGAGTACGTGGTGCACCGCGTCGAATTCACCACCGAGCAAGCACCTACCGACGAGGCTGACACCCTGTCTGCCGAGTAGACACCCTCGCCCCTCCCCCGATGCTCGGTGGCAAGCGTATCATCGTGGGCATCACGGGCGGCATTGCAGCCTATAAGACCGCCCACCTCGTTCGCCTGCTCAAGCGCAACGGGGCGGAGGTGCGTGTGCTACTCACACCCACGGCGAGGGAATTTGTCACCCCGCTCACCCTGGCAACCCTAAGCCAGAACCCCATTCTGACAGAGTTCTTCAACCCCAGCGATGGGCAGTGGAATAGCCACGTCTCGCTGGGGCTATGGGCCGACCTGCTCGTCATTGCCCCAGCCACAGCCAACACCATGGCGAAGATGGCCACTGGGGTGTGCGACAATCTGCTACTCACCACCTACCTCTCGGCACGCTGTCCAACAATCGTGGCCCCGGCCATGGATCTGGACATGTACCAGCACCCCGCCACCCAGCGTAACATCTCGCAGTTGCTGCGGGATGGCGTGCGCACCATTGAGCCCGACTCCGGGTTTCTAGCCAGCGGACTCGAAGGCAAGGGGCGCATGGCCGAGCCTGAGGCCATTCTGGCTGTCATCCAGCAGGCACTAGCCCCCACGCAAAAGCCGCTGGCTGGGCGCAATGTGCTACTCACCTCTGGGCCCACCCGGGAGCACATCGATCCGGTTCGCTACATCTCCAACAGCTCCAGCGGACGCATGGGCACTGCCCTGGCCGAGGCCCTAGTGGCCGCAGGTGCCACCGTGCACTGCATCACCGGCCCGGCGCAGTACATCCCCAGTCCCAGCAGCCAGGTACACGTCACGCAGGTGGCTACAGCCCGGGAGATGGCCGACGCAGCCCTGGCCCTGTGGCCCAAGATGGATGCCGGCATCATGGCTGCTGCGGTGGCCGACTACACCCCATCCAGTCCAGCCACGGCTAAGATAAAGCGCACGGGCTCCACCTTGCAGATTAGCCTAGAGGCTTGCCCCGACATAGCCGCCAGCCTGGGAGCCACCAAGGGGCCACAGCAACGCCTCATCGGCTTTGCGCTCGAGACCCACGACGGGCCTGCGAACGCCCTGGCTAAGCTACAGCGCAAACGCCTCGACCTCTGCGTGCTCAACACGCCCGTACCCCACATCTCGGGCTTCGATAGCAGCACCAATCAAGCCACCCTCATTTTTGCAGACGGGCACGCCGAGCCACGCCCGGTGGAGGAGAAGTCCACCCTGGCTCAGCACATCGTGGATCAGCTTGCCCAACTACTAACCGCCGCCGGGCAATGAAAGTTACTGCATACATCGTCAGCGCACTGCTGGCACTCGCACTGCCAGTGCTCCCTGCCGGGGGGCAAGAGCTCAAATGCAACATCCAGATCAACTCGCAGAAGATTCAGGGTACCAACCGCAATGTCTTCCAGACCATGCAGAGTGCCCTGTACGAGTTCCTCAACAGCACCCAGTGGACTGAGCATGTCTACAGCGAGAGCGAGCGCATAGAGTGCACCATGATATTCACGCTCAACGAGCAGGTGGGCTCCGACGAGTACAAGGGCACTCTCAACGTGCAATCGCGCCGCCCCATTTTCGGCACCTCCTACAATGCGCCGCTCATCAACATCCTGGATAATAACATCCAGTTCAAGTACATCGAGAACGAGAAGCTCGAGTTCAGCGAATCGGCCCACCTGAGCAATCTCACGGCCATCCTCGCCTTCTACGTGTACATCGTGCTCGGGTACGATTATGACACCTTCTCACCCCTCGGGGGCACTCCCTACTTCGAGAAAGCCGAGCAGGTAGTGCAGAATGCCCAAAACGCCCCCGAGCGCGGGTGGAAAGCCTACGAGGGGAACCGCAAGAACCGTTTCTGGATAGCGGCCAACATGCTCAGCGATAAGTATAGGCCCTTGCGCCGCGCCATGTACACCTACCACCGCCGCGGGCTCGACCTCATGGCCGACAAGCTCAACGAGGGTCGGGCGCAGATGCTACAGGCCTTGCTCGAGGTGCAGAAGGTGTATCGCCAGAAGCCCGATCCCGACATGTTCGCCCTTCAGCTCTTCCTCGATGCCAAGCGCGAGGAGCTCATCTCCACCTTTGAGCAGTCGCCCTCCACCGAGCGGGCCAAAGCCGTCAACGTGCTGCGCGAGATAGACAACACCAACGCCAAGCGTTACGACGACATGCTCAAGAAGCCCCAATCCTAGCCCCCCATGCTGCGGCACCTGCACATTAGGCATTACGCGCTGATCGACACGCTGGATCTCGACCTCTACCCAGGGCTCAACACCATCACGGGGGAGACAGGGGCTGGTAAATCCATTCTGCTCGGCGCTCTGGGACTCATCCTCGGGCAGCGAGCCGAGGCCTCGGTCATTCGCCCGGGCGAGAAGCAGTGCGTGGTGGAGGCTCTTTTCGACATCCGCCAGTACTCCCTGCAATCGCTCCTCGAGGCCAATGGGCTCGACTACGACGACCAGCTCACCATTCGGCGCATGGTGGGCGACAACGGGAAATCGCGCGCCTTCATCAACGATGTCCCCGTCACCCTGGGCGTACTCCGCGATGTCGCTGAGCGCATCATCGACATCCACTCCCAGCACGCCAACCTCTTGCTCCAGGATGCCCCATTCCAGCTCTCCGTGCTCGATGCCTTTGCCAAGTTGACACCGCTCGTGCGCAGCTACGGTGAGATGTACAGCCAATGGATGGCCACCAGCCAGCAGCTACGGCAGCTACGGAGCGAGCAAGCCAAAACCCTCAGCGAGCATGAGTACACCCTTCACCAGCATGAGGAGCTCATGCAAGCCCGGCTACAGCCCGACGAGCTAGAAGAGCTAGGGCTCCAGCAGCAGCGGCTCGCCCATGCCGACGAGCTCATGCAGAATTATACCCAGGCCCTCGCCCTCCTTCAGGGAGACGAGGACACCCCGGGTGCACTCACTGCCCTGCACACCCTACGTGCGCACCTAGACCGCTGCGCGCGTGTGGATCACACCACCGAGAGCCTGCAACAGCGCGCCGACTCCGTCCGCATTGAGCTCCGGGATCTAGCACAGGAGATCGAGCAGCGGCTCACACAAGCGGATGCCGACCCCGACGAGCTACAGCGAGTGGAAGATCGCCTAGCCCTCCTCCACCAGCTGATGGCCAAACACCGGTGCGCGAATATCGCCGAGCTCCTATCCCTGCAAGAGACGCTGGGGAATCGCATTGAGAATGTCCTGCACTTCGACGAGAAGATCCAAGAGCTCGAGTCCACGCTCGGGAAACAGCGCGCCGAGCTCGATACCCTTGGTCAGGCACTGCACGAAGCCCGATGTGCCGCGGCCCCGCTGCTAGGGCAACATGTGGAGGAGACCCTCCGCCAGGTGGGCATACCGCATGCGCAGTTCTGCGTCGACGTATCACCCACCCCAGAGCCCGGGCCCACTGGGTCGGATGCGGTGCAGCTGCTCTTCACCGCCAATCCGCAGATTCCCCCTCAGCCCCTGGCCCGTGTGGCCTCGGGGGGCGAGATGTCGCGTGTCATGCTGAGCCTCAAGCGTCAGCTTGCGCTCTCCACAGCACTCCCCACCATCGTCTTCGATGAGATAGACAATGGGGTCTCGGGTCTCGTGGCCACCCAGATGGGGGCCATCCTGAGCGAGATGTCGCAGAGCCTTCAGGTCATCAACGTCACCCACCTCCCCCAGATCGCCGCATGCGGCGAGCATCACTTCCTAGTCTACAAAGAGCGCGACGCCGAGGGCACCAACTCCCGCATTCGCCTCCTCGACCCGCAAGAGCGCGTACACGAGATAGCCAAGATGCTAAGCGGCGAATCCGTTGGCGAGGCGGCACTCCAGAATGCGCGCGAGCTGCTGACGGCCGCACACCTCAACTCATAGCCCCTAAACGCAAGCAAACGACATGGCTTACAATCTGCTGAAAGGAAAGAAGGGTATCATATTCGGGGCGCTCAATGACCGCTCCATCGCCTGGAAGGTAGCCGAGCTGGCCCGAGAAGAGGGGGCAGAGATCATTCTGACCAACACCCCGCTCGCCATGCGCATGGGCACCCTCGATGCGCTAGCCGAGAAATGCCAGGCTCCGGTGATAGCGGCCGATGCCACTAGCATGGAGGATCTGCAACACCTGGTGGAGCAGGCCATGACGCACTTCGGGGGGCAATTCGACTTCGTGCTCCACGCCATCGGCATGTCGCTCAACGTGCGGCGTAACAAAACCTACGACGACCTCGACTACGACTTCTTCTCCAAGACCCTCGACATCTCAGCCATCTCGTTCCACAAGCTGCTACAGGTGCTCTGGAAGAATGATGCCATCGTGCAATGGGGCTCGGTGGTAGCCCTCAGCTACATCGCTGCGCAGCGCACCCTCTTCGGCTATAACGATATGGCCGATGCCAAGGCACTGCTAGAATCCATCGCCCGGAGCTTCGGCTACATCTACGGCCGCGATCGCAAGGTGCGCATTAACACCGTCTCGCAATCACCCACCCTCACCACTGCAGGGAGCGGCGTTAAGGGCTTTGATGGACTCATGGACTTCGCCAACCGCATGTCGCCCCTGGGCAATGCCGATGCCCACGAGTGCGCCCAGTTCTGCGTGATGCTATTCAGCGACATGACCCGCAAGATCACCATGCAGAACCTCTATCACGACGGGGGTTTCAGCAGCATGGGCATGAGCCGTCGCGCCATGGATGTCTACAGTCGCAGCCTACTCGACACGCAGTACGGCCCAGATCCCATGCTCGAGTAATGGATAGCACGGCAATAGTCCTTCTCTCTGGAGGCCTCGACTCCACGGTGGTTCTGCACCTTGCGGCCCGTGAGTGTGGGCAGGTGCACGCCCTAGCCTTCGCCTACGGCCAGCGTCACAGCCGTGAGCTCGACTGCGCCCGCTGGCAGGCTCAACGCGCCGGCGTGGCCAGCTTCAAGCTCGTGCAGCTCGATGCCACCCTGTGGGGCGACAACTCGCTCACTCATCACGACGCGCCCATCGAGCCCGGCGACATGACGCGCAGCGAGACACCCACCTCGTACGTGCCGGCGCGCAACATGATATTCCTCGCCATAGCTGCCTCGCACGCAGAATCCATCGGTGCCTCTGCCATTTATCTCGGCGTGAGCGAAGCCGACTACTCGGGCTACGTCGACTGCCGTGAATCCTTCGTGCGGGCCATGGAGGCCGCCATCAACCAGGGCACCGAGCGCAAGCTCACGCATGGGCAACCCATACGTCTCGTAGCCCCCTTCCTGCACATGCGCAAGGCCGATGAGGTGCGCCTGGGCCTCGAACTGGGTGTAGACTTCTCGCACACCTGGACATGCTACGAGGGCGACACCACCCCATGCGGTCACTGCGACAGCTGCCTACTGCGTCAGCGAGCCTTCCAGGAGGCCGGGAGCCCAGATCCGCTCCTCGGGTAGCTGCATGGGCACCCTACGCCTCTCCCCTGAGGGACTCTTCCCGCTCGCCTCTCCCCCGCATGAACCCCTAAGCCGTGTGGGGCTGCCCCAGAGCGGAACCCTGCAAGGCGAGGGTCTCCTCTGCGGCGTGCCGAGTCTGTTCCTACGCCTTGCGGGCTGCAATCTGCGCTGCCAGTGGACTGGCCCTAATGGGGAAACCATTCCGTGCGACACCCCCCACGCCCTGAGCGATAGCCTGGCCTGGCAAGAGAGCACGCTGTCCCTCGCACAGCGCATAGCCCAACACCTCGGGCCGCTTACACACCTGGTCATCACTGGGGGCGAACCGCTCCTACAGGCCGAAGGACTCGTTGAGCTCATCGATCACCTGCGTCAACTCCGCCCGCAGCGCATGCCCCACATCACCGTGGAGAGCAATGGCACCCTCTACCACGACGGCCTTGCTCGGCGCATCGATCTCATCAGCCTCTCGCCCAAGCTTCAGCCCATTGCGCCCGGGGGCACCCTCGGTGCTGCCGACTGCATTGTCCCCCTACAGCAGTGGCTCGATGCGTGCCCGAGGGCTGAGAGCCTGCAACTGAAGTTTGTGGTAGGGCATGCGGAGGACGATCAACGCATCGAGGCCCTCTACCTCAGCCGGCTCCGCGGGTGGGAGGGACATCCGCTCTTCGTGATGCCCGTGGGCCGCACCCCCGATGAGATGGCCGAGAGCCAGCAGGCGGCCCTTGCGATTGCCGTGCGACGCAACTGGCGGTTTGCCATCCGCCTACAGCTCCACCTCTGGGGCAATCGTCCCGGCACCTGAGCCCCGTAAAGCCTCTCCGCTGGGAGCAATCCCCTAGCCAAAGCCCCCTCAACCCCATAGCTGCGAGGTAGCAAAACCGCACTTTGGCCTACTAAATTGGGACTTACTACGGCGTTGGTACGGTGGTGCTACGTAGCTGATAGGTTTTAGCAAGACACCCTACCAGCCCGTAATAGGCTCGAGCTGCCGCTTTTATGGGCACGAGACGGCAACGTGAAATAGCTGATAATCAGCGGCTATAATACAAATCGCATACGGAGTGCATGCGCTAGAGCTGCTCGCTTAGGGGGTGGCGAGACTTTGAGTCGGCGTTGACAGGGAGATGCCGCGAGGAGCGCACGCAGGGCCTGCGCGCTCAACCCGTAAAGATGGCCCGGGTGCTGAGGGTGGAATGTATGCGCCGCGAATGGTGAGCACCACCCATTGAAACAGAAACGCCGGCCCCGTGCAGCACGGGGCCGGCGCATCCAAAGTTGGAAACGTACGTGGGCAGCCTACTCGACGTGGCCGGGCAGCTGCGCCATCAGCTTCTGGCGTGAGAAGAAAATGCGGCTCTTCACCGTGCCGATGCACAGGTTGAGCTCATCGGCAATCTCGCGGTACTTGTAGCCGTGAGTATGCATCTGGAGCGGTAGGCGGAAGTCGTCACTCAGGCTATCGATGGCCCCGAGCACCTCCTGGTAGGCGAGGTCGCCGTCAGCCGTGCTCTCGCCGATCCGATTGTTGAGCACGCGTTGGTCATCGGAATCGTCGAAGGTCGTGTTCTTGCGCGAGAGCCTGCGGTAGTTGTTAATGAAGGTGTTCCGCATGATGGTGAAAGTCCAAGCCTTCAGGTTGGTATTCTCACGGAACGAGTCCTGGAACATCAGCGCGCGGAGGTAGGTTTCCTGCAACAGATCGAGCGCGTCCTCATTGCTAGCGGTCAGGCTGTGGGCAAAGCGCAGCAAACTGGATTCCAGTGCCACCAGCTCATTGCGAAATTCGGTCGTGTTCATGCCGTCGTCCCCCTATTCGTTTGACATTGTCTAAACAAGCACGACGCAAAGGTAGACGATTCTTTTGGAAACGCAACCCTAACGGACATTAAATTTTGACATAATGCGAGATATCCAGGGCGTACGGCCCATAATACCTGACAAGCCACCCCCGTTTCTGTCTCATATTATTTGTACATTGTCTACACATGCAATGTTTGGCAGAGCTCATGGGAAAGGAGGTTGTGGGCTTTGTCGGTCTACAGACCAAAGAGAGGTGCGGCACGCACGCTTAGGGAAGATACGGAGGGCTGCCAGCGGCATTTTTTCGTACTTTTGCACAACAGGGTAGAGGCATCGGCGCACTGTGCGACGCTACTCGCCCTCCCCTTCACACCCTGCCCAGGTATTGGCCATGGCGATTCGGCTACGCATTAAGTACAAGATTCTGTTCCTGGTTCTCTCCGTCTCGGGGCTCATCTACGTGGCCTCGGTGGGCTACATTGTGAGCTCCACGCGGGAGGTGATCCTCCGTGACACGTATGAGACGGTGCTGCTGAGCGCCGAACGAGCAGCCTACGAGGTGAGCTGCCGTTTCGAGCAGTACATGTCGGCCAGCACCACGCTTGCCGATGCGTTCTCAAGCTTCACCGAGAAGCCCCTGGCGCAGTGGCAGCGCGAGCATCTAGACATGATGGGCCGCGTGTACGCCACGCATCCCGACCTGATAGCCCTGTGGGACTCGTACGAGTTCTCCTGTTTCAAGCCGGATTACAACAAACCCTACGGGCGCGTCTCACGGGCCTTCCTCCGCAATGCGGAGGGGGGGATCGACACCTCGAACATGATTCTGAGCCTGACGGGCGACACGAGGCAGTACGCAGAGTTCAAGGCAAGGAATATCGCCTCGATCTGGGAGCCCTACCTCGACATCACGTCGACGAATCTGGCGAACCGGGTGCTGATGACCACCGTGGCGGCCCCCATGCGCAAGGATGGGCAGTTTGCCGGGCTGGTGGCCTGCGACATTGCGCTGGACTGGCTGCAAAAGCTGGTGTTCAGCCTTCAGCCCTACGAGGGGAGCACGGCGTTCCTGGTGTCGAATGAGGGAACCATAGCGGCATACCCGAGCGACTCGCTGCTGATGAAGCCCATCGAGTTTCTGTTCCCGCAATCCACGGCGCGCGAGGGGCTACGTGAGGCGATCAAGACGGGGCGCACCCACACCTTCACCACCTCGGACAGGGATGGACGGCAGCACTACATCGCCATCGTGCCGGTGAAGATGTACCAGTCGAACGTGTATTGGGCCCTTGGGATCCGGGTGCCGGTGGAGGTCATTCAGGCCTCGGCCAACCGGAGCTTACGCATCGCGCTACTAGTGGGCCTGGTGGCACTGCTGGTGCTGGTAGTGATTCTGGTCAACGTGTCGAACCACATCTCGAAGCCCATCGAAGCCGTCACGGCCACGCTGCGAACGCTGGGGCGTGGATCGATCTCAGAGGATCTCAAGCTCCACATCGCCACGGGCAATGAGATTGAGGACATGGCGCATGCGCTGAATGCGCTCATCGATGGGCTGGGCACTAAGAACAGGCTGGCGGAACGCATTGGGCACGGCGACCTGACGCAAGACATCGCCCTGCTGAGCGAGGATGACACGCTGGGGCAATCGCTGATTGGGATGCGCAACAGCCTCCGTGAGGCGCAGGCACTGCAAGCGGCCCGCGAGCGGGAGAATGCGCAACGCACCTGGGCGAGTCAGGGCTTAGCCACCTTTGGCGAGCTGCTACGGAGCTACCCAGACAACTTCGATGAGCTCTGCGATCAGCTTCTGCGCAGGCTGATCGAATTCGTGGGCGCGCAACAGGGGGGGCTCTACCTGCTGGACGATGAGCTGGCACAGCGCACGGGCGAGCGAGAGTACTACCTGAAGAGTGCCTTTGCCTGGGATCGGAAACGGTACCTCGAGGATCGCATCCCCTACGGGGTGGGACTTGTGGGGGCGTGCGCCATGGAGCGCGAGGTGCAGCTCGTGACCGATGTACCACCCCACTACTCCACCATCCTGGCCGGAGTGGGCGAGGCGGAACCGCGGGCACTGGTCTTCCTCCCCCTCCTGCATGAAGAGGAGAGCCTGGGCGTTATCGAGCTTGCATCGTTCAACATGTTTGAGCCGCATGTGGTGGATTTCCTGCGGAGCCTCTCGTTGCCCGTGGCCTCAAGCTTCTTCAGCGTACGAGTGGGGGTACGCACCCGGCAGCTGCTACAACAGTCGCGCGAGCAGGCTGAGGCGTTAGCCAATCGGGACGAGGAGCTCCACCAGAACCTCGAGGCGTTACGCGCTACCCAAGAGGAGGCCTCTCGGCGCAGCGCAGAGACGGATAATCTGATCCGCACGCTGGCCAGCATGATGTACTACGTGGAGTACAACCTGGATGGCTTCATCACCGATGCCAGCGATAGGTACCTAGCACGCATCGGCCGACGGCGTGAGTTGGTGGTGGGCTCCCACTTTGCCGATACCATCACTGTGCCGGGCTGGAGCCGGATGCAGTATGAGGACTTCTGGCACAATCTGCGCCACGGCACGAGCCAGCGGCTGGAGTGCGAGATGACAATCGACGGAACAACGGTGCACCTGACCGAATTCTACATCCCCATCAAGAATCAGCTCAACGAGGTGCTGAAGATCATCAAGCTTTCATACGAACAATGGAAGGCGTAGCAAGATGGGTGAGCCTGCGGTGCCTGCTAGCGGTGGGCCTGCTGCTTCTGGGCACGGGACCTTTGATGGCCGGTGAGGGGCTACATCACTCCACCCAGGGCAAGCGTGGGAGTAAACCCGGGCGCATCGTGGTGAGGCTAGAGGTGCGGGATGCCCAGGGGAAACCCTACCAGGGGCGGGTGCGGCTCACGGGAGTTGACGTGAAGGATGCGTCGCAATGCAGCACGAATCAGTACGGGCTAGGATTTGTCACGCTGTTGCCGGGGGCTAACTACGCAGTGAGCGTGGAAAAGTTCAGCAAGTTCACCACTTTCACCACCAAGGGGACGAGCAACCGGGACGAGTCGGTAGAGATACAGCTTCCCCCCGAGCGCATGGCGGGTCGCACGGCCAGCGAGGGGAATGGACTCGTGCTGTTCACCTACCTGGATAGCGTGGGGAAGCCGTGGGTCAACCAGCAGCTGACGGCACGCAACTCGAAGGGGGAGCAGTTCAGCGCCACCACGGATAAGGAGGGGAAAGCCAGGCTGAATGTGCCTCTGGGCGATCGTTACACCTTCAGCGTGCGGGGGTTAGAGAACTTTGATACGCACACCTTCACCACAAGCCCTCCCCTACAGACGGCGGAGCTGAAGCTAGAGTGGGGCTTGCAACGGGCCCCACGGGCCGCCAAACCGAAGGCCGATGCGGGGGGCGAAACGCCGATGGCCCGTAAGGGTGTGGCCATGAAGACACGGCAGGACAGCGTGCGCATAGCGCGGCACCACTTCCGTAAGGCTAAAGCCGCATCGCCAAACATTGCATACTGCATTCCGCAGCGGCCCCTGAAGCCGACCCCCAAGATTACCAAGCAGGTGGAGACGGGAATCTACCTGCTACGCCAGTCGCTGCACGAAGCGCAGAAGGAGGATCCCAAGTACGCCACACGCACCCACATGGAGGTGCTACGCCCGCTCCTGCGGAATGGGTGGAACAAGGCCGCCTACGTGGTGGATGTGACGTGCAGCATGGATCCCCACATCGAGCAATACCTGCTGTGGCTCACCCTATCGAACAATAGCCAACGAACCGTGGGGAGTGCCTTCTTCAACGACGGGGACGGCAAGCCCGATTCGCTCAAGGTGCTAGGGCGCACGGGGGGAATCCATTTCAGCCCACCGAATTTCAAGCAGACGGTTGACACGCTGCTGCGAAGCATCTCGCACGGATGTAGTGGCGGTGAGGATGAGAACGACGTGGAGGCCCTGCTGGCCGCACAGGCTCGCTACCCAGAGGCCTCGAGCCTGGTGCTGATAGCCGACAACACGAGTCCTGTGCGCGATATAGCCCTGCTGGGGGAGGTGCAGATGCCAGTGCACGTGCTGCTGTGCGGGGCACAACCCGGTAGGACATCCCTACCCCCGCATGAGGACTACATAACGATAGCGTACCGCACGGGGGGCTCTATACACACGCTGGAGGAGGACATCCCGATGCAACAGCAGGGGATGGCACAGAATCGACTCATCATAAGCCAATGGCAATACCGTTACATCAAGGGACGGTTTGTCCGGGAGAACAAGTGATGCTGAACACGCTCATAGCCCAGCTGCCCACGGGGTGGCAATCGGTACTACAAACGCCTAACACGCAGGGCTCGCTGCGGCAGCTTACGCGCATACTGGAGGCCGAGGTCACCAAGTACACGATATATCCGAGCACGGAGAACATCTTCAGGGCCCTGACATTCTTTGAGCCCCAAGAGACGCGGGTGGTGATTCTGGGGCAGGATCCGTACATCAATCCGGGACAGGCCATGGGGCTCTCGTTCTCGGTACCACAGGGTGTCAGTTTGCCCCCCTCGCTACAGAACATCTTCAAGGAGATACAGAGCGAGCTCGGGCAGGCATGCTCCACGGAGGGCGACCTGAGCCGGTGGGCTCGGCAGGGGGTGCTCCTGCTCAACACGACGCTCACCGTGCGCGCGGGGCAGAGCCTCTCGCACTTCGGGCTAGGCTGGGAAACGGTGACGGACTACATTATACGCCACATCTCGGAGCACGTGCCGCACTGCGCCTACATGCTGTGGGGCAACAACGCCATACGCAAGGCACGGCTCATCAATGAGCAAGAGAATCTCGTGCTGACGGCACCTCACCCATCGCCACTGTCGGCACAGCGTGGATTCTTTGGCTGCGGGCACTTCCAGCAGGCCAACGCCTACCTCCAGGCCCAGGGGCGCGGCACCATCACCTGGTAGCGCATCGGCTCTAAGGTTAGCCATGAAGTACGGTAATATTCGGGAAGAGGAGCTCAAGATGCGGGTGGGGCAAGACTGGTTTGGCCCCTACGACACGACCCGCATGCAATGGGAGCTCACGAGGTGCACGCTGGGCGCATTTTTCACCCTAAAGGTGCTAGTGGGTGACAATTTTCGCCGGTTCTGGGGTGCATACCAGGCACGGCCGCACTCGCTATTTCTAGCCCTTTCGACGACGTGCATGAGAATTGCCCCATTGGCTTCGGCGCATGAGACAGGGGCTCGCCTCAACCATTCACACGGGTAGAGGCTGACGTGTACGGTGGCATGGGTCAGCTGGAAGGGCACAAGGTGATCGGCAACATTGACGCTCGATGCAGTATCACGGACTGGATGATGGTCACACACTCACGCTGCGGATGAGGTGCTGGGCTTTCTGTCCTGTCGCAATCGGGACGGTCTGGCCTTCTGCCTATTCAACAGCAAGAATCGGATTAGCGTCGAGAAAGGGCAGAACCACTGGATACCTTTCACCGAGGCTGAGGTGGGAGCCCACGGGCTATTTGCAAGCCATTTCATGACCGACTACATGGGAGGTCGGCTAGCTGAGCCCATGGAAGGGGGGCTATTCCGGGGCGGCGAGTCTACAATTCCCAACGCTCCGATAGAGTTTGGTGAGGCTGCCCAGGACGTTTTCGCTGCTGGACGAGCCCTGTGGCAATACTACCATAGCCAGCCCAAAGCATTGGTGGATGCAGCCTACTACGACATTCGCCTGTACTTCCAGGGGCACAATGCCAAGGGCAAGATGAACAGCAAGAGCGACAACGCAGAGTACTGCCGGCTGCTGGATGCGCTGCGAGCCGCAATGGAGGAGCTGCGCATACGTATTATGCCCAAGGTGTACGAGTATGGATTTTTGCCCGGTGAGACGCTAGGAGAGGCATGAGCTGAGCCCCTAGGCTGCGGCTGAGGGCTATTGGTAGAGTCCGAGAGCAAGTCGCAGGCAGACGCTAGGAGGCCTGCAAACGAGGCAAGAGAGGGCGATGGGCAACCCCCAAAGGTACGTGGGAGAGGGAGGTGGTTTCGGGACGGTATGGGCCCTTTCTGGTCTATTTGGAGGGACGGTGCACCGCGCGGGTCGCAGAGGCAACTGAAGGTTTCACCTGCAAGGCATCACACTAGCGGCGTGTAGAAGTCCATGTTCTGGCCACGGGCACGGCCCTCACGGATGGCTGTAGAGCTGATCTCCACCAGCGGCGCATCAATAGCCTCAAGGAGTGGATATTGGGATAACAGGGAAGGAGGGAGGGGGTGACCACGACGAGGGTAGACGAGGACTCGATAGCTAGACGCAATAGTACTACCCTCTCGCCACTGCGGTAGAGCAACTGCACTATCCGCCCCCATGACCAGCGTGAAACGCACGGAGGGGTAACGTCGATGTAGCTCGCGGAGCGTGCATATGGTGTACGAGGGCGTAGGTAGCTCGAGCTCCACGTCGCAGAGGGCGAGTTGCGGATCCGCCAGGCGATCGATGACCCTGCGGATGGCTGCACACCTATCCGCAGCAGGGGCTATAAGGCGATCCTGCTTGTAGGGGCTCTGCGGTGATGGGACAAACCACAGCTCTTCCACAAGCTGCTGCCCCAACACGTAGCCCGCAAGGGCGAGGTGACCGTTGTGGATGGGATCGAAGGTGCCGAAGTAGAGACCTACCTCCACGGTGCTGGCTGGGCCCCTACTTGGAGGCCAGGAAGTTGGACACGATACCGAGGATCTGCTGCTGTGCCTGCTCTAGGACATCATTGATGATGACGCAATCGAAGCGATCGGCATGCTGCAACTCAAGCTCAGCCCTAGCGATGCGCTGCTCCACGTCGTCGGGCGTATTCGTGGCCCGCAGGCTTAGTCGCTCGCGCAGTGCCTCCAGGGATGGCGGCTTTATGAAGATGGTGAGGGCCGTGGAGCCGAACTTCTGCTTGAGGGTGAGGGCCCCTTTGACATCGATGTCGAAGAGCACCACCTTGCCATTGGCCCAGAGCGAGCGCACCTCATCGTAGAGGGTGCCGTAGAACATGCCAGGGTATACCTCCTCCCACTCGATGAAGTCGCCACGGTCGATGCGCCGTTGGAACTCCGTCACAGAAAGGAAGTAGTAGGCCTTTCCGTCCTGCTCTCCGGGCCGCGGTGAGCGGCTGCACGCCGACACCGAGAAGGCCAGCTGGGAGAAATGGGCCCGGAGGTAGGATATCAGCGTCGTCTTCCCCGCACCGGACGGTGCAGAGATGATGAGGGCCTTACCAGGAAAGGCGTAAGAATCTGACATGCTAGAGCACATTTAAGAGCTGCTCCTTTATGCGTTCGAGGCTGTCCTTCATATCGACTACATGCCGCTGAATGCCGACATGATTGGCCTTTGAACCGATGGTGTTGATCTCGCGGCCCATCTCCTGCGCAATGAATGAGAGCTTTCGACCCTGCGACAGCTCCCCATCCATGGTGTCGATGAAGTAGCGACAGTGCTGCGAAAGGCGTGAGATCTCCTCATTGATATCGAGACGCTCGAGATGGTAGAGAATCTCTTGCGCCAGCCTAGCCTCGTCGACGGGGGGCGTGTCTGCATCGCGTGCTGCCTCAAGTGCCTCACGGAATCTATCCTTCATGCGGGCAGCCCTCTCCTCCTTCATCTGCTCCACGCCGTCCAGGCAACGCTTGATATCTTCCACCTGGGCCCGAAGATCCGACGCAAGAGCCCGCCCCTCCGTCTCCCGGAAATTCACGATGGCCTCGAGAGCCTGCCCGAGCGCATCGGCAAAAGCCTTGCGCTCCTCATCGATGAGTGGCTGCTCCTCGGTGATCCAGACTTCCGGGAGGCGTAGGATAGACGAGATGGTTGCATCTTCGGAGTACGAGGTACAGGCCTCCTCGCAAACACGCTGGATGGCTACTAGCCCCTCGGCAAAGAGAGCTCCATTGATCTGCAACCGCTCTGTGGTGTAGGAACCACTGCGGGACAGGGCCACGTAGACCTCAACCTTACCGCGCTTTAGGCGATTCGTGATGGCCGAGCGGATCTCGGGCTCAAAGTTGCGGTAGCGACTAGGCAGCCGTAGCGAACCGATGTCGAGCGATTTGGAGTTGAGCGAGCGGATCTCCACTTTGAGGGCACCAAATATGCCCTCCGCCTCGCCGAGGCCAAATCCGGTCATCGAATGCAACATGGCAGCTGGGCTAGCAACGTTCGAGCTTAACGGTGAAGTGACGCATAATGGGGGCTTCCCACATGATGCGTACCCCACGGGTGATGGACTCGCGGCGATCGAAGACGTTCTTCAATGCAGCGGCTACCACGTTCATATGATTGTCGGTGTAGGTGCGTCGCGGTATGGCAAGACGCAGCAGGTCGAGGCCACCGAAGCGGTTCTCCTTGGTCTGCGGATCGCGGTCGGCGAGGATATAGCCAATCTCGCAGCCTCGGATCCCTGCCTCGAGATAGAGCTCCACGGTGAGGGTCTGGGCCGGGAATTCCTCCTTGGGTACATGCGTAAGAATGCGGGTTGCATCCACAAAGATGGCGTGGCCGCCTGCGGGACGCTGGTAGGGAATCCCGTACTCATCGAGCTTAGCACCCAGGTACTGCACCTGACGGATACGTGTGTTGAGATTGTCAAACTCGGTATTCTCGTCCAAGCCCACGGCCAGAGCCTCCATGTCCCGGCCGTTCATACCCCCGTAGGTGATGTAACCCTCGTTGACGATGCAGTACACCTTGGCAGCGTCGTACCAGTCAGCATGACGTGTGGCAAAGAAACCTCCCATGTTGACGATGGCATCCTTCTTGGCACTCATCGTCATGGCATCGGCGTAGGAGAACATCTCAAGGCAAATTTCCTTGATGCTCTTATCAGCATAGCCCTGCTCACGGGTCTTGATGAAGTAGGCATTCTCAGCGAAACGGGCCCCATCGATGACCAGTCGCTTACCGTACTTCTTAGCCACGGCGGAAGCCTCACGCAGGTTCTGCATGCTCACGGGCTGCCCGCCAGCCGTGTTGTTCGTACAGGTAACAATGACAAACGGGATACGATCCTGAAACTCCTTGAGGGCCTTCTCTAGCTTGGCGATATCCACATTCCCCTTGAAGGGAACCTCTAGCTGGGTATCCTTGGCCTCGTCTACCGTGCAATCGAGCGCAATGGCACCGCGCGATTCGATGTGGCCCTTGGTGGTATCGAAATGAGAGTTGCCGGGGCATACATCCCCCTTCTTCACCACAGCTGAGAAGAATACGTTCTCAGCGGCACGCCCCTGGTGGGTCGGCAGCACATGCTCAAAGCCCGTGATACGAGAGACGCTTTCCTTGAAACGGAAGAATGAGCGGGCCCCTGCGTAGCTCTCGTCACCCATCATGAGCGCAGACCACTGCCTATCGCTCATCGCCCCCGTACCGGAGTCTGTGAGCAGATCGATAAAGACGTGCTCAGCACGAAGCTGAAACACATTGTAGTGAGCCTCCTTGAGCCACTGTTCGCGCTCTTGCCGCGTGGACATGCGAATGGGCTCCACCATCTTTATGCGAAAGGATTCTGAGAAGGGTAATTCCATGACAATGTCCTCGATTTGATTTGCAAAGATTTACTGCCGGGCACTGGGGCAACGGCTTTGCGCTAGGGCCCCAGATCCACTGGTCGCAAAGGTAGCAAAATTGCGTAAGAGGGGATAGCCGTCGATCGCCTGCAAAATGTAAGCCCGTGAAAAGGCTACGCCATGCGATAGGCCCAACGTTCTCGGTGACTCGCCACGTGGCTACGGCATGTCTTCACGCTAGAGAAATGGGGGGCAGCCACGTGTAATCCGGCGTGAAGTACACATGATGGCATAAAAAGAGGGGGGCGTAATGCCCCCCTCTTCAGTCATCGGCTAACCTCTCGCCCTCTATTGCTTGACGAGGCGTATCGTGCGATTAGCTCGCCCGTTGTCTATCACCAGCAGATATACTCCCGCAGGCAGATCGGCCAACTGAAGTATAACATCATGGCCATTCACGAAGGGGGTGGTGAGTATCACCGCTGCCGTAACATCGAGCAGGCGGATTTGCCCAGTACCCTGTAAGCCACGTACACGGATGTTGTTGACAAATGGGTTCGGGAATGCGACTACCTGAGCGAATATCCCATCTTCCACCTCGGTCGGAGGCTGCGGAGTGGGCTTCTCGCCCTGGGGCACAGGAGCAAATGTCGCCTCAAGGGTAACATTTGCAGACACCGTCAACGTCAGCACGCCCTGAGCAGCATCAGCCGTGCGATCCTCCCCATTCACAAGCAACTTGGCCAGCTTGTAGCCACCTTCGGGCTTGACCTCTACAGAGATCTCACTCCCCTGCACCACAGCATCACCATTTGCCAAGGAGCGACCAGCAGCCGTGACAGTAATAGCCCCATGCTCGGGCATCGACCAGGTCACAGTGTACGTAATCCGCTGAAGAGCCACGTTAACCGTCTTAGGCTCATTATCCAGCTCTAGTACGCCAGACGCTGGAGCAAAGCCCTCGGCTGTGACAGTATACTGGTACGAGTTCCTAGGCGCAAGCAGCACCGTAGCCGAACCACTCGCATCGGTAGTCAGCTTGTGTGCATTCACCTCGATGATAGCACCAGCAACTGGAGCTCCCTCGTGGGTAACCACGAACGTGCTACCCTGGGCCACATTGGTTTGCTTCTTCACCAACTCCACAGAGACCTGCACATCGTCATCCGACACCGTGGCAGTCCCAGAGTAAGGCTCGTACCCATCGGCAATCACCGTGAACGCATACTCACCTGGTACAACTGACACGCTCAAGGCACCCTGATCATCAGTCCGCTCGACCTTGGTACCCACATTGATCTGAGCCTGCTGTACGGGCGTACCCTGGCTCTTAACTGCAAAGGAGAGCGTGTACTGACGGAGCTCGAAGATCGCCACGTACTCGGCATCCGCATCAGCCTTGGTCTTCAGAATCGGATCTGTCGCTCCAGTATTGTTCCACCGCACGAAACGGTATCCTTTCTGCGGGACAGCCGTGACTGGCTTAGCGTCTTCACCCTTCGTAACGTCTTGCTCCTGAGCTTCCACATCACCCACCCTGAATGTACCCCCTACGGCAGGAATGGCCTTGTAGGTGAGATGGGCGAGTTGCATGTGGCGGAACAAGGCTGTATACGTAGCATTCTTAGCCACGACCCCACCAAGGGTGAGCTTAGGATCTGTGCCCAGGACGACACCCTGCTGCCGCCATTCAACGAATTTAAAGTCGGCATTGGGCGTAGCAACTACCGGTTTTGCCTGAGCACCACGGTTCACATTCTGAGATGCCACAGGGGCACCATCCAGGGTAATCGTGCCACCCTCACTTGGCAAAGCCTCGTAAGAAAGCACGTGCGCAGAGGCCTCATCCCAGTACATGGCAATGTTGTCGATGAGGGTGTAATACCCCTTTCTCGCCTTGTACGTCCAGCGGAATTGTATATCCTGGTGGCCCGTCAGCTTATCCTTGTCAATCTTCACGATCTCCGTGGTGCGCTTCGGCTGTACCATCCGCTGGAGATTCTTTGCCTCAACGAATGTTGCACCATCCAGAGAGTACTCAAGGATGAGTTGATCACCATCCCGCCGATTGAAGAGGTAATCGAATGCCACGACGAGATCCTTATCAGCACCATCCACCTTGTAGCGAGGCGTGTAGAGGTAGGTGATTGTCAGAGGCCCATAGGGAGAAAGATTTCCACTATTGCAGAGGGCAAACTTCCCATCAAGTCTCCACTTCCCAGCACGATCGGGGGCCTTGTCCGTTATGACAAATCGGTTTGTCTGGCTGCCTTCGCCCACAGTATACCATCCGTCCTCCAGTGTGCCACGCTCAAAGTCCATGACATCGGGCAAGGTGCGGAATTTGGCAAAGCGAGCCTCAATGCGCATATCACCCTGCACATTCTTAACGGTGTGTGTGGCCCCATGCTGCCCATCACTCCAGCCCTCGAGATAGTAGTCCTGGCTAGCGGGTGCAACCTCTACAGGAGAGCCATCTGCACCACGTGCAACCTGCTGCTTCAGGCTACCGCTCACAAGTTTCCCTCCCTCACCTAGAACGTACTCTACCGAGTAAGTAATGGGGCTAAAGATGGCACTCACGTTCACCGCCTCGGTCACGTTCCGATCCACACGCGGATTCTCCGTTACACCATCGTTCCACTTGCTAAACATGTAACCATCGTCTGCCAAAGCGAGCACCGGATCACCGCTGGCCCCTTTCGCAACACGCTGCGATGTCATCCCAGCCAGGGAGCCATGCTCACCAGCTGTGTAGCTGAGCTCTATTTGCGCTGAGCGCAGTACCACTCGGAGCTCACCGTCCTTCCCTTCGGGAATAGAAATGCGTCCTGACTCCTTGGAGTAACCCTCCTTGGTCGCCACCCATTCCAGCTCCGTCTTCTCCTGGCAGATGGCGTGTGCCACACCATCCTGACCCGTGAGGTAAGACTTGGCACCCGCATTCACCATTACACCCTCAAGCGGTTGCCCCGCCCCATCAACGACGTAGACAACCAAGATACGATGGCTCCCTTGCTCCACGATTAGCGAACCGTCTTCAGGGGTAAAGGTGTACAGCTCGTTCTCATACGCCTTGGCGGCATCGGCAACGAGCTTGTATTCACCCACAGGCAAAGCCTCGCTATACGTCACCGGAGTGCCATCCAATTTGGTCAATGAGAATGCCCCATAGCGCATAGGATCCGGGAACGACCGTGCATCATCCTCATTGACGAGATTACTGTACGTGTAAGTCCATGGCGAGAGCACCCCGAACGTAGTGCGCACATTCGGCTTCACAGTCACCGGACGCTTGGCCACACGCACAGCCTTGTCCACCTGCTTAGCCGCAGCGAAGTGTTTACCGCCAGCCTGATGGGCCGAAATCGTCGCCGCACCCGGATGAGCAATCCGCAGGGCACCTTGCGCCTCACTTGCTACTTCCGCATTATCAGATGTGAAGATCACCGGCAGACCCGAGGAGGCCTTTGCAACCAAAGGCACCGGCTGATCACCATACGTGTACTCAGTCTTCTCCAGAGTCCACTCAATCTCTTGTGCGTAGGCAAGCCGTACCACGTAGGCACGAGCCTCACCATTCGCAGCCTTCACCGTTATCGTAACCGGGTCAGTCAGATCTACCGGTGTCTCACCGCTGGCGAGCTCCTTACCCTGCGCAAAGGCCTTGGCCGAAGCTGGCACGGTAAACGTGAGTTTTACCTGGGTGATGTCATTCAGCCGCCCGGCAGCCTCGGGCATATCAAGCTCCATGAGCGGGGCTATCGCCTTAGGCTGAACGTCCGTCAGCAGCCCTGGGTTCTTAGCCTTCTCAAGGGACAGGCTTAGCAGCGTGTTGGCATTATCCTTATCCAATTCTGCTACCACACGCACCGTCTGGGTGTAGTCCTTCCCGTACAATCCCTTACGCTCAGCCGTGATGGTCACAGTCTTGCCACCAGAGAAATCGTACTTCGTATCCTGTGCTATCGGCTTCCCATCGTAGGAAAGCTGCGTCTCTGGCCATATGGGTATCACGTTCCCCGTCACCTGACTCAAATCTGTCCCATGAGGGAATAGGATTTTGTACGGCTCTCCTGCCTGCTCTGGGTCAAATTGGCGAACCTGCCCAGCAAAGTCAAACCGTGATATCAGTTCCCCAATCTTGTACCAGACACCCGTATTGTCATCCTTCTCAATCAGCGTCGGATCCTCCACCTGAATCTGGGCAGCGTGCGGCCCAGAGTAGGCCATCGCATTGTGCGGCCCCTCATCGAAAGCATATTCAGCCACACAGTTCTGAGGAAGCTTACCGCTAGCCTCACGCAGATATTTGTAGCGGTTAGCTTGTAGTTCGTCCTGGCTGCGTAGCGTTGTCCAAGTGCGCAGGACATCCAGCTTCCCGTCGAAGCGGGGAGCTAGCTTTAGGTCTGTGAAACTGGGTGCGCTAAGACCGCTCACCAGCACGCTCTGCTTAACGCCGTCTACGAAGATCTCAACCCAGCACGTCGAGCCATTCACACGGTCGATCACGATGTCGTGGATCACAACTGCCACGTGTTGCCATGTGCCCGGCTTGATGACGGGGGTCGATGTCACCACGTAGTGATTGAGCCCTATCACCACCCCGAGCCCATTATCCGGCAGACCGCCCTGCCCATAGAAGCTCATGAGGTGGAATCCGGTGGCAGATATCAATCGCGCCGCCTGCGGACGATCAAAGTTGACCATCATCTCTATCGTGCGATTCGAGTGCTGCGTCTTCACAGCCATAGCATCCCCCACTTCCGCCGTGGAGATGTAACGTCCCCGTTTCGTATCGCTGGCCATTTGCAGCGCATACCGCTCAGCCTCCTGCGGAATCACGTTATACACACGGGCCTCGGCAGCGTTATTCTCCGGATTCACAACAGCAGGTAGCTCCTCGATTTCCACCTTGACAACATGCTGCCCCTGGGCCGACAGATCAGCCCTCTTGGTAAGGGTTAGTGTTGCGCTATCCTGCTTCTTGATTGTGCATGCGATCTCCTCTTCCTGAGCTGGCATATTGTCCACCGTCAACCGCACCTTAACCTTGCCGTCGTACAGGGCGTTTGAACGGTTTTCGACAACGATTTTAACCTGCCTATCAGCCGGGAGCTTCACGCCCGGCTTACCAGCATCTACCCGCTTCAGTCGAAGATCGCCACGCAGCGGGTCGGTTCCCTCCTTCACCACAAATACCACGTCAAGCAGGGCACCCACTGTGAGACCCTTGTCAAAGCAGGGCCCCTCTTTGCTTTCTGCGGCCTTCGTAAGCGAAATCCGCACACGTCGCTCACCAGCAACCGCAGTGGCGGGCACATCCAGCTGCCCACGGAACGTCATCTTGCCCTTGGCAATAACGATTTCCGTGCGCTCTGCGTCGGTGAACTTACCATCATCATCCCAGTCCACCCACATGCTAAGCGTGGCATCCTCTGGGGTGTCATTGTAATCCAGCTCACCATGCACATCCACCTTACCATCCTTCTTGAAGAGGGTAATCTTCGGGGGCCGCAGATACTGCAAGCGCCCGGTGGGTGCCGGTGGCTCAAACTCCTGCCCAGCGACAGACAAGTAATACAGTGCCAGCTTATTGGTTGCAGACACTGCCCCGGGTTGGCAATACCGGTCGTACGCAGCAAGCAGTGGCAACACATTATCGGATCCATCCGAGTCGTCGCCCTCTACATACACCTCGTAGGCCGCATTCGTGGCAAACGGCATTTCAAACGGCTCCTTGAGCGTTACAGTGCTCTCACCCGGTGCCAACGTTTGCAACCTCTCCCAGGTCAATATCTCACGCTTACCATCCCACACCACCACGCTCACGTTCTTCAGCGGCTGCTGCCAGTTGTTACGCAGTGTAACCTCGACAGGCACCTTACCCATCGGATCTGTGCCTAATGCCTGCGCCTTGGCACTCACCAGCGTGAGCGGATTCTGGGCTGGTACCAGATCTACCTCGGCAACCCATCCCTTTTCAGAGGAGCGACGGGAAGCGAATACGAAGGTGATAGCTCCATCTTCTGCCTCCGACACGTAGGTTCTAGGCCCCTGCGTTATCGTTCCCGTCAGGAGATCACGCACCCGAATCCCGGTGTACTGCAACGTCGGGGGTACCGTGGCCGTGTAAACACCTAGCACCGCCTCATCCTTCTCGGTGACAAACTCCTTGAATGTCACCCGCACCCGCATAGTAGGATCCTTGGGCCGCATCTTTAGGGTTGCTGACTGACGAGTGGCATGCGTTCCAAAATACCCCCCGTCATCCGTGAAGATTACCGGCTTCGTGATCTCAATGGTCTCTCTGGGGTCTATCACCTGCTGCCCAAATGAGCCATTCGATACCACCGATCGGGGCATCGTCACCACAGAACCCATGTTGATGACCTTACCGCTCACCTCGTTATCCTTCGGATTCACATCCCCATCGAGCTGTGCCTTCACGGTGATATTCATCACCTCCCCAATCGCAGCCCGGGTGCTCAAATCCAGCGACAGAGTCACCTCAGTGTCAGCAAACCCTGCCAGCTCCTCTACCTTGGCTGCAGTCTGCCATTTGCCATTCACATAGCCCCGGATCTCTACGCCCTTTACAGGCTGGAAATTCTTGTTGGTGACACGCAGCTTTATCGGACTTACGCCCAGGTTCTTACCATCCTCTGGACGCTCAAGCACCGTGAGCATGACATCCCTCTCCTTTCGTACAGGCTCTATCGCTATACGCGATATTGCAAACAGATCGTTCACCTCTTTGCCCACGAACTGAATCCGAATGGTATGTTTGCCCTCTTCCAGGGTGAAATACCAGTCGTCCACACCCTTCTTGAACATCTGCACCTCACCCCCATACTGGCTCTTCAACGGCTTGTCATTGCTCAGCACTCGCATCTGTGCCGTCTCAGGCTTTCGGGAGTTGCTGGGTATTAGCCCCCCCGTAATGTGCAGCACTGTGGTACCATGCCCCGTGAGGTCTACCTCACACATGAATAGCTCGGCTGCGTTATCAGCATTCTTTGCGCCGAAGTAGTCCGACTCATCGAAATCCTTCAGCCGATCCTTAATCACCAGCCCAAGGTAGTTGGAGCCCTCTGGTGCATCCCCTATCTTCTGCGGCACATACTGCACCTTCACATTCTTACCCGACTTGGTGCGGAAAAGAGGGGAGGGCAATCGCATGAACGTCTCCACAATGGGCAAATCAGCCGGTGCTGGATGCAGCTGAGCCGAGAGGTCTGCCATCCGAGCAATGGAACGTTTACCCCACTGCCCCTCGGGCGTACGAGTGGCCACAGCAAAGAGCGGGCGACCCGCCTCCTTCACCATCCGCAGAATCTCATCCCCCGTGAGCTCAAACTTAGCTGCCTGGGGCCCATCCGTGTGCCCTATCGACTTCCACATACCCGTGCTTGCATCACCGAGCAGAATCTCGTACCCGTGCGTGGCACTGGGTACCTCATCCCAGGTCAGTGACCAACCATCGTAGCCGCAATTCCCGGTCTTCAACTGCAAATTCTTAGGCTGTGCAGCTATCGTGAATACGCCCTGGCTAGCCGCAAAATGCCCCTGTGCATCCACAATGCGCAGCACAGCTTTGCTACATGCAGGTGCATCGGCTGGCACCTTGAACAGCGGGTTCGCATCCCCCGAGGCAATGCGCGCTATCCGCTTGTAGGTCATACCACCGTCATACGACAGCTCTATGTCGTAGCTCGCCGGCGGGTTCTCCAGCCGGGCCACATACGCCATCTCAGGCTCCAGCACTTCACCCGCCGCAGGATACAGCATGCGCATATCACCCCGCTCAAACCACCACGTCAGCGCGTAGCGTTGAGCCCCATTAGCCACACGGTGCGCCCCAATATTCACTTCGACCTTTTGCGCCCCGTTGAGCTCTGCGGACGACAGCGTCACCTGCTCTATGTTGTTCAGCCGATCAACCTTACGCTCGGGCAGGTCTTCCACGTGATCCTTGGTAGGATTGAGCACCCACGGTGCCCAGTCCGTACCACCCGCATTCACCGACAAATCCAAATCGTTCACCAGCACAGACTGACCCCACTCCACCGGCTTGCTGATAGGAGGATCATTCCACACCAGCATCACCTTCAGCCCCGTCGCCCATGCGGGCACTTGGATACTATGCGTTGCCTTCGCCCCGTGAGCTAGCTCTCCCGTGAGGTAATACTCATTCTCAATCGCCTGCACAGCCTTCTCAGCATCCAGGATGCCATACCCATACGTGAAGTCAGGCCCCTTACGTCCCGCCTCATTGGCCGTGTTGGCAACAATCGCCTTCAGCACGTCATTCCGAACATTTGCCCCAGAGTTGACCTGGCGATAACGCTCCTGCAACAGAGCCAGGTGACCAGTCGTGGTAGGGCAGGCCATCGACGTACCGCTCAGACGCTGGTAGCCGCTCACCGGCCGCACGCTGTACACGCTCTCACCCTTAGCCGACACAATGGGGAACAGGCGACCATCATCCTGCGGACCCATAGAGCTGAAATTGGTGATGGTGCCCCGCTCATTCACCGCGGCCACGTAAATCATATTCTTAGCCCGAATCGTCACCGTGCCGTAGCCGGGCTTCCCATACTCCTCAGTCACAACGCTCGGGCAAGAGGCCTGGTCATTCCCTGCGGCGAACACATGCGACAGCGTAGGCACATCGCAGGCCAAACGGTCACGCTGGAAATCAGCCAGCGAGTAGACGATATCCTTATACAGCCCGCACACATTCGACAGATAGAGCCCATAGGAGTTCTGCGTCAGCGTAATGCCGAACCGCTTAGCTGCATTCTTCATCTCCTCGGGCTCGCTCAGACCATTACGACCCCGATTAAAATTATACGTCCAGGCATGCGCCTCGGGAGCCATCCCCATCCCGTCCGGATCCTGCATACCAGCCCCAAGGACGGTACCCGTCACGTGCGTGCCATGATCCGCCGCCTCCACCGAAGACTCATACTCTTGCACATGCACCCGTTCGCCAAAATCGGGATGCGTCACTGCATTCCCATCCCACACCCCGACACGGCTGCCACGGCCCCGCAATCCACGGCCGCCCAAAGTAGTCGGAATGCTCAGCACGCTTGCGCGCCCCAACGTACGCCCGCTGTAATTATTCGTGGAATACGGAGGCTCTATCGGTTCCACGCGCAGCACCCACGGCAGAGCCAATAGTGCCTCAAGGCGGTCGCACTGCGTTACAACTCTGGCACAGGCAAAGATGTCCGACACGCTCACCTCGGTGCATCCCAAACGCTGCAATGCGCTCTGCGCCTCCTGTGGCGTGACATTGCTAGCAAATGTGATGTCCACCCGGGCCGTGCCCTCAGTAACTTTCGCATGGCTCGGCACCCGGCCACCCTCTAGCTGAGGCGATAGCTTCCACTCAGCCCTCACGGGAATCAGCGACACAAGGCCCGCCTTGCGGTAGGCCTGCACATCTGTCCCCTCTGCCACCGTGGCGAAGTAGGCATTTCCGCCCACGTAGTCACCCAGCTTCAGGCCCTGCTGTTGCAGCGCGCTCATCGTCTTCCCGCTGGGAATCGCCTCGAACTGCACCAGCACATTGTGGCATCCGCCCACGGCCTGGCCTAGATCCAGGGCACCGCGATGTGGCCGACGAAGATTCTGCTCCGGCACAAAGCGATGTGTACCGAGTTGCACCCACTGCTGCGCCTGCAACCCCAGTGGCAGCCACAGCAGCAGTACAAGGAAAAATGCGTAGAACTTTCTCATACAACTACTATTAGTTGAGTAAATAGTCCTTGAAACACCCCCTCATTGATCGCATCCGCACGAACGGCAAGTTAGCCATAATTCACGGCAAGCAGGCCCCAATGCCGCATGGCAGCACGCATGGAATCACCGCTTTGCCCTGATTGCCAATCCATTAGTTATATTAAAATTTCCAATCATCCATAACTCCCCACCTCGGGTGAATGCCGCACAGTAGCCCTGCACTTTTCTCCCCCTTGAGACAATAGCCGAGACCAGACACAAATCCGCACTGCTACACCTGATGCGTCCCTTGGCACACCAATAATCCGGCGCCAAAGTAATGCGTGAAGCAAAAGAGGGAGGGGCTGACCATGTGGTCAACCCCTCCCTCTAGTCTATCCCCTTAGGGTCTCCTAGGCTAGATCCCCAGGATGGTAAAGTCTACACGACGGTTCTGGGCACGTCCCTTAGCCGTCTTGTTGCTCGCCTTAGGCTTGTCGAAACCGTAACCCTTCGCACGGAACCGATCCCTGCTGATCCCCTGCTGGATGATATACTCAGCCACCGAGGCCGCACGAGCTTGAGACAGCTTCTTGTTGTACGAGGCTCCACCCACATTGTCGGTGTGACCACCGATTTCTACCACCACGTTCGGATACTCATTGAAGAACTCTACAAGAGCATTCAGCGAACGGTATGACTCAGGCTTCAGCGTGCTCTTAGCCGTCTCGAAGAAGATGTTCTCGATGTCAACCGATTGTCCCACCTCCAGCGGCATCACGAAGAAATTACGCTGCACCACCGAGCGCGGCTTAGCATTCCGCAGATCCACCACCTCAAGCTTGTTGTAGAAATTCTTCACGCTCGGTATCAGGTCGTAGTCCGCCCCAGCCGGCAGCATCATCGTGTAGTTAGCCGTCTTGTTGTCGTAGCGGAAGAGATCCGAGATCACCCGATTCACGCGCATCTTCACATCGATGCCCGGCTCCAGTGGCTTACCCGTCTTGGTATTGATCACCGTACCCTTCAGCGTCACCATGTTCGCATTCAGCAGGCGAGCGAATGCATTGCATGGCACTTCCGTGTACTCATGGTAGCGAGTGAGATCCAGCTCCGCAGGCTGACTCGTGTGCTCATCAGCCTTCGCCGCAATCTGGTACTTACGCCCAAACGGCAGGTTCACGCTAAAGGCCGATGTCTTAGGATCAATCTTAGCACTATCCACCGGCTGCCCATCAATCAGCAGCGTCGGGTTGTAGCGAGCCTCAATCGGGGCCATCGCAATGCTATTGATCAGCACACCCTTCACGTGCACGTAGGGTAGCGATGTCAGCGTCAGATCCACCGTCGCCTCGTGGTAGAGACGCTCGTTGCTCATATCCACCACCAGGGTGTCCGAGGTACAATGGGGCCGCTGCGCCGTGAAGACGTAACGCTCACCCAGCGGGAGCTTACCCTCAAAGTAGGCCGAATCCTTACGCATTTGCATCGAGTCATGCTGCTCGCCATTCACCAGCAGCACCGGGGCTGCGCTCATCGGCAGCGGGGCCTTGGTGAAAGCATCCAGGATGCGCCCCTTCACGTAAACCCACGGCCTGGACTCCGTCAGCATCACGTTGTAGATGTCCGACTTACCGAAACCGCCCTCCTTGTCGCTGCAGAGCAGCGCGCGCGTGCCATCCGGCGACGGCACAAAGTAGGACTCCCACATCGCCGTGTTCACCGTGTCGGAGAGCCGAACGAGCTTATCCCAAGACACCACATTATTCTGCCCCGACTTCGATACGGCGAAAATGTTGGCATCGCCCACATCCTCCGCATTCTTCCTGGCAGCGAAGTAGAGCCGTCCGTGCGCCTCGCTGTACACCGGGGTCTCAGCTGAGAAGAAATCGGCCATGGGCCCCTTCACCCGCTTAGGGCGTGAGAACACGTAGCCCTTCCCCTTCTGGCGTTGCGACACGTAGATAGCCAAACGATCGCTCGCATAGCGGCGAGACATCGCCATGTAGAGGTACTTCCCATCGGGCGTCATGTAGGCATTCGCCACATCCCCCTCATTCATCCAGTAGAACCACTTCACGTGCACCCGCTCGGGCTTACTCCAGTTCCCACGGTCGCACTTGACGATCGAGAAACCGCGGCGCAACCACATCTTGCCGTGCTTATCGAACACCCCGGCAATCAGGAACGATTTTCCGTCCGCCAGCACCGAGTAGAGGGCATTGTAGCGGGCAATATTCACCGCGTCGGGCAACCGCTCAGCCTTCTTCCAGGCTCCATCAGCCCCCTTCACGCTCATCCAGATGTCCTGGCTATCCTCGGCACCGTAACGGTTGTCGGGGCTATTGATACGGCTGAAGAAAAGCGTGTCCCCACCCTTCGTCATCACCGGGTTTACCTCAGGGTACTCCGTATTCACCGAGTCTCCCAGGTTCTCAGGCCAGAAAAGCTGCGCATGCGCCGTACCCACACCGAAGGCAAGCACCGACAACAGAACAACCAGCCGCAGCATTGCTAAACTATTTCTGCACTTCATAGCGAAATATCATTCCTTGTGAACAAACCTCGGCCTAGCGGTTCGTGAGTTTATGGTTGTCATACAGCGGCCCGAGCACAAAGTTGACCCCCATGCGAATATTCGTGGCCCGCATATGCTTTGGCAGAATCAAGCCCAGCATGTTGTCCGATATCAGATACATCTGCACCGGCCCCGGCGTGAAGACCACCCCAAATCCCACGTTCGTCCACGAGCGCTGATTGTAGCTCCAGGCCACCTGCGCATGTATCAGGTTCGAGTAGCTCTGCTGGAAGCTCACCGTGGCCGAGGGGTAGAACTCCCCTTTGTGCACAATGCCCGAGAGCGATACCCCCACCACGCTCTGCCGAGCTACACGGTAGGTACCCATCAGGTGGAACTTGGGCGAGAGCCACGTCGTGTAGGCGCTCCCGCTGCGCAGCTTCGCCGAGTCAATCTGCAAGATCTCCTCAATCTTCTTCCGCACATTGTCCCACTTGAGCCGGCGGCGCATCAGCATCTGCCCCAGATCACCCATGCGCGTCCAGTCGTAATCCACCTCCTTGAGATCCATTGTGCTCAGCCCATCGCCCCAGCGGATGAAGCCGAGGTCGCTGAACGCAAACGTCACGTTCGTATTCTTCTCGGGCTTCCAGGCCACGGCTGCCGACAATGCCAGCCCCGGGTTCCTCAAATTGAAGTAGTTGTACTTGCCCAGCGCCTTACCAAAATCCCCGAAGGCAGGCCCCCCATCCGCATTGCGGGGGATGCCCGACATGAGCACCTGCCCATCAGCCACCACGTGGTGATGGTAGAGGCGATTCCGATCGTCCCGCACCGTCACCTCAAACTTCTTCAGCTCAGTGTGCGCATCGAACGTCCCCCCAAGCAGGCTGAGGCGTCCGCCCACCACCCACTTCTCCATGATCTTCGATGCCCCCAACGTCAGCTCCGTGTAGTTGGTGGAGCTCACGGCCAAGTCGGAGAACTGCATCGTCTTCCCGAGGAAGTGGGCGTTCCCATACATGGTCAGCTCCACCAAGTGCTGCGGGTAGGTCAGCGAGAGCGTCGACACGTTGCGCGCCCCAATCCAGAAGTTCCAATTCCGCCATAGCATGCGGAAGTGGAAGATATCGGCCTGGAATTCGGCATACCCATGGTTCAGCTTGTGCTCACGCACAGCAGCCACCAGCTTCTCGGGATCCGCAAGCAGCTTGCTGCCTTGCTTAGCCGAAATGCCCCCGATGGTAAACGCATCGTTGATGACCCCCAGCTCGATCGATGACAGCGGCGCAATGCTGAAGCTGAATCGGTGCTCAGGACGCACAGCCGGATTGGCCCACGTCGACTGAAAGATGGGTTGCGTGTAGGGCAGCAGCATCTCTGTCTGCGCGCTCGCCCCCATCGGTGCGAGGCACATGCCGGCCAACAAAACCGCAGCCCCGCCAAGGAGCTTTCTCATTCGGTATTTCACGTTCGCGTTCCTCCGTTTACTTCAGTTTGTCAACCCGGCCATCGATCCGCATGCTCACGTTCACCCGCAGGTAATCCTGCTTGCGCAACGCCACGCGCTGTCCCGCCGCAGCACCCGCGGTGCGGAAGAGGTACTCGGTGCGTAGCGACCTAGCATTCTGCGCCACGCGCTCGTACTCCTCCCTCGTGAGCGGGATCTCAATGTAAGCCGTCCGCTCGGTTGCCGCAAAGCCATCGCGCACCTCAGCCGCCGGCACAAAGAGCCCCATCTTCTCACTCGGCGCTATGCCAGGGGCCAACTTCTCCTGATCGAAGTTGAGCGTAAACAGCGGCTTGCCATCCTTATCCTCAAACGTCATGCGGGCGTACACATCCATCGGAATGTGGTTGGCGATAACGAACTCCAGCTTCATCTTCTCGGCATGCACCCCCTTCTCATCGGCCTGGGCAAACCCGCCACCGAGGAAGTCGGCATCCACATTCATCCTCGAGCGCATGAGATTCGACCTCACCCACCCGTCAATGGACATGCCGCAGCGCTTGATGAGCCGCACCGTGTCAACCGCGAGCGGCAGAACCTCATCTTTATTAGATGATGGGGCATCGGCCTCAAAAGTGATGGCTGCGAAGCTCAAACGATTGGCTCCACGCCCAAACAGTTCACCGATATTGGAGTTCTGCGCATCCAGCCTGAAGACTTTCGACTTGGAACCCTTGGGCACTACGTTTCCTGTGGCCCCAGGCGTAAGATCCAGAGCATTAGCACCCAGCGGGAGCTTATTCCTAACCTCCCGACCATCGGGCAGAAAATCTTTATTCTGGAAGTTGAGTGCCTTCAGATTCTCCACCTTAAGCTTCATATCAAAGGGAGCATTCTGCACCTCGAGCTCGAAGAATACGTCCGGCACGCTCTGATCGGCGAGCACCGTGGTGGAGAATATCTCGGTGCTAAGGCCGCTCTGCTGTCCCACAAGACGCTCACCGCCGATGCCCGATTGGCCAATGGCCTCTTTCATGTCCACCCCTTCAGCCTCGGCATGTATCGCAAGCCTCGCTTCTCCGGTGGTTGCACCCACAACCTCTAGGTTGGTGAAATCCAACATGAGCTGATTCCTCTCCTCCTTCCCTGCGGTCTTATGGAGCAGATTCAGCACCTCGCCCTTGATCTCGAGGAGCGACACCGTGGTAACCCGTCGCACGCCCACCTCGAATGGCACCGAGGCGCTGCTTCCACGGAAGCTCACTCTCCCCCTGATCGACCTAGTGCCAGCGGGGGCATTGGGGCAAGAGATGACGAGATCGAACCGCTTGGCATCGAACCTCGCCTTTGCCAGATTGCCCGGGCGCACGAATATCATCGTGAACTCTACCGGCAAACTAGTCGGCACACCCGCATTGAAGGTGAATACCCGCTGGCCACTCTTCGTGTTACGTAGCGCAATGTGCGAGAGAGCTGGAACCCTCACCGTGTCGGAATTGATCACATAGGCCACGTCGTCATCCTTGCGATAGTACACCTTGGTGCTCTCGCCCACCCGCTCAGCCATCTCCGACACCGAGAGCGTATCGCAGAGCATGGGCCCCACCAGGCCGGGGCGCGTCTCATCCAGCCCCATCGAGGCAATCTCTGCATACTGGCAGCCCGTGAATGTTCCCACCAGCCCTGCCAGCAGGAGCACGCCCCATAAAACACGTTTTTGCATAGTCCGAATCCGTTAATCCCTAGCTTCAAAAATCCCCAACGGGGTGCGCTAGAAGAAGCGCGCCCGATTGTCGCGTATATCTGACATGTCCCGCAGCGATCCCAGCACCTCGTAGCTCACATTGCGACGCAGCCCATCCTGCAACGAGGCCCTATCGACTGGCGCAGGATTCGCATTGGCACCCACCGACTCGGCCTGGATGGCAAACACCCCGGCATTTCCCACCACTGGCACTGCCACCTGCGCACCCTTGAGCGCAGAGGCCGCCCCTACCGCCGCAGGCTCAAACCCCTCCTGCCCGAAAGCGTAGGCGTTGAATGTGATCCCATCCGCACGACGCACCGATTCGCCCAGGCTGCTAGCCAGCGCATTGATATCTGACTGTCCCTTGAATGCCTCCGCAAAGCGGCGCCCCAGCGCCTCGCGCTTCATCTCTAGCCGCGCATCGCGCTCCACATCGTCTCGCACTGCCTCGAAGGTTGCGTAGCCGTCCTCGCTCTCACGCACTCGTAGCAGCAGGGCCACCACGAATTGGTCGCCCAGCTCAAACACCTTCGACACATCGCCCGGCGTGGCCTCATAGGCCCAGCGCACCATCTCGCGGGAGTTGTCCAGACCATTGATGCGAGCCCAAGTGCTCTCAATGCCGTTGGCCATCAGCTTCGACAGGTTCTGCGCAGAGGCCAGCGAATCGAACATCTGCTCCGCCTGCTCCTTGCGCGCAGCCCCCTTACCCGTGAGCCGTCCCCACCATGATGGGGCCTCCACGTGCGCATTCGAGGCGAAGGCACTGGCCTGGTTGAACACCGTCTGGTAGGTGTGGTTACCCGCCTCAGCCTTGCGCGACAGGATAGCCACCTGCAACCTGGGCGAGCTGCCACCCTGATCCTCTATCTCGATCACGTGCACCCCGTACGTGGTGGTCACCACCGTGATGTCACCCTTACGACCCTCGAAGCACGCATCATTGAACGGCTGCACCATGCGTCCCGCGGCAAACCAGCCCAAGTCGCCACCCTGGCTCTTGGAGCCGGGATCGTCCGATAGCTCCTCCGCCATTGCGGCAAAGCTACCGTCACCAGCGCGTAGCAAGTCGGCCACGCTGTCGGCCTTTTGCTGCGCCACGGCTTGCGGGTATTTCTGGAACGAGAAGAGGATATGGCGCGCCTTCACCGAGTCGGGTAAACTGCGACGCCCTATCAGGCGGGCCATCATGAACTCATCCCCCTCGCGGAGCACCGGCGAGAGCGAATCGGTGGCCACACCCTCGGCCAGCCAGGCAGCCACAGAGCTCGGGAGGTCGCTCTCGCTCACCCAGGCACCCTTGCTCCTGTAGTCGCCATTCTGCTGCGCGAAGAGCATCGGCTCTGGGGTGGCCATAAATTCTTGGGCCAGCTTGCTGAGTCCCTCCCGCGCCGCCTCAAAATCCAGCTCGCCCGGCTTGAGCGGGAAGCTCACGTAGGCCATGTCGCGCCGCGTCACGTCGCGATACTTCTCGCGGTTCTGCTTGTAGTAGGCCTTTGCCTCAGCCTCCGAGACCTTGTAGAGCGAGTCGGGTTCCGCGCTGTAGGGCTTAAACACGTAGGCCGCATCCACCGAGCTGGCGGCGAGCGAATCCTGGAAGGCCACGTCGAACTTCGTTACCCCCAGCCCCTTCGCAACCAGCGTCACGTACTTCTGCATCATGCGCTCATCCATGATCTCCTGCTCCACCTCCAGCCAGTAGGCCCGCTGCTCGGGGCTCACGCCACTCTCGAGGTTTTGCAGAAAGTTGAGCATCTGTTGGCGGTCGAACTCTTGGGTCTGCGGATTGGTGAAAATCTGACGCACCGCTGGGTGTATCTCATTGCCGATGATGTAGCTCGAGAGCTCATCGGTGGTGAAGCCCAGTCCCAGGAGGTCGTACTCGCGCTCGAGCATCTGCTGACGCACGAAACGCTCCCACACCTGGTTGCGCACCTGCTCCGACATGGCCTCGGTGTTGGCCCCCTCACGCGAGTAGGCCTGCATGATGTTGATCTGATTATCGAACATCTGCTGGAAGTTCTGGTAGCTCAGCGCCGTGCCGTCTACACTCCCCACATCCGCGCTATCGGAGCTGAACACCGAACGCCCCTGGCTGAAATCGCCCAGGATAAATGCCAGCAGGGCCAGGCCGATCACGGCGGCGACCAGCACGCCCGCCCTATTCCGCAAAGTCTCTAACGTAGCCATCTATTCCTCAAACATTTATTCGATTGCCAACAACGCCTACTACAGGCCATGAATACGCAAAGGTAGCGTTTTTTGCCCCGCTGGGGGATTAGCTCCCCTCGCAGCCACGTCCTATGCGACTCTCCGCAAGCCCGTAGCGCGCTGCGACTCGAACAACGCATCTACGCCCCGAGGCCCACCCCGCATTGCCTGGGAGGTGCCTCGCCACAGTGGTACGGAGCCATCCCCGCGAATGTTACCGACATCAGCCCCGCAAATAGCGCGCTCGGCTTTATCTCAACGGCTTTTGGTCAATCTGACGAACCATACGCACGCATTCGATGCGAAATAAGCGTTCGATGCGTAGATATACAAGCGGGTAGAATGGCACAGAAATCATGTCCCCAAGTATCGATTGTATGCGGGATAGGAGCTAGCCGCGAGGTACCAACTACGTAGCAACGACGTATCAAGTCCCAATTTGGTAGGACTTGCTACGGATTTGGTACGGTTCTGCTACGTTGTTACCCCGGTGAGGATCAGCCGTTTCCACACACAAAGAGGCGATCGAAATAGGGTGGAGAACTACCCCCGAGGTATAGAATCGTCAGCCGGGAAAGAGGCCACTGGCTCCTAACGGCTCTCAGAGCTTAGCGAGGGGGTGGGGTGGTAACAGCGGCGACCCTCAGAGGATGGCGAAGAGGGTGGGCGTTTTACCCAGGTGGGGAACCGCTTTCCTCCACTGCGCCACGGGCTTTGTGCGCACCCAGCCACCCGGATTGTGCAATCCGTAGCCGAGGCAGAGCTGCGTGCGTGGCAATAGGCTGGTGAGCAGCTGCTGAAGCAGCGACTCGTTGCGGTAGGGTGTCTCGATGAAGAGCTGCGACTGGCCCTCTCGCTGAGCCCGGTGCTCGAGCTGATGAATGCGCTGGATGCGCGCGGCCGATTCGACAGGGAGGTAGCCCACGAAGGCGAAATTCTGCCCGTTGAGACCGCTAGCCATCAGGGTGAGCAGAATGCTGCTGGGGCCCACGAGAGGCTCCACAGGGATACCCAAACGATGCGCCTCGGCCACAAGCAGGGCCCCCGGATCGGCAATGCCCGGAGCTCCCGCCTCGGAGATGACCCCCAGCGACAGCCCCCCACGCACTGGGGCCAGCAAGCGTTGCGCATCGGCTAACGAGGATCGGCGATCGAATGGCTCTAGCTCCAGCTCCCCGATGGGTACCGGCATGACCAGCTTCGCCAGGTAACGACGGGCTGTCCGGAGCTCCTCCACGGCGAAATAGCGCAACTCCCGCACCCGCTCCAACGCCAACGCAGGCAGGGTGCGCCCCTCCCACTCCTCCCCCAACGGGGAGGGGATCAGCACGAGCGTACCCACTGCACCAGAGTCTTCCATGGCACCATGGCTGCCAGCCTGCGCAGCCTACGGGCAAAGGTATTGCGTTTCGGACAATCGGCACCTGCGTTCTGCGCTGAGAGCAATCCTCGCAGTGAGCCCCAGGCACTCGATGCGGATTCCCTATCTTTGCCAACAAACCAACGAGGGCTGTCCCCAGCCCCTCATCACACGCTTGCGACTTGACGCTTTTCCCCGATCTTCCCGCATCGAATAAACTCCTGGTGGTGGATGCCTACGCGCTCCTCTACCGGGCTCACTTCGCCTTTGGCGATCGTCCCCTACTCACCTCGGATGGCCGTAACACATCGGCCGCCTTCGGATTGCTACGCACCCTACTCGATTGCCTGAAGGGCGAGCAGCCGAGCCATGTGGCCGTGGTGTTCGACCCCAAGGGGGGCTCATTCCGCAATGCACAGTACCCTGAGTATAAAGCGCATCGCCCTCCAACGCCAGAGGCGGTATCATATGGTGCCACTGTCGTTAAAGATCTGCTACCCGAGCTGGGACTCTGCATGCTGGAGGAGCCCGGATTTGAGGCTGATGACCTGGCTGGCTCGCTCGTGCAACGCTACGCTGATCCCTACACGCATGTGGTGCTGCTGACGCCCGACAAGGACTACCAGCAGCTACTGGGGCCATACACCAGCATTCTGCGTCCCAAGCGCAATGGGCAGGAGTACGAGCGCACCACCGAGCATGACCTGCTAGCTAAGTATGGGCTCATGCGGGCAGAGCAATTCATCGACATCCTCGCCCTCTGGGGAGATGTGTCGGACAATGTGCCCGGGGTGCCGGGCATCGGGGAGAAGACGGCTGCCACGCTCATTAGCAAGTACGGCTCCATCGAGCGGCTGCGCGGAAATCTGGGCAAGCTATCCCCCAAGATGGCCGAGCGCATCGCCCAGTCCGGGGAGGGACTAGACCTCTCGCGCATGCTGGTGACGATTCGTCGGGATGCCCCTGTTCCAGGCGATCTGGAGGCTCTACGCGTCAAAGCTCCACAGGTGGACACGGCCACAGCCAAGCTGAGTGCCCTAGAGTTCAGCACGCTAGGGAAAGATCTGCTGGGCTACCTGGTGGCTGCGAGCGAGCAGGCTCCCAACAGCGCTGGGGGCGCATTCCCTACCGCAGGGCGTGCCATGCACACTGTTCAGGACACCGAGCACAATTACACGGTGATAGAGTCGGATGCGCAGGTGGCGAGCATGGTGGACGAGCTGATACAGGCCGAGATCATCGCCATCGACACGGAGACCACCGGTCTCTCCTTCCTGGACGACCGGGTGGTGGGCATTTCGTTCAGCACGGCACCCCACTCGGGGTGGTACCTCCCCCTTGAGAATGTCTCCCTCGACGTGGCCGGAGCGCGGGAGAAGGTGCAGGGCGTGCTGGCATCGAAGGATAAGCAGTTCGTGGGTCATAACCTGAAATTCGACCTGCTGATGCTCCGGGGGATGGGACTCGAGGTGCACGGGGCCCTCTACGACACTATGCTACTGCACTACCTGCTATCCCCCGACGGGCGGCATGGGCTAGATCTGCTCGCCATGCAGGAGCTGAACTATCAGCCCATACCCATCGAGCAGGTGGTACCCGAGGTGAAGACCGATCCGCAGTCCATCCTCCAGGTGCCGATAGCTGAGCTGGGAGAGTATGCAGCCGAGGATGCCGACGTGGCATTGCAGCTCTACGAGGCCCTGTGGCCTCGCGTGGAAGAGGAGGGCCTTGCGGCCCTTTACCTCGACATCGAGCGGCCACTGCTACGGGTGCTGGCCGACATGGAGTGGCAAGGCATTGCGCTAGATCCATCACGGCTAGCCGAGTTGCGTAATACGCTGATGGGAGAGCAGAATGCGCTCGCGGACCGCATTCGCAGCGCAGCGCACAATGAGACCCTTAACATCGACTCGCCGAAGCAGGTGGGTGAATTCCTGTTTGGACAGCTCCGCATTGCCGAAAAGGCCAAGAAGACCAAGTCGGGGCAATACAACACGAGTGAGGTGGAGCTGCAAAAGTACAGCGCCGCGCATCCCGTGGTGCGGGACATCCTGGACTATCGGGAGCGCAAGAAGCTGCTGAGTACCTATGTGGATGCTCTCCCCCAGCTGGTGAACCCCAAGACTGGGCGCATCCATGCGCAGTTCAATCAGGCAGTAGCCGGCACGGGCCGCCTGAGCTCCAGCCGCCCGAACATGCAGAACATCCCGGTGCGCAGTGCCGTGGGTAAGGGCATTCGGGGTGCATTCGTGAGCGCGCAGCCCGGGGGGGTACTCCTCTCGGCCGATTACTCGCAGATAGAGCTTCGCCTGATGGCGCATATGGCGCAGGACGAGGCAATGGTTGAGGCCTTTCGCCACGGGCAGGACATCCACCGGGCCACGGCGGCTAAGATCTTCCGCATAGACCCCGAGGCGGTAACTGCATCGCAACGCGAGCATGCCAAACGGACCAACTTCGGCATGGTGTATGGCATCTCGGCCTTCGGGCTCTCGCAGCAGCTCAACATCGGGGTAAGCGAGGCCAATCAGTTCATCAAGGACTACTTCGCCCTTTACCCTGCCGTGGAGAGGTACATGCAGACGAGCGTGCAGCAGGCTCGGCAGCTGGGCTACTCGCAGACGCTATGGGGACGCAAGCGGTGGATACCCGACATCAATTCGACCGATAGCAATCAACGTGCGGCTGCGGAGCGCAATGCCATCAACGCCCCCATACAGGGCACGGCCGCAGACATCATCAAGAAAGCGATGGTGGATATCGACCAGCATATGACCATCGCACAGCTGGAGAGCAAGCTGATACTTCAGGTGCACGACGAGTTGATTTTCGACTGCCCTGCCCACGAACTCGAGCGCGTGCAGGCTCTCGTGGTGCATGGCATGCAGAATGCCGCAAGGCTAAGCGTGCCGCTGGTGGTGGACACGGCCGTTGGGCACGACTGGGGTCATCTGGAGTAGGATCGAGCTACCGCAGTGTAAGGAGTGCGTGATGCGCTCTGGCCACGGGGAATGGATAGCAGCACTAGGCTCCGCACCGAGAGGCAACCATCGGCGTAGAAACGGCCCGCAGGATTGCTGCGCAGACTCGGGGTAAGCCTTTAGATCACTGCGCTAGGAAGGCAGACATCACCTGCTGAATGGTGGGGTAGGCACGCCCAGCTAGCTCGTGGACACGGGACTCGGAGAGCCACTCCGCCGCGCTAATGCCCTCCTCCTGCTGAGGGGTGAGCGCGCTGACAGAGGAGGTGTGCATGGCGTACCAGTGGGTAGTCTTCAGCCACCAGCGGCCATCCATCTGGTAGCAGTGTAGGGTGCTGGTGAGAGAACGCAAGATGTGTAGTCCCGTCACCCCGGTCTCCTCCTGCACTTCGCGCAGCGCGGCCTGCTCGAGTGTTTCTCCTGGTTCCAGCTTACCCTTGGGCAGGTCGGGCAATCCGTTACGCTGAATCATCAGGATCTCCCCCTGGTCGTTCTGCACCACCCCGCCGCAGGCCGTGATGGGGGTAAAAAGTGCCAGCAGAGCCCTAGGCAGCGCATCATCGGGAGAGCCCAGAATGCAGACGCGGTTTATATGGATGCAGGAGACGAAAATTTCGAATACCTTTGGAGCCAGTTCAGGGGCTGCCGCTCCCAGCAGCAGCGTGTGTGGCCCCCACAGCGTATGCCACGGCGCATCGGAGACGCAGAGCTGCCGATGGCCACAGTAAATGGATAAACCGCTCATATGCAGCCTTCTATTCTAGACGATCTCTTGGCCGTAGGAGCCATACACCTCTCGCCCGACAAGCCCTTCCAGTGGGCCTCGGGCTGGCTCTCGCCCATATACTGCGACAACCGCAGGGCACTCTCGAGCCACGAAGCTAGACAAAAAATCATCGATGGCATGCTGGCCATCATTGCGAGGGAGTACCCGAATGCAGAGGCCATCGTGGGTGTGGCCACGGGGGCTATAGCCATCGGGGCTCTGGTGGCGCACAGCCTGAAGCTCCCCTTCGCGTACGTGAGGCCCAAACCCAAAGAGCACGGACTGGGCAACCAGATTGAGGGTTGGCTACGCGAGGGGGCGAACGTGGTGGTGGTAGAAGACCTCATCTCCACGGGGGGAAGCAGCCTCGGGGCCATCGAAGCACTACGCGCAGCGGGGGTGCAAGTGATGGGCATGGTGGCCATATTCACGTACGATTTCCCCCAGGCAAAGGCCAACCTAGAGCGTGCCGCTGTGACATGCCACACGCTGGAGAGCTATCCGCACCTGGTGGAGCTACTCGCCGCTCGCGGGGAACTGGACGCGCACACAGTGAGCTCACTCAACGAGTGGCGACAGGCCCCTGAGACGTGGGGCAAAGCGGCGCAATAGACGGCTCCATGGAGAAGTACGTGAGCAAGATTACCCGGTCGAGCCGACCGGCGTGGCAGCTGTATGAACGCCTGGCGACGCTCAAGAACCTGGGTCAGCTGGCAGGGAATGAGCACGTGAGCGATGTGCACGCCACGGACGATGAGTGCCGTTTCACCGTGGAGGGGAAGTTCTCGGTGGGTCTACGCATTGTCGATCGCACACCGAACAGCACCATCAAGCTAGCGGGAACAGAGGATTCGCCGCTCAACTTCACGGCATGGATCCAGCTGAAGGAGGTAGGGGAGTACGACACGGCCATTCGCATCACAGTACATGCGGCAGTACCGCTACTACTACGCATGATGGCGAAGAAGCGCATTCAGCAGGGTCTCGACGAATTTGCCGAGCGTCTGGCATCGGTGTAAGTCACAGGCTGACGCAGGCGGTGGGCCCACGCAACACGGGGATCATGATATCGCACCGCAAGCGTGATGCTGCGTGATTCCCGCTTCACGGCGCGCAGTGTCGTGGCCACAACCCTAGTCGTCATCCCCTGAGGGTATACAACAGTGGATTTACCCAGCGCAAATCCACGTCCCCATGGATGCTACAGGAGAGCGAGCTCTCTGGCGAAGACCCTTCAGATCCAAAGCCCCCTGCTGCTTAGCTAGGCACTGCCGCTGCACATAAGCAGAGTGGCCACATCCTCGACTGTGAGCAGGATGCCAATTCCTAGAGCTATACGGGCGTTTCGGCGGATGCTAGTCGCATCAGCGGGTGTAGGCCGCTAGGATCTCGGCGATGTACATCTTGTGATAGCCACCCTCGGCCTCACCGTACCACCGGAAGGGGATCTGGCTCAGGAAGTTCTCGGGTTTGAGGGTGTCTGCGTAGAGCTTTTGGCAGTCGAGCGTCAAACGGGCCTGCCCAAACGTGACATGCCCGAGCTCTGTGAGAATGGGCTGTAGACCCGTGGCAGCCACCTTGTCCACTGCCCGACCGCTCTGCGACCCGCACACGGTGTGGATCTGCCGGTGCTCCTCACCCAGAAAGGCGAGGGTGAAATGGTCGCTGTTCTCCACGAATTCGTAGGTGTAACGCTCCGGGCGGATAAAGGCTACCGCCACAGGGCGATTCCAGAGCCAACCCACACAGCCCCAGCTCGCCGTCATGGTGTTGAAGTGCTCGGGCGTACCCGCCGTGATGAGCATCCACTCCTGGCCGATGGCCCGAATGAAGTTCTCCGATAGCTCTGTAAGATTCAGTTTCTGCATGGCACAATCATCACATTGATGGGACACTCTGCACGTTAGAACAGGGAGAGGTGCACTTACGTTCACTGCTAACATGATCGGTCACAGATAGGCCTCCACAGACAGAGGCGAATGGGAGCGCATGTGTCGCACGCGCTAGATACCGCAACGCAACACCACAGTTACCCTGGAGATAGTCTGCACATAGTCGCCCCCTGAGAAGTCGGGTCAGGCGGATTGCTGGGTGCGCCGAACACAATGCGCAACCTCTCCTACACGCTCCTCCGCATTGTTCAAAAGCCCCTGTTTGCCGCAAATTCATCAGGGGCGCAAGGCGTACAGATAGTCGATATGCTCAACGCTGTGCGCATTCCGTCAGGGCACTAGACACCCCACGCACTCCACCTGAACTTCACTGCGAGGCAGGCCACTCGGTGGCCTTTAGACTGGCTCGTAGCTGGCAACAGCATAGGGCTCGAATGCGTCTCAGAGGACGACTTGTTGCACGAGTACAAGTGCTGGCCTATCGGCTTTCGATGGTAAGTCGATTGGCCTTGGACTTGGACTCCCAATCGGCCTTCCACAGTGCCAGGATGGCTTGTATCTCCACCCAATAGGGGCATTTCCGTAGGCCACCACTATTGGTAAATATCATCCTTATCCTCGCAAAGCCAAGCCACGGGGAAAAGATGTACCAGTTGATGTCGTTAAGATTTTCTGCGGCGGCAGCAGGTAGGAAAAAGGCCTCTACCAGAGCCTTTCGGAAGCCGAGAGGTGTTCTGCACCTCCCAGCATCGATGAGCGCCACGTACTCGTCGCTAGGGGCGATTGACCTCTCCGTTCCTTTGGCCATCCCCATCACGCCCCAGATTTACAGCACTGTCCAGCGAGTGAATCCACAACGAAAAGGCTACAATCGAACTTGCCCAGTGCGCAGATTGTGGCCACGGGCTCATGCTCAGCGTCGGCATTCACCGGGCCATTTAGCCCGAAGCTACAACCTGTCTGCCAGTCTACCTGCTGCGAGTCCATTAGCTCGACCAATGGCAAGATGCTTAATGGTTTCCACAGGGGTGGCCACGCTCGTTCACATAGATGAGGTCGCCTTGCAGCTCGCACCACCATGTAAACGACGTTGAGGCACCGTAGGGGTTCCTCACGACCACCCCCTCGGCGAGTATAAATGGCCACTCGGCATCACCGTTCACGGTATAAAGATAAATGCGCATCCCTTCCCGCAGGTGGATTATGGCCCCAGAGTAGTCCAAAACCTCGTCCTCCCTCGACAGCTTGACGTGATGGCTGTCGTAGACCCTATCATTATCGATGTCGACTCGTACCCGGTGCTCTAGTGCCTGCATGGCTGGGGCGCAATTGCTCAAGGCTCGCAGGGTGCGCAGAGGGAGGGCCTCCCACTCGTCACAATAACTCCCTCTAGTCCAACTGATGGGATCACGTGGTAGATATACACCGCCTGAGGGTGTTGCCTATAGCTTGCCAGGAATGGATAGTCCTCGAGCACGGCCGGAGGGATATCGTCCAGAGCGTACTCATTGATGCTGAACAGCACATTCTGATCGGGGAAGAAGTTCAGCTCAAATTGAACGACATCGCTAAAGCAAAGCTCCTCTGCTGACTGAAATGATAACGTAAGGCGACGATACTCCCTGTCGTATTGCACCCCGGTAAGCTCCTCGTCGTGGTAGCTGGTGGCAGTGGAAGATGCCATAGCTCAACGGCGAATGCGTCCATCATTTAACCTCATGGCCCTAAAGGCTGTCCCCATTTTTATTGCACAGCCGGAAGTAAATACCCTTCATCCTCTCGTCACAGAATATTTGAGGAATAGGATCTGTGGCTAGGATTAGAGGCCATCGCCCAACGATGCCACCAACGATCAGATCCGTTCTGTAAAATGTGCTAGGCTCTAGTCGCTCTTCGGCAAGAACTCTTAGCGGCCAGACACACGAGACCTCCATATACTGGCCGCACGTTGGGCACAATTGACGGCGAACCAGATTGGGATTGCTGAGGTCATATTTTACCTCCGTGGTGCACTCTAACAGGTAAAGGCCCTTCGCCCGTGGCAATGCGGTAAATGAGAGGCCTTGCAGGTTGTGATTTCTGTATACATCCACGAATACCTGCGATACGACGACCTCCCCGTCTAGGCAGGATGAGAAATTATATCTCCGCCTTAGGGTGAATGCGTCCACACTGCTCATTGCCGCCTCCTGGCGGTTGACAATGAGCTTGCACTGAGGACAATGGCGCAATAGCTCAGCGTTATCACTATAAAAGCAGAGGCCATTATCCTCACCCGTCACCCTGTAGTACCTCATACTCACAAGTGCTATTTGCCGGGTCTATAGCTACGCCTACAATCGCCCTATCACGTTGGCTGCTACACACTACAGGATGAGTGCAAGCGGCCTAATGCATGCTACTTGAAAAAGGCCGCATAGACTAAGATGCAGCCGAGCGCAACGAATATCACCCCGCCAATGGCACCCGTTACACGGGCATTGCCGCGGCCCATGTAGCGGCTTATCTGCCCCATGCCCCAGTTGTTCTGGTAGTGCTTATCGGGGGCATAGAGCCAATCCCAATCCCTGATAGCCCCGATGATCAGTAGCAGCCCAAACACGAGGCAGGCTGTTGATATCACCTTCCCGAAAATGACGGGGTTGCTTCTGATCCAGGTCTCAATCGCATCCATCATCTGTAGCCTTTGGGGCACACCGACCAGCCTTCCATCATCACCCCGTAATCAGTCGTTCTCTCTGCCACTAACTCTTTTACGCAGCGTAACGCTGAGAACGCACCCGAGCTCCGGGGATCAGGAGAGCTGTAATCGTTCACGTAGTGCCCTGTTGACAGTCTGCATTGCCACATTCCCCGAGAGATTCACTACCTGTAGCTTATTCAGGTGCGAAAGCTGTTCCACTGAAATCTCGCCGGCCTTGCTTGAGATGTAAAGCCTCTCGAGGTTTACAAGCCCTCTGAGGAATGAGAAGTCCTTTACCCTGTTAGCCTCTATCCTCAAATGTCGTAGCTGCGTCATCGAGCCGAGCTGCGACAGATCTTCAATCTTGCTAAGGCCTCGCAACTCAAGAAATAGGATCTGCCGATTCCCTGCGAGCAATGAGAGATCGGTTAATGAGCTTTTCAGTATCCTTAACTTTTCTAGGGTGTCTAGGGCACAACCCGACCTGAGATCGCCATCCTTCAAGCCAGCCAGGGTTAGCACCTTCAGGGTGGGCACATCCCAAACGCTACTTATCCCTCTACGTCTCCATGAGACCACCTTTTCAAGATGGGGGAACCGGGGAAATAATACCTCTGTGACATCATCGTTATCGAGCCAGAGCACCCTCAAATTGGCACAGGAATAAATCCCATCAAGCTTCTTCACATTGCTCCAATAGATCAGGAGCTCCTCGAGAAAGGTGAAGTCCTTCAAATCGGGTAACTCTGTAGCATTCCAACCACTACTAGGGTCATCAGTGCTCGTGACAATCAGTCTCCCTAGGCCCCTGTCCCGCATATATCCTGCGAGGACTGAAGAGTTCTCAGGCGTTATAACTTGATACTCCGTGCTAGAGCCCGTAAAGCTAAACGCCGGATACCGATTGCACATTGCTACGCCCCTTCAGCACGTGGCTCTCGATCTACTAGCCCCGCAGCATGTATCAAAGCTCTAAGGCGATAGATCTCCTCTATGAGCGCAGGGATATCCTGGCGAGCTGCGGCGATAAAATCCTGATCATCGACTGTAGCACCCGAAAGGGTTATATCCTCGCCGTCCGTCTGTATAAAGTCGCATCCGCTCGTGTGATCCCTCCCCTCGACAAAGGAAACCCAAGGCCCACCGGTGGCCCTTCCACACCTGGCCTGTATAGCCTCTAGCTCTGCCTCTGTCATCATCTAACACATTGCGCACGCCATCCACAGACAGCCATCCCATGACTACTGTACTCCAGAGAGATGAGGGTACTTTCTCTCCAGGATTGCGCACAGGGCTTCTAATCGCCTTCTGATTCTATGGTCATCGCATTCAGCGTGCTTAGATCGGAGATAGCCATACGTGCTGGGACTCCCCACTGCATCAATGACAATGCAGCAGTGATCCCAAATATACTCGTCGAAGTAGCGAGGTGCTCTCATCACTACGTTGATCATCACTATCAGGGCCAACTCCAACGATATCTGCGATAGCTCCCGATCGGCAAACTCGAATGTGGCCTCGAGATCCGAATAATCTAGTGCCTCACACCTTGTCACCAGGGCTGCATACCCCTCGGCAATATCCTCAGCCATCATAGCATCATGAACAACCCCTAGCCCTCAGCCTCTCTGAACCTGGATACATGCTCAAGGCGATTGGGGATAAATACGGTGGCCTCATTCCCTATGGATTCAAACACCCAGTAACGCCAATACTTATCCCACCAGCAGCACTTCTTCAACTTCCGGAATAGTGCCTGTACCTTCTTCCTGAATTCCGGGAAGGCATACCCAGCAAAGTAGGCAATGCGGCCCTCCACGTAGACGTTCCCCTCCCGGATCATTGAGGGCATATACTCCATGATGGGGTTCTCGTACACGCTCACATGCTTATTTGACCCCTTCACAATTACCCGCCCTTCAGCATCGATGAGCAGCGTGCGTCCACCACCGAGCGACACAAAATCACTCACCCTATCGATGACGGAAATTCGTTGCCCAAAGTAGTCCGAGATACGGAGCTCCTGGAAGGCACGCAGAATCTCTTCCCTGATGATCAATTCGCCCTGAACGTCTGCGAAGTAGTTAAACTGTATAGAGCTCATGATCGGGTGCTACTTGCAGGCGCATTACTGGTCAAGCGTAAAGCGCACGCTGAAACCAAAGCTAGTATTAGCCGTGGGGAAACTCAGGGATACGAGCGGCTTGTTCACCATCCTATCAAAGAAGGCTCTCACCGTAATCTGCTCGGTGATCATGTAATCGGCCGAGAGCTTGATGGTATACGACCACTGCCCGGCCGTAGGCTGATTGGAGCCTTCAGCCAGTCGCCGCAAGATGGTACTCGTCTTGCGAATGCCAAAATCGGCCTGTAGGCGCAGATCGCTCTTTACGACGCGCTGCCCCCCTAGCTGGCTCTTAAAGAGCAGCGGCAGGTTCTCAATGCGGTAACCTCCCCCTATCACGTACTCCCAGCTGTCCATATCCACGAGCTGGTTGTTGGCCAGACTTAGGCTCAGCGACCGATTCTTACGCACCTCAAACTTAGTGGTTAGCGAATTCACCCATGCCATATCCACGCCCACCAGCGGGCTAAACTGCTCCGCTAACGTCACATTACCAAGCTGGTACTTAGGCAGGAAGTCATTTTGCAGATTGCGCACGTAGGAGAAACCATCTCCCCCCTCGCTGTAAAGGTCATTAGAGGCGTAGGAACCCACCACGTAGGTCGCCCTGTAACCGTGGCGCAATGACAGCTGCCGCAACACATTCTTGAATGCGGCTATGCGTGACAGCCCATCGTAGGTGAATTGCCAGTTGGGTAGCGGGATCTTTGGGAACAGATTCAGCGATACCTTCTCAGCGTCTTGCCCTGTGTAGGCGGCTACTAGGGCAGGAATCAGCACATCCTGCGCTAGCGATCCGTAGCCGTCGGGGTAATCGGGATCCGTTGCCTTCGGCGTGGGCGTGTACTGGCCTCCTTGTGCACGTTTCTGGGCCAGTCGGCGTGCTATCACCGCCCGATTCGCCGCAAACTGATCGAAGGCCTTAGAGCGATAACCATTCCGGCTTGAAATGCTCTGGAATGCACTGGATATCATCACCGTGGTGATGGACAGATTACCATTCACGGCCTGGTTCAACACCCTGAAGTCGCCTCCAGCCACCTGTTGGTAGAATTCCGTGCGATTGCGTGCATAGGTTCTCGTACCCGTGATATCCAAGCGTGCAAATGGGAATGGCTCCACCGATATCCGATAGCTGTAGGTGGTGCTATTGGTCATCTTAAACGCCTCGTTCTGGGCAGAGCCTCCCACCAGCCAACCGTTCCGAATAGCCCTCCACGGGAAATCGGGGTCCTGAATCCCTGCGATGAATGGAAATCCGGGCGCAGGATTACCAGAGAGGCTAGAGAGACCGAGTAGCTTCGTGCCTGGCAAGTACCCTGGCACGAATGTACCGTCATTGCGCACATAGGTGGCCGACACATTACGGATCCCCATCAGGGCCCGCAGCACACCATCCAGCACGAGCTGAGGCGAGAAGTCCGACTTTGGCTTCTTACCCGTCACCTCGATGCGTCCCCGTCGCACCTCAACGTCAGATGTGACCCTAACCTTCGAATCGCTGAGCACTTCTACCTGGCAGGGCACCTCGCCTCCCCGATCGTCAAAGAGCTTCACGCGCACATCCTCAATGCCGAGCGAGTGGGATACCGTACGTGGGCGGCCTGCCGACAGGGTGAAGCGATCCCGCTCGTAGCGAACATCCCTAAACTCCTGCTTCTGATGCAACGATTGGCCATTGGCCAGACGGTCAAAATTCTGATTCACCCGTTGCAGATAGCCAATCTTCGAGTAGAGCGACACCAGATTCGCCTGGGCCGTCACGTTGAGCGCTGCTGCGTTCTGCACCTTATTCCCCACTACCACCCGCACAGTATCAGCCAACCGAGGAGCTGCATCCCAACGGTAATCGGTATTATACGATGCGCTGGCACTCAGCCACGCCAGGAACGGAATCTTGCTCAGTGGGAGATTATACGATAGCCCAGCCCTGTGGGTGTACTGCGTAGTGCGACCAAAATGCCTTACTCCTCGCCACACCGAATCGCGCCACTGGTAGTAGAGATCCCGGTCGAGATTGCGATCCACTGGCCCCTCGGGCTCATCGATCACTGCCACATTGCTGGCCGTGAAGTCAAAACGTAGGTTCTGCGTGATATCCCAGTTCACGCCGTAGTTACGCAGCCAGTTGAAGCCCTTGGCATAGGTAGGCCGCATCTGCAACTTCGGGCTATTGATATTGCGTAGCCGCTGCTCCAGATAACTCCGGGTAATCTCCGTGCGGAATGACAGCTGCTTGGGCAGGTAGGTAAAATTGAAATCACGGATCAATGCCAGGTACGGACTTGAGAGCCACTTCACTTTGCGTAGCGGCTCCACGCTCTTTGGCCTGGCGTTGTACGCATAGGCAAATGCCCCCCGGTGATTGATCTGATTGCGATACTCCGTCTTCACGTTCCGCACGTTCACCTCGCTGTAGGAGTAGGAGAGTGAGAAGTTAGCCGGATCCCATATCATCGGGTTACGTGAGACCTTATTCACCCTCACGTTCGTGAAGTTGATGCTGCGCCGCCGGGTGTAGTCCTGGGCTATGCGCCGCAAAGAGTCGCGCGCCGAGGCGTTGGGCATATGCTCCAGGGCCTCCTTGAATGGCACATCTGGGTCAAGGGGATTATACTCCGGATTGGCAAACGTCTCGCCGTAGCCCACGAACATCGGGATGCTAACCTCCCACTTCTTGGGAAAGAACCTGCCTAACTCCAGCGTGCTACTCGCATCGTACTGATACGTCGTCTCCTTGGCCCGATTGTTCACCCGGCTCTCGAGTGCCCCGAAGCCTGGAGTCTCCATGCGACCCGAGAGCGTGAGCAAACCGAAGTCGGCCATCTTCACATTCATCGAGGCCAATGCCGCCCAGCCACCATGGTCGGCAATACGTGCCAGGCGTAGCTCATTCACCCACACCACCGCCGACTTGGCAAGGCCATCGTCATTCGGATCGCGCTTACGCGGGTTGCGAATACCTATCATAAGCACCCGCACATCGGCCAGATTGGGGTACCCGAGCACAATGACATTCCGATCCCCATCCGACATCGTGTAGGGTGTCCTCGCCGTGATGCGACCGCCGCTGCCCCTAGCAGCATCATCGCGCGCTAGCTTAGCCTTCCGGAAAATGGAGAGGTCTATATCCAACGCATTCTCCGCAGGCCACACCTCCCGCCTATCGGCCTGGCTATTGTTGCTGTAAAACCCGGGTGCCGTAAGCCGCAGCGGAACCTCGTACTCGTAATAGCTGTTCGTGTAATCGGTTCCCAGTCGCAAGAACAGCCTCAGCTCCCCGTCAGCCAGCGAGTGCCCCGGCACAGCCTCAGCATGCACATCGAGTGCCAGCTTCTTATACTGCCGCAGGTCGTAACCCACCGATCGGTACGCAGCCCGTGCATCCCCGTCGGCCAGGTCGAGCACCTTGAGCTCCATGGACTGCTCGTTGAGCTCATTCTCCACGGCCTGACTAGCGTCTATCTCCCGCGTCACGTTGGGGGGCAGGACGTAGTTGACCGGTGTGCGCGCATTGTTCTCCTCTATGTTCACCGCCGACACCTCGAACGTCGTAGCCGCGTTAGCCCCACCGCCCAGCTGCTCCTGCGGGTCGAGTAGGGAGCGATCGTAACGTCGCCACTCGCCTCGCACCAACCCAAGCGTGGCGAAACGTAGCACCACCGGCTGGCTAAAGCTGCGCAGGAACATACGAATGAAACGCACGGACTTGAAATCCTGTATATGCCCCACGCGCTGCGAATACTCACGAACAGGAATCTTGAACTGATACCACGCCACATCCGACTCCCTGCCGTTAGCCAGCTTGGCTCGCGCCACCACCTTATCTGTCACATAATTGGAGCCCACCTGCAAATCGCCCGGGCGAATGGAAACCTTATACTGGTAGTAGCTCTCGTTATCGCTCAGCGTGTTGTCCCGGTTCAAGTCCTCCACATCGGGTAGCGTCGTGGCCAGCGTAGGGTAGCTCTCCTTCGACTGCTCGGGCGTGGGGCTATTCCCATCGGTGTTGTTGAAATACTTGTAGCGATCCAGAATGCCCGTCGCCTGCTCATCCCAAGCCGTGGAACGGAAGTAGCGATAGTCGTCAGACGACGGATCCTGACGAGCCAGGCGGGCAGCCTCCGAATCGGCCCCGAACTTCACCTCCGTGCGCTGCACAAAGTCCGCATGGAACGAACGCTCCAGCTCATCTGACAGACCGTCCAGCCCCACGTCCTGCCTCGCACGCGTAGCCTGGTTGTTGTCAAAGGCCATCACCGATGACTGCACCGTGGGCACACGCCCCCACACCGTGGTCTCTACCCCCTCGGAACCACCATTCCCCGGGAGCCCATTCTCAAACGACTTGCGACCATCACGCAGAATGTCCTCTGAGATATTCCCCAGGTTGAAATACAAATCACCGCCTCCCGTGGCTCCCTCCACGAAGGGATCCATCATCCAAAACTCGATGTACTCTATATTCGAGCCCTCGAAGTCTGTCAGCGGCAGCGCGCGCATCATCCCCCCCCAGCGCTTCTCCGGGTGCGACAAGCTACCATCGGCCAAAGCCCCATCCACATCGTAGTTGTAGGGCCCGCGCTCTGTCGGGTAGTAAGCCACGTTGAGCACCGGTACCGTCGTGGGTAGCCCCTGCGCCGTCTGGCGATTGGGGAATATCTCCTGCTCCTCCACCTCCCTCACAAAGTGGCTACTCTGCGCATCGGGGTTATTCCGAATGTGGGGTGGTGTCAACGACGAATTCCGCACGAACAGCGGATCGATGGTATACCAGGCAAATCGGGCACGACCCATGCCGTAGCGCAGGTCATTCACCAGATCGCCCTCCGCGAAGAGTGTCGGCTGTCCTTGCGGCGTGCTGGCGATGCTCCAGGCACTCCACATGCGTAGATCTATCGTCGACTTGCTAGCCTCGAAGTCATCCAGGTACACCGAGGCGCGCTTGTCCAGATGGCCCGACTGGCCCGGGATAAAGTGCGCCATCTCAGCCTCGAACGTCACGGCCGACTTCTCCTTCGTCTCTATCAGCGGCAAAAAGTCTATTGCCCGCGTCAGCCACGGCAGCTCCTCCTCATACGACAGGTTAAGCCCCCAGATGGTATTAGACATCGCCTCATTCCCATAGCTCACCTTCTTCGTGAGCGGCCGCTCTGTCAGATTCAGCACCGTACCCCCGATATTGAACCGGTCATTGAACGCATAGTTAAGGTGCGTCCCGATTAGCGTCTTAGTCTGGAAATCGACCCCTAGGTTGCTCTCGAGCGAAATCTTAATCGGTGTCCCCGACTCCAGCAGCCCCTGGTTGATAATCCGCACCGTCCCCAGCAGGTAATCCACCACGTAGTCCACGTTCTCCACCAGGCGCTTACCGCCCGCCGTCACCACCACCGAGCCCTTGGGCACATTCGGCGCATTGAGCGGAATCTCAGAGTTGCTGCTAGCTCGGTACTCGCCCCGGAGCAAAAAGCGATTCTTCTCAGCCGACTGCTGCGCCCTCGACAGCGTGGAGTCATACAGCTCTGGGTAGACAATCTGACTAGCCACGGCCGGATCCCCAATCTTCGCCGCCAGGTAGCGACCGAATGGCTCTACCTCCGGGAAGATAATCCGCCCCGAGGCCGAGAGGATCGTTACCCCCTCAATGAAGTCGAACACCCCATCGGGCCCCGTGTTCCCCTGCGGATTCAGGTTGTCGAGGTTGAGCACCGAAAGCAGCGGCTCATGGCGCACCCGCCCCGCGGAGAGGTAGTTCACCGCCGTCCCTATCTCGTCGTCCTGATACAGCACGTCGAGGTTGAAATCCTGCTGCGATATCTGGAAGGCGCCCAGCGCGTAGACGTTCTTCATCATCAGCCGCCACGTCGGCATGGCAGGCGACAGCTCTGTGCCCTTCAGGAGCTTCACAATCAACGCCTGGGGCGAATCGATCCCGTCTGTCGATAGCTCACCCACCTTGTAGGTGCGCCCCCCAAAGGTGTACTCATAGGCCACAGCCAGTATCTCATCCGCATTCAGCGACAGGTTCAGCGAGATGTAGCCCAGCTTCGAGTTCAGCGTAAACTCCGACGGCTTCAGCCGCCGCGCATTCTCCAGCTTCTCGTAGTCGCGCCCATTGCGGAAATTCCGTGCCGCAAGCGGTGCCAGTAGCGGTGTCACGTTGGCTATCTGGCGTATGCCCGCGTAGGGGCCCCGCGACATATCCCCGTAGAGCGTGTTAGCCTCATTTGCCGGGCTCGTGGCCCCACCCACCGGAGACACCACGCTGCGCGCGTAGATGTCACGGTCGATCTCCGCCAGATCCACGAAAGCCACCAGGTCGCGCGAATCCTCAAACCGTGACTGCTTATTCGTGATCCAGACCTCTATCTTGGTGACCTCAAACCCCGAGTTGATGAGCGGAAGGTGCGACAGTGCCGCATCGTAGCGGTGGTAGAAGAACTGCGACAGGAAGAAGTGCTTATTCGCCTCGTACTGATCGGCCCGCACCTCAAAACGCTTGGCATGCGCCCCGCCCTTCACCTCTATGGTCTGCGATTGCCCCTTGCGCTGTGAGAAGATGGTGGACACCCCCAGGCGACCGAACTTGAGATCGGTGCGAAAGCCGAACAGGCTCTGGCTCCCCGTGATCAGCGTCCCTGGCAGAGGCATCGTCACATTACCAGCCTCTATCTTCTGGATGATCTCATCCTCTGTCCCCGTGTACTCCACCTTCACATTCTGCTCAAAGTCAAATGTGGCCTCGGTGTTGTACTTGAGATCCATGCGTAACTTCTCCCCCACACGCCCTGTGAGGTTGACCTGTAGCTTGGTATCGAAGTCGAATGTCGTGTTGCTACGCACATCCTCTGGGATGGCGTAGTTATCGGTGCGTGAATTCGTGATCCCAAAGAGCAGCTCTGCCGAACCCTGGGGTACAATCTCGATGACGTTGCTGCCGAAGACCCTGTCGAACGACTCGCCCCCCACCTGCAACTGTGGCAGCAGCGATCCCCCGGCCGTGGTGCTCTTCTCGTCGCGCTTCCCCTGCCAGTAATCGCGCATCGCCTCCTCGCGGCGAAAATCGCGGTACTCCTGCGCCGTCATCACACGGGGGCGGCCCACCGTGACGTTGCCGATCTTGTTGTACACGAAGTAGCGTTGCGTTACGGGGTCGTACACCACCTCATGACGCTCAGTCGAGACAGACTTCATGCCGACGGCCGGCACCCGCTCCTTCGGTCCCCCTTGCGCAGCCACGTGCCCCACGCCAAACAACAGCGCAAGCAGCACGAGCGAGTTCACAAATGCCCTCTGTTGCCTATTCATCCCTAGCATTCCTCACTCGCATGCTCACCGGTACTACAACTGTCTGAGAGCCTGTTTTATTAGCTGCTCGACGTTCGCCGAGGCATCACGCACCACGAGCTGATCCAACACCTTCTCGCTGGCCGCGCGCGCAAAGCCCAGTGTCACCAATGCAGTTAACGCCTCACTCTTAGCCGTATTGCCTAGGGACTTCTGCGGAGCCCCCTCCACAGCTCCAAAAGAGCTCATCTTCCCCTGCAAATCCACTATCACCCGCAACGCCGTCTTAGAGCCGATGCCCTTCACGCGGCAGAGTGCCTTCTCATCGCCATTGGCGATAAAATCCACCAGCTCCTGCAAGTCGTACGCCGACAGGAGCATGCGCCCCGTATTGGGGCCCACCCCGCTCACAGATATCAACATCCGGAAGAGGGCCCGCTCGCGCTGGGTGCAAAAGCCGTAGAGCTCGTTGGCATCCTCGCGCAGCACCTGGTGCACATACAAGCGTGCCGAGGTCTTACCCTCGAGTGCCCCGTAACTGAGCATGCCGATCTGGAGCAGGTAACCCACACCTCCCGTCACCACCACCACCACACTCGTGGGCGTGAGCGACTCTATTACCCCCTCCACAAATTCGTACATCCTCACTCCTCCTTCTTCGTCCCAGCATCCCTGGGCGGAAGTGCTCCGGCGCGCAATGTGTCCGTGCGTGCCCGGCGGCGCGCAATGTCCATGGCCGCATACACCGCCTCGCGGAATGGGATGCATGAGGCCACGCCCTTACCCACCAGCCCATAAGCCGTGCCGTGCGCCGGCGACGTGCGCACCAGTGGCAGCCCAGCCGTAAAGTTGACCCCTCCCTCGAAGGCGATAGTCTTGAACGGCACGAGTCCCTGGTCGTGGTACATGGCCAGCACAGCATCGTAGTGCACCCACTGACCTGCGCCAAAGAACCCATCTGCCGCGAAGGGCCCCACGGCAATCATCCCCTCCTTATTCGCCTGCGCAATGGCGGGCTCTATGATGTCCTCTTCCTCTAGACCCAGGAGTCCATGCTCACCCGCATGCGGATTGAGCGCAAGGACGGCAATACGCGGATTCTCGATCTCGAAATCTCGGCGCAGACTCTCGCGCAGTATACGCAGACGCTGGAGTATCAGCTCCTCCGTTATGGCCTCTGGCACTTTAGCCAGCGGCATATGCCCTGTGACAACCCCCAGACGCAGACGATCGGACACCATCATCATCAGCGGCTCGCCCTCGGTGGCCGAGGCCAGATACTCGGTGTGCCCCGGGAACTGGAAATCGGCCCCCTGCATCGCCTGCTTATTCACTGGCAGCGTCACCAGCGCATCTATTCCGCCGCCACGCCAGTCGGTGAGAAAACGCTCCAGGGCCTGACGAGCTGCCTCGCCTGCCGCCCGGGTGGGCTCACCCATCTCCACATGAAACTCCTCCGTCAGCGACTCGATGAGATTGATGCGGCGCGGTTGCGCTTGGGCCGGTGACTGGATTACCTGAAAGTTGAGGCCTGGCAAACCCAACACCTTCTTATAGTAGGACACCACGCGACCCGATCCGTAGATGATGGGCACAAACTGCTCGGTGAAATGCGGCTCCACCAGCGCGCGCAGCATCACCTCGTAGCCCACCCCATTCGCATCGCCCTGCGTGATGCCTATTACCGCCTTGCCATCTATCATACCGCCCGCACCTTTACACCCAACGCCCTGCCCGTTGCGCCCTATAGCTGTTCCTACGCAAAGGTAGGGAAAAACAATTACAGCCCCGGCAATATGTGCGCCCCTCGGGCGAGTTCATCCCACCCGGTGGCCGCTGCGCCTGTCCCCTGGCAGCTCGTGAGCCAGCGGAATATTTAACGTGCACCGCACGCACAGGTTCCATCCGTGGGGTAGGGTGGCTCCGTCACCACCTCGCCCCCATTGCCCAGCACAGGCCGCATGGTGGATGGCCGAAAGGCTGTGTCCACAAGACTCCGCTGCGCATCGTAGCCTGCGTAACGCACGCCCGCTAAACCCAACAGGGTGTGAAATGTGCAGGTGCTCTGCACCCTCGAGGCCCGGTGCGCCGACAGCGTAGCATCACGCTCGGGGTGTCTGCGCCTGTACTCGGGCGACAGCCACACCAGGTAGGGAACATGCGCCTCGTAGTGCGAAGGCTTGGCACTCGCATGGAGAACCCCCACGTCGGGGGCATCGTAAAGATTCTCCCCATGATCGGACACGTAGAGCATAAAGGCCGAACGATGGGCAGACTCCAGGCGACGTATCACCGAGTCGAGCACCTTATCAGTGTAGCGCACGGTGTTGTCAAACGAATTTACCAGCTCCTCGCGCATGCCGGAATTGAGCATGCGTAGCCAACGCTTGTAGTCCCTCGACATCTCGGGCTGAAAATAGGCCTCCTGCGCAGGGTAGCGATCGGTATACTGAAAATGGCCCCCCATGGTGTGGAGCACCAGCAGCGCATTCCGACCCTCATTCTCACTCAGGAATTCGTCCACGTAGCGAACGAGCGTGCCATCCATGGGCGATGCATCGAAGACGGTGGACGTGACAATGTGCTTCGAATCGCACGACTTCAGCAGGGCCGAGAGCCACACCTCACCCTCGCCCTGGAGCGTCACCCAGGTCACACGGTAGCCTGCGGCTGCGAGCACCTCGGTGACAAAGGGCTCATGCATCCAACGATCCTTCGCCTCGGGCGTGGCTGTCGACAGCAGCATGGGCACAGCATTTATGGTGTTGTTGGCACCGCTGTACACATCTGTGAAGAAGTGCAGATCGCTCCGCTTCGAGAGGCGCGGATTCGTATCCCGCGCATAGCCGGCCAGCGACCAGTTGCATGCCCTGGAGGTTTCCCCTATCACCAGTATACCCAGGGTGGGCACCGTGTCGGTCGGCTTCTGCAAGTCCTCCATGGGAGGCTGGCCCCGCATGGCAAACATATCCTCGGCTGCGCGCATCTCTTCCTGGTAGCGCATGGTGTGCGAGACGACATCCAGCGGGAACGTCGCCATCGAGAGGTGACGATAGGCCTCCCGATAGTGGTAGGCCCAGTAGAGCAGCCCGTCACCATTCACCACCGGGCGAACGGCCAGGATCGGCGTAGCCACAAAGAGCACGGCAAAGATTACTAGACCCACCAGACGTTGACGCCAACGCAGCGCGAATCCCCGGGGCGCATGGCGGAACGTGAGCACGAAGTACGCCACCATCAGACCCACAAAGAGCACGGCAGGAATCAGGAATGCCATCAGCTGACTCGAGGCCTCGTGGAAAGTGGTGCGCCGCACGGCACAGTAGACGGAATAGCTCAACGGCTCGCGCAACGTCAGCCAGCTTGTGAGCTCGAGGGGGAACAGCAGCAGCACGAGGCCCTCCACCAGCAGCCAAACCCGCACCGGAAGGATCAGGAGCGGCAGCAGCACCACGAGAAGGGCCACGACGATCTGTGCAAGCACCGCCCCGAAGTAGAATCCACGGTTGAGCATGTAGGTCACCTGCCACAGGTGAGGCGCATAGGCCAGCGCGAACAGGAGCATCAGCACGATGCGGCTAACCTTCGGCCACTCGAGCCAACGGGCCCTCAGCGCATTGCAGCCCAGCAAGAGGGGCCTGTCAAGCACCCGTAACGGATTCGCCCAACGCATCATACTCCTACCAACAAGTCCACACTTTACGTTCCCCGCAGCCCAGGCGGCCTGGGCAAAGATACACAGTATGCACACAAGAGGATGCATGTCACGCCATTGCTCCCATGGCGCAACGGGAGGATAGACCCGATGCAGTCGCAGCATAGCAACAACGCACCAAAGCCGTATTTGCACTACCAAATAGGGACTTGGTACGGTTCTGCTACGATATAGCCTCGTCGCGGATAGTGGAGTAGGGCGGGTGGCGATTACTACCGCACATGCGCCACTGCCAGCCTTGTAAAAGCCTGATGGAACCTAGCATAGAGGCTGCAACATTATGATAAAGACCTCGATGGGGGGTGAAAATGTGGATTCGATGGCTGTTTGGCGTTTATAACAGGCATTCACAACGTGCGCTGATCCCGAACAGGGTGGCCCAAAGGCACATCATCACCCGCGGAGCGCACTCCTCCCAAGGGCCGTTAAGCATCGTGCCCAATTCGGACTATTTGCGTATCTTTCGCAACGAACCCAAGGGTTTATTGCCACGATAGCCCCTCGGGATCCCCCGCGCAGAGGAGTATGGCACGTATACTGAGCGTTATCAACAACAAGGGCGGCACGGGTAAGACTACCACGGTGCTCAATCTCGGGGCTGCCCTACAGCGTAGGCGGCAACGGGTGCTGCTGGTGGATCTGGACAGCCAGTGCAACCTCAGCTCATCGCTCGGGGTGAACCGCCCTGCGGCTGGCATCGGTGAGCTGCTCACGGGGGCCACTTCTTTTGACGACACCATAGCTCATGCCGGGAAGATGGATCTACTGCCTGCCAACGAGCAGCTACTGGACTGCGAGTTCCGACTCAACGGCGAGCCGGGGCGTGAGTTCGTGCTGCGCGAGGTGCTATCCGCCGTGGCGGAGCGGTATGACTACATCCTCATCGACTGCCCTCCCAGCCTGGGCACCCTAGCCATCAATTCGCTGGTGGCTGCCGACCGCTACATCGTCCCGATGCAGGCGGAGAACTTCGCTTTCATCGGCCTCGATCGCATCCTGTCGCTGGCCGAGAAGGTGGCTAAGCGGATGAACCCAAACCTACAGCTGGGCGGGATCCTTTTCGTCAAGCTGAATCCGCGCACCCATTTCAGCCGCGCCATGATTCAGAGCCTCTCGCAGGACGCAAGGCTAAAGGGACGACTATTCAACACGTACATCCGCCAGGATATTGCGCTGATGGAGTCGGCGGCATTCCACAAATGCATATTCGACTACGCCCCCAAGTCGAAGGGCAGCAGCGACTATCGGGATCTGGCAAAGGAGGTGGCAGCGATCTATGGCTAAGAAACGGCAAGGAATCCATGCGATACAGGCAGCCCTGCTGTCGCACGTGCAGTACATCGGGAACGAAGAGCACGGGGTGGGGGAGAGCGCACAGTCTACACCCGAAACGCATGCCCCGGCGGCTGGTGAGACACCGTGCCAAGTGGAGATAGAGCCAGACGTGATGCGCAAGTTGCAGGCCCTGGCACGCTATCAGCATACCGATGTGCAATCGCTGGTACACCTTGCGCTGGATGACCTGCTGGCCCTACGTCGTCGTCAGCTGGCAGCCGCGCTGTCCGAAACCGACGCGGAGTAGAGCCCTGCCGCATGGATGGCACGCGCCGCAGAGCGGTCATGGAAATCGCACAAAAGGCAGTCGAGGTTGCACAGATTATTGCGGTAAACACGGTGCAAAGGCTTTCTGGTAGGACTCAAATTAATGGCTGATGTGATATGCGAATGGGCTGACGGATCTAGTTCGTAGTGCCTTCGCAAAATATTTGCCCACCGAGCGTCATCTGCAAAGGAGGGGAGAGAGGGAGCAAAAACGGGTTACCACATGCGTGCCAGTGCGCTCGTCTGCGAACCGTCTCACCGCGCAATGATGTACCCATAGATGAATACGGAGCCGAAGATGGAGACCATAGAGCTGCATGGCAAGGAGAGGGAGACCCGCGTGCATATCGGCGGGACGCTGGACATTTTGCCCTCGCTGCTGCCCACCACGCGCGTCATGATTATCACCGATCGGCAGGTGTACGCCCTTCTCGGCTCCAGGCTGCCCGAGGTGCCCACCTTTCAGGTGCTGCCTGGGGACAACAGCAAGAGCCTTCGCAATGCGTCGAACATCTATCGCTGGTTGCAAGAGCAGCATGCCGACCGCTCGGTGTTCCTGCTAGGAGTGGGGGGAGGGATGGTGTGCGACCTCACGGGATTCGTAGCGGCAACCTACATGCGCGGGGTGGACTTTGGACTAGTGCCCACCACGCTGCTATGCCAGGTGGACGCCAGCATAGGGGGTAAGAACGCACTGAATCTCTACGGCTTTAAGAATGTTATCGGCACAGTGTATCAACCAAATTTTGTGCTGTGCGACTCATCACTCCTGCACTCCCTGCCTGCCGAAGAGGTGCATGGGGGCCTGGCGGAGATGATAAAGCACGCCATGATACATGATGCCACCATGTTCGGCCGTTTTGAGCACGAGTGCGCACGCCTCACGCAGCTAGAGCATTCGCTGATTGACGAATTCATTGGCTGGTCCATCGGCGTAAAGAAGTGGTACATTGAGCAGGACGAGTACGACCGCGGGAAACGGCGCGAGCTCAACTTTGGACACACATGGGGCCATGCGGTGGAGGGGGTGACGGGCGTGCACCACGGTCTGGCGGTGGCTATCGGCATGGCCTTCGCCACACGGCTCGCCGTGCACCTGGGGATCTGCCAGCCCGAGGTAGATGAGCGGCTCCGTCAGCTACTGACGCAGGCGGGACTGCCCACAGAGACGAAGGCGTTACCATGGGTGCTGTACGATGCGCTGCTGCGGGATAAGAAACGTGATGCTGACAGCATCAACTTTGTGCTCCCAGAGCGTATAGGCTCGGTGGTGATTCAACGCATTCCGCTGGCCACGCTCAAGGACTATATCCACAGCGTGACATGAACGGGCAGGTGTGCGTAAGCATTGGCCATTGCCCAATGATCGACCCCCGCAGCATCCACATTCCGACGGAGTGGGCTGAGGTGCGGTTCGATCTGCTCGAGGGGTTCGACCCGCAAGATACCGGCACATGGCACTCGTGGATCCACGAGTGCCTGGCACGATTCCCCCAGCTGATTGCCACCTACCGTCACGATCCCAAAGCCAGCACTACCAATGCGACCCGCGAGCAGGTGCTTACGCAGGCTTTAGCGCTGGGCGTGCGCTACGTGGATGTGGATTTATACGAAGAGCCGGGGTGCAAGCAACGACTGCTGGATGCGCTGCAAACGCATTCGGCGCACCTGATCCATTCGGTGCATCTGGATCGCTTCCCGGCATCGCAGCGCGAGCTGGAGGGATACGTCGAACAATTGCTTGAGACGCAGCCCTTCCTCGCCAAACTCGCCGTGCCATGCAACGGGCCCGAGGAGGTGGATCGCGTGATGGCACTCTACGCACGCTACAGACCGCTACTGGCTATAGCCATGGGGCCCGCGGGACGACGCAGCCGCATTGAGGCATGCGAGCATGGAGCCCCATACAGCTACGGATATCTGAGCAATGCTACCGGACCCGGACAGCTCAGCGCCCAGGAGCTTTTCGCTATCTTTCGGCAAACGGATTAGCACCAAGCATTTTCGCTCCACGCAGGGCGGCAGATTTTCCAGCTCATCTCGCCGTCATGGTGAGTAAACAAACGTCGCACCAGGCGTGTAAACATCGTAGGCAGAGAGCCAAACGTACATTGTAACCCAGGCCGGCAGCGCATCATGCATGCGAAGTGCCGTGCCATTTTTAGATAACATTTCGCCATGAAGTACTTAATGGGTATCGTGGGCTACCCGGTGGCGCATAGCCTGAGCCCCACACTCTTTCGCCAGTTCCTACAGGCCGATGGGAAGGAGGGCAAATACTTCTACATCTCGGCCGGTCATCGCACAAGCCTTAACGAGCTGATGGCGCAACTGGGCCTCTGCGGCGTGAACGTCACAGCCCCGTACAAGGCGAGCTTCCTCGGCGAACTTCACTCGCTGACGGACATTGCCCGAACCATTGGCTGCGTCAATGCGGTGAAACGGGTGGGGGACGAGCTGCTAGGGCACAACACGGACTACGAGGGTATACTCGGCGTGCTGAAAGCGAATTTTATCAATGCGAAATTCCATCAGGTAGTGGTATTGGGTGCAGGCGGTGCGGCTAGGGCTGTGGTGAAAGTGCTCACGGACTGCGGGTGCGATGTGACCGTAGTGAACAGGAACCGTGAGCATGGCGAGCGGATTGCTCACGAGTTTGGCGTACAGTACGTAAAGACCGCCTTTCGCTACGTGTTCCCCACCGGATCGATGCTCTTCTCGTGCTTGCCTCCGGGCAGCGAGTTGCCTGATTTGGCATGGGATCGATTCGAGCTGGCCATCGACTCGGTATATTTCCGATCGCCCATCAAGGATATGTGCGCACAGCACCGTATACGCCGCATCGGGGGCTACGAGTGGCTAGTGCACCAGGCGGTGGCCTCGTACAATTTTCTCACAGACGGACACGCCACGGTACAGTCGGAGCTCTTGGCAAAGAAGCCGGAGCAGATGCGACCGACGCATTTCGTGACCCGAGAGGGGAGTGGGCATCACCCGATAGAAAATTTCGAATTACCCCTGGTGGCGTGGGGTGGTGACGACGCTGAAAGCCTTGAGCTGATAGAACATGAGGGCGGTGTGGCCAGCGAAGCTGTGCGGTGAGGTAACCATTCCCGCCAGCAAGAGCGATTTGCTGCGCGCCCTGCTCACTGCCTCGCTGGCAGATGGGACGTCGCGCATCACGGGGCGGAACGATTGCGACGATGTGCTCTCGCTCATCCGTTGCCTTGAGCAGGTGGGTGTGGCCGTTACGAGAGAGACCGATGGGTATACCGTTAGCGGAGGAAAATGGAACGCTACTCATAGTGTAGACTGTGGGGAGTGCGGATTCTTGTCGCGTGTTCTTCCATTTGTATACGCAGCACAATCCGAGGAGACCGTTATCACTGGTCGTGGCAATCTACTCCGTAGGGAACAGCAATCGCTATTTACTGTACTCGATCGTGCCGGAATTACCTACTCACGTTTCACGTGGAACATTCCGTTTTCCGTATTTCAAAGTCGCTTAAAAGAGTGTATCACAATTGAAAATGGCGATAGCTCGCAGCCAATTTCCGGATTGCTCATTGCATTGCCCGCTTACAATCAAGACGTTGATATCACTTGCTATCAGCGCGATAGCCAGGGATACATAGAAATGACAAAACGGTGTATGCACCGTTTTGGCGTGAGCGTGGAACATTCACACAACAATTGCATCATGTTCCACGCCGGGCAGCAGTACGTTCCATGCGAGTACTCATGCGAGGGCGACTGGTCTGGTGCCGCATTGCTACTCGCCGCATGCGCGCAACGTGGGGATGTCACCCTGAGAGGTCTAGTCCGCAACTCGCTACAACCCGATAGGGCCATTCTAGATGTGCTAGAGCTGGCAGGTGCTAACGTGCGGATGGATGAGGACAGTGTCACGCTGCTCCCGGCACAGGAAGGAAGGCTAAAACCCTTTGAATATTCCGTTCAACAGTGCCCAGATATAGCCCCAGCACTGGCTGTGCTGGCGGCACAATGCGATGGGGTGTCAGTGATACATGGACTGCAACGCCTCGGCAATAAGGAGTCGGATAGGGCTACAGGCATTGAGCTCATGCTCAACGCATTCGGCATACAAACGTGCCGTGAAACGGATAGCCTTTTCATCACTGGCGGCAACCCGCATGGGGGCACACAGATTGACACCCAGCACGATCACCGTCTAGCTATGGCGGCGACACTGCTAGGGACGCTGTGCGTGAAACCTGTTAGCCTCACAGACACGGCGTGCATCGCAAAATCGTACCCCACATTCTGGGACGATATGCAGCGACTTGGCTATAGGCCTCTGTGCGATTAAATGGAGTAATGGCACCTGACGTGCCCTAACGCTCCGAGAGGAATAGCGGGCGGCCTTTGGATAGGTAAAACGGGCGAATGGATAAGCATAATCGCCTGTTTCATCACAAGTTAAGAGCAAAATAGTGTCTGCGGATTACTACCGCTGTACGCACATTGGGAGACTGGGGCCTTAGATTGGCTAAAGGTGCAGATTGCCCAACAGTTTAGGCATCATCCTAGACAAATGGTGGATGGATAGGGAATTTCATAACTTTGCCAAGGATAGCCGCTTTACACGATGCGCATTGAGGAACTCTTCAAATATATACTCACCGGGCAGGAGTACGTCAGTATTCCGCAGGTGGGGAGCTTTGTACGCTGCAATGCAACGTCGCATATTTCAGCGCAATCGCACTCAATAGTTCCACCAAGTATACACTATGAATTCGATGCCTCCCGCACGTTCGACGACGGGGCCATAGCGCAATTTCTGTGCGAGTATGCTGGGGAAGATCGTTACGCAGCCGAGAGGATGGTAGCGGAGTGGGCGCAATGGGTACAGGAGGAGCTGAATGCGGGACGCACTATTCGATTTGATGGTCTGGGCACCATTTACACAAGTGATGGCAGCGTCCATTTTGAGTCCCAAAATGGTACACATCTTGCTACTGAACACGCTGCATTACAGGCAATAACACTTCCACCCACAAGGCGACGCACTAGCACTCCTAAACGGGGAAATCGGGTGGCTATCGTGCTAATATGCGTCATTGGACTGCTGGGCGGGGGAAGCCTCGTCTCATATTTCGCACTGGGCAAGTGGCCAACAGACTTTATAGAGATTCCGGCAGTGAGTGGTCTCGGTGCATCACCAGAACATGTTGATACTGCTAAATTACTGGAAAACAATGAATTGGTAAGTACAGAGACAGAAGGTGATAGCACGAAGAGGGCAGAATTACCCCGGGGTATGACACAAAGCCATCGGCAAGGTGAGGCACTACGCATGACGTTGCCTGACGATGGCCCCAAAGTGGAGTATTACCTGGTGGCGGGAAGCTTTGGGCAAAGAGAGAACGCCGATAAACGTTGCAGGGAACTGGCAGAGCGCGGATACACAGCCCAAGTGGTGCGACTTGACACGATATTCAGGGTCACCATAGGCCTGTATACGAGTAAAAGTGAGGCCGTGCGCAAGATGGTGGAGGCGAGAGAAACAACTCGGGACAACGGCATTTGGATTCTAGAGCGTAATCGCGAGTAGCCACCATATCCGTAAGCTACTGCGCTACGGCCAAAGCATTCGCATGGAGTCGTGCTCACCGAAGCGCACTGAAGAAAGACCATTGAGTAATGCTCGACTGCTAAGCTTGACGGATGCCATGGAATGTGGACAGAGTCAACATCCCATTCGCCCAATCGGGCACATGGACGGACTGTAAGGCG
>CAUUMS010000001.1:0-259372 GCA_963546395.1 uncultured Bacteroidia bacterium | reverse complement strand
CACCCCCTCCCCCTGCTGTAGGAGGTTTCGTGCGGCGCGGATGATGTCGTCGTGGGGGGCGCAGAGGGTGCCCCCGGCGGGGCCGCGCTCGGCGTGTATGGCGGCGCGGGGGTCGGCGCCCGGGAGGGAGGCGGCGGCCAGGAAGGCGCGCACCTGCTCGGGGGGGATGGCGAGGCTCTGGGCGATGGACTCGATGGCGCCGTGGGGTAGCGCGTCCTTGAGGGCGCGTAGCTCGTCGAGGGTATCTGCGAGGTATCAACTCCCTATTTCGCGGGGGAAATTGGGAGTTGATACCTCGTTGCTACGTCTCATCTCGCTAGGGGAGAGAGGCCAATTGCCCCCCGTGCTCATCACCCCCAAGGAGTTATCTGCCCATTTTCTGGCCAGGCGGGAAGATTTTCTTGCGAGCTGGAGATTTGAATGAATTTTAAAGAGCGGTGATTTGGGCAGCATCTCGAGTTGGGGGCATAGTGCCTGGATTTTGGTCTATATGTGATTGACGTTGACGCTTTATTATAAATGGAGTTTCAGCAATTTGCTAGTCATCGCCCGATGGGACGCAGCGCGAAATGCGGAGAAATGCCGGGAATGGAATGCTTGCAGTCGAATTTGTACAATGCGTTTCGAATGGTGCACTTTGTGGAATATTCGCTACATTTGTTGAAACCTAAGTGCAACTTGCCATGCGAGGTTCAGCGAGGCGGGCGAGTGGCGCATGTGCTGCTCGAGGCAATGTGTTGTCGCTCACCATTTTGAACGACTTCATATGGGCGATTCGCGCTGCGAGGTGGTTGCTATGCGTGCTGTTGACCCCTGCGCTGCTTTGCCAGCTGGCACGTGCCCAGGGGGAGGTGGGGACAGATATTTGGCGCAGAGGCATATGCTACACGGTGGAGGATGCGAAGGCTTGCACGCTTTGCATCCGGGGTGATCGCCAGCGGGTAGACTCATTGCGCACGCAGCGTAGCTTGCTGGTACCCGAGCGTATCATCTTGAATTCCAGGGAGTATGTCGTGCGCAGCCTGCATGGGCAGGGTGTCTTCGAGGCGGGGCAGGGGTTGCAATTTGACACCATTCGCATACCGGCCACTGTGACGGCCTTTGCGAGGCAGTGCTTGGGCGGATTGGGCCCGGTGGGGCTACTGGAATTGCCCGAGGGGTTCGACGTTAACCTCTTGTCCAAATCCCAGATCCTGCGTGGCACCTACCCGCGTCGACTTGCCATCCGCGGAGAGTTGACCAAGGGGTTTGCGTGGCGTAGAGGGGGCATCTACTCGGCTGATTTTGAGATTTTGCACTATTACGCCCGTCAGGAGGCAGACACGGTGCTTTACGTACCAACCCATGTGCGGGTCGTGAAGCGGGGCGCGCTCGATTCGTGGACAGCGCGGCATCTCGTGCTGGGGCGTGCGATGGAGTTGGAGGATGCGCTCACCGATGGGGTGACAGTCAATGGGTTACAGCCCATGACTTATTACGACCCATTTCTGCGCCTGGTGGGGAATGCGGCCGTGAAGGGCGACAAGTATGCGCTGCGTAGGCCGGGCCGCTTTTGCCTACCGAAGGATCATGCGGGGCGGAGGCGTATCTCCACGAGTCGGCTGGTGCCGGTGGATAAAATCCCGCCGCGCTCATCGTTCACGCTGCATGTGCGCGGGAAGGGGAAGGTGTGGATTGCCCCGAATGCGATGAGTACACCTCGCCTGGCAGCTGATGGTGAGCAGTTTACGGTGGATTTTAGCTCGGTGGTGAGGTGCAAGTTGGAGCCCGACGCGGGGCAGCGCATCATTGGCCTTGCGGTTCACGGTGATAGCATCCGGGAGGCCGAGGTTATGGTGCCGATTTGCTTTGAGAATGAGTCGATTACCGCCATCTTTGCGGGGGTTGACGAGCTGGTGAATGGGGTCGACTATCAGGTGTCGGCTGCGGGTGATACGGTGGTGTGGCTTCGCTTTCTAGAGCCCATTACAGATCTACGGGATGCGCCGCATTTGCAGAAGGCTCGTCACTACGCGGCCGGGCGATCGCATAACGCCTCGGTGCTCGAGGGGCTGATTCTTCCCGAGGGGGTCAATTCGGTTGGGCGACAGGCGTTTAATGGGTGTAATCGGCTGCGTGCGCTGGCCATTCCGGGAGGACTGGAGAGGGTGGAGCCTGGCGCTTTCAGCGGTTTGAGTTCGCTGCGGCAGTTGTACATAGGGGGATTGCCGCCGGCCAACATGGGCCGGTTACTGGCAGAGCTTTCGCCGTTGCCTCAAGCGGATAAGCCTCTCAGCGTGTATGTGGATGCGACGCACCTTGAGGCGTGGTCGCCCCTGTCCGAGCTTCGCTATGTGAGTCTACAGCCCGTGGGAGCCTCGGTGCGCGTTGAGAATACGGTGCCCAATGGGGGCTCCCTACGGGTTCGATACGGGGGGCTGGAGTTTGAGCTCGATGCTGCGCAGCCTAGTCGAGATGTGCCGCACCTTTCGCATTGCATGATGGATTATCGATTACCGATGGGGTATGACCTCGAATCGATTGAGTGCAATGGCGAGACGCACACCGTGCAGCCCGTGCGGTGTTTAGCGTTGGGCGATGTCCGTGTGTCACTGAAGAGTAAGCGCATGTATTGCCCCATCGAGGAGCCTTATGCGGTGGGGGGAACGGTGCTTTTTGAGCGTCAGGATGGGCATCCGTTGCAGCCAGGCGATTCGGTGATGCGTGGAGAGGTGGTGCGAGTGCAAGCTTTGCCAGGTGAGTTCAGCACCTTCGAGGCAATGTCGGTGAATGGGCATGTCACGACGACAGCCGATACGCTGGTTACCGTGCTGCGGGCGCTGGGGGTGAGCGTTACCTTCCGACCGCAGCTGTGCGCAATTCATCTGTCAGATACGGCGCATTTCCGCTGGGTGGTGGAGCCACCCGTCTCGCCGGGTGGGACGTTGCCAAAGGGGACGGATTGCCGCATTGCTGCTGTGCCTCGTGCGGGGTACGAGCTAGCGCATTTCGCAGTGAATGGTCAGTTGGTGCCCTCCCCGTGGCATGGTCGGCTGATGTCTGATATGCACGTAGAGGCCTCCGCGCAGCCAGCCGGTGTGCGGATTGCATTGGAACCATCCACGGAGGGGCGGCTTAGCATTGTGGATGCCCTGGGCAATGGTATAGCTCAGGATGCGAAGCTCCCGCTCAACAGCGTCATCCGGTTCCGTTACGCGGTGAGCCCCCCTGAGGTGGAGCCGGAACTGTACATCAATGGGCTGCGCGCGCACCTGCCACCGGGCGAGTGGCATCAGCATACCCTGCGCGAGGATTGCCGATTTGACGTGCGGTATGACACCCTTTGGCGGTATGTGAGCATAGACCCTGCGGTGGGCAAGCTCCTTGTGGTGGAGGCCGAGCGCATCATCGTGGAGCGGCCAGCCTTGATAGGTGTGCCTGATGGGAGTGCGGTCACGTTTGGCGTGCTCCCGGAGCAGGCTTACCGTGTGCGGCATCTACTGATAGATGACCAGGCGTACGCTAGCGCAAGCGTCACGCTCACGCTGAATCGTAATGTGCGTTTTGGGGCCGAGCTGGAGCAGCGAGCGGGTAGGGTTCTCTACACGATGAAGCAGCCTGGCGGGCGAGTTGTGGTGAAGGATGCGCAGGGGCGTGTCGTGAAACCTGGGGCGCAGAAGCCGCGCGGATTTCCGCTGTTCATCACCCCGTTGCCCGCAAAGGGGCACGTGGTGGGCATGCTTAGCGTGAATGGGGTTGCCGTGATGGAGCCCACGGCAGCTGTGGAGATGGGGGATAGCGTGCAGATTTTATGCGAATTTGTGCAGCGGCCGTGTGTGCTGCATGGGGACCATTGCATAGACGAGGAGCGAGGGGTATTGGTGTCATCGCAATTTGCAGGGCAGGAGTTGGTGTTGGATGACCCAGCGGTTCGCATTATTGGCCCGTCGGCTTTTGCAGATAATCAGTCGCTGCGGCGCGTCTCGCTGGGGGAGACAGTGGAGCGTGTGGAGGCGGGGGCTTTCCACGGATGCGGCGAGCTGCGGGCAGTGTATGTGCCCACCTCGGTGGCGTGGATTGGGCCAGAGGCTTTTACCGGCTGCGCAGCATTGCATGTGCTGGATCTTGAGCGCACGTCGCCAACAGGATTCCGCATGGATGCTGGGGCACTGGATGCCGACCTGGAGGATGGGACTCGCCTGTTTGCGGTGCGGGTGCCCAGCGGATGCCAGGGAGCCTTTGCACGTAGCAAGGCGTTTCGGGCGTACCCCGTGGCGGAGCGTCAGGTCTCCTACGAGGTGAAATGTAAGGGGGCAGAGGGAGTGCCGTTGCTGGTGCGTGCCACGTCGCTAGTGGAAGGAGTGGTGACGGAGCGGGTGTATACGGCACCCACAACTATAGAGGTGGAGGGTGGGGCTGTGGTGCGCATTGAGGCGATGCGCTCGGCATCATGGCGCATTGAGCAGGCGAAATGGAATGGAGAGGCTGTTGCGCTACCCATGGAGCAGATGGCTCTGAAGAGCGGGGTGTTACAGCTGGTGGTGAAGGCGAATTCCGAGGGGAAGGGGAAGGATACGAAGGCGGACGGTAGCAGTGATTTCACTGCATCGGTGTACCCCAATCCGGTCTCTGGCACGTTGTATGTGCCGATTGAGTCGGATATGCGTTACGAGATCTACACGCTCACAGGGCTTGTGGTGCTGCGCGGATGGCTGTATGGCCCGCTTGGGCAGGTGGATGTGGCCCATTTACCGGCAGGGACGTATCTTCTTCGGCTCGCTGGAGAGAGGCGGCAGGGGTCGATACGTTTCGTCAAGCATTGATGCGTTTCGCAGGTGAACGTCACTAACTCTAGCCCGATGTGGAGGCTGATACTGTGCGTGCTACTCCTGAATGTGGGGGGTGACATCGTGGCCCAGGAGCGGCACTGGCTCGTGGCCACGTACAATGTGGAGAATCTGTTCGACCCGCGAGTTGAACCACGTAATCCGGATTCGTCATTCACCCCGAGGGGCACGTACCACTGGACGTTTGGCAGGCTCAACCGCAAGGTGCATTTGCTTGCACAGGCGCTGTATGCGCTGGCTGGCCCGATGCCATTTGCCTTCGTGGGACTATGCGAGGTAGAGAATCGCTACGTGCTTCGGCGGCTTGCGGATAGTAGTATCTTGTCCTCACAGCGATTGGTCATACTGCATAGGGATTCGCCCGATCCGAGAGGTATAGATGTGGCATTGCTCTACCAGCCGAGGGTGGCCCGTCTCCTTGATACCCAGTGGATTCACCCTCCCTGGGACAGCGTGGAGGGCCCACCTACGCGGGAGATGCTTCACGCCACGTTCCGTCTTGTTGATGGCGATACCCTGCACGTGGTGCAATGCCATTGGCCATCTAAGCGTAACAATGATGCGGCGACACGTCGGAAACGGCAGCTCGTAGTGCACAGTCTGGCCAGGGTGCTTGACAGCGTGCGCCAGCATTCACCCGAGGCTCGCATTATCGTGATGGGCGATTTCAATGAGCAGCTACAAGCCGCCGTGTTTGACACCATAGTAGATCGGGAGGTGGACGTTGTGCCATCGAAGTGGCAGAAGCTACGGGCGATGCAATTGGATCCCGCATTCAATCGCCGTGCGCCGGCCACGTACAAGTATCGTGGGGTGTGGGGAAGTATTGATCACGTCCTGGTGTCTGCACCCCTGCTGGATACGTCGTCTGCGTGCCACGTGATCAGTGGTAGCATGCGCATTGCACAGGCTGCCTTTCTGCTGGAGGATGATGTGGCTTTCGGGGGAGTAAAGCCACGGCGCACATACACGGGGCCTGCTTACCGCGGCGGGGTGAGTGACCATCTGCCAGTGGGAGTCATCCTAAGGATCCCGATGGGTAGTGGGGTGTGCTGGGAGTGATGGGGGCCTTTAGATGTCCTCGAACTGCTGTAGCACTGCGTGCACCCGAGGCGAACCGAATTCGTAACCACGCCAGTCGTGCCTGTATGCATACTCACTGCGTAGCTGCTCAAAGCGTTGTGGTGCGGCCTTTAATGCCAGGCTCTGGGGGCGGAGGTCGAAGGTCTTAGCTAGATCCTGTAGGCTGAATCCGACGTTGAATGCAGGCTTGGCCGTGAGGACTCCCGTAGGCTCTAGCGCTGAGAGCCCGTAGTGTTGCGATACGGCCCGTAGCACGGCCATAGTTGCTGCGAGTTTCCCCTCAACGCTGTAGCCCGCAATGTGTGGTGTGCAAGCGAGGGCTGACTCTACCACTGCGGGGGGGACATCGGGCTCATCCTCATAAACGTCGAGGCAATAGCCGCGTATCCATTTGCATTGTAGCGCCTCGGTCAGGGCATAGTCGTTGACAATGCCACCTCGGGAGGCGTTAAATATGAAGGGTCTGCGCGCTAGTCGTCGTAGGAAGTTGCGGTCGACGAGCCCTGCGGTAGCATGTGCTCCCTCATGGGTGTACGGAACGTGCAATGTGATGATGTCGCAGGTCTGGCAGATCTCATCGAGTGAGCAGTAATACTCGGGGTTGAACCGGGCGAGTGGGGGGTCGCATGCTTTCCAGTGTAGCCCGAGCATGTCGAGCGTGGCGGCGAGCCGACTCCCGATGGCCCCAGCACCCACTATGCCCACGGTGACTTCTACCATAGCCCACGAGCTGTGCTGATAGGCCAGGTTGATGCATGATATGACCCATTGCACCACGGCCCACGCATTACAGCCTGGGGCATTCTCCACACGGATCCCCTTGGCCTGGCAGTAGGGCACATCTATATGATCTAGTCCAATGGTGGCAGAGGCGATGAGAGATACTTTAGTCCCCTCGAGCAGGGCAGCATTGCACTGGGTGCGCGTGCGCACGATGAGCGCATCAGCCTCTAGGCAGGTCTGCCGATTTATCTCTGTGCCCGCTAGGTACACCACGTCGGCGTAAGGCTCTAGCACGCCGCGCAGGTAGGGGATTTGCTCGTCGATTACGATTCGTAATGGCATAGTGCCAGCCTTGAGGAAATTAGAATTGGGCAGAGGAGTCCCGTCGTTGCCGCTCCGCCTCGTACAGCAGTATGCCTGCTGCCACGGACACATTAAGCGATGAGACCTGCCCATGTATGGGAATACGCACCGTGATGTCAGCCATGCGTAGGATGGAGGACGATACCCCGTGCCCTTCATCGCCGAGGACGAGGGCTAACGGTCCACGTAGATCGGCACCGTGGAAGAATGTTGCCCCATCCTCTGTAGCCACCACGAGTTGCAGCCCGCACTCTTTCAGGAACTGGCAGGTCTGATCTAGCCGGGATGTGCGACATACTGGGAAGTGCAAGAGGGCTCCAGCACTAGCCTTCACAGTATCCGCATTGATATGGGCAGAGCCTTTGGTGGGGACGACAAGCGCATGGGCTCCGGCGCACTCGGCACTGCGAGCAATCGCACCCAGATTGCGCACGTCGGTAATGCCATCGGCTACTACGATTAGTGGACACTCACACTGCTCGAACAACAAGGGTATGAGAGCCTCTAGGCTCTGGTAGCCAATGGGTGATACAGTGGCAACGATCCCCTGGTGATTGCGTGATCCCAGCCGGTTGAACCATGCTGCGGGCACGTGCTGCACGGCGATACCACGCTGGCGAGCCATCTGCATGAGCTGGGGCAGCGTCTCACTGCGTAATCCGCTGCGCATGATGATACGCTCGATCTCTTGGCCGCTCTCTATGGCTTGTACGATAGGGTGTACACCGTAGAGCATCTCACCCTGCGAGCGTGTGCGTCGCTGTCCTCGTGTTACCTCCATGGTCTCCTTATACGAAGTGTGTGCCCCGTGCTGCTTGTGCCTGCTGTGGAGCGAGGGGTATGAATGGAAGGATCAGGGCCACAACCTCGGTGCAGCCGCATCTGGCGCATCCATGCGCAATAGTTGAGCCCAGCCACCCTCTCCATCATGTTAGATCCGTTGCGCCCTGCTCCACGATGTCCAGCTCATAGCATTGCTCTTCCCAGCGTTTGAGCAGGGTGGTATGTTGCCGTTTGTGCGACTCGTACTGCTGGAGCGTTGCGTCTAGATTCGCCTCTGGGGCAAGATTGGCCAGCTCCGACTCCAGCTGCTGGATTGCTGTCTCGCATGCAGTAATCTCATCCTCCAGCTGGGCAATAGCCCGTTTGCGACGCTGGATGTCGTTCTCACGTTGCTTGCGCTGTTTCCAATCCTCGCGTCCTCGGTTGCCACTCTGTGGGGCTGGGGTGGCATTCGTTGGTGTACCCGTTGCATCCAGCTGGTTAAGGTCGGCTAGGCTTCGGCTTGCCAGGAAGGAATCCACGCTGCCGAGATGCTCCTTCACCTGGCCGTGTGAGAATTCGTACACCTTATTAGCGAGCCCATCTAGGAAATCGCGGTCGTGTGAGACCAGGATGAGCGTTCCCTCGAACTTCATTAGAGCCTGCTTGAGCAGGTCTTTCGATGGTATATCCAGGTGGTTTGTAGGCTCATCCAGCACCAGTAGATTGTGCGGGGCCAGCATGAGCTTCACCATGGCCAGCCGGTTGCGCTCGCCCCCAGAGAGCACACGCACAGGCTTGTCAATGTCATCGCCCCGGAACAGAAAGGCCGCCAGCAAATCCCGCATGCGTGTGCGTATGGCTCCCACGGCCACACGGTCGATGGTCTCAAACACGGTGTGGTTGCCATCGAGCACGCTCTCCTGATCCTGGGCGAAGTAGCCCACGTCCACGTTGTGCCCGATGCGTAGCTCGCCCGTGGTGATGGGTATATCCCCCACGATGCAGCGAGCCATGGTAGTCTTCCCCTCCCCGTTGCGACCCACGAATGCGATCCGATCGCCTCGTCGCACGGTGATGTTAGCATCCGAGAAGATCGTCTTGCTGCCAAAGGCCTTACTCACCCCCTCAGCCACCACTACCGGGTCGCCCGATCGTTGGGCTGACGGGAAATGAATCGAGATCGCTGTTTTATCCACATCCTCCAGCTCGATGCGCTCTAGACGCTCCAGCTGATGGATGCGCGACTGCACCTGGTTCGACTTCGAGGGCTTGTAGCGGAAGCGTTCTATGAACGCCTCCGTCTTCTCGATGAGGCGTTGCTGGTTCTTGTACGCCGCTGCCTGCTGCTCACGTTGCTCCTCACGCAGGGCCACGAACTTCGTGTAAGGCACTGGGAACGTGTACGACTGGCCCAGCGTCAGCTCCATCGTGGCTGTGGTCACCGTGTCGAGGAATCGTCTGTCATGCGATATGAGCATCAGTGCTCCGCTGAAACCCTTCAGGTAATCCTCCAGCCACTGGATCGACTCTATATCCAGGTGATTCGTCGGCTCGTCCAGCAGTAGCAGGTCGGGGCTTTGCAGCAGTATTTTAGCCAGTTCTACCCGCATACGCCAGCCGCCGCTCAGCTGTGCCGTGGGCATATCGAACTGGCTCCGCTCAAACCCCAGTCCTGTGAGCGTCCGCTCCGCCTGCGCCATCTGTTTACCGCCCCCCAGCAGGTGATATCGCTCCGTGAGCTCGGCTAGCTGATGTGCTAGTCGTTCGTGCGTAGCCTCATCGTTGGCGGGGCACGTAGCCAGCTGCTCATTCACGGCGTGGAGAGAAGCCTCTAGGGCGTTGAGCTCCCCGAACGCCTGTAGAGCCTCCTCTAGCACGCTACGCTTATCCACCCGGGCCATGTCCTGCGCCAGGTAGCCAATGCGGAGCGAGCTCGGGTGTACTACCTGCCCGTACGAGGCAGGCATCTGACCAGCCAGCACGCGGAACAGGGTCGACTTGCCGGCACCATTGCGCCCCACGACCCCTATCCGGTCGTGGGCATTCACCTGCAACGACACACCCCGGAACAGATCCTCACCCCCGAATGCAACACCTACCTGATCAAGCGATACCATAGCCCATCATCCCCAGCCCGCGGAGACCTCATAGCCACGAGTGGCAGACGGCCTCCAGGCAAGTATACACAACCTCGCAAAGGTAGCCATTTCGGGTCACAGCCGTGAGGGCAGAGCAAGAGGCCTGCCCCCTATGGGCCTCGGTGGCCGTGACACCCCAATTTGTCAGCTTGTATCGTGGCGATGTAAACCCTGTGAGTCGTCGATTGTTTAGATGTTATGGGCGACGACTTCTATCGATTTTCGGTTACCTTTGCCTCTTACGCAGGGTCGTCCCGATCGTCGTGGTGGGCCCGCCCTGTGGATCGTGCGGGGGCAGAAGGCTGTGCATCCCCCGCCTATATTAATGGCTATAAGCGTTTGTAAACCGTTATGCGCAATCTTTTTCGGGTGGGCCTGCTGCTCGCCATCCTCGTTTCGCTAGTGTCCCTTGCCCCCGTTCGGGCCCAGAGCAACATCCAGGTGCAGGTGAAGGGGCTTGCCGATTCGGCCCTGGTGCTGGGCTATTACTTCACCGATGGCCGCTACGTGGCCGACTCCGCCTGGATGGATGCCAAGGGGCACGCCACATTCCACAACGATTCCATCTGGGCTCAGGGGCTCTACTTCATCATGCTCCCAGGTTACCAGATCCTCGACGTGATGCTGGGCCCCGAGCAGAACCTCTCCATCACGGTCGACCCTAAGGATCTGCTGCAATCGGCCACCATCAAGGGCTCCAAGCTCTCTGCCGACTTCCTGGAGTACCAGCGATTCATGTCCCGCATGCAGTCCGAGAACCGTCGGGTGATGCAGCTCGACAGCACGGCGCGGGCCGAGAAACCCGACAAGCCCGAGAGCAGCGCATCTTACACCAAGGCGTGCGAGCTCGGCAAGTCGCTCGACGAGCAGGTGCGTAGCTACCAGAAGCGGGTGCTTGCTGAGCATGCCGACGATTTGCTTGGGAAGTTCTGCCAATCCACCATCCCCGTAGAGATACCCGATTACGAGCCCCCCGCATCCATCAAGAACCGTGATTCGGCCCGCTGGATGCACTCCTATCGGTACAACATCGAGCACCATCTCGACAACGTCGATCTGGCCTACGTACCCCTGCTGCGCACCCCCACCACCATGAGCAAGGTCGATCACTACCTCGATAAGGTGCTATTGCAGCTGCCCGACACCATCAATCGCTACTGCGACCGCATTCTCGATCGCGCAGCCCAGTCGCCTGATGCCTTCCGTGTGTACCTCTCGCATCTCTTCACCAAGTACCAGACCTCCGAGATTATAGGGATGGATGCCGTCTTCGTGCATTTGGCCGAGCGTTATTATCTCAGCGGGCGGGCCGATTGGATAGACGACGATTTGCGGGGTAAGATCCAGAAGCGCGTCGACGCCCTCAAGCCCAATCTCCTCGGGAAGGTAGCTCCCGACTTCACGGTCGAGCGGCTCACGGGCGGCACCTTCCAGCTCTCCAAGAGCAAGGCGCCAGCCACCGTCATCGTATTCTGGGAACCCTCATGTAGCCACTGCAAGGCGGCGATCCCCAAGATCGACTCCGTGGCCAAGATTTACGAGCCCAAGGGGCTTTTGGTGGTGGCCTTCATGACGCAGGGCGATGGCCCCGCCTGGCAGAAGTACGTGGAGGAGCACAAGCTGCAGCGGTGGATCAACGTCTGGGATCCCTACCGCAAGTCCAAGTTCAGCGACAACTATGACATCTACAGCACGCCCGTCATCTACGTGCTCGATGAGGAGCATAAGATCTTCATCAAGCGCATCGGCGTGGAGCATTTAGGGCCAGTGCTAGAGGACTTGTTCAAGGCTCGTAAGAAGTAGGCGAGGCACCTACTCCTTGCGTGGGCCCAGCGGCTGCCGGTTGAATACCGGCAGCCGCTGGGCCCTTTTTGCGCCCCGAGGGCATGCAGGCCCCTCGGGGCGCAACCCCGCGCAGCGCGCTGCGCGGAGCCATCCGCATGCAGGCGATTTGCCGCCCTTGGCACATCGCTACGTGCGAAATGTGGCAAATGTTTCCAATGTCGGATAGAATTTTGCCGATCATCCCACAGGGGGCACGGGCTCGCCGCATCATGCTTATACCAAAAGATGCATCCATAAAACACAACCAGCAAATCAACTTGCAGCGATTTCGGTGGTTTATCGTGTACGACAGGTGCTTACCTTTGCTATGTAAAACCTGCGCTGTAGTGCTCGAAAGCCGGTGTCCCATTTGCCGTGCAGCCCGCATTGCATCAGCGAGGATGGCCAGTGGATTCGTCAGCTAAACAATGAGCCTTGGTGGTTCGAGGCACCGAGGGGTGGTGAGTTCAGTCAATCAAACACAACCGACATGATGCTTTCTAATCTGCGTATTCGGGGTAAGCTCTACCTGGGGTTTGGCACCATACTACTCTTCCTGGTGCTGGGGGGCATTTTCCTGACCGTCGAAATGCTCTGGCTGCTCAAGTGCGTGCGGATCGAGCGCGGAGCCAATCGGGTGGGCTCCCACTTCTCGGCCGTGGGTAACCATGCGCGCTTGTACCTCGAGGAGTACGACGAGCAGGAGCTCGCCGAGGCGCTCGCCTACGCCGATTCGGCCAGCGTCATCATCAAAAAGGCCGGCGAGCTAGATCTCGGGGAGGAGTTCTCCCGGGTGTGGCAGGCCACCGAGCGCGGATTTACCGAGTACACGTCGTTGCTGGCCAGCGCGCGGAAAGAGGCGCAGGCCCAGCGTGCGTGCGAGGCCGAGTTTCGCGCCTTGGCGTTGCGGGTCACCGGCGATCTGGCGCAAGCCGAGAGCGTGCCCCCCGTGGTGGCCGGGGCCATGAGCCACTCCATCATCAGCGGATTCCAATTCCTGGAGACGATGGATGCGAAGCATCTGGAGGATGCCCTTGCGCAGCTTACCGCGGTGGAGGACACGGCCGTGCCGCCCGCATTTGCCGATCTCATGGAGGCCATGCGGCGAGCCCTGTTGCGCTTGCAGCAGACGGCCAAGGACATACAGGCCGTGGTGACTCGTGGCGAGGCACTCGAGGCCGAGCTGGTGTCCTACGCGCATCGCACCGAGGCCATAGCCTACGATCTGTGCGATGCGGCCCAGGTGAAAACCTTCATGTGCGCGGGGGGTACCACCCTCTTCATCCTAATCCTTGGGATGCTGATGGCCTGGCTCATGGGACGTTACATCGGGGGCATGATGGCCAAGGGTGTCCGTGTGGCACAGCTGGCAGCCGGAGGCGACTTCTCCATTGTGGTGCCCGAGGAAGACTTGCGGGTGCATGATGAGATAGGCGATTTGGCCAACGCCATCAACGTGATGCTGGCCAAGGTGCGCGAGGCCATCGGGCGTATCCTGGAGGGGGCCAACCATGTGGCTTCAGCCAGCGGCCAGCTGGAATCTGTCTCCAACAGCCTAGCTGAGGGGGCCGCGGAGCAGGCCGCAAGCGCAGAGGAGATGACCAGCTCCATCGAGGGTATGATGGAGGGGATGGATATCAACGTCAACCGGGTGAGCGAGGCGGAAGTGTGGGCCAGCGCGGCGCGCGAGGGAGTGCATTCGGTGCTCGCTTCTGCCGACAAGAGCCGTAGCGCCTACCACAAGGTGCTCTCCCTGCTGAGCGAGGTGGAATCCATAGCGTTCCGCACCAACATCCTGGCGCTCAATGCGGCTGTGGAGGCCGCGCGTGCCGGGGAGCATGGCAAGGGGTTTGCCGTGGTGGCGGCCGAGGTGCGTCGGCTGGCGGATCGGAGCAAGGAAACGGCCACCGAAATCATCACCCTGGCCCGTGAAAACCAGGCCATCTCCGACAGTGCGGGTGAGGATCTGAAGCGCTTCCTGCCCCATGTGGAGAAAACGGCGGCCATCATGGAGGAGATCGCAGCCTCCACCCACCAGCAGCACATGGTGGCGCAGCAGGTGCATCAGGCCGTGCAGCAGCTGAACACCGTGGTGCAGCAGAATGCCGCTGCGGCCGAGGAGCTCTCCTCCAACGCCGAGGAGCTCGATGCCCAGTCGAATGCCCTGCGCGAGGCCACGAGCTTCTTCCGCGTGTCGTAACCACTCACCATACTCGCACGGAGCCCACGGCGTACCATCGACGTACCAACTCCCTATTTGGGTGGGGAAATTGGGCTTTGGTGCCTCGTGGCTCCGGGGTGTGGGGCGAGCGAGCGCCACTCGGGGCGTTGGACGAATGGGGTGCGAATGCGGGGGGCTTTCTGCCGCAGCCCGGGATGGTAAGTTGAGGTATATTGGCTACCTTCGCGGGAATTAGTGGTGGCGGGGATGCGACGGGCGCATCGCCCCGAATAACTTGGGATAGCCATGGATCGGCAGCAAACGATTGAGTTTCTGAAAGGCATTAGCCTATTTCGCGACTTGAATGCACGCCAGCTGGATGCGTTGGCCGCGAGTGTCCGTGAGGTCTCCTTTGCAACGGGCGACCTGCTGTTTTGGGAGAACGGGCCGCGTGAGGAGTTCTTCGTCATCCTCGATGGCGAGGTGGAGCTCTTCAAGAGCAGCCCCTACGGGGCCGAGAGCAAGCTGGCCCAGTTCCACACGGGCGATTTTCTGGGCGAGGGCTCCCTGGAGCCAGGATCCATGCACTCCACCTCAGCGCGCGCCTTGGTGCCTACCTCGGTGCTGGTCATCGGGAAGGAGTTCTTTCAGCAGGATGCTGATGCCACCATTAAGGTGTTCTCGCGCATCATGCAGGTGATGTCCATGCGCATGGGGCAGTCCAATATGCACCGCACGCACACGGGGGCGCAGTACTTCTCGGGCAACACGCGCACCGAGCACGACCTACTGGGTGAGCGCAACGTGCCGGCCGAGAGCTACTACGGGGTGCAGACCCTCCGCGCCACGGAGAACTTCTCTATCTCGGGCGTGACCATCAACTTCTACCCCACCATCGTGCACGGTCTCGCCATGGTGAAGGAGGCGGCCGCCGAGGCCAATCACGACCTCGGGCTGCTGGGTACCGACCTGCGCGATGCCATCGTCACGGCGTGCCACGAGCTGCGTAACGGCAAGCTGCATCAGCACTTCGTGGTGGACATGGTGCAGGGCGGCGCGGGTACCTCCACCAACATGAATGCGAACGAGGTGATTGCCAACCGCGCGTTGGAGATCATGGGGCACAAGCGCGGCGAGTACGAGTTCTGCCACCCCAATAACCACGTCAACCTATCGCAGTCCACCAATGATGCCTACCCCACGGCGATGAAGCTGGGCATCTACATGATCAACACGAAGTTGACGGAGGTGGTAGATAGCCTGGCGCGGGCCTTTGCGCAGAAGGCGCAGGAGTTCAAGGATGTGATCAAGATGGGGCGCACGCAGTTACAGGATGCGGTGCCCATGACGCTAGGTCAGGAGTTCCAGGCCTACGCCGACATGCTTCAGGGCGAGAGCGAGTCGCTCAACCGGGCCGCGTCGCTGTTCCTGGAGATCAACATGGGGGCCACGGCCATCGGCACGGGCATCAACTCCGAGCCGGGCTACGCGGAGAAGTGCACCGAGCACCTCAAGCGCATCTCGGGCTACCCGGTGCATTTGGCTCATAACCTGGTGCAGGCCACGCAGGACACCAGCGATTTTGTCACCTACTCCTCAGCGCTTAAGCGGCTGGCTGCCAAGGTGTCGAAGATTTGTAACGATCTCCGACTGCTCTCCTCGGGTCCGCGGACGGGCATCAGCGAGATCAACCTCCCGCCCCGTCAGCCAGGCTCTAGCATCATGCCGGGCAAGGTGAACCCGGTCATCCCCGAGGTGGTAAACCAGGTGGCCTTCAAGGTGATAGGTAATGACTTCACGGTGACGCTGGCGGCTGAGGGCGGGCAGCTCGAGCTCAACGTCTTCGAGCCTGTAGCGGTGCAGAGCATCTTCGAGTCGGTGGTGATGCTGGAGAACGGGCTACGCACCCTCGAGCATCGCTGCGTCAATGGCATCACGGCGAATGCCGACCGCTGCCGCGAGCTGGTGTACAATAGCATCGGCATCGTCACGGCGTTGAACCCCGTTATCGGCTACGAGCGTTCGACCATTGTGGCCAAGGAGGCCCTGGAGAAGAACGCCAGCGTGTACGACCTGGTGCTGGAGAAGGGGTGGCTCACCAAGGCGCAGCTGGATGAGATCCTCTCACCCGAGCGCATGTTGTGCCCCCGCAAGATGACAATGTAAGGGCGCGAGTCCCAGCCGAAGCTGTTGCACGGCGGGGGTGGCTCGTGACGCTGTGAGGGCGCACGGTGGTGAGTATTCGGATCTATACCTAAAGGGAACGCTATGGTTTTCAGCACGTTGTGTAATCGCATTTTCTGGGAGGCCACCATGGAGTACCGCCGTCTTGGCGATGTGAATGCCCCCATGGCCGAGCCGTATCAGCCCGGGAGCATCGAGGCGATGCTGTATGAGAAGTGCTGGATTGACAATGCGCAGTGGGATCTGGAGGATCTGATACGCGATCCGAACATTGTGCCTGCGGAGGCCTTGGTGCTCAAGCGCAGGATCGATGCCTCCAACCAGCGGCGTACCGATGTGGTGGAGGTGATTGACGACTACTTTCTCGGGCGTTACGCAGATGTGAAGCCGCAGGCGAACGCGACGCTCAACACCGAGAGTCCGGCCTGGGCGGTGGATCGCCTCTCCATTCTGACGGTGAAGATCTACATGATGCAGCGTCAGGCCACCGACCTGTCGGCGGAGACGGCCCACCGGGCCCGGTGTCAGGCTAAGCTCGACGTGCTGCTGGAGCAGCGGACGGATCTGTCCACGGCTCTAGATGAGCTGCTGGCGGCCTACGCGGAGGGTTCAAAGCGGATGAAGGTCTACCGCCAGATGAAGATGTACAATGACCCCACGCTGAACCCACGGCTGCGGGGCACGGCTCAGTAGGCCCATGCGTCGTGGCGACGGTGCGGGGGAGAGGATCACGCTCATCCGCCTGAGTGCGCTGGGCGATGTGGTGATGTTGCTGCCCGTGCTGCGGGCGTTGACAGATAGGTATCCGCAGCTGCATATTACCCTGGTGTCGCAGCCCTTCGTCGCGGCCCTGGCGGGGCAATTCCCGCAGGTGCACTTTGTGGGTGCCGCGCTGCGGGGTAGCCATCGTGGCCTTGGTGGGATGTGGCACCTGGCGGGCGACTTGCTAAAGGCGGGTGCGCCCGGCGTGGTGGCCGACATGCATAGCGTGCTGCGCACGTGGCTACTGACGTTTTTCCTGCGCCTAAGACGTTGGCCGCACGGATTGCGGTGCGCGCGCATCGACAAGGGGCGTGCGGGTAAGCGTGAGCTGACGCGCGCGGAGAATAAGCGCATGGTGCAGCAGGCTCACTCCGTGGAACGTTATGCGGAGGTGCTGCGGCGTTTGGGCTACCCTGTGGAGGTGCCGTGCCAGCTGGGGGGATTTGTCGTCGGCTCGCATGCGGTATCAGTGCCGCCGCTCGGTGAGGGCGAGTCGCTACGGGTTGGTATGGCTCCGTTTGCCAAGCACGGGGGGAAGATATATCCGCAGGAGCGGTCGTTTGCCGTGGCGCAGATGTTGCGGAGCCGTGGGTGCCAGCTCTTCCTGTTCGGGAGCCGTGGCGCAGAGGCGGATGTCTTGAGCCGTTGGGCCCAGGAGCTTGGGGGTGGCGTGGTGGTGCCACAGCTCGGCCTCGATCTGTCTGGCGAGTTGACGCTCATGCACCAGCTCGATGCCGTGCTGTCCATGGATTCGGCCAATATGCACCTGGCCTCGTGGGCTGGCGTTGAGGTGGTTTCAGTGTGGGGGGCCACGCACCCGTTAGCCGGATTCCTTGGCTGGGGACAGCGGCCCGACACGGTGGTACAGCGGGACGATTTGCCCTGCCGGCCCTGCTCGGTGTTTGGGAATCGTCCCTGCGCACGGGGCGATTTTGCTTGTATGGATATTCCCCCCTCAGTTGTTGCTGAGCGGGTGATGATGGTGGCGCACCGCAAGGGATACATATCGGAGGAGGTGCGATGAGCCGTGACGAGATGGGTAGGCTAGAGGGGCTGATGCTGGGAAAGGCTGTGGAGTACCCGCAGCATTACACCCCGGATATCTTGCAACGTGTACCTCGAGCGCAGTGGGAGGGTGCCGAGCTGCCCATGGTGGGGGTGGATGCGTGGCATGCTTACGAGGCGAGCTGCATGACGAGCCGCGGGGTGCCCGTGGTGTGCGTGCTGAAGATGGTTTACCCGGCCGATTCGCGGTACATTGTGGAGAGCAAGTCGCTGAAACTGTACCTGCATTCGATGAATGGCGAGGCGTTGGGGGCCACGGTGTCGGAGGCTAGAGAGAGGCTGTGTGAACGGGTGCAGGGAGATCTCTCGGCCCTGCTGGAGTGCGATGTGCAGTGCGTGGCGCATGAGGCGTACGCGGAGCGGTACGACTTCTCGGGCTACGTTTCGCTCGAGGGCCTGCTCGGGGACGATGAGTCGATGGGCGATGGGCGTGAGGGGAGCGATTTGCTTTTTACCACCGCAGAAAGCAGCCAGGAGGTGCGTTACACGAGTTCGCTGCTGCGCTCTAATTGCCCCGTGACGGGTCAACCCGACTGGGGGAACCTTTTCGTTCGTATGCGTGGCGAGCGTGTGCCGCAGGTCAAGTCGTTGCTCGAGTACGTGGTGGGTTTGCGCAACGAGCGGCATTTTCACGAAGAGATCTGCGAGATGGTGTATCGTGACCTTTACGTTGCCATGCGCCCCGATGAGCTCATGGTGGCGTGCCTATACACCCGGCGTGGCGGCATAGACATTTGCCCCTGCCGAGCCTCGGAGGTGCGGTTGCTACCCACGTGGCTTCCGCAGGCAGAGGTGCTCACCCTGGCGAGTTGGCGGCAGTAGCTCGTGCGGCGTTTGCTGGGTGCCCATGGACGGGCGTGCGGTCTGGCACCGATGCGTATCGGGCTGAGGGGCGAAGCTTGAGGGCATGGTGGCGTTGGGGCGTGATGCCGCTGCTGTGCCTGGTGTGCTTTTGGGGGTGTGGCCATGAGGCTTGCGCACAGGCGGGTTTCGGGGGGCTCACGAATTGGCGAAGTCGGCGATTGGCGTTGCAACCCGAGCCGCAGCGGCTGGATAGCGTGCTGGTGGTGCCAGGGAGCGTGGTGGTGCTAGGGCCAGCGTGGGCTAAGGATTCCGTGCGTGTGCATCTCGACTCCGCAGGCCGTTTGACGCTGCTCAATGGGACGACCCGCTGGGGCGATACGGTGGAGCTTGGCTACCGGGTGTTCCCGCTGCGGGGGCAACAATCGTTTGTGGTGGCCGATTTGCGTGGCACCGCCTCGTTGGGGATGGCCAACAGGCCCAGTGCAGGTGCCGGAGCCGCATTGGGACTGGGGGCTCAGGCAACCTCTCCATTTACCCTGCGGGGCTACGTGGCCCGTGAGACGGCTGTGGCTCAGCAGAATAGCATTCCGAGCGGGGGGCGTATGGATTTGACGCTCGAGGGCCAGTTTGGGAATGGGATATCACTCCATGGCGAGTTGCTGAGTCAGAGTCTGCCCTTTCAGCCCGATGGCACCACGGCCGATGTGAAGGCCCTGGATCGGGTGTACCTGCGGGTGGGCACGTCCCGCTGGTCGGTGGAGGGGGGTGATATTGCCATGCAGGGTGCGGGTCGATTCCTGGTGCACAATAGGCAGGCGCAGGGGCTACTATACCGCTACAGGGGCGAACCGGGGCTGCTGGATAGCTTGACGGTGGAGGTCGGCGGCGGTGTGGCGAAGGGGGAATATGTGCGGGTCACCTTGCAGGGGAGCGAGGGGGTGCAGGGGCCCTACCGGCTGTCGGGGGCCAGGGGATTTGTGCAGAGCGTGATACTCGCCGCCAGCGAGCGCGTCTTTGTGGATGGCGTCCTGGTGCAGCGTGGGCAGGAGCACGATTATACCATCGACTACAATTTGGGTGAGATCTTCTTCACGGCCCGTTGCCGGATTCGGGCAGCGAGTCGCATTGTGGTGGAGTATCAGCTCGTGGAGCGGCATTTCACCCGCTACATGGGTCAGGCTCGGGTGTCGCTCGGCTGGCGAAACGGATGGTGGGGAGGAGTGCGAGTCTATGCGAGCCACGACGCTAGCAGCTCGCTACAGGGTGTTACCGATGCTCCGGGGGTGCGTAGCCAGCTGGCTGAGCTTGGGAAGGGTGTCACGCAGGCCTGGGTGGTGCCAACGGTACCCACGCTGAACGGGCGAGAGCGGGATGGCTATAGGTTGGTCGACACGCTGATAGAGGGTCGGCGCTACACATTCTTTCGTTACGTGGCGGCAGGGCAGCAGGACTCCCTGTTCGATGTGCCCTTTAGCTACGTGGGACGTGGCGAGGGTGAGTATATGCTCACGCAGCGGGAGAATAACAGTCAGGTCTTCGAGTGGGTAGGGCCCGCAGGGCGCAATGCCTCGGGCGATTATCGGGCTGGGCAACTGGTGCGTACGCCGCAGTCGCATGAGGTGGTGGAGATGCATCTGGGGCGCACCTGGCAGGCGGGACAGGGGCAGAGCCGCATTACGGTGGCTTACTCGCACCGGGCGCAGAATACGCTAGCTGTACGGCAGGAGCCTAGCAATCATGGCGTGGCTGTGGAGACGGTCCATGAGGGAGTGCTGGCGCAGCATGCGGGTGGTCGGCTCACTGTGGGGGGACGGATGCGCTGGGTTTCGCATCACTTTCAGCAGGTGGAACGCTTCTGGGCAATAGATTACTTCAGGGATTGGGGTCTGGAAGACTCTCCTGTGCGAACTGGTCACTGGGCAGATGGCGAGGTGTGGGCTGAGCATACCGATAGACGAGGAGCTGTGCGTCTTGGGGTGGAGGGGCTCGGGTTGGGGCGTCGGTATGGTGGGCGAGTCTCACTGCGCACGGCGCATAGGTGGGGGCGTACGTTCATGGAGCATCGGGCCGCTTACGCCCGGCTGCGAGATTCTGGACGGGTGATACCCACGGGGCGGATGCATAGCGTGGTGGGTCGGGAGTGGGGACGAGTGCGTATAAGCGTGTTCGGGGATGGTGAGTTGCAGCGAGCTATGACGGGGGCACGGATGGCGTCCACATCGGCAGGCAGCTGGTGGCGTGCGGGTAGTCGGGCCGAGTGGTTGGACACGGGTGCATTGCGATTGGCGGTGGAGAGTGCCTACCGTGAGGATTGGAGACATGGGGCAGCGGGTTCCCCAGCGAAGCAGCGTGGGGTGGAGACCCGTTTTAGTCTGGGCACGCAGTGGGCCTCGGGCGGTCAGCTAGGTGCCGAGTTGAACTGGCGATTCGCCGTGGGGCCACTATCCACGGCGAATCCTACACGTCACAGCGTGTTAGCGCACGTTAGCGTGCGTCAACCCCTGGCACAGCAGCGTATTGTGCTCTCGGTGGAGCAAGACTTGGGGGCCGAGCGTAGCGCACGTTGGCAGCAGCATTTCGTGCGTGTGCCTACGGGGCAGGGGCAATACGCCTGGGTGGATTCCAACGGGGATGGGGTGCCGCAGGTGGAGGAGTTCGTGCGGGCGCAGTTTCGGGATCAGGGGAACTACGTGTTGCAGCTTGTGCCCTCCTCGGAGGGGGTGTTGAGCCTGTCGCACACGTTGCGGGCTGATGCGCAGCTAAGCGTTCGTCCGTTCGGCAGGCCTATAGCCCGAAACACGGTGTGGTGGGAGCGCTGGGATGGCTCGCTGTCGTCGTACACCCAGCGTAAGCGGAGTGATGGTCGCTGGGGAGAACTCTTGGTTCCGCTTCGCGGTCAGACGCAGGAGGGGCTCCTTGAGAATGTCGACCGCCTGGAGGGGACGGTGCGCTACAACTGGGAGGCATGGCCCGCAGGGGTGGCATATGCCTACCGGTATAGCCGAGCTCGTATGAGTCTGGCGCAGGGGCAGTCGGTACGTGGGGACACCGAGCATAAGCTCTCTGTGGGAACGCCATCAGGGCGTGGATGGAGCGGGCTGATGGAGGGGGCCGTATCACGCCGGCGGGACGAATTGCCCTATCGGGGTCAGCAGGTTTCAGCGTTGCGGGTGCGCCACTTGCAGCTCACGTGTCGCTGGGAAGGTGAGAAGGGGTTGAGCCACGAGGTGCGGGGCGAGTGGCTCTGGATCCTGGCCCAGGGTACGCAGCTTGGAGCCCGCCTACAGGAGTATTCCTACCAGCTGCGCATACCTTTAGGCGAGCGTTGGGAGGGGAATGCGCATTTACGTTATGCCTACCTGCGGAGCCAGCTCGAGGGTAACTCTCCTCTGCTGTACGAGGTGTTACGCGGGATGGGGCCCGGGGCGAACGTGGTGGCAGAGATGGGGGTGCGGTGCAAGGTCAACCGTTACCTGGAGGTGGGGGTGCAGTACGCATTTCGCAGCTTGAGTCTTGGAACGCCGGTGCATAGCGGTAGCTTGCAGCTGCGGGCAAACTTTTACTGAGGCAGGATGTCTTGGCATAGGCGCAATGGAAGGGCAAGGGTATGATACGAGTGGGACTGGTGAGCGATACGCATGGGTGGTGGGACGAGGAGGTGGAGGAATTCTTTGCCGAGTGCGACACGTTGCTCCATGCGGGCGATATAGGCACGTTGGCACTAGCCGACCGGATTGCAGCCTTCAGGCCGCTGGTGGCTGTGTATGGCAACATTGATGGGGCCGATGTACGCAGCGTGTACCCCAAGGAGCAGGTGGTGGAGCTGGAGGGGCTGCGGATATACATGACGCATATTGGCGGCTGGCCGCGGCATTACGCCCCAGGCGTAGCCAGGCGATTGGCCGATGTGCGTCCAGGGCTGTTTGTGGCCGGGCATAGCCACATCCTGCGCGTTATGCATGATGCGGCACGCGAGGTGCTCTACATCAATCCCGGAGCCTACGGTAGGACGGGTTTCCACACGCTGCGCACTGCGATACGGCTTGAGATTGATCAGGGGGTACCACGTAACCTGGAGGTGCTTAATTTGGCCCGTTAGCCCGAGGATGGGCAGGGGAGGGGTAGCAGACCTTGCGAGGATTATCGGGCGTGCGTAGAATGGGGAGAAAAGCGCGCTAGAATAGGTAAATTGTGGGTTTGGGGAGACGAAAATAGTTGGGGGATTTTTCATACCTTTGCAAGGTAGTAAAGCACCAAGGAAGGAGACAACAGGTTATGGACGGAAGAGATTTGGGGTACTTGGACAGTCACGAGGAGAGGAATGATGTGCATTCTACGGCGGTGCGGGCGGGCAAACGCACGTACTTTTTCGATGTGAAGGCCACGCGCAACGATGATTACTACCTGACCATCACCGAGAGCAAGCGGCGACCCGGGGATGATGCGTCATACGAGAAGCATAAGATCTTCCTGTACCGGGAGGATTTCAACAAGTTTTCCGAAGGGCTGGCGGAGGCCATCGCCTACATCGTGGCCCATAAGGGGGAGGTGGAACCCCGGGATGAGAATGAGGGCTACCTGCTGGATGAGGAGTAGCCAGTAGGGGCGTGTTGTCGCTATTTGCGTCGGGCGCAAGGATCATGCAGCGATCCCTGCGCCCGACGTGTTTCATGAGGGCTGCGGCTGCAGGGCTGATTAGTCGTAGGCAACCACTCAATTACGATGTGGGAGCGCAGGGTGATGATGTCCATTGCCCATGCATGGTGAGGGCGTAAGCCCGTGGATTACTGGGCGAATGGGTTGACCATCTTGCTTGCTGTAGAGAGGGCGCGGCGCCTAGGGCTGAGAGCGAGTTTTCAACAGGGGAGAGAGGGCAGAGAAGGGGGGCTTGGGGTGGGTGACATGAAACGTTGTGAGGGCGTTTGCGTACCAGTAAGATGCCCGTGATGGCATGAGGGCCCTTTTGCAGATGGATTGTATGTGGCGGGGTTTGGGTATGGTGCGTGCGTTGCAGCTGTGGCTGGGGTGCCTCCTCGGCCTGTTGCTCTGTGCAGGCGCGGCGCATGCGCAGCGGTTTGTGACGGGTCGCATTGTGGATGCACACACGGGTGGGCCTATTGCTGAGGCATCCGTTGCGCTACGCCCTTCGGGGACGGGGGTGACATCCGACCTATCGGGTCGCTACTGCGTGCGGGTGAATGGGGCGGGAACGCAGCTGGAGATTACGTACCCGGGCTACGCAATATGGGTTGAGCCTGTGGGAGGGCGAGAGGTCATAGATGTGGCCCTGGTGCCCCTGGTGAAATCGAAGATACCCGAGGTGCCGGTGGCCTACGGGGACGTGGTGCCCACGCTACAGGGCGGAGCCTCGGTGGTGGTGCGAGCCGGGCGATTCAGTCAGCGTGTGGTTACCGATCTGGGGCAAATTCTAGCAGGACAGGTGTCGGGGTTGCACGTCACGAGTGGGGATGGGCAGCCGGGATCGCACCCTGAGCTGCGTATACGCGGATTTGGGGTGCCAGCGACATCGCCGGCACCACTGCTACTGCTGGATGGGATGCAGTATAGGGGGCCGTTGTCTGACATTGTGCCCTTTGAGGTGTCGAGCGTCACGGTGCAGAAGGATGCTGCGGCACTGGCCATCCAGGGGGCTCGAGGGGGTGGTGGAGCACTGCTCATCACGAGTAAGACGGGTTCGCGGATTCCACTGAGGCAGGTGCGTCTGTCTTTCAGCACGTCGCATGGAGTTGTGCAGCGGGCTATTCCCACGTATGAGACGGTGGGGACAGAGGACTACTACAAGGCTGTGTGGCAGATGCTGTACAACGCTAGCGTGTCGGATCCGCAGGATCTCCGTAGCGATGCGGAGAAGCGCAAGGCGGCCTCGCAAGGGGTATACGATAAGCTGATTTACAATCCATTTCGTGGGGTGAAGGGGAATGAGGCGGTGCTGTCCAGCGGGGCATTGAACCAACAGATCCAGGGGTTACTGTATGGGGACGACCTGGACTGGCGCAAAGCCATTGAACGCACAGCCTACAGGGGGGAGTATAATCTGCACCTGGCGTATCGGGATAGCAGCTGGAGGGCATACTCCTCGCTGAACTACCTGGATGAGCAGGGATTTGCCATAAGGACGAGCTATGCGCGTTACGCGCTGCGTGTAGGGGGTGAGTACACGGTGAAGCGATGGCTCACGCTGGGAACATCGGCCCGCCTGCTGCGGACAACCCAAACTAGATTGCATGCGGGAGAAGGGAATTCGAATGCTAATCCATTCCGCTTCGCCACGATGATAGCCCCGATATACCCCATTCACGTGCACGATGAGCAGGGTGAGTATGTGCGGGATGGGAGTGGGGCCAAACGATTTGACTACGAGTCTTCACGCGGGATACGTGCCATGCCCGGTCGCAATGCGGCGGCCGAGATGCGCTGGGATGACAACACGCTGACACGTGACGTGCTGGAGGGACGTGCCTCGGCACGGGTGCAACTGCTCCGCGGCTTGTCTGTGCAATCGAATTTCAGCTACATGCTGGAGGGGCAGTTGGGAAAAGAGTTTTTCAACGCTAGGCTTGGCGAGGCAAAGGGGCGTGGACGGCTGATCTACCGCAATGGGCGCAACGCTAGTTCAACATTCAACCAGCTGCTGCACTGGGACTGGCCATTTGCCGAGCGTTACAAGCTGGGGCTACTGGTGGGGCATGAGTCGCATTTCTGGGATGTGAGGCGGAATGCCGCTAAGATGGCCGACCTGACGCATCCGGATCTGCGGGAGTTTAACAACTTCCGCACCCGGGAGCAGGTGGAGTCGGGGAGCTGGGAGTTTCGCAGCGAGGGGTATTTTGCCCGACTGGGACTGCTTTTGGCCGATCGGTATAGCATAGAGGGGAGCTATCGTCTGGATGGCTCGTCGCGCTACTCCAGGGAGTCTCGCTGGGGGCATTACTGGGGTGTGGGCCTGGGCTGGCGCATAGATCAGGAGGCGGGTCTGCGTGACCAGATGTGGCTTGGGCTGTTGCAGGTGCGGGCCTCCATAGGACGGGTGGGCATAGAGCCTACGGATCCGTTCACAGGATGGGGATCGGCCCTCTCGACAGGGCAGTACAATGGGACGCAGGGGGGGCTATTGTACGATTACAATGGGAGCACGACGCTGCGGGGTGCCTCGCAGCTGATGACTAATGTGGCGTTGGACTTTGCCCTGTGGGGGCGTATTCGCGGAGGTGTAGAGCTCTTCCGTAAGGATTCCCACGATTTGCATGCCCTGTTGCCGGTGCCCCCGTCATCGGGGTTTGCGGGGCGTGAGGGTAACCTGGGGCGGATTCGTTACGACGGGATAGAGCTCTCGCTGGACGTGACACTGGTGGAGCAGGGGCAATTTCGCTGGGAGATCGGGGCGAGTGCTACGAAGCTGCGCAGCCGCATTATCGAGCTGGCTCCTAAGCTGCGGGGCGTGGTGAACGGGACGAAACGGTACGCCGAAGGGCATTCACCGTACGACTTTTGGCTTCGGGAGTGGACGGGGATCAATGAGGCCGATGGGCGGCCTACGTACCGGCTCGACACGAGGTATAATGCCTTTGACCCGGCAAAGGATTTTGTCCGCGGGACGGATACCCTGACGTTCTCCTCGGGGCGGGCGGCTTACCGCTACTGCGGCAGCTCGATACCAGATTGGTATGGCGGATTCCGCACGCAGATAACATTTGGTGCCCTGGAACTGGGGGTGCAGGCTGTGTACCAGTACGGGGGCAAATACTATGATGCGGTGTACGCCGCGCTCATGGCATTGGGACAGTATGGGGCCGCGCTGCACAAGGACGCAGTGCAAGAGGCCTGGGCTCCACCTCAGCACACTTCGGCTCGGGCTCCACAGCTGAATGCGAGCTATGCGCAGGAGTCGACCGCAGCCTCTGACAGGTGGCTTGAGTCGGCGAGCGCCCTAGCGATACGCTCGGCGCACATCACGGTATTACTGCCAGGCAAGTGGATCTCACCCCTTGGAATGCAGAGCGTGAAGCTCTCGGTGGTGGGGGAGAATCTCTGGTATATCACGCCCCGGCCGGGGAGTAATCCTATGGCGAACTACGCTGGGGTGTCGGACTTCACGTACCCCGTAGCACGGACTATCAGCGGTAAGGTGGAAATCCAATTCTAGCAGAGGAGGGGGTATGCGCTGCGCAAGGGTGAGATATCTGTTTGGACTGGGGCTGCTGGCTTGCATGGCGGTGTTGGTGCTTGGCGGTTGCAGGAAGGATTACCTGGACGTGAAGCATGGGGATCGGCTTGACAGTGACCGGTTTGGCACCCAGGATGAAGATGTGCCCCTGCTGGTGGAGGGGATGCATTCGTACATCTACACGGCGAATTACGACCCGGATTATTGTGGGGTGCAGAGCCTGCACCTGATGTACGACATGCTGGGCGATGACCTCATCAATAGCTCCATGGGGAACAATTTCCACATCAGCGAGGCCCGATGGCATGCGCATGTGAGCCCTCGGAGCAACCTGTCGTACGTGCCGTGGCGTATCCACTATCACCTCATCCTGAATGCGAATAAGGGTCTGACGGCCTTGCAGCAGCATAGCACGGATTCGGAGGCATATTACCGGGCAATGGGTGAGCTGCTGGCTCTGCGCGGATACTCTTACTTCCAGCTGGTGCAGCTCTACGGGCAACGCTATGTGCCTGCGGGAGACAATAGCGGTTTAGGGGTCATCATTCGCACGGGCACTGAGCCCGATTACTCGTCGGCACGCCGTAGCACAGTGGAGGAGGTGTACCAGTGCATTGTGGATGACCTGGATAAGGCCATTGTGAACCTCAAACGTGTCACCCGTGGGGCAAAGAGTCACATCAACCTGGCGGTGGCATACGGGCTTCGGGCTCGGGTGGCTCTGGTGATGGGGCAATGGGATGTGGCGGCTGCCATGTCGCAGCAGGCCATAGAGACCTCTGCGGCGACCTTGCAGTCGGGGCTTTCGTTGCAGGACGGCTTCAACAGCATCACGGCCACGGAGTGGTTGTGGGGCTACAGCCCATCGACAGGGCAGAATGAGGGCATCAATTCCTACTTCGCCTACATGGCTTGGAATTACGGGTCGACGAATGTGCGCAGTAATCCCAAGGTGATCAATCAGACGCTGTTCCGCACTATGAGCCTTACGGACATGCGCAGGCAGTGGTGGGACTCCACAGGGAAACGCTGGTTGCCCGATGTGCACTACCGGCATGTGAAATTCCAGTCGTTCAAATTCGCCGTCGCTTCTGGGAATAGCTCGCAGGGCGATTTCGTGTTCATGCGGCTTGCGGAGATGTACCTCATCCGGGCCGAGGCACTGGCACGCATGGGGGCCACGGCAGAGGCACAAAGAACGCTTACCACGCTGATGGAATCGAGGGACTCGGAGTATGCAGGTTGCACCCTGACGGGGCAGGAGCTCGTGGAGGAGGTGTTGCGCAATCGGCGTATAGAGCTCTGGGGTGAAGGCTTTCGTTTCTTCGACCTGAAGCGTCTGGGGGCCGACCTAGATCGTTTTGCGGCGGGAAATCATAATCCTACCGTGTCGGGCATCATGGAGCTTCCGGCCTCTAGTGCACGATGGCAGTTTAAGATTCCTGTGCAGGAGGTGGATAATAATCCCCTTTGCGTGCAGAATCCATGAGCCCTGAGCTCGGATGGATGCGATCCGGGCGTGATGTGTTGCTTGCGTCCTACTGGGCTTATGCATGCTGCGTGGGTAGCCTATTCGTGCGAGCTTACTAACTTCGCGGGGTGTGGCGGACTAAACTACTTGCCGGCCAATGCATACCGTGGGTTCTACGATTTTGTCCCTTCTGACGCTGGCCGGATCGCTGGGTGTCTTCCTGTATGGGATGAAGATGCTCAGCGAGGGGCTACAGAAGGTGGCTGGCGATAGGATGCGCGATCTGCTGGCCGCAATGACCAGCACGCGCTTCAAGCGGATAATGACGGGCCTCTTGGTGACGGCCGTCATCCAGTCCTCATCGGCAACCACCGTCATGGTGGTGAGCTTTGTCAATGCGGGTCTCCTCTCCCTGGTGCAGGCTGTGGGTGTAATCATGGGGGCTAACATTGGCACCACGGTCACGGCCTGGATTATCTCGCTGCTGGGGTTCAAATTTGATGTCAGCATGCTGTCGCTGCCGCTGATCGGTGTGGCGGTGCCGTTCCTATTCAGCAAGCGAGACTCACGTCGGTCGCTGGGCGAGCTGATTCTGGGTTTTGCCCTGATCTTCCTGGGGCTTGCTTACCTCAAGAGTTCGGTGCCCGACCTGGCGGCCTACCCCTCGGTGCTGGAGCATTTGACCCGGTTTACCCAGATGGGGGTGTGGTCTGTACTCCTATTCGTGCTGGTGGGGGCTCTGCTCACGGTGATCGTCCAGTCCTCATCGGCTACTGTGGCACTCACGCTCATCATGTGTACTAACGGGTGGATCGATTTCCCGATGGCCGCTGCCATGGTGCTCGGGGAGAACATAGGTACCACTATCACAGCCAATCTGGCGGCAGCTGTGGGCAATGTGTCAGCAAGAAGGGCTGCACTCTTTCATCTCATATTCAACGTCTTCGGTGTCGTCTGGGTGGTGCTGATATTCACTCCATTCCTGCGCCTAGTTGGGGCTGTGACGCAGCGTGGAGGTATGGAGTCCCCGTGGCTGAGCACGGCGAGTATACCGTTTGCCCTGTCGCTGTTTCACACGGTATTTAATCTCTCGAATACGCTCCTGCTCGTGTGGTTTACCCCCCAGTTGGTGGCCCTGGCTAAGCGTATCATACCGATTCGTGAGCATGAGGATGAGGAGTTCCGACTGCGGCACATCAGCATCGGCATGCTCTCCACGGCGGAGCTGTCGCTTCAGCAGGCTAAGGAGGAGACCCTGGCCTACGCACGGCGTACCTACCGCATGTTTGGCTTCGTCCGCCGCATGCTCGAGACGACCAATGAGAAGGATCTCCGCAAGATCTACGAGCGGGTGGTGAAGTATGAGAACATCAGCGATCGCGTGGAGGTGGAGATTGCCAAGTATCTGGGGCAAATCAAGGGGGCGGAGCTTAGCTACGAGGGGAGTCAGCTGTTGCAGGCGTTGCTGAAGATCATTGGTGACATTGAGAACATTGCCGACTATAACAACAATATGGCCCAGATCCTCATGCGCAGGCACGAGGAGAACGTGTGGCTCAATGAGCGCATCCTGCGCAACATCGAGCAGATGCTCGACCTCGTGGATCGGGCATTCGGGGTGATGGAGGCTAATCTCACGGGCAATTATGCGGCCGTCGATCTGGGGCATGCCTACGAGTGTGAGGATAGCATCAACCAGTTCCGCAACCTGCTCAAGAGCGAACACATCCAGAACGTGGAGCACTCGGTCTACAGCTACCAGGCTGGTATCGTCTACAGCGATTTCATATCGCAGTGCGAGCGGTTGGGCGATAGCATCATCAACATCTCGGAGGATATTGCCGAGATAGACCATCAGATCAAGGGCCTAGAGGGTGATGGCATTGAGGCCAAGCAGCCAGCCCTCTAGTGGCCATGGGCAGTCGGCGAGAGCGTACCATTGAGCGACGACGGTTTCTGGTAAGCCTTACGCTTGCAGCCCTGCCTGTCGGCCTGATTGCACTCGCCTATCCCCTCCAAGGTCTAGACCGACATTATCTCTACTGGCTGGGAATATACCCGCGGAGCGTAGCAGGGCTGGTGGGTATTCTGGCTGCTCCGTTCATCCATTCCGACGGGCAACATTTGCTATCGAACCTCATCCCACTTCTCATCCTGGGATGCGCGCTGTGGTACTTCTATCCATCCCGTGCTCCCTTTGTGCTCATTGCGGGGTGGCTAGGTTCTGGGATCGGCACATGGCTTATAGGGCGAGCCAGCTACCATGTTGGGGCCAGCGGCTTGCTCTATGGCCTGGCAGCCTACATCATCACCGCAGGATTTATCGGTCGCCGAAGGGGCTTGGCGGCCTTAGCGCTCATTGTGATATTCCTTTATGGGAGCATGGTGTGGGGGATCTTCCCGTACGAGCCATCCTACTCCTGGGAATCACACTTTTGCGGGGCCTTAGCGGGAGTGATACTAGCTTTCGCCGATCGAAAATCTCCCACGTTGCCCGATCAAGGTATTGGGTATGCAGAGGGGCACCAGTTTAGCACGGTTACGCATACAGGAGCTCCCAGCCAGCGCATACGCTATAGGGTCAGGCGGTAGTATTTCCAAAGGCCCGCTATGGCTACGATTTAGCGAATGGTATGGCGTGCGCAGTGCATGGCCGGGCTGTACGGCAATGCAGAGGGAGTCTTGTGCATTGCGTGGTGTAGATGTGCACTGCGGGGATTGCAGAGTCCTCGTTCTCAAACAATCGCTAACTTTGCAGGAACTAATGTGCGGCACGCGGCCAGTCTAGCATGAGGTTTCGCATACGTATTCGGCACAAGATCGTGCTGTCCGTCCTGGCGGCTGTGGGGGTGACGTTGCTGCTAGTGGTGTGGCTGCTATTCCTGGAGGTTCGCAACGAGTACGAGCGCACGTCGTTAGACCTGCAAGCCTCGAAGGTTGAGGGCTATGCCCAGCGTATCTCGCTACCGCTCAACCTGGCCCTCTCTTCCCTGCGTGCGTTGGCTGACGATCTCAATGGCCTCACCCCTGATAATGCTTTGATGCGCCTGAATGCTTTCGATGAGCAGGCTGCGCGTCTACAGAATGCCTCCCCACAATTTTCTGCGGTGTGGGGCCGAGTGGATTACCGCTACCTCAATCCCGACTACCGCCACTTCAATGGCTCCGAGATGGTTGGTTACTACGGGGTGGGTGATGCGGCGCAACGTATTGACGAGCTCCGTGATACGGCGGGGCTTGATCTGGATGATGCGTATATCGCTGTGCGGGATCGGCAGGAGATCTACACCCATGGCCCGGCCCTCAGTGCACTCGACAGCATGGGTAGCACTGCGTACACCTTCACGCTGGGGATACCATTCTGCGACCAGTCGAAGATCCCTGCTGGGGTTGTGGGGGCTGAAGTGCGAGCTGACTTCTACGAGACGCTGATGTCCACCCTGCGGCCCGTCGAGGGGACCTATTGCGTTCTCCTATCGGCCAGCATGCAGATTGTCGCCGGGTTGGGGAGGGAGAGTTGCGGCCATTACGCTACCGATGCCTTTGCGGCCATACCTCACATTGGGGATTACTGCGAGGCCATGATGCGTGGGGAGGGTGTGCAGCAGAGCTATCGTAATTCAGTCACAGGCGAGGAGGGCTTCTTCCTGTCAGCCCCAATATGGGTGGGAGCCTCTTCATCCCCCTGGGCCGTGTGCCTGATAGCCCCTAAGACGGTGGCTATGCAATCCCCTGCGGCCACAGCCCGTTCCATCTTCTTGGTATCTATGATTGGTCTGCTGGCCATACTCGGATTACTGCTACTGCTCACGCGCAGCCTGGGAGTCCCCATTCAGCGCACGAGTCGCAGCATCACGGCTCTAGCTCGGGGGAGCATCCACCCTTCCCTCCGTCTGGAGGTGCACACGGGCGATGAGATAGAGCGTATCGCCGAGGCCACGAATCGCCTACTTACTGGCCTAGAGGAGAAGGCACGATTTGCGGTAGCCACCGGCCAAGGGCAGCTTGACGCGTCGCTTCATGCCTCTGAGGAGGACGTACTAGGGCAGAGCCTACTCGAGATGCAGCGTAGCCTGGCCCGTGCCAAGGAGCGAGAGGATCGGCAGCGTAGCATAGAGGAGCAGCAGGCCTGGGCGGCGCGAGGAGTGGCCAAGATGGCAGAGCTATTACGCCGTGAGGCAACCTCCGTGGAAGATTTTGCCTACAGCATCGTCCGGGAGCTGGTTAGCTATACGCACATGCTCGTGGGGGCCGTCTACCTGAAGGAAGAGAATGAGGCTGGAGAACCCGTGTTGCGCATGGTAGCCATGCATGCCCACGAGGTGCGTAAGTTCGCGCAGGCCACCTTTGCGCTCGGTGAGGGACTTGTAGGGCGTTGCGCGAAAGAGGAGAACCGGCTGCTCATCACGGACATTCCGCCCTCCTACCTGCGGATTAACTCGGGGCTCGGGGGAGCTGCTCCCGATACGTTACTACTTGTGCCCGTGCTCATGAATGGTGTCCTACAAGGGGTGTTAGAGTTCGCCTGCTTTGGCGAGATACCCGAGTATCGCATCAAGCTGATAGAGAGCGTGGCGAGTAGCTTTGCCTCCACATTGGTGACAGTGCAGAACAGCATCCGCACCAAGACCCTCTTGCAGGAGGCCCAGCGGCAGTCTGAAGAGATGTCGGCCCAGGAGGAAGCCATGCGCCAGAACATGGAAGAGCTGCGGGCCATACAGGAGGAATCGTCCCGCCAGACCGCGGAGCTCGAGAGCCTCAATCGCGCCATGCAGAGCGCCTGCTACGTGGTGGAGTACGATCTAGAGGGGCGCATCACGAATGTCAACGACGAGTACCTCACCCTGCTACGGTTGCCGCGTGAGCGGGTGATACGGGCTCACCACTCCGACGGCCTCCACCTCACCGAGCGGCAGCAGCGGGAGTATCAGCAATTCTGGATGGAGCTGGAGCATGGTACCCTCAAGCGGCACGTCCGGAGCCAGCTCGAGATAGGCGGTCGCCTCCACACTTTCATTGAGACCTACGCCCCCATTATCGACAACCAGGGCTCCGTTGTGCGTGTGCTCAAGATAGCATTTGATATCACCGACTTTGTGGCTCCGGCCCCATTGCAGCCAGAGTCGCAAGTCGATACTGAAGCCTCCAATGTCTAGCATTCCGCTCGCCGAGCGGATGCGCCCCCGATCCTTGGATCAGTATATCGGGCAGACGCATCTGGTGGGGCCCCAGGGGCCTATACGGAGGATGATGCGCACGGGCTCCCTCTCGCCCTTCATCCTGTGGGGGCCGCCTGGGGTGGGGAAGACCACCCTGGCCCAGCTCATAGCGCAGGAGAGCCATCGGCCCTTCTACACGCTGAGTGCCGTGCATTCGGGTGTGAAAGATCTCCGGGAAGTCTTCGAGCGGGCGGCCAGACAGCAGTTCGTCGATGGGCCTACCCCCGTGCTCTTTATCGACGAGATACACCGTTTCAGCAAATCGCAGCAAGATTCGTTGCTAGGGGCCGTGGAGAAGGGGAGTGTCGCCCTGGTAGGAGCCACCACCGAGAACCCCTCGTTCGAGGTCATTGCCCCACTGCTCTCGCGCTGTCAGGTCTACACCTTGCAGCCGCTCTCCCATGAGGAGCTCCAGCAGCTGGCCGATAATGCCCTGCGCAACGATGCGCTACTGTCGCAGGTGCAGTTCACGTTGCGGGAAACCCAGGCCCTGTACGGTTACGCCGCCGGGGATGGACGTCGCCTGCTGAACATCTTGGAGTTGCTGTACAATGCCCGGGAGTCCGACACCATCGAGGTAGACAATGCGTCGGTGGAGCAGGTGCTGCAAACCAAGACAGCCCGCTACGACAAGCAGGGCGACATGCATTACGACATCATCTCGGCCTTCATCAAATCCATGCGTGGTAGCGATCCTAGTGCTGCCGTGTACTGGTTGGCTCGCATGCTACAGGCAGGTGAAGACCCCGTCTTCGTGGCACGCCGCATGGTGATTCTAGCTGCCGAAGACGTGGGCTTAGCCAACCCCAATGCGTTGCTCATAGCCAATGCGGCGCAAGAGGCCACCAAGTCCATCGGAATGCCCGAGGCACGCATCATCCTCTCGCAGGCTGCCATCTATCTGGCCTCGAGCCCTAAGAGCAATTCGGCCTACCTGGCCATCAATCGTGCCCTCCAACTCGTGGAGCAGGACACGCTGCGTGACGTGCCGCTCCATCTGCGCAATGCGAGCACTGCGCTCATGAAGCGCTTAGGATACGGGAAAGGCTACCGTTATGCCCACGATTACCCCGAGCATTTCGTCGATCAGGAGTTCCTCCCCGAGGGACTAGAGGGTACAACCCTCTACGAGCCGCAGGCCAATCCTCGTGAGCAGGAGGCTCGACGCTGGTTGCTCCACTGCTGGGGAAGCAAATACTACAAGTCATAATGCACACAACCCAAGCCCTCGCCACCCTGCATGCCATTCCGTGTGCAGACCCTGTGGCCGATACGACCTTTCTCGTCCTGGCTGGCCCCTGCGTGGTGGAGAACCGTGAGGTCACCCTCCGCGTGGCTGAGTCTCTAGTTTCCACCTGCCATGCGTTGCATCTGCCGCTCGTGTTCAAAGCCTCCTACCGTAAGGCCAACCGTTCGCGCGGCGATTCATTCCGGGGGCTTGGCGATCAGGAGGCCCTGCTCATCCTGGCCGATGTCAAAGCTGCGCTCGGTGTCCCCATTGTCACAGACATCCATTTGCCCGAGGAGGCCGCTATGGCTGCCGAGGTGGCCGATGTGCTGCAAATCCCGGCCTTCCTGTGCCGTCAATCCGATCTGCTAGAGGCTGCCGCCCACACTGGTCGGGTCGTCAACATCAAGAAGGGGCAATTCCTCTCACCCGATGCCATGACTTTTGCCGCGCAGAAAGTCGCGCAGGCGGGTAATCCGCATGTCATGCTCACAGAGCGAGGCACCACGTTCGGGTATACCGACCTGGTCATCGACTTCCGTGGCATCCCCGTCATGCAGCAGACCGGCTGCCCTGTCATTGTCGACGTGACGCACTCCTTGCAGCAGCCCAACCAGGCCTCAGGGGTCACGGGAGGCCAACCTGCGCTCATCGAGCACATGGCGATGCTCGCTGTGGCCTCCATGGCCGATGGCATCTTCTTCGAGACGCACCCCGAGCCTGCTAAAGCGCTCTCCGATGGGGCTAATATGCTCCCACTCGATAGGGCTCAGGCCATGTTAACCCGACTGGAGACCCTGTATCGTTGCCGTTGCGAACTCTCACGGTAATCCTTCCCCAGCATGACTACCTCACCCAGATGCGCCATTGTAGCCATCGGCACCGAGCTGACCATGGGCCAGGTCGCCGACACGAATTCCCGCTTCCTAGCGCAGGGCCTTCTGCAACTGGGGTGCACAGTGGCCCATATGCACGCCATACCCGACGATCGGGCCCTGATGCAGCAGCTGATAGCGCGCTGTGCTGAGGAGTATGATGTCACCATCATCACGGGAGGACTGGGGCCCACGAGCGATGACTTCACGCGCGAGGTGCTGCTCTCCCTATTCGGGGGCACGTTGCAGCTCGACGAGGAGACGTTGCACCGCATCGAGGAACGCTTTCAGCGTCGCCAGTTGCCACTCACGGATCGCAACCGCGATCAGGCCCGGGTGCCCAGCACGTGCACGGTGCTACAGAACCACTGCGGCACAGCCCCCGGCATGCTATTCCACCGCGGCTCCCACATGGTCTTCAGCCTCCCTGGAGTGCCCTTTGAGATGGAGTGGCTCTTCCGGCATCAGGTCGCCCCATGCATTGAGCGGCTCCCTCGTCCCGCCATTTTGCACCGCACTCTGAAGATCTATGGCATTGCCGAATCCTTTTTGGCCGATACCTTAGCGGACTGGGAGAGCCGATTGCGTCAGCATTTCGCGCTAGCCTACCTACCTGGCCCCGAGGGGATCCGTCTGCGCATCGATAGCCTAGGTGAGTCGACACCGGATCTGGTGAACGAGCTTGCCAATCTGACCGTCGAGCTGAAGACGCTCGTCTCCGATAAGCTCTACGGGGAGGGCGATGACACGTTGCCCGGCATCGTGGCCCGCATTCTGGCGAGCGAGGGGCTCTCCGTGGCTTGCGCCGAGAGCTGCACGGCGGGATCCCTGGCTGCAACCTTCACCGAGCTCCCTGGAGCCTCAATCTATTTCCGGGGTGGTATCGTCGCCTACAGTGAGGCAGTGAAAATATCGCTGCTAGATGTGCCCTCATCCATGCTAGCGGAGCATGGAGCCGTGAGCCAACCCGTGGCGGAATGTATGGCGCAGGCTGCCCGTGAAAAGTTGGGTGCCGATTATGCCCTTGCCACCACAGGGCTCCTTGGGCCCGAGGGCGATGGCTCCGATACGCCGGTCGGCACCGTGTGGCTAGCGTTAGCCGACCATGCGGGCGTGCACTCGCAGTGCCTCACCGTGAATGTCCCCCGTCACATCGGCCGGGTGCGCGCCGTTTACGAGGCTGTGAATATGCTACGCCTCAGGCTCCTCGAGGCCTATCCGCACCACCGGTACAACCCGCGGGAGGACACCCCGTTTGCCTGTTAGCGAAAAGATACCTACCTTTGCGGGGTTATCAAGCAATCTACACGACGGAGGCTAACACCATGTCCAAGGTTTGTCAAATCACCGGGCGGCGGGTTCGCATAGGCAATAACGTGTCGCACTCCAAGCGGCGCACCAAGCGTACCTTCTCCCCAAATCTCCGGCAGAAGCGCTTCTTCCTCGAGGAGGAAAGCCGCTGGGTCACCCTGAAGGTGTCAGCCGCTGGCATGCGTACCATCGCGAAGGTGGGCGTACTCACCGCCTTGCGCCGGGCGCAGAAGGCGGGCCTTATAAAGACATTCTAGATTTCCCAAGCACCATGGCTAAGAAGAGCAAGGAGGCGCGCATACAGGTCATCCTCGAGTGCACCGAGCACAAGGAGTCGGGCCTGCCGGGCACATCGCGCTACATCACCACCAAGAACAAGAAGAACACGCCCGATCGCCTCGAGCGACGCAAGTACAATCCCATTCTCAAGCGTGTCACCGTACACCGTGAGATAAAGTAGTAGCACAACCATGGCAAAGAAAGCAGTAGCCTCGCTCCAGAAAGGGGAAGGGCGTATCCGTACCAAATGCATCAAGATGACCCGCTCGCCTAAGACCGGGGCCTACGTCTTCAAAGAGGAGATGGTGCTCAACACGGAGATCAAGAACTTCTTCAGCGAGAAGTAACACGCATTGGGATTCGTTCCCTAGCTACGGGCCCGCTGTGCATCTGCGCAGCGGGCCCGTAGCCTTTCATGACCCTTTCGGCATCCTAGCCATTCCGTCCCCTTCTCCCTCGCGTAGGCCACAGGCAGTCCGTCCGCCACGGGCCGGCCAATTCGACCATCCCTAGCAGATTGCTTACCTTCGCCCCAGGATTATCGCACGGCGCGTATGCTCAATCTATTCTCCCGTAAAAAGCGGGACGAGCTCGATCAGGGGCTTGCCAAGACCCGTACCAACCTCTTCTCGCGGTTCGCACGTGCCATTGCGAGCCGCACACGCATAGATGACGACTTTCTCGACGAGCTCGAGGAGGTGCTCATCTCCAGCGATGTGGGCATTGACACCACGCTCAAGATCATCGATCGTATCCGCCAGCGTGCCGCCGATCAGGGCTATCTCAACGAGAAGGAGCTACACGCCATGCTCCGGAAGGTGATACAGGAGCTCCTGGCCGATGCCCCCACCCAGTCGACCGCAGAGGGCACGGGCTCCATACATGTTATCCTGGTGGTTGGTGTCAACGGTGTGGGGAAGACGACCACCATTGGCAAGCTCGCTCACCTGTTCGGGCAGGAGGGTAAGAAGGTCTTCATTGGGGCTGCGGACACATTCCGCGCTGCGGCCATCGATCAGCTAGCCGTCTGGGCTGAGCGCTCGGGGGCCCATCTCATCAAGCAGCAGATGGGGGCCGATCCCGCCTCCGTGGCGTACGATACGCTCATGGCAGCTAAGGCTCAGGGGGCCCAGGTGGCCATCATCGACACGGCGGGCCGCCTGCACAATAAGGTCAACCTCATGAATGAGCTCGCTAAGATCAAGCGGGCCCTTCAGAAGGTGGATCCCCAGGCCCCGCAGGAGATACTCCTGGTGCTCGATGCGAGTACGGGGCAGAACGCCTACGAGCAGGCCAAGCAGTTCATGAGCGTCACCGACATCACGGCCCTTGCGCTTACCAAGCTCGACGGCACCGCCCGCGGGGGGGTCGCCATCGGTATCTCCGATCAGCTGCAAGTGCCCATCAAGTATATTGGGGTGGGCGAGAGCATCGGCGATCTGCAATACTTCGATAAAGTCCTCTTCGTCGACTCGCTCTTCAATGCGGGGGAGTAGTTCGAGCCAGTAGTTCATAGCCCTCTGGGGCGTAGCGTTGCGCATGAGGCGAACCGTCATCCACACCTTGGGATGCTCCAAGAACCTGGTCGACAGCGAGTACCTGGGCGGGGCGTTGCGAGCCAGCGGGTGGCAGGTCAGCTACGAGGCCACCACCCAGCCTGGCGATGTGCTCATACTCAACACCTGCGGTTTCATCGGCGATGCCAAGGAGGAATCCATTGATCACATCCTTCGTGCCGCAGCCCTCCGCGCCGCGGGGCATCTCGACAAGCTGGTAGTCTTTGGTTGCTTATCACAGCGTTACCCCAGCGAGCTAGCGGCCGAGATCCCCGAGGTCGATCACTGGTTCGGGGCGCGCGATTTGGCCCCCCTGCTTCGTCTGTTCCACTGCGCGCCCGATCTCACGCTTGGGCAGCCGCGGTACACATCCACCCCCTCGCATTACGCCTTCCTGAAAATTGCCGAGGGGTGCGATCGCCAGTGCGCCTTCTGCGCCATACCGGCCATCCGGGGTTCCTTCCGCTCCTTTCCCCATCAGGCCCTAGTGGCCGAGGCCCAGGCACTCGCCCAGCAAGGGGTGCGCGAGCTGATACTCATTGCCCAGGAGCTCACCTACTACGGCCACGATAGGGGCGATGCGACAGCCCTGGTGACGCTCCTGCAAGCCCTGGCGCGCATCGAGGGCATAGAGTGGATTCGGCTGCATTACGCCTACCCACGCCCATTCCCCGAGGAGCTCATCGAGTGGCTCGCCACCGAGCCCAAGGCGTGCCCCTACCTCGACATCCCCCTTCAGCACATTGCCGAGCCCGTGCTCCAGGCCATGCGCCGTCATCACACGGGAGCCTATGCGCGAGAGCTGGTGGATCGTCTGCGCGCCAGCATCCCCAGGCTGGCACTGCGCACCACCCTCATCGCGGGTTTCCCCAACGAGACGGAGGACGATTTCCGGGAGCTGCTAGACTTCGTGCATCATGTGCAGTTCGACCATCTGGGGGTCTTCACCTACTCCGAGGAGGAGGGAACCCACGCGGCGAAGCACTGGCCCGATGCCATTCCCGAGGAGGTGAAGCAGGCCCGGCGTGATGCCCTCATGCAGGCCCAGATGCCCATCTCGGCTGCGCGCAAAGCCCAGCACGTGGGCTCTGTGCTACCCGTCATCCTCGATGCCCGTGTCGATGCCTCCACGTTCACCGGGCGCACGCAGTTCGACTCGCCCGACGTGGATGGGGAGGTGCTCGTGCGCGACCCGTCCCATTCCTTGGAGGTGGGCCAGATTGCCAGGGTGCGCATCACGGGCTCCGATGAGTACGACCTTGAGGCCATCTACCCCCCGGCGGAGCCCCGCGCGTAACGTCATCCGCATCGCCCATGGCCAAGCTCAGCAAGCAAGCATCCGCCCTACAGGCCGTCATAGCCCAGATCGATAGCCGGCAGTTCAAGCCCATCTACCTGCTGCACGGCGATGAGCCCTACTTCACCAATCGCATTGCGAATCACCTCGTCGATCACGTCCTCACGCCCGAGCAGAAAGCGTTCAACCAGTTCCTACTCTACGGGCGTGACATCACCCCGGGGCAGATTGTCGACCTCGCCTGCCGTTTGCCCCTGGGCAGCGACCACCTGCTCGTGGTGGTGCGCGAGGCGCAGGAGCTGAGGAATGTGGGGCCGCTTGTCGATTACCTCAATGCGCCAGTGCCCAGTACTATCCTGGTGCTCTGCTTTGGGGCGAAAATGAAAACCGGCCACGGCAAGAGTTCCCCCCTCAAGCAGCTCGCTGAAAGGGCCCAATCCGTGGGGCTGCTCTACGAGTCGGCACGCCTACGCGACTACGAGGTGGCCCCCTGGATCGATGAGCTGGCGCATCAGATGGGGTATAGCATCGAGCCGCAGGCGGCGCAGCTGATGGCCGAGCAGCTGGGGACAGATCTGGCCGCCGTGGCCAACGAGCTTACCAAGCTTTCTATCGGAATGAACCCCGAGGTCAAGACCATAACGTCCGACATCGTGCGTCAGGCCATAGGCCTTAGCAAGGACTTTAGCGTCTTTGAGCTCACCAAGGCTATCGGGGCCGGGCAGTACGCCCAGGCCATGCGCATCGCCATCAACCTCGGTGGCCAGCGTGAGGGTGGCGAGCCCCCCATGGTGATCGCATCGCTTTTTGGCTACTTCAATCGCCTCATGCGCCTCGGCATCATCCACACCAAGTACCCCCGTGCCGAGCTAGCCTCCCGGCTGCGGGTCAACCCCTACTTCCTGAATGAGTATATGGAGGCCATGCGCCGCTACCCGCCACAGCGTTGCGCCCGCATCATCCGCTACCTGCGCATCTGGGACCTCCGCACAAAAGGGGTGGGGGCCCACGATATGCCCCGCGTGGAGGTCTACAAGGAACTTGTAACGCTCATCATGAGTTAGCCCTATGATCATCCTGCTCTTAGTCGCCACCATCATCGTCTCTGTCGTTTGCCTGCGAAACCGTGAGCTCTTCATGCGCCTGGCGCTCAGCCCCTACCAGGTGGTGCATCATCGCCAGTACTACCGACTCCTCTCCCACATGTTCGTGCATGGGGGCAGTATGCATCTGGTGGTCAACATGATTGTGCTCTTCTCGTTTGGCACGGATGTCATCGACAGTTTTGAGCGTCTGGCTGACGCTGAGATGATGAGTTTTCCCACGCTCCACATGCTCGTTCTCTACTTTGGCGGGGGTGTCACGGCAGCCGTCCTCGGGCTTCGTCGGCATAAGGACGACCCCTCTGCCCTCAGCGTGGGTGCCTCGGGCGGCGTGGCTTCTGTGGTCTTCACCAGCATATTCTTCGATCCCTGGGGCCTACTTTACGTATTTGGCCTGGTGCCCATCCCGGGCATACTCTTCGGCGTGGCCTACATCCTCTACTCATGGCGCATGGCCGATCGGGCCAATGACAACATCGATCATCGCGCCCACCTCTACGGGGCCCTCTTTGGTCTGATCTACCCGCTGCTCATCAACCATAAGTTCTTCACCTTCTTCCTCCAAGGCCTCCAAGATTTCCCATGGCTGTAGTCCCCCTGGGCATACCCGACTCGCCGCGCGACGATGCGCAGCCCTCCGGCAGACGACGGCGTAAGCCACCCATCCCGTGGGTGTGGCTCGACGGGCAATTTCTCCCCCGCGATGCGCCCGTCTTCAATCTACCCGACTGGCTCTCGGCCCTCCAGGCCTCGGTGAGCCTTTGTGTGTGCGCCTACGGCACCTCGGCGCGCCAGTTCACGAGCTACTACGAGGTGTTTGCCCAGCACATCGAGCTGCTGCGTCTACCAACGCCCCCCTACATGAGCTGCGACGGTTTGGCGCAGATCATCTGCAACCTGCTGAACAAGAACCGCTACTTCGGCTTCACGCGCGTCACCATGGTAGCCTTCTTGCAGTATCGGCCCGATGCGCTCCTTCCGGTGGAGTACCCCACCACGTCGCTCTTCATCTACGCCGATCCGCCCCGCAAGGGCCTCTACACCCATCCCGACAAGGGGATCTTTCTGGGGTATAATGCCGACTACCGCCGCCCGTGCAATCGCTACAGCAACGTCCGTCGGCTCGGCGATCCCGTCTTCTGGGATGCCGGCGAAGTCAAGCTCCGCAAGGGCCTTGGCGACAATCTGCTGCTCAACGAGAGCGGGAATGTGGTGCAGAGCATCCAGCGCACCCTCTACATGGTGAAGGAGCATTCGGTCTACACGCCGCCCCTGTCCGACGGGGTGCAGCACGACCCCATACGCCGCTTTATCCCGGAGCTGGTGCAACGGCTGAACATCTACGAGGTGCAGGAGCGCAGCCTCACAAAGCGCGATTTACTCAAGGCCGATGAGGTCTTCCTGGCCAGCACAGCCTACGGCATCGAGGGCGTGACGGGCATCGAGGGACACCGCTACACTACCTACGTGGCCAAGAGCCTCGTGAAGCACCTCAATCGCCTCTTCTTCCCTGATCAGCAGTAGGTGTCCCCTACTCGTAGCGAAGGGCCAGGATGGGATCCAGATTCGCTGCCCGCTTGGCTGGCAGATAGCCGGCCATGATACCCACCACCACGCACAGCACTAGGCTCCCCAGGGCCCAGCCCCACGGCATGGAGAAGGGCATGTCCATGGCGTTAGACACCAGGCTGCCCACCACCACCCCTAGCAGCACCCCGGCGAAACCACCCACCAGGGTCACCAGCACGGCCTCGATGAGGAACTGTTGGCGGATGGTCGACACGTGGGCGCCAATGGCCTTGCGCGTCCCTATCTCGCGGGTGCGCTCGGTTACCGAGGCGAGCATGATGTTCATCAGGGCCACAGCCGACCCTAGCAGCGTGATCAGTCCTATGAGCACGCCCGCCACAGCCGTCGAGCCCATGGAATTAAGCAGCAGCTTGAGGAACTCGTCGTTATTGGTGATGTTGAAGTTCGATCGTTTCTGCGGGCTTAGCCGTCGCACCTTGCGCATCAGTCTCTCGGCCGCGTCTTTGGCCTGCGCGAGGGTGCTACTGGCTGCGGGCCGCACGGAGATGTTGCAGTTCGCCTCGGCCCGCGGGAACTGCGACAGTCCGCCCCGTAGGGGCACCAGCATGCGGTCTCCCTCATTCTGCCCATACCGGTTGGCCGTACCCTTCAGCACGCCGATCACCGTGAAGGGCGACGACCCTAGCAGCACGCGTTTTCCAAGTGGGGACTCGCCGTTGGGGAACAGCGTCTCGACGATGTTTTTGCCCAGCACCACCACGGGTCGGCCGATGCGCTCCTCGTAGCTCGAGAAGCAACGCCCCTGCTCCAAATCTAGCTGCTCCACCGTGAAGAAGTCACGGTTTACCCCCCGCACGTTCAGGTAGGGACGGGTGTGGTAGGATCCCCGCCGCGCCTCGATGCTGGCCACGCTCACGTCCAGACCCACCGTTCCGTGGGGGGCGTAGAGCTCCGCGAAGGATGCCCCCTCGCGGCAGCTGATGTAGCGGAAATCCTCGCCTGAGGTGTAGCGTCCCCCCTGCACAGACATGTTGCTCGCCCAGCTCGTGATGCGGAAGGCAGCCCCCTGACGGGCCCCCAGGTCGCTCTGCAACGAGTGGGTGATGGCCCCGATGACGGTGAGCATCCCCATCAGGGCCGTGATCCCGATGGCCACAATGGCCATGGTGAGCACCGAGCGCATGGGCGAGGCGCGAAGCGCAGCGACCGATTGCCTGAAATTCTCCCTCGTGTTCGCGTAGAGCTGCCTGAGTATGCCCATGGTTGTGGCCACCTATTCGTCTGCCGAATCTCAACCCTGCAAAGATAATGAGAAATGCGGCCTTTCGGAAGTCCCCCGCCTCCGTGCCCTACTCATTTACCCTGAGGATCTCCGTGGCAGCACCGAGCAATGACCCAATTCCCCCGCCCAATAGGGCCTTGGTGGGGTGTTGATGGGACTGCGCTGGTGAGGGAGTGAGGGTGTGTTGGGAGGGGCCTGAGGGGCATAGCGGCCGCGGCGCCCTGATTTTCGGCGTAGAGAGGTATACGTTTGTCGCGAAATTTTACTAGAGCGACTCGTTATGGCAATATGCACCCCCATGCGGCCCCGGTGGAATCCTCGCTCGGGCCCTATCCTCTACGTCAATGGTGGGCAGCTGTGCGCACGGAGTAGGCCCGGGCGTGTGTACAATCCCCGCACGCACCGCCAGATGCGGCAGCGCACCAAGTTCAAGGCCCTTTGCGCCCTGATGCAGGGCCTCACGCCCGCGGTGCGACTGGGGTTCCCGGCCGGGCAAAATCCGTCCTCCGGGCGACGCATCGGCGCCTACCATGTGGCCCTGGGGCACAATTTGGCCCGTGGCGCAGCGGCCGACCATCTCGACACGGTGCAGCTCGATTTTGCCCAGGTGCAGATGGCCATGGGGCAACCCGCACCGCTGGGAGAGATGCGATGGGCGTTGAGGGGACAGACGTTGCAGCTGCGCTGGAAGCATCCCACGCCTTCGGGTGCACGTCTGCTGCTGGTGGGCTACTACGCGCACGCCACGTCCACTGCCGGTTGCCAGCTCGTACGCCTCGATGAGGGGCCCACCACGCACGCCACGTTGGAGCTGCCGGAGGGGATGGAGAGAGGGCCCATTGAGCTATGGGTTGCGCCCTGGGCTGGCGATCACAATCGGGGACGCTGGGATTCTGCCCACCTGCACATTGATCCTGCGGTGGGCGGCACCGCACCCTGGGAGTTGCATCCGACCTACACGGAGGTGAGGTGTACGATGGAGATGCAATTGCCCCGACGGGCTTGGGCCAAGCTGCCCATTCTGCCTCGGGGACGCAATGGATGATGCGGCCGCGCTATCGGGCTCGTGCCACCCGTAGGGCCCGAAGGCTCACCTTCTGCTCTGGCGTGATGCGACGGCTCTCGCAGGCCTTCTGAATGGACTTGTTGTGCACCCAATCCGGGAGCCGATGCTCGGTGATGTAGGGGAGCGCGGGCTCTGGCACTCGCACCAACGCCTCGGCGAAAAGCCATGCCTGCGCCATGCGAATGTAGTACTCTGGGCGATGGATAGCGGCAGCCAGCTCGAGGGCTGCCTCACCAAAGTCGGCATCGAGAAAATGCTGCTTGAGCATCACCAGCCCAAAGCGCACGGTGTACTCATGGGACGATGTGAGCCAGCGTGTTACCGCGGCGAGCAGCGCGGGACGATCGCTGCGTAGGGCTTTGGCCTCAAGGGTGTCGCATGTGGCCCAGTCGTGCAGGTGGGGGAGCAGCTGTTCCACCCGCAAGAGCACCTCGTCGAATGGGGCCTTGTCGTCCAGCAGGGCCCCGTGGAGTAGCAGCTCCTCGTAGTAGCGATGGGGTAGGATGTCTAGGTAGGGGGCCACGTTGTGGGTGCGCTTGTAGCGTCGCGCCAGTTGCCGGAGGGCCGGGACGGGAATGCCGAGCATGTCGCCCTTATCCACGGTGGGTATCAGCTTGGCCTGGAAGTCACGCTGCTTGGTGGAGGCCAAGGCATGCAGATCGTCGTGCACTTGCTGCGCGGAGAGCGGTGGCCGGGATGATGGGGGTACGTTGTCGGCGTGTGGCTGGCGCATGGGCGTGAGGCTGATGAGGGAGGGGAGTGTAGGAACCTACAGAATGCAAAACGTGCGTCAGCCCTCACAGAGAGGATTGACGCACGATGTGTGCCCAGGACAAGAGTCGAACTTGCACGCCCTTTAACAGGCACCAGCCCCTCAAGCTGGCGTGTCTACCAATTCCACCACCTGGGCCTCACCGGCCGCATTGGGTGTACACCCGTTGCAGCCATCTTGCCGCAGTGCCCAGGACAGGAATCGAACCTGCACAACATTTCTGTTACTAGTCCCTGAAACTAGCGCGTCTACCAGTTCCGCCACCTGGGCTGTGCGAACCGGGTGCAAAGGTAGGCATATTTTTCTTGCGCGCAAGCGAGATGGGGTAGCGGATGAGTATTGCACATCCTATTAACAGGTTTTTCCCGGGCCGCGGGCGGCTCTGCGCGGCATTCCCCAGCCTCTAGAGGCGGGTGCGACGGGCTCTGCCAGGGCGGCGGGTTGCGTAACATCGGCGATGATTCTCTACTTTTGCCCGGAATTGGGTGACTGGACACGGGCCAAGGCCCGCAAGCACGGAAGTACAATGCGTATGGACAAGCGGTGTTTGACGCTGATAGCGTCGGTGACCGAGAGGGGAGGGATCGGGTACGAGAACCGATTGCTGTTCCGCATCCGGGACGATTTGCAGCGTTTCAAGGCCCTGACGATGGGGCACTATGTGCTGATGGGGCGGCGCACCTACGAGTCGCTGACCCGGCCGCTGGAGGGCCGCACCCTGGTGGTGCTGACGCACGATGAGAACTACCACCCTGCGGCATCTGAAGGGGTGCTGGTGGCTACCGATCTCCAGGCGGCGTTGGCGATGTGCCCCGAGGGTGAGATCTTCGTGGCTGGGGGCGCACAGCTCTACGAGCAGACTATAGGGATGGCGCAGCGGCTGCTCATCACCCGCATCGCGGCTACGCGCCAGGCTGATGCCTACTTCCCGCCCATCGACGAGAGCGTGTGGCGCGTGCTGGAGGTGCCCGGATGGGAGGTGTCTCCCCAGGGGGTGTGCTACCGGTTCGAGGAGTATCGGCGGAAGGCGTAAGGGCTGCCGTTGAGGTGTTAATGCAGAAGTGCGCGTAAAGCATCATAACTAGGGGCATGCCGGAGGAGATACGCAAGCCGAGCTTCTCATCGAGGAGCTCTTATGTACCTGTGGTGGGGGAGCGTGTGCCACCCAGCGCGGTGGAGATCGAGCGCGCCCTGCTTGGGGCCCTGATGCTGGAGCACGACCTGGCGATCGACCTCAATGAATTCCTGCATCCGGAGCATTTCTACGATCCGCGACACCGGAATATCTATGAGGCCATCGTGGCGCTGGTGCGAGCCAACCGCCCGGTGGATCTGCTCACGGTGCGTCAGCAGCTAGCTGATGAGGGCACGTTGCAGCTGGTGGGCGGCCCCCCCTACCTGGCGGAGCTGACGGCCATAGTGGCCTCTGCGGCGCATGCCGAGGCCCACGCGCGCATCGTGGTGCAGAAGTACCTACAGCGCGAGCTCATTCGCATTGCCTCCGACGTGCAGGGTAGGGGGTACGATGGCACGGCTGACGTGTACGACCTGATCGAGGAGGCCGAGCAGCAGATCTTCGAGCTGCATGAGTTCGGGGGGCGCAAGGAGTCGCAATCCATTGAGGAGGTGGTGCGGGAAGCCCTCGATGCGGTGCACGAGGCGGAGGCTCGCCCCGATGGGCTGAGCGGTATCTCGAGCGGATTTGACAACCTGGATGCCTTGACGCAGGGCTGGCAGCGGGGCGATCTGATCATCATTGCGGCACGCCCCTCCATGGGGAAGACGGCCTTTGTGCTCACCATGGCTCGCAACATGGCGGTGAAGCATGATGCCTCCATCGCCTTCTTCAGCCTGGAGATGCCGAACGCGAAGCTGCTGATGCGTCTGCTGGTGGCCGAGTCGGGGCTCGACAGTAAGATGGTGCAGGCGGGCAAGCTGAACTCCGATGAGTGGTTTAAGCTCAACGAGGCGGCGGATAGGCTGTCGCGCACCAAGATTTTTCTGGACGACACGCAGTCGCTGGGGGTGGGGGAGCTACGCTCTAAGGCCCGTCGGCTGAAGGCGAAGTATGGGATCGACCTCATCGTGGTGGACTACCTGCAACTGATGCAGGCCCCGGTGGGGCGCAACGGGAACCGTGAGCAGGAGGTGAGCAAGATCTCTAGCTCGCTCAAGGCCCTGGCCAAAGAGATCGATGTGCCCGTGGTGGCACTCTCGCAGCTGAGCCGTGCCATCGAGAGCCGGAGCGACACGTTTAAGCGTCCCATGCTGTCGGACCTCCGCGAGTCGGGAGCCATCGAGCAGGATGCTGACATTGTGGCCTTCATCCATCGCCCGGAGCGGTTCCGCATTGAGGAGTACCCCGACGGGACACCCACCAAGGGCATGGCTGAGCTGGTGGTGCTCAAGAACCGGAACGGGGAGACCGATACGCTCTACTTCCAGTTCGTGCCCCACCTGACACAGTTCAAGGACGTTGGCGACCGGACGGATCACTACTCCAAGACCCCCGATGTGGATGCGAGCTACCAGGCTGATGCCAAGATCTCTTCCCGGATAAATGTGGCGGGGCCGCAGGTTCCCGTGGGGAGCATTGACAGCGCGAATCCGTTCGGGACGGGGACGGATCCGTTTGGCAATGTGGGCGATAACTTCGAATTCTAGGCAACAAGTTTGCACCTGTCAGAATAATAGACTAAGGACTATGAGAGTGCTAATGAGTTTGATGGCTGCGCTGCTCTTGCTGTGGGGCGGAATGGTGGCCAATGCGCTGGAGCCCGTTAAGCTGGGGCAGCACACGGTGACTCTGACACCCAACGTGAAGCAGGTGCGGCGGAGCACCAAGCTCGCCCGTCAGGCGCTGGGCGCACCCCTAGAGGGGAATTACTACGTGCTGGTGCAGTTTGAGGCCATCCCCGACGCGGCACTTCAGGAGAAGGTGAAGGAGCGCGGGATCACCCTGTACGACTACGTCGGGGCCAACGCCTACTACGCCCGAATACCCGTGCATGGGATGCGTCGCCGCCTGAAACGATCGGGCATTCAGGCGCTGACACGTGTGGCTGGCGAGTGGAAGCTCGATGACAACATCGCCAAGAATGACATTCCCGACTACGCGAAGGATGGGGATCTTATCAAGGTGCAGATGGTGGTGTGGGAATCGTTCCGGGAGGATTGGGTGCGGAGCCGCCTGGCCTCGATGGGCGTGCAGGTGAAGGACTTCCATTTCGCCGAGGCTTTCTGGAGCGTGAGCATGAGCGTGTCGCAGGCCGATGTGCTGAAACTGGCTGAAGAGGCGTGGGTAAAGCATGTGGGCCTGGAGGCTCCACCGGCTGAGCTCTACGAGGAGGGCACCACGGGTGCCTCGACACCTTCCGAGGAATAGCTACCTTTGCGCATCCTGGGGCGTGGATGCCCTGCGATGCCAGAGCTGGATTTGGCGCCGCGCGGCGATGCTTCGGCGTGTCGTTGAGCCTGCTTGCCGCAGGCGCGATGCGCAGAGGACGGCGGTGGTGTGTAACACTTGGTGGAGCAATTCCGTTCCATTGGGCGTGCATGGCGTTGATTCCGGTGGAGGGATGGTGGGGGCCATCGGGCGTGACCCGTCAAGGATACTAGGAAGGTACGGCGTATGGATCTATCGATAGTGGAGGCTGCCCTGCGTTCGAATACGCGGCTGATTCTCCCCGGGCTCGGAGCGTTTCTGCGGCAGGATAATGCTATGGTGCTGGACGTGGCGTTGCTGACGTTTAGCCCCTTCTTGCGGCACAACGATGGGGTGCTAGATGGATACATCGCCCAGTCGATGGGTCTCTCGCACGCCGATGCGAGAGCGTATGCGCAGCAGCTGGTGAATCAGATAGAGGGCGAGCTCTCCACGGGGGGCTCGTGCTGGCTGCCAGGCTTGGGCTCGCTGCGGAGAGAGATGGGGGGGATGCTGACCTTCGAGCCCCAGGGCGGGGCTGCAACCCCTACGGTGGGCTCGTGGAGTGCACCGGTGCCTGAGATTGACACTACGCCTAGTCCCTCTGTGGGTTTCGACAGCGGGACATGGAATGCCCCCACGTTTGGCAGCGACACGGGTGCGGGCGCGACGGATAGCGGGATGGGGTATACGCCATTTACGCCCGATCCGGAGCCTGTGCTGAGCTTTGACTTTAGCCCCACGGAGCAGACGAATACGGGTGTAGACGCGGGCGGATATACGTTCCCGACGAGCGAAACGCCATCGATGCCCACGGCCTCGACGGCTGCTACTGACTCGGGGTTTGGGGATACGTTTACGACCCCCGCCACGGAGACTTCAGCATACACGTCGAGCTCGTACTCAGGGTGGGGGAGCACGGATTACACGGCACCCAGCACGGGAGCCGAGACTACGTCGACACCAACGGATTCGCAGTCGGATACGGGGGCCACGTTTGGCGGATCGTTCACCACGCCGGCTGAGGAGACACAGGCATATACCCCCAGCTCGTACTCGAGTTGGGGCACCACAGATTACACAACCCCTAGCGAGCCGGCCCCATCCACGGGAGCGGCGAGCGACGATGCGCAGACCTCCACGGGCTACGGGGCGAATGCTCCTGCGGCGGAGGAGGGTTCGCGGTTCACCAATTGCAGCGTTCCGCCTGTTTCGGTGGCCTCGCAGGATGACGTGGATGCGAAGGTGAAGCCCCGCAAGGGTCGCGCCAAGCGCGTTGTTCTCACGCTGCTGCTACTGTTGCTGCTGGGGGGTGGCGGATTCTGGGCCTACTGCCATTGGATGGATCCGGCGCTCGAGATGCGCTTGCAGGGCCAGTTGGCACAACTGCTCCATCGGAACCCGTTGCAGGCTAGTCTGCCTCCCAGCACGTTGCCAGCACCTACTGAGACCCCAGAGCCGGCCGTTGAGCCTGCGGCGAGCGATTTGCAGCGCGATTTCCAGGCACGAGCCACGCAAGGGGGTGATAGCGTGACGGCGCAAGCTGCGCCGAGTGAGCCTGAAACGCCGGCACAGCCAGCCCCAGAACCTGAGCCTGCCCCGGCACCTCAGCGTGCTGAGGAGGGGACACTCTCGGTGGATGCCTCCATGCCGTACCACATCGTGCTGGGGAGCTTCCGCAATAGCGAGTATGCGGAGCAGTTCTCCCAGATGATGGCGGAGGAGGGATTCAAGTCGGTGATTATTGAGCAGTCATCGGGCATGAGCGCGGTGGCGGTGGCCTCCTTTAGCAGCCGGAGCGCAGCGGCCAACGCTTTGGCCGCGCTACAACCACAGTACCCGCAAGCTTGGATTTTGGAGCAGTAATGTAGGGATGCCAGGGCGATATTAGCTGCCGATGTCGGACGGAGTTGAGATCATCTACCGCCCGCGCCGCGGGGTGAAGGATGTGGTGCTTACGCGGTCGTACTATGCGCCGCCAGAGGTGACCTACCCTCGGGGGGTGCCGCTGGAGCGCATTATCGCACTACCGGAGATGCAGAAGCTCATCGCCGACCTGCAGAATCTGCAGGAGCTACCGGTGATGACCCCCATCGGGGAGGGGTTCCGGACGCATACCATGACGTTCCACTACTACGCAAGCGCAAGTACGCGGCTGGGGGTGAACATCGACGGGACGGGGGTGTTCATCACAATGCCCCGGCGGGATAACATCGACGACTACAAGATTCAACGCTTTGCGTTCGAGGTGCTCAAGAAGGTGCTTCGCTACGAGGCGCGTATGCTGCTGCCAGGCTACGTGGCCGAGCGGGCCAACAAGTTCTGGATTCGCTACAACGGTGTCCGCGTGAAGGACACCCTGCGTCGCTGGGGGAGCTGCTCATCGAACAATATCCTCAGCTTCTCGCTCTTCGCCATGCTGTTGCCTGAGGAGTTCCTGAATTACCTAATCTGGCATGAGCTGGCGCATCTGAATCATCTGGATCATAGCATGGAGTTCTGGCAGCTGCTATCCTCCTACCTGGGACGTGATGCCCGGTTGCTCGATGATGATATGAACGAGTTCAGTCCCAGTATCCCCAGGTTGTTCTAGGTGCGATGTCGGTGCGGGTGGGCACATTGGAACTCCCGGATCGTCCGCTGCTCCTCGCCCCGATGGAGGATGTGACGGATCAGTCGTTCCGGCTCCTCTGCAAGCGGTATGGGGCTGATATGGTGTTCACGGAGTTCGTGAATGCCGACGGGCTCATACGTGGGGCTCGCACGTCGGTGGCCAAGTTGCGGCTGGCGGATGCGGAACGCCCGGCGGGGATACAGATCTACGGGCAGCACCTGGAGAGCATGGTGGCGGCGGCTGAGATGGTGAATGAGGCGCAGCCCGATGTGATTGATCTCAATTTCGGCTGCCCGGTGAAGAAGATCGCCGGACGTGGGGCTGGGGCAGGCATGCTGCGCGACGTGGAGGGGCTGGTGGCCATGACGGCGGCTGTTGTGCGGGTGGCGCACTACCCGGTCACAGTGAAGACGCGCCTGGGCTGGGATGCTGAGCACATTGTGATTGGCGATCTGGCCGAGCGTCTGCAAGATGTGGGCGTGGCTATGCTCACGGTGCATGGTCGCACGCGGGCGCAACTCTATAGCGGTCGGGCCGACTGGGAGGCCATAGCTGCCGTGCGGCGTAATCCCCGGGTTCGAATCCCGATTGTGGGTAATGGGGACATCGATAGTGCCCGGGCGGCGAAGGCAGCTTTTGATACGTACGGGGTGGATGGGGTGATGATAGGGCGAGCTACGTACGGCAAACCGTGGATATTTCGTGAGGTGCGCCATCTGCTGGAGACGGGGCAGGAGCTGCCCCCAGCGGGTATTGCCGAACGAGTGGAGGTGGCTCTGGAGCATCTGCAACTGTCGCTCGATTCCAAAGGGCCAGGACGGGGGATATTCGAGATACGCCGTCACCTGGGGTGCTACTTCAAGGGGCTGCCCCACTTCAAGGAGCGGCGATTGAAGCTGCTGACGGAGACGGATCCGCTGGCCCTGGAGGCGATGCTGCGGGAGATCGGGGAGGTGTACAGCGATTGGGTGCCCGAGGGAGATGACACGAATTCCCCATGGCCGGGCGTGGGCGCAGGAATAGAGCTGGGCTGCGTGAGCCTTTGAGGTGCAATGGAGCGCGGGAGAGCGATGAGGAGTCAGGATGAATTATGGCGGATGCTGCTCGCCATGGATGGAGCTGGCTACCCGGCCTATAAGCGGCTGAAGGGTGAGTATGCCCTAGGGCAGTTTAGCCTGTTTGTGGATCATGTGCAGTCCGATCCATTCGCTCCCCCATCGAAGATGCGCCTGGCTGTGGATCGGCGCACGGCGGGATTTCCAGAGGCTCTGCTCGATTCGCACTGCAAGGTGGTGGCGGTGTCCGACTTTCTGTCCCGCATATTCTGGCAGGAGGCCCATCGGTATGGAGCCGGAGAGCACGGGCCGGGCAGCGGTCGGGTGTCTATCGATCGTTGCGGGCAGGAGATCCTAGAGCGTACGTCGGTGCTCATCGATGCGCATCGGGTGGAGGCTCGCTTTGAGGTGAGCTTGCCAGCCGCAGGGCGACGTATACTGGGACGTGCCGCAGCGGATGTGCTCATAGAGGTTCTCCCACGTATGGCGCAACGGGCCCTGCTGTTTGCCAATATCGATAGGGAGGCCCTTGAGAGCCAGGTGGCCCTGGTGGTAGATCAGGAGCACGTGAGGACTTGGCTACGGGAAGAGGGGCTGGTGGCCTTTGTGGCGAATGGTGCTGTACTGCCACGCGAGAGCGGTGTCTCAGATAGACCCATGCGAGAGGGGGTGCGATTTCGCAGCCCAGAGAGTCTGGAGCGGACGGTAGACCTGCCGAGTGGTGGTCAGCTCGTGGGAATGGGGATCGCCGAGGGTGTTACGCTGATTGTGGGTGGTGGATACCATGGTAAATCCACGCTGCTAAGGGCTCTAGAACGTGGGGTGTACAACCATGTCGCGGGTGATGGCCGGGAGTTTGTCATCACACGCGCGGATGCGGTGAAGATCCGATCGGAGGATGGGCGTAGCGTGGCTGGAGTGGATATCAGCCCGTTTATCAATAATCTACCTGGGGGTAAGGACACGGGGCATTTCTCGACGGAGAACGCAAGTGGTAGCACCTCGCAGGCGGCAAATGTGATGGAGGCCCTGGAGGCTGGGGCCTCGGCATTGCTCATCGATGAGGATACGTCGGCGACGAATTTTATGATCCGCGATGAGCGTATGCGCCAGTTGGTGGCCCAGGAGAAGGAGCCGATAACTCCATTCGTGGATCGGGTGCGGGCCCTGTACGATGAGGAGGGGGTGTCGACGGTGTTGATTGTAGGCGGCTCGGGGGATTACTTCGGCGTGGCGGATCGTGTGATCATGATGGATGAGTACTGCCCAAAGGATGTCACGCAGCAGGCGAAACGGATTGCGGAAACGCATGCCGGGACGACAGAGCGAGCGACTGGTGCCAGGGTGGTTTGCTCGCGGCCTCGGGTGCCTCTGCCAAGCGGATGGCCCCACGATGGCCGTGAGGCTCGCATAAGGGCTAAGGGCGACGATTTGATTCTGTACGGGCATCAGGAGGTGGATCTCTCGGGTCTCGAGCAGCTGGTGGATGCGGCCCAGGCACGATGCATCGCCGTGATGATAGAATACTATCGGGAGCACTTCCTTGATGGGCGTACAACCCTGGCTGAGGCTGTAAAGCTGATGTACGAGCGTGTAGCCAAGCACGGGCTGCATGCGATATCGCCGTACACGGGTCACCCCGGTAACCTGGCCTTGCCCCGCCCGCAGGAATTTTGCGCTGCGGTCAACCGCTATCGATTGCTGCGGATCGGGTAGGTTATCCCCGATATCTGTCCGTGAGCTCACGGATGATGCGGGCGGGAGTTATACGCTGTAAATGGCTGCGTAACCCGTTGGCTGCATATCGTTTTCGAGGGGCATTTTACTTGTCAGATAGCGGGGCTCATGCATTGGGAGGGGATACCCCGAGATGTGCAATGTGCGGGAATTGCGTATTGCGGCGCCCTCGCATTGTACCAAAAGTGGGCTATATTCGCGAGGTTATTCAAATGCAGCGCGTGTACAGCCGAATATGGAGCCCATTCTTGTTGAGTACAAAGGGGATTTACGGTCGCAGGTAGCACAGCCTGGAGGGCAAGGGCCACTGGTGATCCATGCGCATGGGGCGGAGGAGAGTAATCCGGACGCTTTTAGCCCAATGCAGCTGTTGGTTATCTCGATGGCCTCGTGCATGCTGAGCTCGATAGGGCACGCTGCGGGTGTGCATGGGATCCCTGTGGGGAAGTTGCAGGCGGGAGTGAGTTTCACCCTCCATCGTAAGCCTATCCGTCTGGCGGGTGTGCGCATGGAGTTGCACGTGGAGGGGCCTGCATACGACGAAAAGCAGAAGCGTATCCTGCAACTCGCCTCGGAGGCATGCCCGGTGTACCGGAGCCTCGCACAGGAGGTGGAGAAGCAGGTGGTGTTCGTGTTTGCCAATGGTGAGGGGGCTTGATGCCCTGCACCCAGTCATCATAAACTACGAGTAGCAATGGCCAAGGGAAATGAGATTCAGGTGATGTCCAATAGCATCAGCCAGATAGCAGGGGGGACAGAGATTCGCGGGGAGGTGATATGCCAGGGCGATCTGCGCATTGACGGATCTGTAGTGGGCAATGTGAGCGTGCAGGGGAAGCTGGTGATAGGTGAGAAGGGGCGCGTGGACGGCGAGGTAGCGTGTCGCAACTGCGACGTATCAGGCTACCTGAAGGGGAAGCTAGCTGTACAGGAACTGTTGGCCCTCAAGAGCTCTTCGCAGCTCTACGGGGAGATATCGACCAAGAAGCTTTCCATAGAGCCAGGTAGCATCTTTACGGGTACGTGCACGATGGGGCAGGATACGCACAGTGAGGCAGGGGCTCCTAGGCGTGCGAATGTGGTGAACGAGCCCCAACCGGTGGCGTAGTGGCCTGGGGGAATGGCTCCGGGCGCTTTGCTGTGGTGCTCGGTGTGATCTTGCTGGTGGCCTCGCTGCTATGGGGCTACTGTCTGCGGCGTGGGCTGCTAGATGGGTACTTTACCGCATTCCCGTTGGTACCCGCATTCTTCCTACTCGTGGGAGTGTTTTCGGTGCGCTATATGCGCCGCCTGGTGCAAGGGGGAACCAAACGGCTGATGACTAGGATGTCAGTGGTCGCTGTAGTCCGACTTTTGGTGGATATCGCATTTGTGGCTGCCGGGCTCTATTTCATCCCAGAGTGTAGGATATCTTTCGTGGCAACGGTACTCATCTGCTACACGCTCACGCTGTTGCTGAGCGTTCGGGCACTGCTCAAGCCACTGCCGCACCACTAGGCAGAAAAGCTATCGCAGGGATGGGTGCGGCTGCTTGGTGGCTGTACGCAGTATGGAGTCATGGGTGGAGACGGATTTTTAGTCGGGTGAAAGAGGGACGAGGCTATGTCAGTGCAGGGGCGTAATCGTGTCGTGACGACCCACGTGTTGCAGACCATGAAGGATCGGGGGGAGCACATCTCCATGCTCACTGCGTACGATTACTCTATGGCTCGCATCCTGGATCAGGCTGGTATCGACGTGATCCTGGTGGGTGATTCAGCGGCGAACGTGATGGCGGGCTTTGAAAGCACGCTGCCGATTACGCTCGACCAGATGATCTACCACGCCACATCGGTGGTGCGTGCTGTGAACCGTCCGCTGGTGGTGGTGGATATGCCCTTTGGCACCTACCAGGGTGACTCCCATGAGGCCTTGCAGTCTGCCATTCGTATCATGAAGGAGAGCGGGGCAGATGCCATCAAGCTTGAGGGTGGAAAAGAGGTGCTAGAGTCAGTGAACCGCATTCTGTCGGCTGGTATACCCATCATGGGGCATCTGGGACTGACACCGCAAAGCATTAATCGCTTTGGCACCTACGTGGTGCGCGCCACAGAGGACGAGGAGGCCGACCGCTTGGTGGAGGATGCTCAGTTGCTGGAGGATGCCGGATGCTTCGCCATAGTGCTAGAGAAGATTCCGGCTAAGCTGGGGCGTGAGGTGGCCCGCAAGCTTCGTATACCCGTCATTGGGATTGGTGCTGGGCGCAATGTGGATGGGCAAGTGCTCGTGTCGCACGATATGCTGGGCATTACTCAGGAGTTCTCCCCACGGTTCTTGCGCCGCTACCACAGCCTGGGGGAAGAGATGCTGAATGCATTTCGCAGCTACATCGACGATGTGAAACGGGGTGATTTCCCCAGTGAGAAGGAGCAGTACTAAACCAGTATTGCCGTATCGCAATTCACCAGCACATGCCCATGTCCCACGATTTGACCTCAACGCCGCCCGTGCAACTCCAGATAGTTCCCGGGCGCATTGTGTACGAGGATAATCACTATCTGGCCTACAACAAGGCTATAGGCGAGCTGGTGCAGGGGGATCGTACTGGGGACGTGGCACTAGTGGAGGCCCTCACGGAATTTATCCGCCAGCGTGATGCCAAGCCAGGGAATGCCTTCATGCAGGTGATACACCGGATCGACCGTCCGGTGAGCGGGGTTGTCCTATTTGCCAAGACCTCTAAGGGGCTGGCTCGGGCCAATGAGCTATTTCGGGCTCATGAGGTGCAGCGCACTTACTGGGCCATCGTGCAATCTGCTCCGGCGCAGGCCGAGGGGAGCCTACAGGGCTACCTGCGGCGTGATGCGCAACGTAATAAGAGCTACTTCACCAAGTACAGGCGGGGTGATGCTCAGCAGGCTAGCCTGACGTACAAGCTGGTGGGCACCTCGACACGCCATTTCTTCCTAGAGGTGCAGCTGGAGACTGGGCGACACCACCAGATTCGGGCCCTGCTAGCAGCGCATGGTATGCCTGTAAGGGGCGACTTGAAATATGGTGCCATGCGCTCTAATCCGGGTGGTGGCATTGACCTTCATGCTCGCTCGCTCACCTTTACGCACCCTATTGGGCGAGAGCCGCGCAACACGGTGCACATTATAGCTCCTCCCCCTGCCGGAGTCCTGTGGACACTTTTCGGCGAGGCGGTTGAGGCCTTGCCAGCATCTGGGCAACAGATGCCGCGGCGTGAGGGCGCTGCTGCGGAGTAGCAATCCCCTAGCTAGGGGGTAGCCGCTGGCCATTTCACTACGTAATTGCTATCTTTGAGCCCTGCATAAGGGTGATGCGCAGGTACCTGTAACGCAAGCTGTGTTTGCGCACGGGGTATCTGTGCGAGGCGTGGAGTGGGTGGTGTGCGTCTGCCTCAGGGTGGGCTTCTATGCTTAATAGGGATGCGAAAGCTGTTACAGTTCCTCAGGAATAGGTATTTCCGTTTTGCCTTCTGGGCTTTGATCTACGTCCTAGTGGTAGTCTGGGTGGGCAATTACTGGTGGCTCCTGGGCCTCCCCATCCTATTCGACTACTACATCACCCGGAAGGTGCACTGGCTCTTCTGGCGCAAACGGGGTGTCAAGCGGCAGAAAGCCTGGGTCGAATGGCTTGATGCCTTCCTCTTCGCCGTGGTGGCAGCCTACCTCATCCGACTGCTTCTCTTCGAAGCCTTTACCATCCCGTCGGGCTCTATGGAGAAGTCGCTCTTGGTCGGCGATTACCTATTCGTGAGCAAGGTGAGCTATGGGCCCAAGATGCCCAACACCCCGCTAGCGATACCATTCACCGATCACACCATGCCATTTACGCGCAAGACCCCAGCGTACTTGCGTTGGATTCAGCGTGATTACAATCGCCGTCCTGGCCTGGGGCATGTGGAGCGTGGCGACGTGGTGGTATTCCACTTCCCCGAGGGTGACACGGTGGTTACGCAGTTCCCTGAGCAGAGCTACTACGCCATCGTCCGCGAGCTGGGCCGTGAGTACGTGCATACCAACTTCGACATCATTACCCGGCCCGTGGACAAGTGCGAGAATTACATCAAGCGCTGCGTGGCCATACCGGGTGACACCCTGCGCATTGTGGATTGCCAGCTCTTCGTCAATGGGAGGCCGGCCAATTACTCCTCGCAGGTACAGTACAACTACGAGGTGCGTACTGATGGCACCACCATCAACCCTCGTCTGCTGGACAAGCTGGGTCTCAATCCTGAGGATCGGCATTACAACGCAGGGAACAACTCCTACGTTTTCCCCCTCACCGAGGAGATGGCTGAAAAGATAAGAGCGTTGCCCAATGTGAGCGCCGTGATGCTGAACGTGAGCCGTGACCCCATCATGATGTCGCCATTCATCTTCCCGCATAGCGATGATTACCTCTGGACTGAGGATAACTTTGGGCCGCTGGTTGTACCCCGTCGTGGTATGACCGTGCCGCTTACCGTGAACAACCTGCCGCTGTATCGCCGGATCATCTCCGTCTACGAGCAGAACGATCTTCAGGTGGACGGCGAGACGATACGGATCAATGGCGTGGAGGCCACCAGCTACACCTTTGCCATGGATTACTACTTCATGATGGGTGACAATCGGCACAATTCGCTCGATAGCCGTTTCTGGGGCTTTGTCCCCGAGGATCGGATCGTTGGCAAGGCCGTACTCATCTGGCTGTCGCTCGACAGGAATAAGACATTCCCATTCAAGATCCGCTGGAGTAGGCTATTCCAGCGCATTCGCTAGCCCGCGGCATCCGTCTGTACCCCTGCCTATGACGCTGGAGGAACGTTACGCCGCGGTGCTATCCTACTTCGAGAAGGAGCTGCCCGATCCGTTTGGTGAGCTGAGGCATCGCAACAGCTTCGAGCTCCTAGTGGCCGTCATCCTATCGGCCCAGTGCACCGACGTGAGGGTCAATCAGGTGACCCCGGCGCTTTTCGCGGCCTATCCCGATGCGCAGCGCATGGCCCAGGCCACTGAGGACGACGTGTATCCCTACATCGCCTCGTGCTCCTATCCTCACAGCAAATCCAAGCATCTGGTGCAGATGGCCCGTATGCTCGTGGAGGAGCATGGTGGGCAGGTGCCTCAGGGCATGGATGAGCTTCAGCGCCTGCCTGGCGTAGGCCGTAAGACAGCCAATGTGGTGCGCTCCATTGCCTTCGGCATCCCTGGCCTCGGCGTTGACACCCACGTGCAGCGTGTCAGCTATCGCATTGGACTTGTGGACGATAATTCCACGCCGCTAAAGGTTGAGGTGGCCCTCACGGCCCGCATTGCCCCGGAGTACTGGACGCGCATGCATCTCTGGCTCGTGCTCCACGGGCGGTACATCTGCAAGGCCCGAGCCCCCCTGTGCGCCGAGTGCGGCCTTCGTCCTGCATGCTTGCAGCGTCTGGCCGACTAGCCACGCTGTGGCCACGCGGCTGTATGTCAGCGTATCGCAAATCTGCCCCCTCGGGGAGCAATCGTGAGTAGATCCCGGTGATGTGCATCGGGCTGTCGGGTGCATCGTCGGTGCCCCGCCCCCCTTTTCCCGTGGAGTGTTGCCCTCAACCTCATCATTACAGGCTGGCCTGGTATCTTGGGTTGCGACCCCTCCTGTGAGTTTTATCTTAGCCCTCAGCCTCTATCCCTGCGATGGGGCTGCATCTGGCTTTTCATCCCGCAGGTGAGTGGCATTTTGATGAACGACTCGCAGCATGCGTAGCAGCTCCTGTTGCTCGATGGCCGACAGGCCCCGCACGCAGCGTTGGTAGAGCGTGCGAGCCTTCCGGGCGCGTTCTTGCGCCGAGACCCGGGCCGTGGGCGATAGCCTCACCATCACCACCCGCCGATCGTCCGTCTGCCGTTCCCGGTACACGAGTCCCCGCTGCTCCATGGAGTTAAGTTGCCGCGACACTGATGGCACCGTGCGTCCCAGCCCTCGGGCCACCTCCTCCACGCGCATATCTCCCCGTGCGTTTAGCAGGGCCAGTAGCGACGAATCATCTACCCGCTGCCCGCGCGTGGTACCCATGCTCAGGATGTCATCCATCCCATTGCGCAGGGCAAAGTAGGCATCGCGCAGCGCGAAAGCTAGCGTCTCGAAGCTGTCATCAGCCATAGTGTGATGCTATTGGGAGAAGGCGTGTGTCGTGATACGATAAAACAAGCGGCACAGCACCGTCCCTCTCGGGAACGATGTGCCATGCCGCCTAATCTGCGCCCATCTTTCCGCTCTTTCAGGGGCGGTGGGCGTTGGTGCCCATCGGGGTACTACTCGCCAGCCTGCGCCCCTTCGGCCGCCTTCTGGCACTCGCCCGCCGCCTTCTTGCAGCACTTGGCGCTATCGCCACCCGTGCACTCGGTCTTGCCACACTCCCCAGCCCCCTGGCCGTTGCACTCCGTGCCACCCATCGTGGCCGCAGCCTCTTCGCCGGCGGCACGTATCTCCGTGTTGGCAGCGTTTACGCTGTCCGTGTTGGGCTGCTCAGTTGGGGTGGAGCTCCCGCCGCACGCCGTCAGGGCCATCGCTACGGCGAGGGCTACGCCAAAGAACATAACGTTAACCTTCTTCATGATCGCTGAACTGTTTAGGATTATGCGCCGCCGCATGCGGCAAATCACGTCTAGAATTGCGGTGCAAATTTACTACATCGTCCCCATCTTGCGCAAGAGCGATCCCCACTGATCCGGCAATTTACCGTGGCGCACCAGCGGCGATCACCCTCCAGGCCCTCGGGTGAACGATAAGGTGAATCGTCCTTAATCATACGTATCGCCCCGTGCTAATGTTATACAAGTAGGTGAAATTTCGAAATGGTTTAACTTTGCGCTGGCGAAGTGCGCCGCTTAACAACCTCGTAGCTATGAAGGCCTTTTTCCGCACCCTGCTGGCGGTCATCGTCGGCATCATCTTGTGCAACTTGCTGGTGCTGTTCATCCTCACCGGTGCCATGGCGGGGTTTGTGCCCCAGGATGATCCGATCCGTGAGCACTCGGTGCTCAGCATCGACCTCTCCACGCGCATGGCCGATCGGGTGCAGGGCAAGCCTAGCTCCTGGATCGATTATGCCAGTGGCACGTTCCGTAAGCCGCTGCCGCTCTACGGCGTGCTCGAGGCGATACGCTATGCGGCTGATGACGACAACATTGCCGGCATCGTCCTTAAGGCCGATGGCCTAGGGATGGGTATTGCCATGGCCGAGGAGCTCCGCGGCGAGCTTCAGGCCTTCAAGGAGAGCGGCAAGTTCATCTACGCCTACGCCACCGAGTATGGCCAGGCCACCTACTACGTAGCCTCCGTCGCCGATAGCGTCTTTGTGCACCCGGCCGGGGGCATGGACTGGCATGGCCTCTCCTCGCAGGTGCTCTACTACGGCAAAGCCTTCGCCCGCTTCGGCATCGAGCCCCAGATCATCCGGCACGGCAAATTCAAGTCGGCCGTCGAGCCCTACATGTCCAGCGAGATGAGCCCTGCCAACCGCGAGCAGCTTGGCAAGTTCCTTGGCTCGATGTGGGGCCAGCTCTCCCAGGCCGTGGCCGTGTCACGGGGTCTCTCCCTGGACGAGCTGAATCGGCTCGCGAATGAGAAGATGCTGCTGTTGCCCGAGGAAGCCGTCGAGGCCCGACTGGTAGATCAGGCCTGCTACTGGGACGAGCTGGATGCTCGCCTAGCGTCTAGGGCCAAGAGCCCCGAGGGCAAGGAGGCTCGCCTAGTATCCCTGGCTCGTTATGTGGAGCATGCGCAGGTGCATCAGGACATTGATCTCTCCGCCCCCAAGCTCGCTGTGCTGTACGCCGAGGGCACCATTGAGGACTCGGACGAGACCGACGGCAAAATTGGTGGCGACGGCTACGCCAAGATCATCTCAAAGTTGCGCCGTGACAGCTCCATTCGGGCCGTCGTCCTGCGCATCAATTCGCCTGGGGGTAGCGCCCTTGCCTCCGAGAGCATGTGGCGCGAGCTGGTGCGCCTCAAGGCCGAGAAGCCCCTGGTGGTCTCCATGGGCGATTATGCAGCCTCGGGCGGCTATTACATCGCCGCCCCGGCCAATCGCATCGTCAGCGATAACCTCACCCTCACGGGCTCCATCGGTGTCTTCGGACTCTTCATCACCTACGGTAAGCTCCTGCGCGAGCAGATAGGGATACAGCCCCAGGTGGTGCGGACGCACGCCCACTCCGATATGGGTTCAGCCTACCGACCTCTCGATGAGGTGGAGCGGGCTGCCATCCAGAACACCATCGAGAGCGTTTACGGCACCTTCATCAGCCATGTGGCGCAGGGGCGCAAACTCGCCGTGAGCGAGGTGGACTCCGTGGGTCAGGGCCGCATTTGGGCGGGTGTCGATGCCATGGACATCGGCCTTGTCGATGAGATGGGCGGCCTACGCAGGGCTATCGATGTGGCGGCGCAGCTCGCGGAGCTCAGCGAGTATCGGGTGTCGAGCTACCCCAAGCGCGACATTTCCACCATGGATAAACTCGTTGAGAGCATCCTCGAGGAGCCCACGAAGGCCTTGGTGCGCGCCCTGGGCCCCTTGGGCGAGATGGCCTCCTGGCAGCGTGAGCTCGAGAAGCTCACCAAGCAGCAGGGGGTGCGAGCCCAGATGCTCTACGAGGTGGAGATCAAGTAGCCCTTGCCCACGCTCTCCCTCAGAGGCATAGGTGCCCCCAGGCCTGCGGAGGCCCGATCCACGCGCCAGCGCATAGCCCCATGGTGTGAGCCTGCGTATGCCTCTTGCGGCGTGTGCCTGCGGGGATTATCCCGATGGGGTGTCGTTCTCTCCCCTCGATGGTTGACATGATGCTGAGCAAGCCCTCACGGTGTCTCGGGCTGCAATGCTGGCCCTGGAGCGCATCGTCTCCATGCGGGAATGATGCGCAAGGCCCTCGTGCTGGTTGCAGTGCCCTGCCTGTGCGCATGCGGTACGCCGTGTGCTCACCCCTGCGCGCCGAGCGGTCTGCGGATGTCTATTGGCGTTCCCCATTCGTTGCGCGATGAAACCCGCCATCTCCCGTCTCCTGCGTTGGGCGTCAGCCCCCCTGCTCCTCCCGCTCTCCTGGCTCTTCGGCGGGGTAGTGATTCTGCGGGGCTGGCTCTACGATCGGGGCTGGATGCGGAGCTACAGCTCCCCCATCCCCACCGTGGGCATCGGCAACCTCACCGTGGGTGGCACGGGCAAATCCCCCATGGCCGACCTGCTGCTGCGCATGCTGCGTGAGGAGATGACCCCGGCCCTGCTTAGCCGGGGTTACGGGCGGAGCACAAGGGGGTACCTTGAGGTGACCATCACCTCGGGAGCCGACCAGGTGGGCGATGAACCCCTTATGCTCAAGCGGGCCCACCCGTGGTGCCCCGTGGCCGTGTGTGAAGACCGCGTGGCGGGATGCCATGAGCTGGTGCGCCGCCATCCGCAGATCGGCGTGGTGCTCCTCGATGATGCCTACCAGCATCGTCGCCTGCGGCTCGACTTCAGCATTTTGCTCACCGACTACCATCGCCTGCACTGCGACGACGGATTTCTACCCTACGGTCGACGGCGTGATGCCCTTGGGCAGGCGCGCCGGGCCAACGTCATTGTGGTGACGAAGTGCCCCCCTGCGCTGGCCGATCGTCCCGACGAGCTGCAACGCCTGTCGCAACGACTGGCCCAGCCAGGGCAACCTGTGCTCTTTAGCACCGTGGAGTACGGGGCCCCATGTCCCCTGCTACCTCACGAGGCACCGACAACGTGGAACCCCGCGGGGGGCCTATGGTTGCTGGCGGGCATAGCGCAGCCGACCCCTTTCCTACAGGCCGCTGGGCAGCTGGGGCATGTGGTCGGCATCACCCAGCTGCGCGATCACGAGAGGCTCTCCCCGGCGCGCATGGAGCGGCTGGCCCAGGTGGCTAGCCAGGGCGTGACGCTGCTCATGACGGCCAAAGATGCGGCCCGCATTCTACACCTGGTGCCACCGGGCTCGCCAATAGCCACTCAGGCCTGGATACTCCCCATCTCCACACGCTTTCTGGGTGACGGCTACGAGCGTTTGCGCCACCTGCTGACACAGGCCTTGCAGAAAAAGTTATCACCCCCGCAGAACATGACACCCACCTTCCGTGTATAACGATGACTATGCAACAGAGCAGTTCGCCACTCGGGCCCATGGCCCGGCAGGCCGATGAGGCCATCGCCTACCTATCGCAGCGCGTCCTTGCGCCGCCCGAGATAGTCATTGTGCTAGGCTCGGGCCTTGGCACATTCGCCGATCGGGTGGAGGATGCCGTGCGCATCCCCTACGCCGACATACCCCATTTCCCGCAGAGCACGGTGCCCGGTCATGCGGGCGTGCTGGTGTGCGGCACGGTGAGCGGCCATAGCGTCGCTGTCATGAGCGGGCGGTTCCACTACTACGAGGGCTACACCATGCCCCAGGTGACGTTCCCCGTGCGCGTGTTCAGCCGCTGGGGGGTGCGTCTGCTGGTGCTCTCCAACGCCAGCGGCGGGGTCAATCCGGCGTTCCGGCCCGGGGACATCATGCTCATCGATGACCACATCAATCTGATGCCCAATCCCCTCGTGGGGCCCAATGCCGACGAATTCGGCACGCGGTTCCCGGCCATGAATGGGGCCTACGATCCCCGTTACCTGGTGCTTGCGCAGCGCGTGGCCCGCGAGATGGGTATTCCCCTCATGCAGGGTTGCTACGTGGCCACCACGGGGCCCTCATTCGAAACCCCGCACGAGTATCACTACTTCTACACCATTGGTGCCGACGCGGTGGGCATGAGCACTGTGCCTGAGGTGATCGTGGCGCGCCACTGCGGGCTTCGGGTGCTGGCCTTCTCGGTGGTGACCAACGTGGGCGGACTCAACATGCGCACCGTGCCCAACCATGACGAGGTGCAGGCGGCGGGTGCAGAGGCCGGAGTGCGCCTCGCAAAGCTGCTCACGCAGATTATCGTCCATCTCGACGAGGCGGAGGAGTAGTCCCCGCGCCCCCTATTCCCATCACGTGGGACGCATCCCACCACACCCCATGACCCTATGACGCGGCTAAGTGTAAACATCAATAAGATTGCCACCCTGCGCAATGCGCGAGGTGGGGCCATACCCGACGTGTTGCTGGCAGCCCAGCGCGTGCAGCAGTACGGTGCGCAGGGCATCACCGTGCATCCACGCCCCGACGAGCGGCACATCACCTACCGCGACGTGCAGCAGCTGCGACCGCTGGTGAACACGGAGTTCAACATCGAGGGCAATCCTACCCCCCGGTTCAACGAGCTGGTGCTCGGCGTGCGCCCCGAGCAGGTGACCCTGGTGCCCGATGCCCCCGAGGCCATCACCTCGAATGCGGGCTGGGACACCGTGACCCATGCCGACTTCCTGCGGCAGACCGTGCTGACCTACCGCGAGAAGGGCATCCGCGTGTCGATCTTTGTCGATCCCGACCCCCGCATGGTAGCCGGCGCGGCAGCTGTGGGGGCCGATAGGGTAGAGCTCTACACGGAGGCCTATGCGCGCGAGTTTGCCCGCGACCGGGAAGCGGCCGTGGCCCCCTACGTGGAGGCTGCCAGCCAGGCCCGCGCGCTGGGGCTACTGGTGAATGCTGGGCATGATCTCGACCTGAACAACCTGCCCTACCTCGTGGAGTGTATACCCTGGATCTCCGAGGTCTCCATTGGCCACGCGCTCATTGCCGATGCGCTCTACATGGGGCTTGAGCACACCGTGAAGCAGTATCTGGCTGCCGCGAATCGTGCCGCCCCTTCCGCTTAACATCCTTCGGTGGGGCCCTCCTGCGGCCCCGTGCCTGGTGCTGTTGCATGGGCTCTATGGCAACGCCCGTGAGTGGCTGCCCATAGCCCGTGCGCTGGAGGACGACTTCCACCTTGTAGCCCCCGATTTGCGCAACCATGGGGCCTCTCCCCATGCGCCGCGGCAGAGCGTCTGCCTCATGGCGGAGGATGTGCTCTGCGCGCTAGAGGGGTTGACAATCACTCCCTACGCCGTGATGGGACACTCCATGGGGGGACTCGTGGCGCAGCAGATGGCGGTGACCGCCCCGGAGCGGGTGCGCTGCGTGGTGCTGCTGGATAGCCACCTGCTGGGGATGTCGCTGCCACCGGATCTGGCTACCAATCACTGTGCCTGGCAGTTGGCCCTGGAGAGAGCGTGTGCCCACCAGGGGTTGGAGCGTGAGGCGATGCGAGCCCTGCTCCTCGCGAGCATGCCGGCCGCTGTGGCCGAGCGACTACTTGCCAACTACGTGCGGCGGGATGGGGCGTGGAGGTGGCGGCTAGGCGTGGAGGGCATACATCACTACGTGTGCGGCCAGGCCCCGGACAATTCAACCCCGCAACCCATGCACCAACCGCTCCTCCTGGTGCGTGCGGCCCAATCCGGGTACACAGCCTCCATCCGCGGGCATCATCTGGCCCATTTCGCCCCGACGCATAGCGTGCTGGAGCTGCCGGGTGACGATCACTATCCGCACTACGCGCACCGTGTGCGTGTGCTTACGGCTGTGCGCCAATTCCTGCGCACCCATCTCACACCCCGCTAGGGGGCCGAGCGCCAGGCCCTCTTCGCCTCCCCTGCTGCGCATTCTGCATGGACAGACGACGGGATCGTCGCCCTACCCAAACGGTATCCTCGACGTACCAAAGCCCAATTTTGCTGGGGAAATACGGACTTGATGCCTTGCGGTTACGCCGAGGCCCTTGCGCTGCTAGCGGCTCTGGTGGGGGCGTTGAGAGGCAACCCATTGACATTCGTTGCCTGGGGAGTGATGAACCCCCTTGGCGTGGTGGTGAAGAGCGGTAACCTGCCAGCCATTTTGACCGTTTAATGGGGTGCATGCGTGGGATCGCCCGCGCGTGCGGAGGAGCTTTACCATTACCCAGCCCGCGCTCCTTGCCTGGTTGTTAGTACAGACGGTGTTGTGCATGGTTGTGCGTTGCGTGGGCCGGGCTGGGTATTTTGGATGGCATTTTGTGACAGGGGATACGGATAAGAAATCTTTAAGACGACGGTTGGGTATGAGACAATTGGCGAAATGGATCGTGCTGGGGGTGCTGCTGCTAGTGGCTGGCGCAGTGGCGGCACAGAACCTGAGCGGATACGTGATGCTGCGTATCCCTGCAAATACGAAGAAGGAGTTCTCCGGCGCCAACAGCTTCGCGGACATCTTCGCCAAGCTGAATCTGGAGGGCAATCTCCCGTCAGTCAATATGATCTGCATCCAGGGCGGCCACATCACCGCCGATGACTGGCGTTACCTGCGTGACCACAAGAACGGGGTGGATCACCTGGGCTATGTCCACACCCTCATCGTGGAGAAGACGGTGGATCAGGTGGATAACATGCCCCTCGACCCGCTTAGTGCCGATTTGCGGGCCGACCGCATCATGCAGAATGTCCAGAAGGTGATTATCCACAAGCTCAAGAATCTGAGCAGCCGCGCCTTCTACGACAACCACCTGGGCGAGCTCTCGCTGCCCGACGTGGAAACCATGGAGCAGGAGGTGTTTGCGTTCACCCACAAGCTGCCGCGCATCGAGCTACCCAAGCTCAAGTCCATGAATAAGGATGCGTTCCACGACAGCCGCTTCACGCGCGTGCTCGTGACCCCTGTGCTGGAGAAGCTGAGTATCTCATCGGACTTTAAGCGCTGCTACGACTTCTCGCTGTGGTACCTCGGCGGGGCCAAGATACCGCAGAATGCCACCGACTACCACTTCCAGGGCTGCCCCGAGAACCGTAACATCGTCTTTGTCAACCCCGACGGTTCTCGGATGACGGGTGCCCCCCTCGACGCTGCTATCGCTAAATTTAAGGCGGATCCAGAATTCAAGGATGGGAAGTGGCACGGCTGGTTCATCGATGGCGAACGTCACGCTGTGAAGTTCGACGCCTCGGTGGGCTCGGTTCTCAAGGACTACTACACGGTGCCCACGGAAATGTCGCGGGCCGATCAGCCCGTGCAGGTGCGCTCCTACATGGAGCAGGGCTACCGCATCAAGCGGCTCTGGTATGAGTACACAGAAAACGGTGTGAAAAAGACCCAGGAGATTAGCACCGAGACCATGCAGTTTACGATGCCTAATGCTCCGGTGACGATCAAGGCCGAGCGGGAGGCTACCACCATGACCGTGCGTGTGAACGGGGATGATAATCTCAAGTTTACTGGCAAGGGCTTGTGGGACTGCATGGCACAGTTCAACAAGAAGGGGGGCAAGTACCACGTGGATATACACAAGCTCGAGATCATTGGGGGCTACGTGGTGAGCGGCGATTGGCAGAGACTCATAAACATCGGCGCGCTAGAGGAGCTGGAGATTGCCTCCACGGTGACCTTCGTGGAGAGTCCGCGCGAGTACTATTACAATGTCCGTTTTATACCGGGCAAGGTGCACTCGCTGCTGCTGCGCAAAGTGCGTTACGTCCCCACGCACTTCATCGATGGATTGCAAAACCTGGCTAGCGTGCGCCTTCCCGACGTGAAGGAGATGGCCGAAACGTCGATCAACTACATCAATGTGAATGATCAGAATAGCACCCTTGAGCTTGGGCTCCCCGGTACGGCGGTGCCCAAGGTGGGGCCTGAGCCGTTCTGGAACCAATATCTGCCAAGGTCGCGCTACCTGGTGATGATCGACACCGATGGCAAGGAGCTCCCAAGCAATCAGCTTGACAATGCGAAGAAGCTGTACAAGGATTACGACGACGGCGACAAGACCGACAGGAAGTGGTTTGGCTGGAACCTCGACTACCTGCGCGTCACCGTGGAGCTGGAGAATGGCCAGGAGCAGATGGGCGAGCTGAAGCTGCTCTACCCCGCGCGCGGCATCACGGGTGAGGGGGACGAGGTGCGCCTCATCGCCATACCCAAGACGGGCTACCGGGAGAAGAAGGGCACCATGGAGTACAAGAAGAAGGGTGAAACGAAGTGGACTAAGATTACCGATGAGGATCCCAAGGGGAGCGGTTACAGCTACTTCGAGATGCCCGATAAGGATGTCGTGGTGCGGGTGAAGTTCGAGCCCATCACCCTACAGGTAATCTGCGAGACGGGGCTACCGCACGTTACGCTAGTGAAGACTAAGCCGGCCCAGGTGGTAGAGGGGGAAGAGGTGGAGATCAAGGCCACCCTGGAGGACGATGGCTACGAGCTGGAGGAGAACTCCTTCTACTACAAGGAGGAGGGGAATAAGAAGGCGCAGCCGGTGTTGATCACCGATGTGACAAAGAATGGCAACGTGGTGACGGGCAAGTTCAAGATGCCAGCCTTCAGCGTGAAGGTGCATGCGGCGGCACTGGGCAAGGAGCACGCCATATCGGTATGCCCGGGCATGACGGGTGGCCACCTGGAAACTGTGCCGGAGAAGAATGCACGCTACGGCTCGAAGGTGTCGCTGGTGGTGGTGCCCGATAACGGCTACGTGGCCACGCTCTCCACGCTCACCTGGAAGCAGCTGCCTAGTGGGGCTGAGCAGATGGTGACGAACAACAGCTTCACGATGCCTAACGCCGATGTGCAGGTGTGCTGCCAGTTCGAGGCTGTGAGCGGCAGCAACCGCGCGGTGTTCACGCCCAAGCTCAAGGGCGGGCGTATCGAGGCCAGGCCGAACAACAATGTGCCAGAGGGCGCAGAGGTTTCGCTCACCATTACGTCCAACTGCGGCTACGTGTACAACGATTTCGCCTCGCTCAAGTACACCACGCCCGACGGGGTGGAGCACCCGATTGAGACGACCAATAAGTTTAAGATGCCGAACTCGAGCGTGACGGTGAAGTGCAATTTCACGCCCACGCAGCAGAAGATCGAGTTCCTGCCCATGTCGGGTGGTACCGTGAAGGTGGCGAGCCCGGCGGGGACTCAGTACTCAACCGATCAGGAGGTGGTGCTGGAGGTGACCCCGGATCAGGGCTGGCGCCTCGAGGAGGGCTCCCTGCGCTACATCAAGAAGGGTGAACAGGCGGGCTGGGTGGCCATCACAGGTGGCCGGTTCCCCATGCCGTGCTACGACATCCAGATAGAGGCTCGCTTTGAGGGGAATGGGCACACGGTGCGCACGGATGCGTCCATGCAGAACGGTACGCTGCTTGCCCTGCCGAATACCAATGTGGCGGAGAACACCGAGGTGACCGTGGAGCCGCAGCCCGACGCTGGGTTCTTCATGCAGGACGGCTCTATGGAGTACCGCATACTGCCTGGCGGCATGGAGTGGACAAAGGTGCAGCTCTCGCCCGAGGGGAACTACGTGTTCAAGATGCCGAATGCGAGCGTGGAGCTGCGGGCTAAGTTCGTCTCCGACGGGGGCAACCGCGTGATTATTCTGCCTGCTGAGCACGGTAAGATCACGGCCAACCGCACGGTGAATGTGCCGGAGAACTTCACGGTGGTGCTCAACTACACGGCCGATCAGGGATGGGATCTGGAGAGCGGCTCGCTACAGTATCGTCAGCTGCCCGATGGGGAGTGGACGCCGGTGACGGGGCTACAGTTCCTCATGCCGAGCTCGAGCGTGGAGGTGCGCGGCAAGTTCTACCCTACGGGGAATAGCGTGTTCCAGCACCGCGGCGTGATCAACGGCACCATCCAAGCCTTCCCGTGGGCCAACGTGGATGTGAACACCGTGGTGCAGGTGACCACCTCGCCCGATGACGGATACATGTTCGACCCCGCCTCGCTGGCGTGGTCGGAAAAGGGCAAGGATCTGTGGAATAGTCTGGCAAATGCCACGTCGTTTAAGATGCCGAATTCGAGCGTGGAGCTGACGGGTAAGTTCGTTCCCGTGAAGTACTGGGCTAAGCCGGTGGAAGGCCTCAAGGGTGGCCAGCTGACGCTGGATCCCGAGGGCGGAATTAAGGGCACGCAGATCAAGGTGTCGGTAGTCTACGAGGGGGGCTATCGCATGGTTGCGGGGAGCATGGCCTACAAGCTGGCCTCTAATCCGGCCGCGGAGTGGATGCCGATTAAGGATGGGAGCTTTGAGATGCCTGCGGACAACGTGTGGGTGCGAGCCGAATTCGAGCCCTACACGGGCGATATGTTCAACGTGCATATCCTCGTGGAGTCGGGCCAGGGGCGCCTAGAGGTGCGCAATGGCACCACGCTGATTCGCGACGGCATGCAGGTGCCCGATGGGGCTGAGCTTTCCATCGCCCGACTGCCCGAAGCGGGCTGGATGGTGGATAAGGTGCTGGTGAATGACAAGGTGTTTGAGGGCACCGTGTACACCGTGCATAGCGATGTGACCATCAAGGCGCTCTTCGCGCAGGGGGATGCCACGGCGGTGGATGATGCGCATGTGGCCACGGTGTACCCGAATCCGTTCGACGCCAACGTCCGGGTGCAGGCCGACGGGGTGCGCGAGCTGGTGCTCTTCACCGTGGATGGGCAGCAGGTGCTGCGCCAGCCTTACGGTGACGGAACATTGCAGGGCGTGACGACGCTGCCGGCGGGCGTGTACGTGCTGCAGGTGCACTTCCTCGACGGGGCCGTAGCGACGCAACGGCTGGTGAAACGCTAGATTCAACGCAGGGGGCGGGGTGTGATCCCGCCCCCTTGCGTTATTGGACCGAGGCCATCGGTGCGCTGCCGGGGTGAAGGGCTTGTGAGGGTGCGAGTGCTACACGGGAGGGGAGATTTATTCCCGCGAGGGTGTAACCTGGTGCCCGCAACGGACGTTCCACTAGATGCAGAGGTTACGGAGGGATGAGGTCTGCGGATGGAGTTTTCTTCGGTGATATTATCATGGTGTAATGTAAACCGTACGGTAATGAAAGGATTTCGAATACTATTCACCCTCAGCGTGGCCGTGCTATGGGGGGCTTTCTGCGCCACGTGGGCCGATGCGCAGACGGCGGCCGGGCGCAGGCCGAAGCTCCGGGGAGCGAGCTATATGCTCAGCATCAAACAGGGCATAGCGCACGGGAAGCTCTCTGTGCAAGAGGGGGGGCGTGAGCTGGATCTCACCAAGCCGATCGAGGAGGATAAGCTGCTCACGGTGGTGCCTAAGCCCGAGGCGGGTTACCGGGTGAAGACAGGCTCCCTGAAGTACACCTTCCAGGATAACCTAGGGCAGGAGAATGTTGCGAGCATCACGGACAACAACACGTTCAAGATGCCGGCGTATGACATTACGCTGGAGGCTGTGTTTGTGAAGGGCCTCACGCTGGACATACAGCACTCGTCGGCCGGCCATCTAGAGACGGAAAAGGTGGAGGATCTGAAGGCTGGCGACATGGTGACGCTGACGGCCGTGCCCGATGAGGGGATGGATTACGATCTCAAGAGGCTGCGCGTGGAGGAGTTGCAGGTGAATGGCGACGTGAAGGATGTCAAGGTGGATCTGGTGGATGAGAAGTCGGTGAAGTTTACCATGCCCGGCAATGATGTGCAGATTTCCCTGTCATTCTACCCGGCTACGTATAAGGCAACCCTAAGCTCTTCCAAGGGTGGCCGGCTGGTATTTACGAAGGGTGTCGATCCGTCTAATCTACATTTCAAGGAGGAGGTCTGGATAGCGGTGAAACCCGATTTGGGCGGCTATCAGCTGGTGCAAGGTGGGCTGAAATGGCGCAAGGCCGGGGCCACCACCTGGGAGACGGTTGACTACAAGGGTGAGCCAGAGGTGGTGCTCATAATGCCGAGCGGTGACCTGGAGGTGAAGGCTGAGTTCGAGCGCGATCCGTCGACGCTTAAGTCGGTGCTCATTGGGGCCGAAGTGCGTGGGAGTTCGCAGAAGGAGAAGCGGGGCACGGTGACTCTGCTGGATAAGGACAAGAAGCCGTTGAAGGATTCGAAGGTGAAGGAGCTGGACACTGTGTGGGTGGAGTGCAAGCCCGAGCCCGGGTGGAAGTTCCAAGCTGCGCAGCACGCCTCGGGTATCGAGCGGAAGAGCTCGACGTTTAAGTTCCAGATCCCGGAGAAGCAGGGTAACGTTGTGGTCATGGTGTGGTTTCAGAAGGAGACCGCAGAGCTGCCGAAGGATAAGCGTACGGCTGTGGAGTCGGATGCTCGGCTGACGGTGTACCCGAATCCGTGCGAGGAGCGCATCCACGTAATGGCTGATGGGGTGAAGCGGCTACAGCTGTTCAACCTTGGGGGCGCGCTGGTGCTAGAGCGCAACCACGGCGGCGAGGTGGAACTCGGGCAGCTACCCGCGGGGGTATACGTGCTGCGGGTGCACTTTGAGGATGGCAGCGAGGCTACGCATCGCATCGTGCGCCGATAGCGCAACGTAGCTTACACGAGCTTACATGGATCAGGGCGGCTCTCCTCGCGGAGGCCGCCCTGTTTTTTGCATTGCCCACGGGCTGCATTGCTGGGTGCGATAGCTCTTGAGGCAGGAGATAGGTCATTTGCCCAGGAGGCTGGAAACATTCACGGGAGGTGTGCGTTCTAGGTGGTACTAGTAAATGCTATAGGTATGGCCTGCGCACACAAGGTTTTGCTCATGATTTTGGACGGGTGGGGGAACGGAGATGGCTCCCACGCCGATGTCATCCATTGCACGCCAACGCCACATATCGATGCGCTGCGGGCGAAGTACCCCACGGCGCAACTCATCACCTGCGGTGAGGATGTGGGGCTCCCGGAGGGCCAGATGGGCAACTCAGAGGTGGGGCACCTCAATATTGGCGCCGGGCGCGTGGTGTACCAGGATCTGGTGCGCATCAATCGGGATATAGCGTCCAATGGCATCGCTGCGAACGCGGCACTGCGGGGCGCGCTGGAGTATGCCAAGCGGGAGGGGAAGGCGGTGCACTTCCTGGGGCTGCTCTCCGACGGAGGGGTGCACTCGCTGGATAAGCACCTGTACAAGCTGTGCGACATGGCCACGGAGGCCGGGCTGAAGCGGGTGTACGTGCACGCTTTCATGGACGGGCGCGATACAGATCCGCACAGCGGAGTGACGTATCTGCAACGTCTACAGGAGCACATGGCGGGCGGTAATGCCCAGCTGGCTAGCGTGGTGGGACGCTACTACGCTATGGATCGCGATAAGCGATGGGAGCGCGTGAAGCTGGCTTACGACCTGCTGGTGAAAGGTGTGGGCACGCCGTGTACCGATGTGCTGGCGGCTGTGCGCCAGTCGTATGACGACGGGGTGACCGATGAGTTCATTAAGCCGATTGTGATGGTGGGGGGCGATGGGCAACCCATCGGGCGCATTGCTCCAGGTGATGCGGTGGTGTGCTTCAACTTCCGCACGGATCGTTTGCGGGAGCTGACACGGGTACTCACCCAGGATGACATGCCGGAGATGGGTATGCACACGATGCCTTTGCATTACGTCACAATGACACGCTACGATGAGTCGTTCCGGGGGATTGAGGTGGCGTACGATAAGGATAACCTGCACATGACGCTCGGCGAGACCCTGGCGAAGGCTGGGTGCACGCAGCTACGGATTGCTGAGACGGAGAAGTATGCCCACGTCACCTTCTTCTTCTCGGGCGGACGTGAGGAGCAGTTCCAAGGTGAGCACCGTCTGCTGGTGCCGTCGCCCAAGGTGGCAACCTATGACCTGCAACCAGAGATGAGTGCTCATGAGGTGACGGAGGGTCTGCTCCAGGATCTGCATGCGCATGGGCCCGATCTCGTGTGCCTCAACTTTGCCAATGGGGACATGGTGGGGCATACGGGGGTGTATGAGGCCATAGCACAGGCTGTGCGCACGGTGGACGGTTGCGTGGGTCGCATTGTGCCCGAGGCGCAAGCACTGGGCTACGATGTGCTTATCATTGCTGACCACGGTAATGCGGATCATGCGGTGAATGCGGATGGGACACCGAATACGGCCCACTCGCTGAATCCAGTGCCCATCATCGCCGTGACGGAGCAGTTTACTCGGATTGGCGATGGTCGACTGGCTGACGTGGCACCCACCATACTCCAGCTGATGGGACTGCCGCAGCCGGCAGAGATGACGGGCCACGCCCTCTGTCAATGAGCTCCTGCAAACGGCTGATACAGATCGGGGATAAGATTGTAGACAGTCGTATCCTGCGCAGCTACTTTGCCTGCGATATTGCGGTGTGCGGGGGTGCCTGTTGCCGTGAGGGTAGCTCGGGAGCTCCGCTGGAGGTGAGTGAGATAGAGGCCCTTGAGGCGGAGTTGCCACAGATCTCCGCCATGCTTCCCGCGGAGGCGCAGCAGGCCCTACAGGGCGGTGCGGCCTACCGTGATGGGGATGGTGACTGGGTGACGCAGCTGGTGGATGGGGCGCAATGCGCCTTCGCTGTGCATGATGACACGGGGTATCGGTGCGCTATCGAGCTGCAACAGCGGCAGGGGCTCTGCCGGGTTCGTAAGCCGATCTCATGCCACCTGTACCCGATACGAGTCGGGCGCTCGGGGGCTTTCACGCTGCTGCGCTACGACGTGTGGGACATATGCGATCCCGCGCGTGCCCTCGGGGAGCGGCTGGGCATGAAGGTGTACCAGTTTCTCCGTGAGCCACTGGTGCTAGCCTTTGGCGAGGCGTTCTACCACGACCTCGGGCGTGCGGATGAGATGCTGGATACCCCAGCGAAATAGTGGGCTCACTGCGCCCCTCTGAGGGATCCGGATGCGACAGAATACGCATTTGGCGCGGGGTGCATCACGATTACTAAGGGCCAAAGGGGGGGGCTTGAGGGGTTGACCCAAAATGCCTACCTTTGTTGCCTATGCCTCGTTGGGGGCTCTACCTGCCGAAGATGATCGATTGTTATGTCTAATCCGGAGAGTAAGGGTGGGCGCCGCGCATTCATGATGCGCATGCGCAGCAAGTACCGGCTTGTAATATCGAATGCTGAGACTTTTCAGGAGGTGTGGGGGATGCGCCTGTCGCGGCTCAACTTCCTGGTGGCCCTGGGCACGTTCATCCTGATTGTACTGGCCTTTGCATGGGCTATCATATTCTTCACTCCAGTGCGGGAGTTTATCCCTGGCTACGCCAATTCGGCCATCACACAGCAGGTGGTGGCCAATGCGCTACGGGCCGACTCGCTGGAGCGGGAGATCGATCTGTGGGGTAAGTATCTGGAGAACCTGCGCATCATGCTGAGCGGGGGTACCCCCACGAACTATCTGAAGGGACAGGATTCGGTGACGATAGCTCGCCCTGTGGAGATGATACGCTCGGGGGAGGACTCAGCCTTGCGGGCGCAGATGGAGCAGGATTGGGGGCACGTGGCGCAGCCATCGTCGTCGGGCACAACACCCGGGGAGCTTCGGGGACAGCTGGTGGCTCCCGTGGAGGGGGTGGTGAGTAGCAGCTATAGCGTGGCGGCGAAGCATTTTGGCACGGACATCGTGGGTAACCCCGATGCGCCTATTCGCGCTGTGGCTGATGGGGTGGTGCTGATGACGACCTGGGAGGTGCAGCAGGGGCACGTGATCGCTGTGCAGCACTACAGCGGGCTGGTCTCCATCTACAAGCATAATCAACGCCTGCTGAAGCAGATGGGGGATCATGTGCGGGCTGGTGATGCCATTGCCATCATGGGTAGCACAGGACGCCTCTCGACGGGGCCCCACCTGCACCTGGAGCTGTGGTTGCAGGGGCGCAGCCTCAACGCGGAGGATTATATAGCATTTAAGTAGCCATGGCGCAGCGGAAACGGGTCGCTATCCTTGGGGCAACGGGCTCTATTGGGCACCAGGCGCTGGACGTGGTGCGTTGTCACCCCGACTTGTTCGAGGTGGATCTGCTCTCTGCCTACTCGCAGTGGCAGGAGCTGGTGCAGATGGCACTTGAGTTTCGCCCTCGGTCGGTGGTCATCGGCGATGTGGCCTACTACAAGCTGGTGCATCAGGCACTGGCCGAGGCGGGGATATCGGTGTTTGTGGGTGAGGATTCGATAGGGACGCTGGTGCAGGAGCCCACGGTGGACGTGGTGCTAGTGGCCATTGTGGGTTATGCTGGCTTGCTGCCTACGATACGGGCCCTGGAGGCTGGCAAGACGGTGGCTCTGGCCAATAAGGAGTCGCTAGTGGTGGCCGGGAGCCTGGTGATGGAGCTCTCAGCCCGCTACAATGCCCCGTTGATCCCGGTGGACTCGGAGCATTCGGCGATATTCCAATGCCTAGTGGGTGAGCTTACCACCCCGAGTAAGCTGCTACTGACGGCATCAGGGGGGCCATTCCGTGATATGCCCCACGAGGAGTTGGCTAAGGTGACACCTATGCAGGCCTTGCAGCATCCGGCCTGGAACATGGGGGCGAAGATATCGGTAGATTCGGCCTCTATGATGAACAAGGGGCTAGAGATCATCGAGGCGCACTGGCTGTTTAGCGTGCCCTACGAGGCGATAGAGGTGCTGATCCACCCGCAGGCGGTGGTGCACTCCATGGTGCAATTCCCAGATGGTAGCATCAAGGCCCAGATGGGAACGCCGGACATGCGGATGCCTATCCAGTATGCGCTCACCTACCCGTATAGGATCGACTCAGGCTTCAAGGTCTACAACTTTGGCCCGGGGGAAGGGCTCACATTCCAGATCCCCGACTACGAGAAATTCCCCTGCCTGGCACTGGCTGTGGAGGCAGGACGTGCCGGGGGTACTGCACCATGCATACTCAATGCGGCCAATGAGCAGGCCGTGTCGGCCTTCCTGAAGGGTGCTATTCCGTTCACATCGATCCCGGTGGTGGTAGAGCGTACGCTCGAGACGGTAGAGCAGATGGATACGCCCACGCTGGATGATTATATCAGTAGCAATAATGAGGCGCGGGAGCGTGCCACGTGGATTATCAGTAAACTCAGTGCCTGACGCATGGATATCTTGGTACGAATAGCCCAATTCCTCCTTAGCCTGTGTATCCTGGTGCTGCTGCACGAGCTTGGGCATTACGTGGCGGCGCGGGCGTTTAAGGCTCGGGTGGAGAAGTTCTACATCTTCTTCAATCCCTGGTTTTCGCTCTTCAAGCGGAAGATCGGCGATACGGAGTTTGGGATAGGCTGGATTCCACTCGGAGGATTTGCCAAGATTGCGGGCATGGTGGATGAGTCGTTTGACACCAAGTCTCTCGTCTCGGAGCCCAAGCCATATGAGTTTCGGGCTAAGCCTGCATGGCAGCGTCTGATAATAGTTAGCGGTGGGGTCATCGTGAACTTGCTGCTGGCGTGGGTGATCTACTCGGCAATTCTCTTCACCGCAGGTGAATCCTACGTGGCCACGGCCGATGTGCGCTACGGGATAGCCCCCGACTCGGTGGGGCGTGCAGCGGGTTTCCTTCCTGGTGACATGGTGCAGCTGGTCAACGGTAAGCCTGTGGAGCGGTTTAGCGATCTGTACACCAGGCTGTTGCTAGAGCCTGAGGCAGAGGTCGCCGTGCTACGTGATGGCCAGCCTGTATCGGTGACGGTACCCCGCTGGGCTATAAAGCATCTAGTGCAGGGGCAACCATTCTTTGGGGCGCGCATGCCATTCGTGGTTGACAGTGTAGCACCGGGGTCAGCTGCTGCACAGGCAGGTTACCAGCGTGGAGATAGCCTGTTGTCAATTGATGGCCAGCCGGCCACCTACTTCGATGAGTTCCGCGAGGCAGCTTTGCAGCACCGGAATGGGGCCATGCATACCGTGGTGATGCGTGCTGGCGTACCGACGGAGGTGGCTGTGAGCGTGCCTGAGACTGGCCTGGTGGGTGTCTATGCCGTGGCCGACTACAGTCGCCTATTTCGCATCAGCCACCGGGAGTACGGCCTGATGGAATCCATACCAGCTGGAGCCCGACTAGGGTATCGCACATTGGCAAATTACGCCCGGAGCCTTAAGCTCCTGTTTATGCCCAACACCGGGGCCCAGCAGTCGATAGGAGGCTTCATCTCCATTGGTAAAATATTTCCTGGGAGCTGGGATTGGCGGGCCTTCTGGTCGCTGACGGCATTCCTCTCCGTGGCTTTGGCACTGATGAACTTCCTACCCATCCCGGGACTGGATGGCGGCCATGCGGTGTTTATCCTTTACGAGATGGTGACACGCCGTAAGCCGAGTGCTAAGTTCCTCATCAAGGCGCAGACGGTGGGCTTCATCCTCCTCATGGCACTGCTCGTTTACGCCAATGCGAACGACATCATCAAGCTTTTCCGCTAATGGCGAGGTGGCTTTGTTGGCTTGCTGTCCTTCTGCTTCTGGTGGTACCTGCTGGTGCAGCGGAGCGGCCAGGTGCCGATGAGGCCTGGGAGCCCTACCCCGATATTCGTGGTGCCCTAAGCGGCTTGTCCTACCTGTCCTCACTATGGCCACAGGGGAAGTCGGCCGCTGCGCTACTAGCCCCAGAGCCCGATTTGGTGTATGAGTACCGCATAGCGGAGCTCAATCGGGTGTCGCCCATTCCCATGCGCTTTCATCCCATCGTGCGTCGCTACATCGGGGTGTACACCGAGGAGCGGCGTGATCAGGTGGAGCAGATGCTAGCATTGGCTGAGTATTACTTCCCGCTCTTCCGGCAGGAGTTGGATGCGAGCCAGCTCCCCCTCGAGCTGGTCTATCTCTCCGTGGTGGAGTCGGCCCTCAATCCACTAGCCCTCTCACCCAGTGGAGCCGTGGGGCTGTGGCAGTTCAAGATTGGTACAGCCGAGATGTTTAATCTGCATGTGGACAGCTTTCTGGACGACCGTATGGATCCGGTGCTCTCCACGCGGGCCGCATGTGCCTACCTACGTTACCTCTACCGGATGTTTGGCGATTGGCACCTTGTGCTAGCCGCCTATAACGTGGGCCCTGGAGCCGTCAGGCGTGCCATTGAACGGGCAGGTGGGGAGCGCGACTACTGGAAGCTGATGCCGGCCCTACCGGTCTCTGCGCAGAATTATGTGCCCGCCTTCATTGCCGCAGCCTACGTGTTTCGGCATGCGAAGGATCACCAATTAAAGGCTCAGGCCCCCAGCGTGGTATTCCGCGATGTGGACACCGTTCGCATTGCGCATGCTCTCTCCTTCGAGCCGTTGGCCATGTGGACAAAGGTGTCCGTGCACCTGCTACATTTCCTCAATCCCCGATACAAGCTCGGCTATATCCCGAAGCCCGATGGTGAGCCCTATCCGCTCGTGTTGCCCACGTCGGCGATGTCGGCCTTCCTACAGAACGAGGATCGCATTTATGCGCAGAGCTATAAGGTGACGGAAACCCCCTTCCCACGGACACGTACGCGCTCTATGCGCCACTACCACGTGGTGAAGCCGGGTGAATTCCTACACAAGATCGCTGTGCACTACGGTTGTACTCCGGCCGAGTTGAAGGCCTGGAATCCCTCGGTGGGCGATTTGCACCCGGGCACACGCCTACAGGTGTGGCTCGACCCCGAGGTTTATGCCTCGTTGCGGCTTGCATCGCCCGCTGTGTAGGGCGACTCTACGCAAGTGATACCCCTGTAATAGCCTGAGTGGCCCTAACGGCTACGTCTCAGCCCAGGTGAGCCGGCGGACTAGAGCTTAGCACCCATTACATCCCCAGTCTGCGTCCATTCTATGGAAAGCCCTCGGGGCGAGTCTACTCCTCCTGAGCCGGTGGTGTACGCTCGAGCCCAAGTAGTCCCACCAGTAATCCCACACCGTACCCCATCAGCATAGTGGCGCAGGCGGGCACAGCCAGTAGGGCCACGTGCATGTTGCGCGTCCGGAGCAGGGCATGCAGCAGGATGATGAGCCCGTAGAGTAGCCCCAGAGCCAGTACCCCCATGGTGAGAGGGAGGTAAATGCAGGTGGCAGCCACTACCAGGAGTATCACCCCCACAGCAGGCAGCATGTGCACGAGCTTGAGCGTACCTGGATGCCGCTTGCGGAGCTCAATACGGGCCCGACCCGAGTGCTCAATCTGCCTGAAGAATGCTCGGAAGTTGCCACGCCGCTTGTGGTACACGAAAAGCTCCTTGAAAAGCATAGACTTCCCCCCAGCCTCGCAGAGCCTCATGCTTAGATCGACATCCTCGCCATAGCGCATGTCTGCAAACCCACCGGCCTCCGTGAAGGCACTACGGCGCACACCCATGTTGAACGTGCGGGGGTAGAACTTATCAGCTCCCTCGCCCCCGCCACGTATGCCCCCCGTGGAGAAGGGCGATGTCATGGCGTAGCTCACGCATTTCTGCCAGTGATTGAAGTCGGGTGCTGCGGCATCGGGCCCACCGAACAGGCTTACCTCGGGGTAGTCCTGTAGCAGATCCTCGCATGTGAGGATGTAGTTCGGGGGCAGAATGCAATCCGAATCGAAGAATAGCACCCACGGACTCTGGCAGTACGGCGACCCTACGCCCGTGTTACGTGCCCGTGCGGGCCCCTGGTTCTCTTGCTCCATGTAGTGGACGGGGAAGCCCCACTCCCTGCGGCACAGCTCCTCGCTGCGTAGCGTAGAGCCATCCTCCACCACTATCACCTCAAAGCGATGCGATGACTGGTGTGCCAGCGAGCGCAGCAGCTCCTCCAGCTCCTGCGGCCGGTTGTACACGGGGACTACGATGCTGAATAGTGTTTCCTCTGCTGGCATAGCGATTCTCCATAAGTTATTCATTGCCCAGTGGCCCCAATTCCGCGCTGAGGTACTCCATGATGGCCTCACGCTGGCCGGGGTGAAACCACCGGATGGCCTCGTCCCGTTGCCACCAGCGCATCTGCCGCTTGGCGTAGCGGTACGTGTTGGTGACAATTCTTTCCGTGGCCTCTTGCAGCGAGCAGGCCCCATCCAGGTGGTCGAACATCTCGCTGTAACCTACGCTCTTCAGGGGCACGTGCTCTCGTAGGGGGAGCAGGCTGCGCACCTCATCCAGCAGGCCCTGCGCCATCATCGCTTGCACCCGTTGCCCGATGCGCTCCCGGAGCTCTGGCCAGGGGCGTGTGAGCCCCAGCTTGACGATGCGGAACGGGCGAACCTTAGCCTCCCGTCCCTGCCACTGGCTGAATGGAATGCCCGTCTGTAGGCTCACCTCAAGGGCACGTAGCACCCGGGCCCCATTCTGAAGGTCGATTCTGGCCCAGCTCACGGGGTCAGCCTCCCGGAGCTGCTCAGCGAGCGCAGCAACCCCCTCGCAGGCCGTTGTGGCATTGAGGCGTGCCCGAAGTGCCATGTCGGGGGGAGGGTAGTCATCCAGCCCGTGGCAAAGGGCGTGCAGGTAGAGCATGGAGCCTCCTGTAGCAATGACAGCCTCCTGCCGTTGAAAGAGGGCCTCGAGCACAGCCAAAGCCTCCTGCTCGTATTGCCCGCTTGAGAAGCGTTTGCGCACCGAGTGCGACGCAATGAACCAGTGTTGCACAGCCGTCAGGTCGGCCTCCGTGGGGCGTGCCACCCCAATGTTCAGCTCACGGAATACCTGCCTTGAGTCAGCCGACACGATGTCGCACCCCAGCCATTGGGCCAGATCGACGCACAGGTCGGTTTTCCCCACCCCAGTGGGGCCATACACCACTACCAGGGTTTTCGGCATAGCACTGCGAGCCCTCCCAGTTTGCGGAGCCTAATCCCGGAACTCCGTGCCTAGGTCGCCTAGCAGCCCGTCGATATCCCGCTGCGCCACCCGGTAAGGATCCTCCGAGGCGGCGGGTAAGCTCCCTTGCGAGAGGGTGCACTGCCCCCCAGCCGGGGCCACGTCGCCCTCTATTACCTCCACAAGCTCCACGAACAGGGCTCGGTTCGACAGCAGGTCGTAGGTGAACAGCAGCTTCGCCCCTGCCTCTGCCATCAGATCCTGTAGGTGGAACTCCTGCATTGACACCATGGGGTATTCGGGATCCTCAACTGCCAGATCCATCATCGTGATTTCCAGTCCGCTCTCCCAATGCGGGCCGGGCACATTGAATGACACCAGCTGCGACGGATCCAGCCCCAGCTGTCGCTCTAGCAACAGGCGAAACGTCTCAAAGCTCGCCCCGCCAGGCAGTAGATACTCCTGCAAGAAACCCGCATCATCCGGGTTCGTCACGCGGAATCGGTACGTCATGGCCGTCATCATGTTTAGGTGGCATCGAATCTGCCGGGCCTTGCCATGTCCCGGCCGCTAGCACACGTAGCGCGGTGCAAAGATAGAAAAGGCGGGAAGGGTTTCCCAATGGGGCCCCTCCCGCCTTAACATTTCCGTGCTGCGACGTAGGAGCCCTACCGGGCCCCCTCCATCTCTACCTCCACGTAGCTTGTCTGCTTGAAGAGATCCATCATCGCCTTCTGAACCGACTTGGCCGTCAGACGGTTGACCTCCTTCTCATAGCCCGAGTGGATGTCCACCCCAGAGGTGGCGTACGCCCGTAGCACCGCCATCCAGTAGCGATTCTTGCGCACATTCTCCGCGTGCGCCTTCAGGAAGTGCTTCTTGGCCTTATCCACATCCATCTCAGCCACCTCTTGGCGCAGCGCATCGAAGATCTCGCTCACCATGGGGATCGCCGCATCGGCCTTCTCGGGGTCGGTGTCAAATGCAATCTGCATGCGGGCCGACGGCACGGGGCGAGGCAAAATGCTGCCACGTACCCCTACGCTGTACGCGCTGCCCGACTTCTCACGGATCTCTTCCGTGTAACGCAGCGTCAGTACATGCTCGATGGCCTTGATCAGCACCATGTTCTGGGCCGTGTACTTGGCTGGCGAGTTGTAGATCTTGGCAAAGCGCGTCTTGGGCGTCTCCATCTTCATACCGAACTTCAGCGTCCGGGGCTTAGCCGGGAAGCGTACGTTGTTATCCTTCCACTCCAGCTTGTTCCCAGCCGGCAGCGAGGCCAAATATTGGCACACGAGTGGCTTAATCTGCTCCGCGGTCACGTTGCCCACGAAGATGAAGGTGAAGTTGCGGGCACTCCCGAACTGCTGCTGGTACAGTGCCTTGGCACGTGCGAGCGATACACCCTTCAGCGCCTCCAGCGTCAGCTGCTGCGCGCGCGGTGCACCCTGCGTAGCCTCGGATATCAGGCGGCGAGAGAACTCCGAGTTGGGATCCCGCTCCATGTTGCTCAGCATGCTCTCCATCTGCGAGATGAACGACTTGAAGGCCTTCTCCTCAAAGCGCGGTGCCGTGAAGTGCAGGTATACCTCCTGCATCATCATCTCGAGCTCCTCGGCCTTGGCCGAGCTATTGGCCGAGACGTAGGCCACGTTGTCATCCAGACCCACCTCTACAGCCACCTGCTTGCCAGCCTTAAGCTTGCGTAGCTCTGTGGCATCGAAGTTGCCCAGCCCGCTCTCATTCACAATGTCACCCGCCAGCTCTGCCGAATGCACATCGCCATCGGCTGCCAGCGAGGTTCCCCCCATGGCGAAAGCGAACATCTGCACCTCGTCATCCTTGAAGTCCGTGGGCTTAATGATGACCTTAGCGCCATTGCTCAGCGTGAACTCCTGCGTGCCAAACGTCTTGTTCACCTTCGTGCTCTTGATGCTGCCCGGGCTCGGGAGCTTGCTCACCAGCGGCTCATTGCGCGTGTTGTCCACCCAGGCATGAAGGTCGCTCCCGTAGATCTGCTCAAACAGCAGCGTGGCCTCTTCCTTCGAGGGCAGCTGCCCCTGCTCGGCATCCGACACGCTCAGGAACATCATCAGATTCTGACCTGGCATCAGCTCCTCGGCCATCACCCGGTTGACATCCTCCACCCCGATCGTCTCGAGGATCTTGGGCACAAGCACCGACTCCAGCTCCACGCCCAGCATGGGCTCACCCGTGGTGTAGTGCGAGATGTAGGTGAACACGTAGGCGTGATTCGTCCGCTTGTTGCGCTCATCATACCGCTTCTGCACCTCGCGCAGCTTCACGGCCTTAGCGCGCTCCAGCTCCGAGGCCGTAAAGCCCTTCTGCCGCGCCCGCTGCGTCTCCGTGATCAGGCTCTTGAGGCCCTCCTGTAGCATCCCCGGCTTGGCCACGCCAATCAGCATGTACTCATTGATAGGGCGCACCAGGTTCATCTGCGCATTGTACCCGCCCACCAGCGGCGAACCCTCCTGCTGCGCCAGCTCATCGAAACGGGCGTTCAGCATCTGCTGCGCCAGCTCGCTAATCAGCTCGTGGCGGTAGTACTCCGCATCCTTCTTCTCCGCCGGCACGGCTGGCGACTTGTAGATCAGCTCTATCCGCGACATCTGCGTTTCAGGATCCACATGCGTAGTGTAGGTGATGCCCTCAGCCTGAGGCACATCGTACACCGGGCGTGGCTCCTTGTTGGTGGGGGCTGGCACCTCGCCCACAAACTTCTTGATGCGGGCCTCCATGTCATCCACATCGAAGTCGCCTACCACGATGATAGCCTGTAGGTCGGGGCGATACCAACGGTGGTAGAAATCCTTAATGCGCTGGTAGTCGAAACCCTTGATCAGCGACAGCGGGCCGATGACATCACGCTCGGCGTACTTCGAGCCCTTGTACAGCTCCAGCGTCTTCGCCTCGCGGGCGCGCCATGCTGCGTTGCGGCGCGTGCGCCACTCCTCGGCTATTACCCCACGCTCGTTGTCAATCTCCTGATTGTCCATCGAGATGCTGCCCGACCAGTCCGCCAGCACCTGCATACAGCTGTCCATGAGGGCCCCGTCTGTGGTGGGCACGTCGGAGATGTTGTAGCAGGTCATGTCATGCGTGGTGAACGCATTGAGGTCGGCGCCAAACTTCACCCCGTTCCGCTCCAGAAAGCCTATCAGCTTCTTGCCCGGGAAATGCACCGTGCCGTTGAACGCCATGTGCTCCGTGAAGTGCGCCAGCCCGTTCTGATCCTCTTCCTCCAGGATCGCACCCACGTTGTGGAGGATGTAGAACTCCGCCCGGTTCTTCGGCTCGGCATTGGCGCGGATGTAGTACGTCATGCCATTGTCCAGGCGACCAATCCGCACCTTGGGATCGGTGGGGAGCTGTTGCGTGGCTCCGCCCTCATCAGTTTGCGCCAGCAGCGGGCTGATGCCGATCCACAGCAGGGCCACGGCAAGCAGCAACAGCGTGCTCAACCAATTTTTCATTCTCATCGATTCTGCGTTGTTTTTGATGGTGTACCGTACGAGTGGCAAAGCTACGCAATAATTGGCGGACAATTCGTCAAAATGCGCATGTTCTTTTCCCCACGGCGCATCGGCAGATGCGGACGTATACCCTGCCGGCGCATGTACCCTCGGCCTGCACATGCCGTGAAGGGCCTGCAACCCTTGTCGCCATGACCCCTTCAGGCCATCCATCCTGTCGCCCGTGCAGTGCCGGAGATCGTGCCCGGATTCAGTCCCCTAGGGAGTGCTAGCGCAATGCCATCTGCCAACCTCTTCCCTGAGTGCCGGCATGCGTAGCCTCACCCCGTGGCGGTGTGGATGCACGGGCCCGCATTGTGCAGCTTACATGGGGCATGATGCCTGTGCGTGCCAGCAGCTCCTACGCATGCTCCTCTGGGCAACCCATAGGGCCGCACCCAGTGCATGGCTTGCGTACCCCGTGATGCCCTGGCCAACCTCTCTCTTGCGGCCTGCTCATCGAACCCACGGGCATAGCACCCTGCACCCCACCTCTAGCATGTCACTCGTGGGGTGATGGCTGGCGGTGAGATCGTCTCTCTCGTCGTCCTCTGCGCCGGCCTGTTGGGCTTTGCCCTACTAGCGGGGCATTGGTGGCCGCTTAGCGCGCATTGAAGGTGTGCGTCTCCTCGCGCACGTTGCCCACCATGTCGACGGCTCGTAGCTGGAGGCTGTTCTGCCCGCGCACCAGTCCGCGGAGCGGCTTGGTGTAGTTCATCAGCGGCTGCCCGTTTAGCGAGCACTGTAGCAGACGTACCCCCGTCATGTTATCCTGCGCGGTGAGGTACACCTCGGCATCCACCGGGTACACAGGCTCACGCTGCTCAGCCTCCCCGTGCTTGTATGGGGCCACGCTCAGGCTGTAGGACATGCGGGGCGCCTCCTTGTCGAGGATAAACCGGAACTGCGACACGTTGCGGTTCTCCACGTTGTCATACCCGAAGAACTCCACCTGGTGCTCACCCGAGGCGAGCCCGCTCAGGTCGAACGGCCCCTCGTAGTCGCGCTCCCACTTGTCGCCATCCAGCGAGTAGCTCAGACGCTTGAAGCCCGACTCGTAGTCCTTCCCTGCCAGGGTAATCTGCGATCGGGGGGATACGAACACCGAATCGTGGCGCACGAAACGCTCGCCCGAGACCTGGTGCGACAGCTTGGGCCCAGCCAGATCCACGTACACGCGGTCCATCTTCATGCGGTACTCGTAGTAGCGATCGGCGTTGGGCCCCGTGGTGCGATTCTCAGTGCTGTCAATCGAGTAGTACTTCACCACGTGCCACCCCATGGCGTTTGGCATGTAGAAGGGCTCCTTGTACGGCTGGAAGGGCCCGCCATCCACCGAGTAGAACACCTCCTTCACCCCTGCATGGTTATCTACGGCCGTGATTTTCATCTTCGTGCGGCCCGAGAAGAACGTCTTACCGTCCACAATGAACTTGTCACCAAGCACGTCGGAGATGGTGATGGGGGCCGTCTCATCCAGGAAGAAGCGGAACTCCTGCGTCTCCTCCTCATTGCCGGCGTAATCCCAGCTCTTGAAGTGGAGCACGTGGTGCCCATCGCCCACCCGCTGTAAGGAGATGGTCGACTTGGGGGCGTAGTTCACCCACGCACCGCTGTCGATGCGGTAGCGCATGCGTACCACTCCCGAGAAGTCATCGGTGGCCTGTAGCGTAATCACCGAGTGCTTCGCCAGCGTGTTATTGGCTAGATGGATACCCGTCACCAGGCAGCGCGTGGTGGGAGGCTTGAGGTCGAGCACGAACTTCGCCGTGCGTATCGGCTCGCGGTTACCCACCCGGTCGTCGGAGAAGTAGCGGAGCTCGTTGCTCCCCTCCCGACCAAGTGGGATCTCACCCCCGAAGAGCTGGAAGGGGCCCCCGTTGAGGCTGTAGTAGGTGGCGGCTACCCCGCTGAGCGCATCCCGACTCGTCAGCACCACACGGCTTTTGCCCCCCAGCACGGTACCCTTGCCCGGGGCTTGCGAAGCCTCCAGGTACTTCGTGGTGGTGGTGGGGGCATTCCCGTCGGAGTACACCTCCCACAGCACCTCGCGCTGCGGCTGCACAGCCTTACGCGTCGCCGTATCCACCGCCCAGCGCGTGCGCAGGTAGTTGATGCCCTCGGTGTCTAGATAGAAGGGGCACGACCATTGGGGCATCGATTGGCTCTTGAGCGTGATCCCATCGGCCCCGTTGGGTGTAGGGCTGATGTTCAGATAGATGGGCCGGTGCCGATTCCAGTACACCCGGCCGCTGGCCGAGTCCACATGCCACACATTTTGCCCCAGCGGGGGCAGCTCCTGGGCCTGCGCCCCCCGCATAGCCCCGCGCAGCGGGATCAACGCCAACACCAGTAGACCTATCGTCAATGTCCTTCTCATGGTATTCTTCTTATGCGGGATTAGCACCTTGCGCGGTGGAGTAGCGCAGGGGTGCGGCGATTTGTAGGCAGTTTACGGGCTGCGCCGCGTGTGGGTTTCGCACCGTGTGCCTATGCCACCTTCTCGGCGGCCGTATCGCTGGTGGCATCTGACGGCTGCGCCGTGCGTGTCCCCACGCGGAACCCCACCACGAGCATGTCATCCACCTGCTCGCAATTGCCCTGCCAGGCCACCACGGCCTCCACGAGACGGTCGTACTGCACCGGGCCCGTCTCCTGGGCGTTGGCGCTGAGCACCTGGCGTAGCCGCCGGCTCGAGAACTTCTCGCCCTGCTCGTTGAACTGATCGTTGATGCCGTCGGAGCACAGGTAGCACCACATGCCGGGCTCAATGGGAATGTGCACGCTGTGGAACGAGCTGGGGGTGGGGGGATACGAGGCGTACATCTGCCCCAGCATCGATAGCGACCCCTTGATGTAGCGGCTCTCCCCATTTTGCACCACCAGCATACCGTTGCGGGCCCCGGCAAATTCTATCTCCTGCTCATCCTCCTTCACGATGCACACGCACGCATCCATGGAGTGGTTGGCCACGTTACGCTTGGCGTTGAGGTCGCTGAATGACTCATCGAGCGCATCGAGGATGGCGCAGCAGCTCGTCAGCTTCAGGTCGAACACCGCGTGGTCGAGCGCGGTGATAGCCAGGATGGTCAGGAAGGCCCCGGGCACACCATGGCCCGTGCAGTCGCCCGCCACCACCAGCTTATGGCCGTTGGGCATCAGGCGGAAGTAGTGGAAATCGCCCGAGACGATGGCGTAGGGACGATCGAAATGGAACGCCTCATCAAACAGGTCGTGCAGCGACATGCTGTGACACATTACGGCATCCTGTATCTGCTTGGAGTAGCGAATGCTTGCGAGCACCTCCTGATTCTTCTGGGCGATGGTGTTGTTCTGCTCCCGCAGCTGCAAGTTCTGCTCGTTGATGCGGATGGACTGGGCGCGTACCTGCTCATTGCTCTCCCAGAGGGCCACGTTGCGCTGCCGCGCCCGCTTGAGAGCCGCCAGCACCACGGCCAGCACCACAATCAGCGACACCCCCAGGGTGAGGATGGCTAGCAGCGTGTAACGCCCCGTCTTGGCCCGCGCCTGTAGCAGCTCATACTGTAGCTGCTGCCGAGCGCTGCGAGCCTCTAGCAGCTGGTAGGCCATCTCCTGCGCCGAGAGCGAATCCAGCAACTGCCGCTGCTCCTCGCTCATCTGCGAGAGATGCTGCCGCTGGGTCTGAATCTGAAACCGCTGCCGCTCCAGCTCCAGCTCCTTACTCTCGTTCTGGAGACGCAGGTTCATCTCGGCCAGCTGCTGCCGCTCTAGTGCCATCTCGGCCTCGTCCACCTGCTTCTGCGACACGTAGTCGTTGAACGTCTTGTAGTAGCTGTAGTAGTACAGGGCCTTCTCCACGTTGCCCATCTTCTGATAGGTCTCGCAGAGCATCCCGTACACGCTGCGCATCTCCTTCTCGTCATTCATCTCGCGGGTGTAGCGCAGGGCCTCCTCCAGCTTGCTGAGCGAAAGCTCATAACGCTTGAGCTGGTTGAGCACCACCGACTCATTCACCAGCGCCGAGACCACGCTCTCGGGCCGACCCGAGAGGCGACGCACCGCCAGCGTCAGCTCGAAGTACTCGTAGGCCTTCTCGTACTGCTCCATGTCGGCGTAGATGAAGGCGAGGTTGCTGTTGATGCCCGCGATGCCATTCTGGTTGTCGAGCTTGCGGTTGCCCTCGAGCGAACGCTCAAAGTAGTCTACCGCCCGCTGCAGCTGATTGTGCCGCCAGAAGAGCATGGCGTTGTTGTCCAGGCATATGCAGGCTTCGCGCAGGTGCCCCTGGGCCGTGTGCACGGCAATCAGGCTATCGTTCTCGGCGATGGTGGCCAGCTCGTTGCGCGTGTATGGCACCTCGGCCGGCTGCCCCACGGCGAGCGATCCCCACAGCAGGCACGCTATGAGCCAGGCGAGCGAGTGTATGTGTCGTTGTCGTGTCACGTGCATCGGTTTACCTGCTGGCACCTTGCCCCCTGCGCCCGGACGTAGACCCTGTCTGCGCCCGGAGAGCCTGCCTGTACACTTGCGTGAGGATTCGACTCCGGGGACTACCAACGCTGTGGCAAAGTTAATACATATTCGCCGCCATTGGCCCCCTCTTTCCGCGGATCATGCGCCCAGGCCTCGTCGCACCATCTACCCACCAAGTCCGTATTTGGGCGGGGAAATTGGGAGTTGCTACGTTCTTGCTACGACGTGCCCCTGTGGGTGGCGCAGGATCGGGGCTTTTACCCCTTATTTGGAAACAATCGTTACCTTTGCTGCTGTTCCGTCGGCAAGTGCTCCAATGGGGGTGTTTGCCGAGGCGGATCATCTCTGTACGATTCACATTATCAAGCGATGAAGCGCATAATCAATACCTCAAATGCTCCCGCGGCGGTGGGGCCCTACAGCCAGGCGGTGGAAGTGAACGGAATCATCTTCGTCTCGGGCCAGATCCCGGTCAACCCCGCCACCGGTCGCGTGGTAGAGGGGGGCATACAGGAGCAGGCGAAGCAGGTGCTGGAGAACCTGGGCGCCATCCTGCGCGAGGTGGGGCTCGACTACTCTAACGTGGTGAAGACGACCTGCCTGCTGAGCGATATGGACAACTTCGGGGCCATGAACGAGGTGTACAGCCGCTACTTCACGGCCGATATGCCGGCCCGGGCGGCCTACGGGGTGGTACGTCTGCCGCTGGGGGTGCTGGTGGAAATTGAGGCGGTGGCGGCCCGATAAAGGTAGCCCGCGCACGCAAATCACGGGGACAACGTAGAGCATGGAGCCCACGCTATCGCACATCACCGAGCTGCTCTCGGCGGTGAGACACCCAGAGCTGAAGCGCGACATCGTGTCGCTGGGCATGGTGTCGGGCCTGGAGTGCGAGGCCGATCGCATCGCCTTCACCCTGCGCCTCCTGGCGGGGAACGACCCATTTGGCCAGTCGCTCGCGCGCGCATCGCGCCGGGTGCTGGAGTCGCAGTTCCCGGGGGTGACGCTCGACATCCGGGTGGAGAACCCTGCGCAGGTGGAGAAGCCCAAGGTGCCGACGGCCGGTGGGGTCGATCGGGTACGCCACATCGTGGCCGTCGCCTCGGGGAAGGGCGGGGTGGGGAAGTCCACCGTCACGGTGAACCTGGCGGTGGCTCTGGCCCGCAAGGGGTGGCACACGGCCATCCTCGATGCCGACGTATTCGGCCCCAGCATGCCGATCATGCTCGGGGTCACGGACGAGAAGCCCCAGGCGACCAAAGAGGGGGAGGTGGATCTGATACATCCCGTGGAGGCCTACGGCGTGAAGATGCTGTCGATGGGCTTCTTCGTCAACCCCTCCGATGCGCTCATCTGGCGAGGCCCAATGGCCTCCAATGCACTCAAGCAGCTCGTGACCATGGGCCTGTGGGGGCCGCTCGATTTCCTGCTCATCGACATGCCGCCTGGCACGAGCGATATTCACCTGACGGTGACGCAGGATCTGAAGCTCGACGGGGCGATCATTGTCACCACGCCGCAGCGCGTGGCGCTGGCCGACGCGGAGAAGGCTATCAGCATGTTCGCCAGCCCGCAGCTTAACATCCCCGTGCTGGGGGTGGTGGAGAATATGGCGTGGTTTGAGCCGGCCGAACTGCCGGGCCACCGCTACTACATCTTCGGTCGGGACGGGGCTGCGCAGCTGGCGCAAGAGCATCAGGTGCCGCTGCTGGGGCAAATCCCCATCGTGCAGTCCATTCGTGAGGCGGGCGACTTCGGGTGTCCCGTGGCCGCCGATTCGTCCCCCGTGGCGAGTGCCTTCGATACGCTGGCCGATGCGCTGGTGGCACAGGTGGATGCCTACGCACCCACGAGCTTTTGAGACCCATTGTATCACCTAAACCCCTAGCCGTATGCCCAGCCCGGAGATTATAGAGAGGATACAGGCCACCCTTGCGAGCATACGCCCCTACCTGCTGAATGATGGGGGTGATGTCGTGCTGGAGAGCGTCTCTGACGACATGGTGGTGTGCGTGCGGCTGCTAGGGGCCTGCGATGCGTGCCGGTACAACCACATGACGCTCAACAACGGCATCCGCGAGGCGATCATGCGCGATGTGCCCGAGGTGAAGGAGGTGGTGGCGCAAAATGCGGGTACTAATCGTGGGTAGTAACATGCGCATCTCCCTATCGATGTTCCGCGGTGTCGCCGCGGGGCCGCTACTGCTATTGCTTGTCTTGATGGCCCCGGCCTCGTGGGCGCAGAGCTCGCTGAAGAAGGACAGGGCAGCCTACAGGGATAAGTACAAGAAGATGGCCATCGAGCAGATGGCCCGCCACGGGGTGCCGGCGAGCATCACGCTGGCGCAAGGGATGCTGGAGAGTGGCAACGGCAAGAGTCGACTGGCCACGCAGGGGCACAACCATTTCGGCATCAAGTGCCACAAGGGCTGGAAGGGTAAGCGGATGTACCACAACGATGATGCCCGGGGGGAGTGCTTCCGGGTGTACAAGTCGGCGGAGCATTCGTTTGACGACCACTCCCTCTTCCTACGTGGCACGCGGCGTTACGCCTTCCTGTTTAACCTCTCGCCCACGGACTACAAGGGGTGGGCGCATGGCCTGAAGAAGTCGGGCTACGCCACCGATCCGGCCTACGCCAAACGGCTCATCGAGATCATCGAGGAGGAGGGACTGGCCCAGTACGACACGGGAGTTGAGGTGGAGGTGGTTTCGCCCACGGTGGACACGGGGGCAGTGGCTAATCCGGAGAGCGAATTTGAGATCCAGATAGCCAAGGAGCACACCATATACGTGCGCAATCGGGTGAAGTACGTGGTGGTGGCCAAGGGGGATACCTACGACGGCCTGTCCCGCACGCTGGAGATGATGCCCTGGGAGATTGCCCGTTACAACGAATTGCCCGACCACACGTTGCCGCCTCCGGGTTCGGTGGTCTACATCCAGCCCAAGCGGCGCAAGGCGGAGGTGCAGCACAAGGTGCACGTGGCCGAGCGGGGGGAGAGCATTTACTCTATCTCGCAGCGTTACGCGGTGAAATCGAGGTACCTCTACCGGCGCAACCGCATGACGCCGGGCGAGCTGCCCGAGGAGGGTCAGCTCATCTATCTGCGGGGGAAAGCTCCAGTGACGTAGCAGGCGCGGGGGTGCGCCATTTCGGGCGGCGGAAGAATCGCCACGAGAAGGCGAGCTCTGCGCTGCCGGAAAGGATGCGCAGACCGGTGTTGTTACCCGTAGTCTCTCCCAGGGAGTGGGCATAGGCCACCACGGCTAAACTCCAGTAGCGTTGCGTGTAGCCCACGGCCAAACGGCCCATGGCGGACAGGTGAGGGGCCGATTCGCCCCCCGTGTGCCCATTGATGATCCCGCTCATGCCCAGGGTGACCTCCGTGCCCATGTAGTAGCCCCGGCTCAGGGGAATAGCTGCGCTACAGCCCGCGTATACCTCTGCCACGAAGTGTCCGCCCCGCAGATGGTGACCCAGCCCCTCGAGTCGTTGCGCATCCTGTAGGTAGAACCCAACCCCGATGGGGAAGCAGATGGCAAAGCGTCGCTGCTCGGCACTCTGGTTGTAAAGGGCCTCGTAGGAGAATTGCCTGCCTAGCAGCGGGTGAGCTAGTCGCACGCCCAGGCGCCGGAACGTGAGCTTGGCATCGAAACTGACTTCCCCCTTGTCGGACTCGCTGTAGTAGCCCCGGTACCACTGCACGAAAAGGTCGCCTATGAGCAGGCGGCCGTAGTAGTGGTACTGGAAGTCGAATGAGCGGGTGGGGGCATCGCGCCTGTCGCCTATGCGCGGGATGCCGAACGAGAAGCTCGCCCCGATACCTCGCCACGAGAATCCGAACCCGATGGCGAGGGGGGTGTTGGCTCGCAATGCTTGCACTTTCCCCGTGGCGGGGGATTGGTACTGGAGGGTGTTGTACTGCTTTTCGAAGAACGGGCGCACCGAGAGCCATTCGCCGTACTGGCGCACGTAGAGGGTGTCGACGGATTGCCCCCGCAGGGTGCCTGCGAGTAGGATGAGCAGCATGACGCAGCCGAGGGCCACGCATCGGGGTGTCCTACTTCGCATGGCCTGGTGCAGCGGGGGTGTGCAGTGTGCCCATAGGTGGCACGTGGTGGCCTGAGCGCAACGGCTGGATCTGGCGTCGGCGTGTGAGGTAGAGCACGCTAAAGGTGATCAGGCCATTGATGAGCAGCAGCTCGTAGCCCACCTGGTAGCCTGTGGCTACGCGCAGCCATGCGGCCAGCCCGTAGCAGGCGAGCGGAGAGAGCAGGCAGATGATGGGTACCACCCACTCGCGGCTCTGGCTCCGGGTGAAGAGGGCAAAGGCGAAGAGTCCTAGCAGGGGGCCATAGGTGTAGCCTACGGCGGTGAAGAGCGTGGCAATGGCATTCTGGCTCCCAAGCTCACGGAGCCCCAGAATGATCCCTACCATCACGGCGGCCAGGCTGAGGTGTACAATGTGTCGCATGCGGCGCACACGGGGCCCATCGTCCAGCGGAAGGCCTAGCACATCGAGCGTGAAGGAGGAGGTGAGGGCCGTGAGGGCTGAGTCGGCCGATGAGAAGGTGGCGGCTATGATGCCGAGCGTGAATAGGAATCCCACCAGTGGCCCTAGGTGCCCTGCCGTGGCAAGGCTGGGGTAGAGCGCATCACCACGCTCGGGTATTGGTAGCCCCTGCGAGCCGGCGTAGAGCACGAGTAGCACCCCGAGCGTCAGGAGCAAGGCGTTGATGGGGAGGAAGCCGTACCCGTAGGTGATCATGTTGCGCTGCCCATCCCGAAGTGTGCGGCAGGTGAGGTTCTTCTGCATCATGTCCTGGTCGAGCCCCGTCATCACCACGGGCACGAAGGCCCCTGCGATGAACTGTTTCACAAAGTGATGTGGGCTGCGCCAGTCGCTGAATTCGAATAGGGAGGCATGCCCGCTGCGGGCTACGGCTTGCACTGCCTGCACGGGGCTGTAGTCGAGGGCTGTGCACACTGCGACAATCGTGAGCACGAGGCACAGGAGCATGACGGCGGTTTGGAATATATCCGTCCACACCACCACCTGTATACCGGCCCGGTGGGTATAGGCCCAGATGAGCCCAAGCGTGACCATGACGGTTACCCAGAAGGGTATGCCCCAGGCGTCGAATACCGTGGCGTGTAGCACCGTGCTGACAACGAAGAGCCGCAGTGAGGCGATGGTGATGCGTGAGATGAGGAATAGGGCCGCGCCGCTCTTATGGCTGTAAGCCCCGAGCCGGGTGGCTAAATAGCTGTAGATGGAGGGGATGCGCAACCGGTAGTACACAGGCAGCAGCACGTAGGCGATGATGTAGTAACCTACCACATAGCCCAGCACCATTTGTAGGTAGTGGAATCCACCCTGGAGCACTAGCCCTGGCACTGATATGAACGAGATGCCAGAGAGGGAAACACCGATCATGCCGAAGGCTACCACTCCCCAGTGAGCCCGGCGTTTGCCTTCGAAGAAGACTCGGTTCCCTGTGCCCCGCCCCGCGCGCCAGGCGATCAGCAGCAGCGTGGCAAAGTAGACTGCGAGCAGCGTGGCGACGGTGTTGGCACTCATGCGCATGATGGTTGCTCGCAAATGTAGTGATAAACGGCCCAAAGGCCCTCTGTAGGATCCCTGCGGCGCGTGGCGAGCATACCCTGCTGAGCGGTCACCCCAGCAGAAATTGCGCAACTCGGTACGTAACCCATTCCTGATTGACCATTTTTTCATTACCTTTGCCGGGGTGGGGACTACTGCCCGGATTGGCCGCTGGATGAGGCCCCACGTAATTGCCCGTGAGATGGAAGAGAACTTTGATGCAGCCGACCTGAAACAGATCCGTTTGCTTGGACTCACGGAGGAGGATGTCAATGAGCAGATAATCCGCACATTGCAGGGCTTCCCACGCACACCTGTGATGGCGGCTGCACGCCCCAACGATGGGATACGCCAGGTGTCGGTGCGGGAGACGGATCGCTACATCGGTCTCTACGAGAACTTTGAGGGCACGAGCACCAAGTTTGTCCCGGCCTCGGGGATGGCCTCCCGCATGTTCAGCCGGCTGTATGAGTACCTGAATGATCCTGATCCGGACGTGAATCCCTTCGGGGAGCCGCTGGTGCGTTTCCCGTTCGCCACCATTTTAGGGGTAGAGTTCTTGCGCAGGGGTGTAAAAGTGGCAGATCTGGAGAGTGCCCATAACTACGTGCCCATCATCCGCGAGCTGCTGGATAAGAATAAGATGGGCTATGGCGATCTGCCGAAGCTCTTGTTGCCTTTCCACCGGTTACCCAATGGCACGGTGCGGACTCCACTGGAGGAGCACCTGGTGGAGGCTGCGCAATACACGAAGGGACGCGGGGGTGAGGCTTGCGTCCATTTCACCATCACGCCTAGCTGTGGGCCACGCATACTGGGCCATTTCGACAAGGTTAAGCCACTGCTCGAGAAGGAGTATAACACTTCATTCAAGGTGAAGTGGTCATCGCAAGACAGATCTACGGACACCATTGCGCTCACCCTGGACGGTAAGCCCTATCGGGATGCGAAGGGGAGGCTACTATTCCGCCCCGCAGGACACGGGGCTCTGCTGAGCAATTTGCAGGATACCGATCAGGATATCATCTTCATCAAGAATGTCGATAACGTAGCTCCCGATCACCTAAAGCCGGAGATGGTGCGATATAAGCGGGTGCTGGCGGGTATCCTCATTGAGCTCCGTGAGCAGATCTACGGCTTCATGCGCCAGCTCGATTCTGGGCATCCCACGGAGGCTGACTGTGAGCGCATGCTGGAGTTCTGCCGTAAAGAGCTTTTCATGCGCCTGCCTACGGGTGTCAAGGATGCGCCCTTTGAGTCGAAGGTGGCGTACCTGCGCAATAAGCTCAACCGCCCGTTGCGCGTATGCGGCGTGGTGCAGAACATGGGTGAGCCTGGCGGTGGCCCCTACTGGGTGCGAGAGCGGGATGGGGGCGAAAGCTTGCAGATCGTGGAGACATCGCAGATGGACGTGGATGTCCCCCGGGTGATTGATATCCTCAAGAAGGCTAAGTACTTCAACCCGGTCGACATCGTCTGCTGTATACGCAACTACAGGGGCGTTAAATTCGCCTTAGCCGATTACGTCAACCCGTCCGCAGGGTTCATTGTGCGCAAGGATGCTGGTGGTGTCCCCGTGCAGTCCGTTGAGCTCCCAGGTCTGTGGAATGGTGCCATGGCCAACTGGAATACCGTCTTCGTTGAGGTACCAGCCATCACGTTCACTCCCGTTAAGGAGCTTGAGGATCTGGCACGCCCCGAGCATCAGCCTGAGAGCGCATCCTAGCGTCTATAGCGTATCCAGTGCTCGGGATTGGTGTAGGGCTACTCCCCGGCGTTTAATGCAGACTCCCTCTCCAGTGTCTGCGTGAGGTATACGAAGTCCTCTACTCCAAGCTGCTCAGGGCGCTGGTTAGCGCACGGAAGCTTGTCCGCAGCACTGAATGCAGAGGCAAGGCTGTTGCGTAGCATCTTACGCCGTTGGCTAAAGGCAAGCCGAACAACCTGGCGGAATGTAGCATCATCGCACGGCAGGCTCTCTCTATCGTTGCGGCGTAGACACACTACGCTAGAGTGCACCTTGGGGGGTGGATCGAATGCCGAGGGCGGTAGGTCGAATAGCAGATCCACGTGGTAGTACGCTTGCAGGAGTACGCTCAGAATGCCATATTCCCGTCCTCCGGGCCTGCTAGCAATGCGATGCGCCACCTCCCGCTGTAGCATGAAGACGGCACTGCGCACGCTATGGCGCAGCTCGTAGATGCGAATCAGAATCTGCGAGGAGATGTTATACGGTAGGTTCCCCACCATCACCAGCGGACTAGGGCCTAGCTGGCAGAAGTCCACGGACAGACAGTCAGCGTGGTGCAGCTGTAGCCCTTGGGCTCCGAACCGGTGCATAAGGTGATCCACAGCCTCCTCATCCAGCTCGATGCAGTGCAGCCGAGCCCCGAAACGGGCTAGCAATCCCGCTGTGAGGGCCCCAGTGCCGGGGCCGATCTCTATGACCGTGCGACCCTCATCCTCAGCCACAGCATCCACGATGCGCTGAGTTGCCTCCGCATCCACCAGGAAGTGTTGCCCGAGCCGTTTCTTGGCACGTACCCCCTCATGCGGGGGGTGCGCTCTGCGAGGCATGGTTACCCCTTGCGGCAGTCGAACTGCTCGCTGGCCAATGCCTCGTTGGCTTGGGTGACCTTCTCCGCAAGCGTCGCCTTGCGTTGGCGTACCCGCTCGCGCATGTTATCGCACTTCACGGCCATGATCTGGGTGGCGAGCACCGCAGCGTTCTCAGCTGCATCGAGCCCCACCGTGGCGACGGGGATACCCGAGGGCATTTGCAGGATGGACAGGATGGAATCGAGTCCCCCGACCGAATTACTCGAGCGGATGGGTACCCCGATGACTGGTAGGATCGTCGAGGCCGCAATGACCCCCGGGAGGTGAGCTGCGCCACCAGCCCCAGCGATGATCACCTTGATGCCGCGCCCTTCGGCCTCTTCGGCAAACTGGGTCACGAGCTTAGGGGTACGGTGAGCCGAGAGGGCATTGATCTCGAAGGGTACCCCCATGCTATCGAGGTATTCGGCCGCCTTGCGCATCACGGCGAAGTCTGACGTGCTACCCATGATGATGGAGACCTTAGGATGATTGTGATTGCAGCTCATTGCGTGTACAGTTTGGGCGATTGCGTTTAGCGGCCGTGGGCCTGTGTGTCTTGAATCGATGACAAAGCTAAGCAAAATGCCAGCGAGGGTGTTCCTTTGCCCCGTGCTATGCACCTACGCCTTTGGGGCCTGATTGCCCGTGGTCATCTACGCCGTGTGGCCGGCCGTGCGGCTTAGCAGGCCGCAGGCTGCGGCGATCTCCAGGCCCTTCGAGGTGCGAATTGTGGTGTGGATCCCCCGTTGAATCAGCCCCTGACGCATGCGTTGCATGGTGACCTCCGGTGGGCGCCGAAAGCTCGAGAGCGGGTGGGGGTGATAGCCGATCAGGTTCACCAGGCATGGCAGCCCCTGGAGCAGACGGGCCAGGGCATCCACGTGACGCGTGGAATCATTTACGCCCGCCAGCACTACGTACTCGAAAGAGAGCCGCCGTTGCCCATCCCAGCGGTGCCCGCGAAGGGTGTGCAGGAGATCGGCCAGGGGGTACTGCCGGGTGGCAGGTACTAGCTCTTGCCGCTCGGGCTGGAAGGGCGAGTGTAGGCTTACGGCCACGTGGCACTCGCTCTGGCTCAGGAGCTGGCGCAACTGCGGGATGATCCCGATGGTGGACACCGTGATACGTCGCGGGCTCATGGCAAGCCCCCATGGGGCGGTGAGGATAGTCAGGCACGTGAGCACAGCCTTCAGGTTATCCATTGGCTCACCCATGCCCATGAAGACGATGTTCGAGATTGCGTCATGCTCATCCACGCCCAGGAGCTGATTGATCATCTCGCCGGCCGAGAGGCTCCCCCCCCAGGTCCCCTTGCCCGTGGCGCAGAATTGGCACCCCATGCGGCAGCCCGACTGGCACGAAAGGCACAGCGTGCGACGCTCCCCATCGGGTATTACTGCCGACTCCACCGTGCGCCCTTCACCCACCGGGAACAGGTATTTGCTCGTGCCATCTGTGGCCTGCAACCGCTGCACGGGAGGGGTACGCCCTACGTCGTAACGCGTAGCCAGCTCAGCACGGGCGCGCAGGCTCAGGTCGCTCATTGCCTCTACGGTCTGTGCTCCGTGCCGATAGAGCCATCGGGCCATTTGCGAGGCGGCAAAGCGTGGCAACTCGAGCTCTTGCGCCACCGTTTGCAGCTCCTCCAGCGTGAGTCCTAGCAGTGCGCACTTTGCCTCGGGCGCAGTGGGCCTCGGGTGGCCCGATGCCATGGGTTCCATGGGACTGGACGACTGGCTCGTCATACCTTACGCCCGCTTTTTCGGGGTGATGAGCTGCTGGATGGTCATGTAGTCCAGGGCCATCAGCAGCAGGAACACGAAGAACTGGCGCCCCATGCCCAGCATGCCGAGGGTGAGGGCCGCCACCATGAAGCCGAATATCACCAGCCGCGCTCGGCTTTCGCCCCGGAAACGTCGCGCGAGCAGCGTCAGGAGCCGGTAGAGCACGTACAGCGCAAACACCACTAGCATGATGCTCCGGCTGTAGCTGTACGATAGCAGCATGGCCAGGCCTGCCACGGCGAGCCCCGACGTGCATACGCCCAGCATGGCGAGGTCGACCCGTAGCGCGCGGTTCTTAGTGCTCGGGGTGGGCATGGATCAGAATATTGAAAGGCCTGTCCGCGTGGTGAACTCCTCCAGGTAATCGATACTCAGCTGGGAGTTCCCATGACTATTCAGCCCGGGCGACCACACGCACAGCGTCAGGCTTCCGGGGATGAGCCCTACGATGCCACCCCCCACGCCGCTTTTAGCCGGGATTCCCACCCGGAAGGCGAAATCGCCCGCCTCGTTGTACAGGCCTGTGGTGAGCAGTAGCGCGTTGGTGCGCTTGGTCTGGCTCGGCGTCAGCACCGCCTGCCCCGTGATGGGGTTCACCCCCTGATTCGCCAGGTACTGAATCGACTGCGCCAGATGCCGGCAGTGCATAGCAATGGAGCACTGCTTGAAGTAGAACTCCAGCACATCGTGTACGGGGTGATGGATGTTCCCGAAGCTCTTCATCAGGTATGCCAGGGCCGCATTGCGACTCCCATAGTCGAACTCCGACCGGAATACCGTCTCGTCGTAGGTGATGCTCTCATCGCCCGTGAGCTCATGGATGAATTGCAGCAGGGCCCCCATAGGGTCGCTGTAGTCGTCCAGCAGCATGTCGGAGATCACGATGGCCCCCGAGTTGATGAACGGGTTGCGTGGGATGCCCTCTTCAGCCTCCAGCTGGAACAGCGCATTGAAGGATGTCCCCGATGGCTCCTTGCCAAGTCGCTCCCAGATGTGCCGTCCGCGCCCTGCGAAGGCCATGGTGAACGCGAACAGCTTGCTGATGCTCTGGATGGAAAAGCGCGTCTCGCTGTCGCCGCAGCCCGTGGTGTCCCCATCAAGCGGCTGCACCGCCACCCCGAAGTGCGATGGATCCACCTTGGCCAGCGCCGGGATGTAGTCGGCCACCTGGCCCGCACCGCGCCGGGGCAGGAACTCCTGGTAGAGCGTCTCCGCCACCTCGGCCACCGACTCGCGTGCGAGTCGCACCATGCGTGGACGTATCGTGGGCATGGTTGTGATTGGCTAGTGCTCCACGCCGCGTAGGAACACGCGGCTCACCGGGTGCGATGTGTACGCGTAGGGCATGAACTCGTAGTTGGGTATGGGCTTGGTGATGTAGAAGTTCGCCACCTTACCCCGGGCAATCGACCCATGCGTCTCCTGCACCCCCATAGCGTAGGCACTGTTGATGGTGACGGCATTGAAGGCCTCCTCAGGCAGCATGCGGAACTTGATGCATGCCAGCGAAACCACAAAGCGCATGTCGCCCGACGGGGACGAGCCCGGGTTGTAATCCGAGGCCATAGCCACGGGGAGTCCCGCGGTTATCATCTCACGTGCAGGGGCGCACACCATCCCCAGGAAGAAGGCCGCGCCTGGCAGGATCGTCGGCATGGTCTCCGAGCTCAGCAGGGCCTGGATCTCCTCAGGGCCCGTGTACTCCAGGTGATCCACCGACAGCGCATTGTACTTTATCCCCACCTGAATGCCCCCCGAGTTGGCTAGCTCGTTGGCGTGTATCTTCGGCCGTAGCCCGTACTTCATCCCCTGCATCAGGATGCGATCCGTCTCCTCCACCGTGAAGAAGCCCTCATCGCAGAACACGTCGCAGAAGTCCGCCAGCCCCTCGCCCGCCACCTGGGGAATCATCTCATTGATGATCAGGTCCACGTACTCGCCCTGCCGTCCCCGGTAGTCCAGCGGCACGGCGTGCGCGCCCAGGAATGAGGCCCGTACCTCTATGGGCGACTCCTCGCGGATGCGGCGTATCACCCGCAGCATCTTCAGCTCATCCTCCGTGTTGAGGCCGTAGCCGCTCTTTATCTCCACGGCCCCGGTGCCTAGCGCAATGATCTCCTCAATGCGCCCCATCGCGTCACGGAACAGCTCCTCCTCGGTGGCCTCGTGCAGCCGTTGCGCCGAGTTGTTGATGCCTCCGCCCCGCTTGGCAATCTCCTCATACGATAGGCCACGAATCTTGTCTATATACTCAATCTCACGGCTCCCGGCATACACCAGGTGCGTATGGCTGTCGCAGTAGCTGGGGAACACCATGCCGCCCCGTGCGTCGACCCGCGTGGTGACCCCCGCCTGGGGAGCCTGCTCAGTGGGGCCCCAGCCCGCAATGCGCCCGTCTTCCACCAGCAGATAGGCCCTATCCACGCAGGGAAGCTGCGCCATGTCAGCACCTGCCACCCACGTGCGGGGCGACTCCTCTACCTGCACCAGGCGTGCAATATTCTCTATCAGTAAACTTGCCATCGGACTTGTAGCTTTACGAAGGCGTTGCGAATTATCGAGTGGCCCCCTTCCGGCCCACGTGGGCACGGCAAAGGTAGTGAAAAGGGGTGGCCCGTGTCGCCGTGATGCTCCTAGCGCAGGGCCTCGTAGCACCGGCCAGGGAGCTGGCGTAGCAGGCCGTGGAACTCCAGGTTGAGCAGCATGGCGTTGAGCGTGTTGATGGGGGCCTTGGCCAGGCGTATCAGCTCGTCTATCGCAATGGGGGCATGCTCACGCACGATGTCGATGACAGCCTGCTCGGCCTCATTGGGCGTGTAGAATAGCGACACGGGCTCCATGGCCCCTCGCCGCGGATTGTCCCAGCCGAGCGCTTCTGCCAGATCCTCTGCCTCCTCGATGAGGGCGGCCTTGTGCTTCTTGATGAGCCAGTTGCACCCCGCATTCATGTCGTGGCGTGCCCGTCCCGGTAGGGCTAGCACCTCGCGGCCATACTCGAGGGCCCTGTGCGCCGTGATCATCGCACCTCCCGTCAGGTCGCTCTCCACCACCACGGTAGCCTCGCTGAGCCCTGCCACAATGCGGTTTCGCTGCACGAAGGTGCTCCTGTCAGCCTCCAGCGTCGAGGGGTATTCGCTCAGCAGTCCCCCCTGCGACACCATGCGTCGTCCCAGCTCTCGATGCCCGGCGGGGTAGAAATGCCCCAGTCCGTGCCCCAGCACGCCGATAGTGGTGCACCCATGCTCCAGGGCAGCCCGGTGTGCCTCGCCATCGATGCCATGCGCCAAGCCGCTCACCACCACGGGTTGATGCCCCATGCGCGCGAGGCCAGCCACCAGGCGTTGCACGAATTCCCGGCCGTACGCCGTGGCTCGTCGCGTGCCCACAATGCTTATCCATTTGCCCTCGGAGGCGGGGAATGGCCTATCACTGTGGTAGAAGAGCAGTAGCGGTGCGTCGGGGCACCCCTTCAGCCGCGAGGGGTAGTCGTCCTCGGTGGCGCACATCACCTGTATGCGGTGCCGCGCAATGTACTCTAGCTCGGCATCCGCGGCCCGGTATGGGTCGGCAGCCACGATGCTCTCAGCCAGGTTGGGCCCCACGTGCGGGATGCGGAGCAGGGTGTCGCGCTTGGCCTGGAGCGCATCCTTCGCCGAGCCGCAGTAGGCTATCAGCTGTCGGGCCGTGAACGACCCCACGCCCGGTATGTGCAGGAGTGCCAGGTAGTCGCGCAGAGTCCCCGCTTCCATGGCTACTGCGCGTGGTGGGCGTGTTGCGCCAGGCAGGCTCGGAGGGCTTCCAGCTCTTTCGCCCGCAGGATGGTCACGCTGAAGGGGGGGTACACGTACAGGCGGCGGTCGATGGCTTGCCGCAGCACGATGTGCCGGCGGAGGCCCCACAGCGAGGTCTGCTCCTGGAAGTCCCACAGCTGGTGCAGGGGGATTTCCATGGCCTGCTTAGCCTGCGAGAGCGCGCGCACCCGGAAGTGGCGCACCCGCAGCATGTCGGGCAGCTGCGCGTCGGAGACGAACAGGTACTCCACGTCCCGCACGTAGAAGTAGAGCTGAAAGGCCGCATAGGCGGCGATGATCACTCCAACGAGAAGTGCCCTCGGTATGGCCACCGCGCGCAGGGCTTGCGCCACGGGCCCGAAGAATAGGATGGCGATCAGCGTCACCGCCACCACGGCGAACACCTGCTTTTGCACCTGCATGCGCATGGTGCGCAGCCCCGTATCGATGGTCATGAATGCTCCCCCTTTGCCTGGCCCATCCCCAGTCGGATAGACTCTCCTGCTGCAAAGTTCGCAAAACTTGCCAATATGCCAATGCCGTCGCCCGATCCTGCGCATGACGGCCCGCAGTCCGGGGACATTTTATTGTGTAGATCCACCCGACTCACGCTGCGGCATCGACGTATCAAGTCCCAATTTCGCCGGGGAAATACGGACTTGGTACCTTGTTGCTCCGGGAGAGATGGGGTGGGGGACGGGGATTTTTGCGCGAAAGTGCTACCTTTGCGGCCGGAAATCGAAACTGGAATGGTTGGGCCCTGCGGTGTACCCCGGTGCAGCGCAATGCGGCCACCCCAATAAGGCAACGGATCAATGAAAAGGACATACCAACCCTCGGTGCGTAAACGTCGCAACAAGCATGGCTTCCGCAAGCGCATGTCCACGGCCAATGGTCGCCGCGTGCTGGCGGCCCGCCGTGCCAAGGGGCGCAGGAAGCTCACCGTGTCTGACGAGTTCTGCGGCATGAAGCGCTAGCGCACGGCTCGTTGCGCAGGGCTCACGAGGCGCTGGCAGCGGGACGGGGCAGCTTCCGGTGAGGTGGTGCATATTACGAGGGGCGCAGTCCATGTGGGCTGGGCCCTTCGGTGCATGGGGACATTCCTATGGCACGCCGCGCAGGGTGCCAAGACTACTTTAACGGGGCCCGCAGGGCGGGAGGTACTATGGACGAGATGGCATCAGCAGCGGGGAGCATTCCCCTGATTGGGGATAAGGCTCCAGATTTTCGGGCTAAGACCACCGATGGCTGGCTCACGCTCTCGGAGTACGGGCGGGGGAGCTGGGTGCTCCTCTTCTCACACCCGGCCGATTTCACGCCGGTGTGCACCACCGAGATGTCGGGCTTTGCCAGGCAAAAGGCGGAGTTCGACGCGCTCAACACCAAGCTGCTCGGCCTGAGCATCGATAGCGTCTACGCGCATCTGGGCTGAATCCAGAACGTGAAGGAGCGCACGGGGGTGCAGTTCAACTTCCCCATCATCGCCGACATAAATATGCACGTGTCGCGCCTCTACGGGATGCTGCATCCGGGCGTGGCCTCGGTGGCTACGGTGCGCGCCGTCTACTTCATCGATCCCAACATGACCGTGCGGCTGATTATGTACTACCCGCTGAACGTGGGGCGCAGCATGCACGAGATCCTACGCGCCCTGAAGGCCTTGCAGCTCACCGATGCGCAGGAGGTGTCGACCCCGCTCGACTGGGAGCCGGGCGGCGCGGTGTGCGCGCATGCCCCCGAGACGCTCGAGGGGGTGAACGCCCGCATGGAGAACCGCGAGGATGGGCTGGTGGACTTCTACCTGCTCATGCGGAAAGGCTGATTCGCTCCCGTAGCACCGTCGGGTGCATGCGGATGGACGCGCCTAGCGCGTAGGCTCCTATGGGGTGTGGTGTCCCGTGACGCGTAGGCTGCGAGTCTGAAAAAGTGCCCCGATGCGCATGGAGTCATGGGGCTTTTTGGCGGAGAAATTCGAGTGTTTCGTCAATCCTCGATATAGGTGAAATGTCCTAGGTAATGGCGTGCCAACACAAGGGATTTTGCCGCAGAAAACAGGGCCCAATCCGTGGTGCCGCCAATGGATATCGCGGGTAGATGCTACCCTCGCCATGGATGAGCTAGGGCCACAGGTAGGGGCGTTGGTATGCATTTTGATTGAATTAATTGCATACCTTTGTACAGAACCTGGAGGATGCGATGGTGAATCGGCAGATGCAATGTGTCGTGGGTAGGGGCCTGGCCTGGGTGCTGAGCGCATGCCTACTGTTGCTGGCAATGTGCGCCCTTTGCGGGGGATGCGATGATTTGCAGCGGGGTCGGGGAACGGTGGAGACGTTCTCCGAGGGGCGTGTGGAGTATCGTCTCTCGTGGAGCGGGCTGGGGGCCGATCCCCTCTTCATGCAGATGCTCCCCGAGCGGCTGACGCTGCATTTCCGGGAGCCGATGCTCCGCTTCGACGCGAAGGGGGGCGGGGGCGTTGCCTCGCTCATCTGGTTTGTGGACACCGAGACGGGGGTGAGCGATCTGTTCCTCTCGGTGGCGGGCGTGCGCATGCGCTACCGTGACGACTCCGTGCGCGGGAGCATCGTGGAGACTGTGAGCAGCGGGAAGGTGCAGCGCGAGAAGGTGACCCTTTTCGACACCCTGTGCATGGGCTACCCGTGCCGCGGCGTGGTGGCACACCGTGGGGAGAGAGGCTCGAGGGCGCTCCGGCTCGTGTGCGCCTCCCAGGTGAGGTGCCCGGGCATGAATGCCTACAGCTTCCCCTTCGAGGGGCTGGAGGGGCTCCTGCTCCGCGGCGATTTTGAGCTGGTGGGTTTGCAGGTGTGCGCGGAGGCCGATCGCATTGTGCCACAGCAACTCTCCGACACGCTGTTCACCATCCCCGCCGGCTATCGCCCCGTGGGGCTCAACGCGCTGCGCGAGCTGCTAGGGCTCGACCCCATTCACTAGGGGTGCCCGTCGCGCCGTCACACGGCGTCGGGCTTGCTGGGCTGGGGATTCTCCGCGAAGAGATCGAACGTCTGGGCCACCTCGCGCGGGAGTAGACCCTCACCCTCGGCTGAGTCGTTGATCTCATTCTTGCGGTACACGTAGACAATGCCGTAGCCTTTGGCCTTCTCGCGGGCCACGTGGGCTGGAAGGTTGGCAAAGTGCGATTCTACCTCGTTCCAAATGGTGAGGATGATGCCGTCGGCGGTGTCGCGGAGCTCGTTGAGCTGGGTGAGGCATCGGCTCGTGTTCTGCTGAAAGATCTTCTGCCGGTTGTAGGCATCGAAGAACGTCTCGTAGTGCACGCGGACGAGGGCGGCCGTGGGATTCGTGATGGGGGGATTGCCCTGGCTGGTGCGCGCATACTCACCATCGATGACCTTGCGGCCCCATTCCACCACGTCGCTATCGGCTGCCAGCGAGGGCAGCTTGGATTCGCCGGCCGGCAGCCCGTAGAAGGCGCGCGTGTCGGGCTTGAGGTCGCCGCGCAGGATGGCTAGATCCACCACCTGGATGAAGTGTGACACGTAGAGCTTGGCCCGGCGGAGCACGGTCTGGTACTCGCCGCTGGAGAGCGATTGATGCTTGTAGGCCTCGCGGTACTGTTGGATGGCGAGCTCGAAGGAGTTGATGAAGAGCCCCAGCTTGGTGTACGAGCTCTGGGTGTAGGCCAGCTCGAGCGGATGCAGCTCCACGCCCATCCGGTAGGCCTGTTTCATGGCTCGGAGCCGCGCAGAATCAGTGTTGGGTAGACGTCGATACGGCATCTGATCTGCAAAGCGTTACACTACCCCTCCCACCATTGCGCCCCAGGCGCTACACGTGGGTCGTGGCATATGTTCGTCGGTGATGATCGTAATGGGCACTCCTCCAATACTCCGCACGAAGTTACTCACTTTTTTATTCACGGCAGGAATTGGGCTGCGGGCCGGGTGCGCGGGGTGGGCTCTGGGGGTGCGGCGTGGCTTTTTCGGCAGGGTTTTAGTGTGCAGTAGGGAAAAATGTAGTACCTTTGGGCCGTTTTAGTAACCCTAACAGTTAGATAGACGATGAAACGGATTGCGTTTTTGGCTTCGGTGGCCGTTGCTGCCATGATGGCTGCCTGCAGCTGCTGCAACAGTGGCTCGTGCCCTGTGGCCAACACGGATAGTGTCAGCAGCAACGTGATGGATCAGGCGGATATGGCGGCGCAGGCCATTAGCTTTGACCCCGCGATGATGGCGGGCACCTACGTGGGTACCATCCCGGCTGCCGATCGCCCCGGCTTTGAGATTACGCTGGAGCTTCGCGCCGACGGTACGGCCCACATGACGGAAAAGGTGGTTGGCGAAGAGGCCGCGCAGAACGATTTCGACGGCACGGTAACCTTCTCGACGAGCATGCCGCAGTTCATCGTGCAGGGCGGCCCCCAGCCTTACTACTTCAACTTCGCCGATGGCAACCTGCTCATGGTGAGCGCCGATGGCACTGAGCCTGAGATGCGCGACCAGTACATGCTGCGTCGTCAGTAAGACATCTTGCTGCCGAGCCCCACGGCTCTGCGCAGCATTACCACTACGCATCCCTGCCCCTCTCATGGGGGGCGGGGATGTTTGTTTCTACAGGGGATGATGGCTGTGGATGGGCTGAGGCTGGCGACCTGGCGCTACAGGCCATCGAGATGCCCCTCGCCACGGATGGAGGTGTACTGCCCATGCCCTACCACCACGTGGTCGAGGAGCCGGATGTTGAAGAGGCCTAGGGCCTGACTCACCTGTATGGTGATGTCGATGTCGGCCCGGCTGGGCTTGGCATGCCCCGAGGGGTGATTGTGGCACATGGCCACCGCATCGGCGTGGAGGTCGAGGGCCTCACGGGCTATCAGCCGCGTGTCGACCACCGAGTGGGTGGCTCCCCCGCGGGAGTGCAGCGTGCGCCGTAGCAGGGCGTGCGCACGGTTGAGGTAGAGGATCCACATCTCCTCGTGATTCTTGTCCCGCAGCTCGGCCTCCATCAGCAGGACAATGTCGGCGGGCGATTGCACGAGCACCTTGTCACGCTTGGGGGCTGAGGCGCGCCGGCGGCCAAGCTCAAGGGCTGCCAGGAGCGTAATGGCTTTGGCATCGCCGATGCCGCTCTCCTTCTTGAAATCGTCAAGGCCGAACCGACCCAGATCGTTCAGGTCGTTGCCTGCGCGGGCTAGCAGGTTGCGCGCCAGCTGAATGGCAGAGCACTTGGTGGTGCCCGTGGCTATCAGTATGGCCAACAGCTCGCTATCGGATAGGGCCTGCGGGCCGTGACGCAGGAGACGCTCGCGGGGACGGTCGTCCTCGCTGAGATCGGCAATACGTCGGGGGATCAGGGGTTCGTTTTCCATGGGGAGGTCTCGCGTATGGGGCTCCTGTGGCAAAGGTAGCGATTTGATGCCCTCGGGCAATGTGCCGGCTGCCCATTCACAGCGCGGGCCATTTGTCCGCCCTCGGGGGTGCAGTGTCCGATAGCGAACAGATTGCAGCACGTCATGCGCAAGGGGGCGGGTGATTTTGCAGGGCGATATTCGTGTTGCCAGGCCCCAGCGCGAGGGGCTTGACGCTCAGGGGGGCATTCTGCCGATGGCGTGGCACCATTTTTGACAGACTGGAGGGCAAACACGCAATCCATGTGCACGCGCAATATGAAAGCTCGTTGGTTTGGCTACGTCAGGGAGGCGGCCCTCATCCTGGCAATGGTGTTGTGGGAATGTGACCCCACCATGGCGCAAGGGTCGGGGCAAATGCTGACGCTGGAGGATGCAATCGCCTGTGCGCGCCGGCAGTCCGTGGCTTCGGCGGTGGCGCGTAATAAGCTGCGCGCTGCCTACTGGCGTTACCGGGCTAGCCGGGCCAACCTCCTGCCCGAGGTGTCGATAGGGGGAACATTGCCTCACTACAAGCGTCTGTTCAATCTGCACCAGGGGGCCGATGGTAGCTACACGTTCGTGCGCTCGAATGTGCTGCAAGCTAACGGCGAACTGGCGGTGACGCAACGGATCCCGCTCACCGGGGGGACGGTGTCGCTGCAAAGCTCGCTCGACGTGTTGCACCCGCTGGGGCGCAGGGTGCAGGATCGCTACCTCGCCGTACCGCTGGGGATGACGTTAACGCAACCGCTCTTTGCGGCGAATCTGATGCGCTGGGAAAACCGCATAGAGCCCGTGCGCTACCGTGAGCAGCAGGCGGCCTATCTGAGCGAGGTGGAGGAGTTGACCCGTGAGGCTATCAGCCGCTACTTCGATTTGCTGGTGGCGGAGACCCGCTTGAGCTCGGCCCGTCAGAATGCGATCAATGCGCAGAAGCTCTACGCCATAGCGCAGGCTAAGCGGCAGAATGGGGATCTCTCGGCCAATGGTGAGCGGCAGTTGCTGCTGTCATTGCTGGAGGCGCAGTCGGCCCTCACCGAGGAGGAGACGAGCTGGCGGGCTAGCCTATTCGCCCTTCAGAGCTTTCTGGGCCTGCCCGATAGCGATTCCCTGCGGGTGGTGATGCCCACGGCGGTACCGGTGGTGTCGGTGCCTTACGACACGGTGCTCGCCTGTGCGCTGGAGAACAATGTGCTGCGTCATCGGGCGGCGCGGATGCGTCTGGAGGCGAACCAGGCGGTGGCCGTGGCGAAGGGGGAACGATTCAAGGTGGATCTGGTGGCCTCGGTGGGCTACACGGGTCAGGATGCCAACCTGAGGGGGAGCTACAGCCAGCCGATCGACTACCAGGAGGTGAGGCTCGGATTCCGGATCCCCATCCTGGACTGGGGACGCAGGGCCGGAAAGCTCAAGATGGCCCAATGGGATCGGGAGGTGGTGGAGTCGCAGCTCCGGCAGCAGGAGCAGCTATTCCGGCAGGAGCTCTTTATCCTGGTGGAACGATTCAACCGGCAGCAGGCGCAGCTGCGTCTGGCTCAGGAGGCTGATACGGTGGCCGAGCTGCGCTACCAGACATCCATCGCCGTGTTCATCGAGGGCCGCATTGGCACCTTGGAGCTTAATGATGCTCAGCTGTCCAAGGACAGGGCCCGTGAGCGGCGTATACAGCAGCTGCGCCGATTCTGGGACTACTTCTACCGGATCCGCAGCCTGACGCTGCACGACTTCTCGGGGGTATATCCCATCGATAGGGAGCTTGAGCAGGTGATACGTTAGTGGGGCACGACGTTGAGACCTCTGGGGTGCCAGTGGATCGGTGGAATGCCTAGTCCTGAACAATGGCTACCTTTGTGGCAGAATGGCTTGAGCCTGAGGCTCATGGTGCGTGCTTCTCGTCTTGCAATCGGTCTGTCTTGCATTATGCTGCTGCTCGGGTGTCTATGCCTTGGGCGGTGCACGGTGTGCTCTAGCCCCTCGGGGGATGCGGAGAGGCTGAATTCCAGGCAGGAGGCCCCAGGGCTGGAACGGGAGCTCGAGCGGGCCAATCAGCTGGCGGCCTCGCGTAGCGAGCTACAAATAGAGGGGTACATCCGCCGTCATGGGCTGCCTGATATGCAGCGCAATGGGCAGGGGATGAGCTATAAGGTATGGGGTACCCCTATCGGTCAGCCGGCCAAGAATGGGGTTCAGGTGGCCGTGGCCTATCAGTTAGAGCTGCTCGATGGCACCACGTGTGCCCAGGCCGATACGCTGGCTCCGCTGGAGTTCACCCTGGGACGGCGCGATCAGCCGGCAGGTCTCGAGGAATTGATCCAGCATATGGCTCCAGGGCAACAGGGATTGGCTATTGTGCCTCCTCATTTGGGCTACGGCTTGGTGGGGGACAAAGAGGCCGGGGTGCCACCGCATGCCTGCCTGGTGTACCGCGTGTACTGGCTTCGGTACCCGAAACAGTAGGTAGTACGGCCGGTTGCTAGAAAATCGTTTACTTTGCAGCATGGCGAATGCACTTACACGTCTTGCGTTGAGGGTACGCAAGGGGGGCGTTGTGCCCGGACTGATGGCCCTGGTGGCCCTGGCATTGTGGGGATGCCGCACCTCTCCGTCGGGCCGTCTGGAGGGGTATACCTGGCTTGAGGGGCAGACGTATTACCGCCTCTGGAGCATCGGAGAGAGGGGAGAGCAGGCACGCCCCGGCGACTACATCACGGTGTATCTGCGGTATCTCACCGATAAGGACTCGGCCTTCTTTGAGGGGGGACGGCGTTTTCAGCTGGAGCGTCCTAGCTATGGGGGAGCCATAGAGCAATGCCTCGCCCTGCTGGCTGAGGGCGATAGCGCCTCTTTCGTGCTACCAGCCTACGACTTTTTCACCAAGACGCTCGCCACTACGTTACCGCCGTTCATGGATAGCGCCGAGCAGATGCGCATCGACGTGCGCATGCTTAGCGTGGTGGACTCCCTGTCCTTCGAGAGGGAGAAGGAGGCCTTTGTGCATTGGATCAAGGATTTCGGCGAATACGAGCAGGTTATACTGCGACAGTACTTAGCCCGTGAGCACATCGATACGCACATGGTCGATAGCCTCTACTACCTGCCTGTGCGCGCCGGCAGCGGCCCCTACCCCGAGGATGGCGATACGGTGACGGTGGAGTTCGAGGGCCGTTTCCTGGATGGCACCTACTTCGACTCGACGCGTAAGCGGGGTGAGGCCTTCCAGTTCGTGCTCGGGGAGAAATGGCAGGTTATCGATGGCCTGGAACGGGCTATACGCCTCATGCGTGAGGGTGAGCAATCGTTGTTCATCCTGCCCTCTTCGATAGCCTTCGGCCCCGAGGGTAGCTCTACGGGGATTGTGCCGCCGTACACCTCGGTCATCTTTGAGGTGGAGCTCACGGAGATAAAGCCTGGCGATAACGCATCATGAGGATGCGACTTTTCGTCCTGGCCTCGCTACTTGCTGCGGGGGCCCTCGTCGCCTGTCGCGATGCTTACAAAGAGGGGCTTCATGAGCGGGAGCGTGCCGCTGTGCAGCAGTTCATGCGTTCGCGCGCTAAGGAGGTGTGGGAGGTCGATGGCGTATTCTACGGCCCAGTGCAGCGGGGCGATTCGCTTGTCTTGGCCGATGGTGATACGATTTCGCTGCAATACACGTTGTATGCACTGTCAGGGAGCTCACCGACTCCGCTAGCTACGAATATCCTGGCAGATGCCAAGCAGCATAAGTTGCCGGTGGCTGATTCTACCGATACGGTGTGGACATACATAGTGGGCAAGAGCTCAGCGATGCGAGGATTCGATAGGGGGCTTAGGCTTTTCGCCCAGCGGAATGGCACGGGTTGGCTGGGGATTCCCTCACGGCTGGCCTACGGCGAATCCATGGTGGGGGTGGTGAAGCCCAATACCCCGATGGGCTGTTTCGTGCGAGTGCTCGCTACGTCGGGGAAGGTGGTGCAATAGATATTCTACAAGATGATGGCAAGGTTGCATAGAATCGATTTTAGGCAGATGACGAGCAGGCTCCTGCTCGCTGTGCTGATGGTGGGGACGATAGCCTCTACAGCCTGCAAGAAGAGCGCAAGCAACTACGAACTGGATGACGAGCTGGCACGCCTATCGGCCTACCGCCAGATACATTACCCCTCGTCGAAGGAGGACTCCAACGGTGCATTTCATCAGACGCTGGCCAGCACCTCAGGGCAGGCCGTATCCTCGGGCCAATGGCTGTATTTCGACTTCGCAGCCTACGACCTTAATGGCGCCCTACTGAGCACCACGCAGGCACATGTGGCCAAAGGGAACGGGATGTACGATCGCACGGTGCACTATGTGCCGGGCTACGTGAAGGTCGATGAGAGGGAGTGGGGCTCCTCCATGTTTAAGGTGCTGACCGCTGCGCGTGTGGGCGACTCCATCGTCATGGGGCTACCCTCCACGGCACTGGGCAGCAAGCAGCTCTGGGGACGCTCATCCTATCGCTCTGCGCTCTGCTACATGGTGCTCCGGGAAGCGGTGACGAATCCCAAGGCTCACGAGCTGGATCGCATCAGGGAGTACATGAAGACGCATGCAGGATTTCAGGCTCGCGATAGCGTCTACGTGCATACGGTAGCCTCCGGAAACGGAGCCAATATCGCCGCCGATACCTACATCTGGGTGCGTTACTCGTGCTATTTCCTGGATGGTACCCTGCTTGAGACCAATAGCGACGAGGTGGCCCAGCAGCACGATGTGTATTCACCCTCGGGGAGCAAGTACAACCTGGTGGGGCTGAATGCCAAGGATGCGTCAAGCAAGATCCGCGGGATTCGTAATGTGCTGGTAGGACAGAAGGTTGGGTGTCGGGTGCAACTGCTAGTACCCAGCGAGGTGGCCTACGGCGAGAAGGGCAATGCCAAGGTGCGCCCCTACGAGCCGCTGCTGTACGACATCACTGTCGTGCGCTCGAATACCAAGAAGTAACGGGGGAGAGCTGGTGCCATGCGGCTTTTGCACACGGCCGATTGGCATTTAGGGCAGCGGTTTCACGGCTTCGATCGGCTACACGAGCAGGATCGTTTCCTCGACTGGCTTGCCAAGCAGATCGATGAGCAGGGCGTTGATGTGCTGCTCATTGCGGGTGACGTGTTCGACACCCTGAGCCCATCTTCGCATTCACTCCGACTGCTGTACGATTTCCTGGCGCGCATTGCTGCCTCACAGCCTGGGCTCCAGGTGGTGATGATTGCGGGGAATCATGACTCTGGGCTACGCCTCGAGGCCGCACAGCCACTACTCTCAGCCCTGAATGTGCACGTGCGAGGCATTGTGCCACGCCTGCCCGACGGGTCAATTGACTACGGCTACTTTGCCATCCCCCTCCGTAGCCGTAAGGGCGAAGAGGTGCTCTGCGTGGCTGTGCCCTATCTACGACCCGCAGATTGCCCCATCGTTGAGGAGGGTGGAGACCCCTTCCTGGCATTTTTCCATGGGCTGAGAACGCACCTCCCAGCGGGCGATGTGCCCCGGGTGGCAATGGCTCACCTCTTCGCCGCGAATGCCGTCTCATCCTCTGGTGCCGTGCCCGTGGTGGGAGGCCTTGAGCGAGTAAGTGCAGCGGCATTCCCACCCGAGGTGTACGATTACGTGGCCCTGGGCCATCTACACCGTGCGCAGCGCGTCTACGGTTTGGACACGGTGCGATACAGCGGCTCACCACTCCCGATGTCATTCGCCGAGAAGGAGTACAGCCATGAAGTCCTCTTGGTAGATCTCAATGCTGACGGGGTGCACATCTCCCCCCTCGCCTACGAGTCCCCCGTAAAGCTGCTCGAGCTCTCGGGCACTCCCAGAGCCATTCGTGAGCAGATGGCGCAGATGCCCAGCGGTGAGCCCGACCAGTGGGCCCCCATCCTGAGTCTCATCGTAGAGCTCGATGGCCCCAGGCCCTCATTGCGACGTGAGGTGCAGGAGTGGGCCGAGGGGCATTATGTGCGCCTGGGCCCCATGCGGGCGCATGTGCCAGAAGTTGCCGATCCTGCCCGGGGAAAGGCCGTGCTCATCCAGGGGCGCATCGACCCCGTGGCCGTGGCGCAGCAGGAGTACCAGTCGCTGTACAAAACCGACATGCCAGCCCCGCTGCTCAGCCGTTTCCTCCAGGCGATAGAGGCCAGCAAGACACCTGATTCTCATGCGAATTCTTGCGATTAGGGGGGCCAATCTCGCCTCGCTGGAGCGGCCCTTCGAGATCAATTTTCGGGTGCAACCACTCGTCTCGGCGGGCCTGTACGCCATTGTGGGCCCCACGGGAGCCGGAAAATCCACCATCCTCGACGCCATATGCCTGGCCCTCTTCGGTAGCGCACCGCGCTTGCAGCGCGCCTCGGAGAGCAATGTGAAGCTGGATGATGCCGACGGCGAACGCCTAGCGGCCAATGATGCCCGTCAGCTCCTGCGGCGTGGGGCTGGGCACGGCTTCGCCGAGGTGGAATTTCAGGGTATTGATGGCGTCGAATACCGTGCCCGGTGGGAGGTATGGCGTGCGGGGCGAAAGCCTAGCGGAGCCTTGCAGAGTGCCCAGCAACAGGTGTACGAGCTGGCTACCAAGCGATGCGTAGCCCGACTCAAGAAGGATTTCACGCGGTTCATCGAGTGTAAGCTCGGCCTGGGCTACGAGTCGTTTACCCGGGCTGTGCTGCTCGCCCAGGGCGACTTTGCCAAGTTCCTTCAGACCAAGAGCGACGAGAAAGCCGCTTTGCTAGAGCGGCTGACCAACACCGGGTATTTCACCGAGATCTCAAAGTGCATCTACCAGAAATACAAGCAGGCCGAGGAGAAATGTAAGGTGTACACCGGGCAGCTCACCTCCATTGAGCTGCTCAAGGAGGCGGATTGTGCGCGCTTGCAGGAGGACTTGCAGCAGCAGGAAGCCCGCATCGAGCAGCTGGACAAGGATGTGCAGATCAACATGCAGCGCGTGGAGTGGTGCAAGCAGCACGAGGCCCTCACCCGCGATGAGGCGAAGGCCACGAACGATCTGGCGGAGAAGAAAGCGCGCCTTATGGCGTTGCGGCCCGATGAGATCCGCCTGAAGCGGTGGGACGTGGCGCAATCCATCCGCGATGTGGCACTACGTGTGGCCGATGAGCGGAGTCGGCTCCAGGAGCTCGAGCGCACTACGGTTGGGTTGGAAGAGGAGCGCACGAAGCTACAGGCCGAGTGCCAGCAGGCCCAGAACCTCCTAACCCAGTGCAAAAAGCAACAGCAATCCGTGCACGAGGAGCAAACCAGCATGGGATTCGAGCTCGTGCATCTGTCGCAGAAGCAGGTACATCTCGATGGCCTGAAGAAGGAGTGTGCCGATGAGCGGGCTGAGCTGTCACGGAGTCAGGAGCACATCACCGCGCTACGTGCTGAGGAGGAGAAGGTGCGGAAGCAACTCGCCGACACCCAGTCGCAGATGCAAGACAGCCAGGCTAGGCTTAAGGAGCTCAGCAAGGCCGAGGCACTCTTTAAGGATGGCGGCGCGCTACTCGTCCGTCTGGAGAGCTACCATAAACTCCGCATGAAGGTTGCCGAGGCTCAGGCGAGCGTCGAGTCCCACACGGCCCATGTCAACCATTGCGAGAGCGAGGCGGAGAGGATGAAGGGCGAGCTCCAATCCATGCAGGGTGCAGTGTCCCCCGAGGTGCTAGGGTTGCGGAAGGCCCTGAAGGCATCGGAGCCCTGCCCCGTGTGCGGGAGCACGGAGCACCCATTGGCCCACGAGCTCAATCCCTACACTGCCGATCAGCATGAGCTGCGCACTCGCTACGAGGATCTCACGAAGGGCATCAAGGAGGCGGAATCGCAAAAGGGCGAATACCGCGCCAAGGTGCTAGCCAGCGAGAGCATGCTGGCTCAGCATACGTCCGACTGCGAGGCCCTCTTTCAGGAGCTGGAGCCTATCGTTTCCCCTATCACCAGCACCTGGCATGAGGACATTGTGCGCAATGCGGATTGGCTCCCTCGCCTGCGCAACGCGTGCGCACGCTGGGTGGAGCTGTCGAAGGAGATAGATCGTCTCACGCGTGATGCTAAGCATCTGCAAACCCTCCTGGACGCAAAGGCCGAGCCCTTGCAGATGGCCACCGATCAGCGTAACCAATTGCAAACTCGTATCAGCAAGAAAGAGGCAGAGATCGAGGAGATACGTCGGGAATTGCACCAAAAGCTGGGAGAAAAGAGCCCCGAGATGGTGAAGCATGAGCTGGCCGACAAAGTAACTAAGGCCGACAGTGCCGTGACCCGAAGGGAGGATGAGCTCCGGGAGCTCGGGAAGAAGTCGCAGGGTTGCGAGGCTACCTACCAGCATCAGTGGGAGCAGTTGGCTCAAATCCGTGCCGACGTGGACAAGCTAACGGGCGAGGTGAAGACCTGGCTCGCATCTCACCCCGAGGTAGACTCGGCCGACACGCTGCATGCCATTCTGGCCATGCCTGCGCAGCGAGCCAATGAGCTCCGCGAGCAGATCCAGAAGGCCAGGCAGGAAGAGAGCAATGTCGCGTCACTGCTCAGAGATCGGAAGAAGCAGCTAGCCAACCTGCGCGCCAAGTGTGAGGGGATAGAGCAGTACACCTCCGAGCAGCTGGTGCAAGAGGGGCAAGCTATGCAGAATCAGCTGGCCCAGAGCCGAGAGCGAGCGGGCCAGCTGCGCAACACGCTAGAGCAGGATGCCGAGCGGAGAGTTCAGCACGACAAGTTGAGCAAAGAGCTACAGTCGATGCAAGAGGATTGTAGCCACTGGGAGAAGCTCAGCCAGCTCTACGGTTCCGCTGATGGGAAGCAGCTGAGGGTCTTAGCCCAGGGGTACACGCTCGGCGTGCTGGTGGAGTATGCCAACGAGCATCTGCAATACATCATGCCCCGCTACCGGCTCGAGCAGGTGCCCACCTCGGGGGCCATCAAGCGGCGCACGTTGGCCCTTCAGGTTGTAGACACCGAGCTGCTCAACGAGGTGCGCCCGGCCGATACCCTCTCGGGCGGCGAGACATTCCTCGTCTCCCTGGCCCTGTCGCTGGCCCTTTCGGCCCTCTCCGCCAGCAGTCACACCCTCGACTCGCTATTTATCGATGAGGGCTTTGGCTCCCTCGATCCCGAGAGCCTCGGTGTAGCCCTCGAGGCCCTGGAGCGTCTGCAAATGCAGGGCCGCAAGGTGGGCCTCATCTCGCACGTGCAGGAGATGAACGAGCGCATCGCGGTGAAGATCCGCGTCAAGCGGTGCGGCGGCGGGCGCTCTACGGTTGAGGTGGGCGAGTAGCCACCCCGTGCCCCCGGCGGCTACAGTATGGCCACGTCGGGGAAGCAGGCTGCCACGTCGCGCACAATGCGCTCAAGGTCGTCCGGATTGTTGACGAAATCCACCGACTCCACGTCGTACACCAGCTTGGGCCCCAGCGCATACTCGTCGGCCCAGCGGTCGTAGAACTCGTTTAGCGAATCCAGGTAATCCTCCCGCACCTGCTGCTCGTACTCTCGGTTGCGGCTTAGGATCCGTTGCCGCAGCACGCTCCCCGGGGCTTGCAGGTAGATGAGCAGGTCGGGGGGCTGAATCACCGGGCGAATCTGGTCGAACAGGTTTTTGTAGCACACGTAATCGCGCAGATCCATCAGGTGCATGCGCTCCAGGGTGGGGGCGAAGATGTAGACATCCTCGTAGATGGTGCGATCCTGCACCACGTGCCGGTTGCCATTGCGGATCTCCTGAATGCGCGCAATGCGGCTGTAGAGGAAAAATACTTGCATGTTGAACCCCCACCGCGGCATGTCCACGTAGAAGTCGGCAATGTAGGGGTTGTTATCCGGATTCTCGTAGTACGCCTGCCAGTCAAGCCGCGCCGAGAGCAGCTGCGTGAGCGTTGTCTTGCCCGATCCGATGTTACCTGCTATGGCAATGTGCTTTGGGCTCATGGGTTGGGGAGGTGTTGCGGCCGTGGCGTGCGTGTGCCTAGAACGTCTCGATGGGTATGCCCTGCTGCGAGGCATACTCCAGGAGCTGCTCCACGTACTCCCGGCCATTTGCTAGACGGGGCACCTTGTTCTGCCCCCCAATCTTACCGCGCTGCGCCATCCACCCGAAGAATGTGCCCCGGGGCACCACCCGCAGCGTGGGCGGCACCAGCGTCACGTTGTGGCTCCGTTTGGCCTCGTAGTCCGAGTTCACCTCGCACAGGGTGCGATCCAGCACCGCCTTGAACTCCTCGCACGAGCGCGGCGGCGTGTCAAATTCTACAATCCACTCATGGCTCCCCTTCGCCTCGTCCCCCATGAAGATGGGGCCCGCCGTGTAATCCGAGACGCTGGCTCCGGTGGCCTGGCAGGCTTGATGCAAGGCCGCATCGGCGTTGTCAATGATGAGCTCTTCGCCGAAGGCGTTGATGAAGTGCCGCGTGCGACCCGTGATCCGCATCCGGTAGGGAGAGGTGCTCGTGAACTTCACCGTGTCGCCTATCACGTAGCGCCACAGGCCATTCGTGGAGCTCATCACCAGCGCGTAGTTCACGTCCACCCGTACATCCTCCAGCGGCACGGCCTGCGGTGCGGGGTGGTGGAACTCGCTCATGGGAATGAATTCGTAGAACACGCCGTAGTCGAGCATCAGGAGCAGGTCGGGGCTGCCGAGCTGATCTTGCAGGGCGATGAACCCCTCGCTGGCGTTGTAGATCTCCATGTAGCGCATGGAGGCCGAGGGGATCAGCTGCTCGAACTGCTGCCGGTAGGGGGTGAAGCTCACGCCCCCGTGGAAGAACACCTCCAGGTGGGGCCACAGCTCGCACACGTTCCGCTTACCCGCCGTGGCGAGCAGATGCTTCAGCATCACCATGTTCCATGAGGGTACGCCGCTGAGCGAGGTCACGCGCTGCTGCGTGGTTTGCTTGGCAATCTGGGCCAGCTTCATCTCCCAGTCGGCCAGCAGCACCACCTGCCGCGAGGGGGTGCGTATCCTGTCAGCCCAGCGGGGGATGTTCTCTAGGAGGATGGCCGATAGGTCGCCCTCGTGCGAGCGGCCGAAACTCCGCTCCATGCTGTGGCTGCCGCCGAGGGTGAGCCCCTTGCCCGTGTAGAACCGCGTGCTCGGCACCTGCCGAATGTACAGGGCCAGCGTGTCGTACCCGCCCCGGTAGTGGCACATCCGCAGCGCATCGTGCGTTACGGGGATGAACTTGCTCTTGCTCCCCGTGGTGCCCGACGATTTGGCGAACCACCGCACCGTGCCCGGCCACAGCACATGCGCCTCGCCCCGCCGCATGCGCTGGATGTAGGGCTCCAGATCCTCGTAGTGCACAATGGGGACGCGCTGCTGAAAGGCCTCATAGGTGCGCAGGCCCCCGAAGCCATGCTCTGCCCCATAGCTGGTGCGCGCGCCGCGCCGAAGCAGATGTTGCAGCACCGCCGACTGCGTCTCCACCGGATGGCGCATGAATGCCTCTATCCGGCGGAGGTATTTGCGTGCCAACAGCTGGGCCAAGCCCCCCATCATACCCATATGCAAGCTGTGAATATGCCGTGCAGGAGAGGGCCCCAGCCACATGCGTTACGTCCCTGTGGCAGCGAGCCAAAAATTCCGGGCAAAGGTACCTAAAATCTCTACGGGCCGCTGGTGCTCCATGCCGCCGCGCCCCACTCATCGCCCCACCCACGAGGGGGCAACGCCGCATCAAAACCGTATTTTGTCCTACCAAATTGGGACTTGCTGCGTCGTTGCTACGGCGAGGCTACGTCGTGGCTACTTCCCCATCCCCCGGGTTATCCCGCGGAGGCTCATGCATCTTTTGGACTCTTGCGCCCTCGTGGGCATGCATTGGCCGTGGCAGTTTCGTACCTTTGCGGGTGGGGTGCGGGCTCTGTGCCGCATTTTCCCGGGCAGGGGGGTATGCATGTTTGAGCAGGTAGATACGAGTGAGGATGCGCTGGGGCAGCTCCCGGGTAATGTGTTGGATCTCTTGCTGCGCGATCGCACCACGGGGGGCAACATCATCTGGGCCACCGATCAGTATGCCGACCTGGGGCCTGGCTACGGGTTTGGCGACCCCATCGTCCCGGCGCGCATCACGGGGGAATATGGGCAGGTGATTCGCCCCCGAGCCATCAAGTCGCGGGCTGAGCAGACGGGGCGCACCAAGGCCATGGCCGAGGTGTTCACCCCATCATGGGTGTGCAATGCGCAGAACAACGTGGTGGACGAGGCCTGGTTTGGGCGTAAGGATGTCTTCAATGTGGAGGACGCTCAGGCACAGACGTGGGCCCCGGTGACCTCGCCCATTGTCTTCCCAGAGGGGAAGAGCTGGCAGCACTACGTGCGCGACACGCGGATGGAGATTGCCTGCGGCGAGGCCCCCTACCTGGCGAGCCGTTACGACACCACCACGGGCGAACCCATTCCGCTGGGGGCCCGCATCGGGATGCTCGATCGTAAGCTGAGGGTCATCTCTGAGAACGTCACAGATCCGCACCGCTGGCTGACGATGGCCCTGGAGGCCTATCGCAGCATTTACGCCTTCGAGTGGCAGGGCGACAGCCTGCTGCTAGCGCGCGAGGCGCTGTTGGTGTCGCTGCTGGAGTACTATGAGGCGCAGTTCGGCACACCGCCGCCTGCACGGGCTGTGCTTCTGGTGGCCGGCATCGTTTCCTGGAACGTGTGGCAGATGGACGGCTTGCGGGGTGTGGTGCCTGGCAGCTGCCGGCATCGGGTGCGAGAGGCTAGGCCCACGCTCTTCGGCGTGGTGGAGGAGGAGATTCTTTGCCCGGGTTGCCAGCGGGAAACCTACCAGGGGCACAACGGCACCTACTGCCTTATACGCGACTGGGGGCAGCGCGACCCCCGCACGGGAGCCCGCCACCGGGTGATACGTTTCATCGACCTCATCAGATAGCAGCCCGGTATGGCCACCTTCGAGTCATCGCTTAAGTCGCGCCTCATCTACATCTTCGCCATCGACGATGCGCAGCATCAGGATTGCCTCAAGATCGGGATGACCACCCTGAATTCAGAGGCTCGGGATATCCCTGCGGCCAACAGCACGGTGCTCAACGAGGCAGCCCACGCCCGCATTCGGGAGTACACGCGGACGGCTGGCATCAGCTACCGATTGCTACACACCGAGCTGGCGATGTTCATAAAGGACAAGAAGGTGTGCACCTTTGACGATAAGCAGGTGCACCGGGTGCTGGAGCGTTCGGGCGTGAAGCGGAAGGCCTTTGCCGGGGCCACCGAGTGGTATTGCTGCGATCTCGAGACGGCCAAGAGGGCTATTGAGACGGTTAAGAATGCTAGGGAGAGCCTGCTACCTGAGCACATGACAGGTGAGCCCGAGCCTCTCGTCTTACGCCCCGAGCAGGAGGAGGCTGTGCAACGTACGCGCCGCCAGTTTCGCCGGGGTAGGCGCATGCTGTGGAATGCCAAGATGCGTTTCGGCAAGACGCTCTGCGCGCTGCGCGTGGCCCGGGAAATGGAGATGAGGCGTACCCTCATCATCACCCACCGCCCCGTGGTGGACGCGGGCTGGTTTGACGAATTCAAAAAGGTGTTTTACGACCGGCCCGACTACCACTACGCCTCCCACGATTGGGGTGAAGGCTTCGCTGCGCTGGAGAGGATGGCGGCCCGGGGCGATAAATATGTCTGCTTCGCCTCGATGCAAGATCTGCGCGGGGCGCAGCAGGTGGGTGGGAGTATCAACAAGCATCACGAGCTCTTTGCCACCAACTGGGATTTCCTCATCATCGACGAGGCGCACGAGGGTACCCAGACGGAGCTGGGGCAGGCGGTGCTGAAGCAGCTCACGGGTAAGAACACGCGCGTGCTGCGTCTCTCGGGCACCCCCTTCAACCTGCTGGATGAGCATCGCCCGGAGGAGGTCTACACCTGGGACTACATCATGGAGCAGCGGGCCAAGCAGGAGTGGGACGCCACGCACCTGGGCGACACCAACCCCTACGCCTCGCTGCCGGCCATGCACATCTACACCTACGACCTGGGGAGCCTGTTGAGCGAGTATGGCGACGAGGAGAGGGCGTTCAATTTCCGTGAGTTCTTCCGCGTGCGGGCCGATGGGGTCTTTGCGCATGAGCCCGACGTGGATCGATTCCTCGATCTGCTGTGCAGCGACGAGGAGGGCTCGCTCTACCCTTACGCCAACGAGACGTTTCGCGGCATCTTTCGCCACACGCTGTGGATTCTGCCGGGCGTGCAGGCGGCTAGGGTGCTGAGCCTCAAGCTGAAGGCCCACCCCGTGTTTGGCCAGTTTCGGGTGGTGAACGTGGCGGGCGATGGGGATCAGGAGGAGGAGAGTCGCAATGCGCTGCAAATGGTGAATGCGGCCATTGGGGATGAGCCCGATACCACGCGCACCATCACCCTCTCCTGCGGACGCCTAACGACGGGTGTGAGCGTGCCTGCCTGGACGGGGGTGTTCCTGATGGCGGGTGCCTACAGCACGTCGGCCGCGGGGTATATGCAAACCATCTTCCGGGTGCAAACGCCCCACACGTGCGGGGGGAAGATGAAGACCGACTGCTATGCATTCGACTTTGCCCCCGACCGTACGCTCCAGGTGCTGGCTAGGACGGCTTGCCTGGCAGCGAGGGACCAGGGGCTGGAGCATGAGGATAGGCAGATGCTGGGTGACTTCCTCAACTTTTGCCCCATCATTGCCGTAGAGGGGGGGCGCATGCAACCCTACGATGTGCATGCCATGCTGGCCCATCTCAAGCGGGCCCACATTGAGCGCGTGGTGCAGGCGGGCTTTTGGGATGAGGCCCTATACAGCGGGGAGCTACTACGGCTGACGGCGGTGGAGCTGCGTGAGTTTGAAGAGCTGCGGGCCATCATCGGCAAAACGCAGGCCATGCCCCGCCCGGGCGATATCGATATCAATCGGCAGGGGCTCACCCATGAGCAGCGTGCCGAGCTGGGGGAGCTGGAGGGGCGGCGCAAGCAGACGCTCTCGCCCCAGGAGCAGCAGCGCCTGGCAGAGCTGCAAGCCATGAGCAAGGCCCGGAGTGGCGCCATATCCATTCTTCGGGGCATCTCCATACGCATGCCCCTGATGCTCTACGGAGCTGAGATGGCTAACGAGGACACCGAGTTGACCCTGGAGAATTTTACAAACCTGGTGGACGACAGCTCGTGGGAGGAGTTCATGCCCCGCGGGGTGACGAAGGAGGTGTTCCGCCGATTCCAGCGTTACTACGATCCCGACGTGTTCCGGGGGGCGGGTCAGCGCATCCGGGCCATGGTGCGTGCCGCTGACCAATGCTCCATCGAGGAGCGCATCGAGCGCATTGCGGCCCTGTTCGTCACCTTTCGCAATCCCGACAAGGAGACGGTGCTCACGCCCTGGCGGGTGGTGAACATGCACCTGGGGGAGAGCCTGGGGGGCTGGTGCTTCTACGATGCGGACTACCGCCGCCAGCTGGATGCGCCTCGCCACGTGGCGTGCGAGGGCATCACGGAGGAGGTGTTCTCGCCCCAGAGCCGCATACTGGAGATCAATTCCAAGAGCGGGCTTTACCCCCTCTACGCCACCTATAGCATCTACCGTGCCCGTCGGGCCGAGGCGGAGAATAAGTACGGGGAGGTGCCCCGCGCCCTGGCTTTGCAGCTGTGGGATACGACCCTGGAGCAGAATATCCTAGCGCTGTGCATGACGCCCATGGCGCGCAGCATCACGCGGCGTACCCTGGCCGGGTTTCGTGACACCACGGTGCACGCCGAGTGCTACCCTAAGCTCATTCCGAGCCTCACGGGCAACCTCCCGCGGGTGGCCCGCACCCTACGTGACGGCAAACGTTTTTGGCACATAAGCAGCGAGCAGAAGATGGACATAAACGCCATTATCGGAAACCCGCCATACCAGGTGACACAGGAGCGGACAAGTGACACTCCTGTGTACCATCATTTCATCGATTTGGCCACGACGCTTGCGCCTCGTGTGAGCCTGATAACTCCGGCTCGCTACCTCTTTGATGCAGGTAAAACTCCGAAGGAATGGAATGCTAAAATGCTTAGCGATCCACATCTCCTCATCGTGTGGTATAGGGCCACCTCGACGGATGTCTTCCCTTTTGTAGACATCAAAGGGGGCGTAGCCGTCATGTACTACGACCGGAGTCAGGTATTCGGCAAGATTAAGCACTTCTTCACCTTCGATGAACTGCGAGGCATCTCGCAAAAGGTGCTAAGCGATCCGGCATTTGCGCCACTCAGCAGTATCATTTATCCGCCCAACCGATTCGTACTCGAGGTGCTGTACCAGCGTCACCCGGATGTCAAAAAGAAGATTGGCAGCAAGGGAAGGGAGCGGCGTTTGACTACCCCCATCTTCGACCTCGATGAGGTGTTTTCTGTCGAGAGGCGTTCTTGCAAGCAGATCCAAATCCTGGGGCTTGTAAGAAAGGAGCGGGTGTATCGCTGGATAGACAGCGACCTTATCGAGGAGCATCCCAACTTGCACAAATTTAAGGTCGCCCTGCCGCAGAGCAATGGATCTGGCACCATTGGGGAGGTTTTGTCTGCTCCCCTTATTGGGGCCACGCATTCGTTTATAACTATCGGTGCTTTCGATACGCAAGCTGAGGCCGAGGCATGCTTGAAATATGTGAAGGCCAAGTTTACACGGGTGATGCTGGGCACACTCAAGGTAACGCAACATAATACCAGGGACACCTGGCAGAATGTGCCGCTACAGGATTTCACGTCGTCGTCCGACATCGATTGGTCGCTCTCGGTGGCGGAGATTGACCAGCAGCTTTACGCCAAATACCATCTCGCCCCCGAGGAGATTGCCTTCATCGAGGAGAGGGTACGGCCCATGGAGTAGCGTCCCAGGCTCAGCTCATGGGCTTCACCATGCGCTCGATAAAGCTGATCTCGCCCTCGCTCAGGCCGTACTTCTGGTAGAGCTGCCGATCGATGCTAGCAACGGGCTGTGACCAGTCGATGTCTGAACCCGCGGTGAAGTCTTGAAGGGGGATGTATCGCCACGTGTCTTTGGGATTATTCTGGGTCACCTTCAGGATCCCAAGCATCGTGCGGGCAAATTTCGATTTCACATACTTTAGGCAAGCTTCAGCCTCCTCCCGTGTACCGAATGCCCCGATGGTGAGGAATGTTTGCGTTGTTGCTGACGAGGGTTCTCCAATAAAAGGAGAAGATAGAATTTCCCCAATAGCTCCTGAACCATTGCTTTTGGGAACGATCACTTTATATTTTTCCATATTGGGATGCTCTTCCAATAGATCCCTGCTCACGTAGCGTACGCATCGGCGGCTTTTGAGCAAGCCGTACACCTTTACTGCATCGTCTCGCCTCGCCTCAGTGAATAGATCCGGGAGCTTATCGAAGACATTACTGATAATTTTCCGATCACCGTTTAGGCGTTCTTTCACGAGTTGCCTCACCTCTGCACAACTCGTGTTAAAACGGTAGCTGGCCTCTGCGTAAATGATGTCTGTCAGCGGTAGGTCACCGCAACTCGCCACCTTTTGCGCAATGCTGTCCAGCTCGGGGCGTGCCTTGAAGACCCCGATTGCGCCGAAGTGCTGTCCACGGTCGTAGTACATGACGGCCACACCCCCTTTAATGTCTACGAAGGGGAATATCTCTGTCGAGGTGGCCCTATACCACACGATGCGGAAATGCGGATCGCCCAGCACCTTAGCGTTCCACTCGGGGGGTGTAAATCCCGCATTGAATAGGTAGCGGGCTGGGGTAATCAGCGTGCTGCGCGGTGCGAGCTGAAAGGCGAGCTCCATGAATAGGTGGTATACCGGTTTGGCTCGCCCGTTGCCTTCCACCATCACCTGGTATGGCGGGTTTCCGATAATGGCGTTTATGGGCAGATGAAAAATTTTCGACTTATGAAATACTCCCAATCGTTGTATAAATCAGAGATTGCGTTTTCGAGGCGATTTTTCTTGCGCCGGATTGGTCGATCGCACGGAAATAAAGGCTAACTTAGGAGTCTGAAGACGAGCTTTTACTGGCGTGTGGCCAGGGCAAACCGCGATAATCACCAAAACGATGTGACGCATGAGAAAGAGGTATACACTTTGCGTTGCGCTGCTTCTGCTGCTGCCGTTGAGCCTGTGGGCCCAGCAAGCGGTGCAGCTGGGGCGACATCGGTTTGTGCCCGAACCGAACGTTCGGGTGGCAACTCGAGGCGCACTTGACGTGGGCGCGGCGACGGGCGGCCAGCATAATGTGCTGGTGCAGTTCGCGCAGCTGCCGAACGAGAGCGAGATGCGTGCGCTCGCCAGCCAGGGACTGGTGCTGGAGGACTACGTGGGGGGCAATGCCTACTTCGCGCTACTGCGGGAGGGGGCTACCCATCCCGCAAAGCTCCGGGGGGGCAAGCTCACCTCGGTGATGACGGTACGCCCCGAGTGGAAGCTGTCGGAGTGGCTGGCCGGGGGGAACATCCCCCAGCATGCCCGCGTGGCAGACGGGGTGGCCGAGGTGGACATCTTCCTGGCCGGTAATGCCCCTGTGCAGCAGGCTGCGCAGCTGTTGCAGGCGCAGGGGTGCACCCAGGTGAAGGTGTTCGAGGCCTTCAAGATGGCCCGCGCGCAGGTGTCGGCGCAGCATTTGCCGAGCCTGCTGGCTCTGCCGTGGGTGCTGCGGGTGGATCCCATCGAGCGGCCCATGGAGATCAACAACTACAACGGGCGCACGCTCAGTCGCGCTAGCGTCCTGAATGCGCCCACGGCCCTCGGGGGGCGTGGACTCCTGGGGAAGGGTGTCCGCGTGGGGATTTGGGATGGCAACGTGATGTACCATCCCGATTTCGGCGATCGGGTGCACCGCCAGGAGTACGAGCTGGGGGGTGGCAACGAGGCCCACGGAACGCACGTGGCGGGTTCGGTGCTGGGTGCCGGTACGCTGAGCCCCGATGGGCGGGGCATGGCCCCGCTGGCGCAGGCGTGGACGTATAATTTCAATAAGCAGTCCAACGGGAAGTCGGCTCAGCAGGAGATGCACGAGGCGGCCGAGCAGTTCGGCATCACGCTGACGCAGAACTCCTACGGGTTCGCCCTCAATCGCCTCTGCCGCTACTACAATCAGCTGGGCTACTTCGCCTCAGACTATCAGCTCGACCTGCTCACGCACATGCACCCCACGCTGGTGCACGTCTTCGCGGCGGGTAATGAGCAGGATGCTTGCCCCGATCAGACGCAGGAGATGTGGGGTGAGGTGGGCTACGGGACATCTGTTCGCCGGGCCAAGAATGTGATCAATGTGGGTGCCGTGGATGAGAATGGCGAGCTGACGTACTTCTCCAGCTGCGGGCCGCAGGATGACGGTCGCTCTTTCCCCACCATATGCGCCAAGGGGGCCGATGTGTACAGCGTGAAGCCGCCCGATGGCTACCAGACCATGAGCGGTACCTCTATGGCTTGCCCCACGACCACGGGCACGCTGGCGTTGGTGCAGGAGCGTTACCGCCAGCTGAATATGGGGGCCAACGTGCGCGGCGACCTGCTGCGGGCTGTAGTGGCCAACACGGCTGATGATGCGGGCCGCAAGGGCCTCGATTTCCAGTATGGCTACGGCTTGCTCAACGCTGAGCACGCGGTGGTGACGTTTGAGAAGCGCTACTACGCCGTGGGCTCGCTGAAGGCGGGCGACCCGGCGGCTACGCAGACGGTGGCTATCCCGGCCGGGGCGAAGGGGCTACGCGTGATGCTGGTGTGGAATGACCCCGCTAGCAAGAACCAGGTGCCCTACGGCCAGAAGGTGATGATCAACGATCTTGATCTCACGGTGAAGGTGGGGGCTACGAGCTTCCAGCCCTGGGTGCTGAATGGGACGAAGGGCCACGTGAAGGATTTGCCCGAGCGCAAGGTGGATGCGCTGAACAACATCGAGCAGGTGACGCTGGAGGCTAGCGAGTTTGCTGGTCAGCAGTCCATGGAGATCTCCGTCAATGCAACCACGGTGACCGATGGTAAGCAGGAGTACGCCATCACGTGGTGGTTTGACATGGGCGAGACGCGGATGCTCTTCCCCGCCGCGGGTGAAATGCTCGTGCCGGGTGAGGCCTACATGGCTCGCATGGAGGGACTAGAGGGCGCCTACACGCTTGAGATCTCCTACGATGGAGGGAGCAATTTCGTGGAGGTTGCCAAGTCGACGACCGATGCGCTGCCTGGGCTCACGAGCCAGCGGTTCCGCATTCCGGCTAACGCCCCGCTGACCGCAAAGGCGGTGCTCCGCGTGGTGGATGCCAAGGGGAATCTCGCCCAGAGCACAGGCCACTTCACCATTGCACCGCAACCGAAGGGAATGAAGCTGGTGCAGAGCGATTGCGGCCGTAGCGGATGGAAGCTCTCGTGGGAGAAGCTCGCCGAGGCTACCAAGGGCTACGAGGTGCTGCTGGGTGATGTTAAGAGCGGCGAGTGGAGCTCGCTGGGCACTGTGGAGGCCGGGAAGGCTGAGTTTGATATCACGGGCGAGGCTGAGCAGAAGGTGAAGGCTGTGAGTGAGCCTATCTTCGCCGTGGCGGTGAAGGTGGATGACAATGCGATGGGTAAACGCTCCTACGGGGTGATTGCCGATGTGGTGCCAAGCCTGAAGGTTGAGCCTAAGGATCTGCCGCTGGTAGAGTCCTTCGTGAAGATACCGCCTACGTTGTTCCGTGTGCAGACGGGGAAGAACGTGATCGTGAAGTACATCTCGAAGATGTATGGGTCGGTGCAGGCGGGTTCCAACCTGTTCGGCATCGTGTGCACCCAGACGACGAGCGGGTTCGATAAGAACGACTATTTCAACAAGACGAAGAATGCGGACAACATGGCCACGCTCCAGTTCTGCGAGCTCGACCTCACAGGGATGGATGATGATGCTGTGCTGCGCATCTCTGGTAGCTTGAGCACGAACAGCAAGGGGGATAAGACGACGGCCCGCATGCGCGTGATGAGCAACGGGGCGGTTATCCCAAGCCAGCTGGGCGAGGTGCAGATGGCCCGTGACCAGAACGAGGATTTGTACTTCGTCCTCAAGAAGGGGCAGAAGCACAACCTGGCGGTAGAGTTCTCGGGGTATGACAGGAATGACCTGCTCGCCCTTATAAGCATCTCCATCGAGAAGATGGCCTCTAAGCCCGACGTGAGCCTGGCCCTGGCCAAAGAGATCGAGGGTGGGGCGAAGCTGAGCATGGTGGACGCTGTGCTGCGTGTGACTAACAAGGGGGCTAAGCCTGCCAAGGGAATTGAGATCCGTGCCTACGTGAACGGGAAGTGGCAGACGGCCCAGATTATGGATGAAGAGATCCCGGCCTACGAGTCGCGGGAGGTTGCCATGCGGGTGAACCTGGCCTCTGAGTCATTGCTCGGCGAGCTGATGGATGTGCGCTTTGAGGCCCGACTAGAGGGTGACGTGGTGCCTGAGGATAACGTGGCGCAGACGAAGGTGAACAACCTGGGTAAGGTGCTGCCCATGGGCACGGCGAAGCTGGTGGACACCTGGTTTGGCCCGATGCCGGTGGATCCGAGGCTCACGGTTACACTCACGGAGCCCATGGTCTTCACGGACAATGGTGGGTACTTCGGCAAGTACAGCCCGCAGCAGATCTCTACGCTCAAGATCCTTCCCAAGGATCCGGGCATGCGCGTGCGGGTGAAGTTCACCAAGTTCAAGACGGTAGAGGACGATGCCTACCTGGGGGTCTTCACTCGGGATATACCGAACTCGCTGAATGTGAACGGGCAGCTGCCTCGCGCCGTCTTCTCGGGGAACGATGAGGAGACCCCGGCGGTCTTCGTGTCGGAGGCTTCAGATGGGGCTATCACATTCCGGTTTGAGTCAGAGGAAAGCATGAGCGACGGCTGGGTGGCTGAGGTGGACTGCGTACCTGCGCAGAACACGTTGACTGTCCTGTCAGCCTCTGCCTCGTTGATGGGTACGGATGCGGAAGGTGAGGTGCCCATCAAGGTGAAGGTGCGCAACAACTGGAGCTCCGAGGTCAAGGACGTAGACCTGCTCGTGTACGACCTTAAGAAGATCGTCATGCGTGAGCGGGGGCTGAGCTTTGCCCCGGGCGAAGAGAAGGAGGTAGAGTTCTCGAAGAAGATGAAGATGCCTCTGGCCTCGAACGATTTCTTCCGGGTGATCCTGGAGGGGGACGATTACGATGCCTCGGATAACTCGGTGGGCCTCGTGGCATCCTACGACTCCTACTGCATCCCGTCTACAATCACACCGGGGCTAGGCCTCACATTTGCCAGCGTAGGCCCCAAGAGCCATGGTGAGCGGGTGAAATTCCCGTCGAGCACAAGCCGCATCGTCTACGACCTGAAGAAGAAGCTGGACGTATGGCAGAAGGATGGCAAACTCAAGCTGAACCTTCGGTTGAGTCGAAACGTATCACCCAGCGAGTCCACATTTGCCATGTGGGTGGACTGGAATGGCAATAAGCAGTTTGAGGACAATGAGAAGGTGACGGCAACCGTGGGGCTTAAGGTGGATGACATAGACTTTGAGCTGACCGTGCCGGCCACTGCCACGCCTGGTGCAAAGCGTGCGCGACTGATCATTGCGCCTAAGGCTGAGGTTGACCGTGGCCCATGTGTGCCCGAGAAGCTGTCGATAGGCGACATCCGGGACATCACGGTGATGCTCCACGAGGGGCAGAACCCCACCTGGGGCGACCTGGCAGCCGTGAAGCTCGATGCGGGTGAGTCGGGACTAAATCTCCCGAGCGATAGGGAGCTAAAGCTGACCATTGCGAACCGTGGTCCTGAGCCTTACAAGGCGAAGATCAAGGTGACGATCCTTGTCGATGACAAGGAGATGGGCTCTGAAGAGCTCGATTGCACCAGCGAAGAGCTGGCGGCTCATACGGGGCGGAAGGAATTCACCCTGAAGACCAAGGCGGATCTCTCGACCAAGGGTAAGCACGTGGTGAAGGCCGTCATTGAGGAGCAACCTACGGCGATCACAAAGGAGAACAACGAGGTGACGACCGAGGTGGTGTGCGTGAAGGAGGATCCGAACGGGTTCTACTCCATCGCTACCCGTAAGGGCTACGCCCTGCTTGGTGACATCACGGGCCCGATGGGCGACATGGTGGCCGATGGTAAGGGGCGTTGCGTTGAGATGCTCGTGAAGATCGATCGGGCCCACAGGGGCTACCTCGTGGCCTCTCCCGGGTTCTTCGTGCTCACCACTGCGGGCTACTCCGATGTGCCCGATAATGCCGTGGCCGTGGTGCTCGGTGACAACTTGCAGGTGGACTTCACCAAGAATGCGGTGCTCACCCCTGGGGTATGGCATCACATTGCGGTGTCGATGCACAGCCACAACGGTCGCAAGACGATGGTTGACATCTACGTCGACGGTGTTAAGCAGGAGACGGAGAGCGGCGGTGGACACCGTCCAGCCTTCGCCAAGCTGCGCGTGGCTGGTAATCTCGAAGGGCAATTTGATGTGTTCCGCGCCTGGAAGGTAGGTCTGCACACTGACAACGGGGCCACTATCAAGGCCAACATGTACAAGTACGTGCGCAAGCCCGATGGCAAATTGCCCGATGACTGTGTGGTAGAGTACAAGTTCGACGAAGGGCCTAAGAATGCGATGGCCTTCTCGGGCACGACCCCGGCGACATTCAAGCTGGTGGATCCCACCCGCATTGATAAGGAGGACGGCACAGGGCTCTGGAACCCCATTGCTAAGGACGACTTGATCAGTAGCTTCGCTTTCGAGGGTACGCTGGGTAAGCCAGCTCTCCAGGCTGACAAGAGCTATAAGATCAAGTTCCGCAAGGGCGCTGACAGGAGCAAGGTGAAGGGGACGTTTACCCGCACCTGGCCCGCAGCTACCGTTAAGTACAAGGGGAATAATGTAACTGCGGATACGGAGTTTGATTTCTCGGGTAGCGATCCTGTTGAGTTCAAGGCTGAGTTCCAGGCCTTTGGCCAGAGCCTAGCGCAGACGATCAAGGTGCTGGCTGAGGAGGATGCGAGCGATGCCAACGAGCTACTCACACTCGAGCTTAAGATGGCTAGCAACAAGGGCCTGAAGAAGGATCTCAAGGTGGATCCTATCGCAAGCTCGATGCTAGTGCCGATCAACGATGAGACGGGCGAGCCTGAGGAGCTCACGAAGATGAAGCTCGACTTCACCGTATCGCCAGAAGCGAAGGCCTTCGTGGGTACCACGGAGCTCCAGAGCGGTGTGACCGAGGTGGATCTCAGCAATCCGATTAGGATTGCCGTGCAGGCTGCCAACGGCACCAAGCGCATCTACACCCTGGCTCTGGCCTTTGGGCAGACAATCACGTGGGAGCTCGCCCAGAAGGAGTTCGAGTACGGAACGGCCCCAATGGATCTGACGGCGAAGTCATCGGCAAATCTGCCGATTAGCTACACGGCCACGAATCCCGAGGTGGCCAGTGAGGCCGACGGTAAAATGCTCATCGCATTTCCCGGTGAGAGCACCATCGAGGCCCAGCAGACCGGCTCAGGCCACTACGGTGCAGCCGCCTCTGTCGCCCACAGGGTGACGGTGACGAAGAAGGCTGTCACGGTGAAGCTCGAGCAGTCGATAGAGTTCGGTCAGCCCATAGAGCCCGAATTCATGTACGACAAGCTGGTGAACCAGGAGGATGTCGTGGATATGCCTAGCCCGGTGGCGAAGGGTGCCTTCAAGCTCACCCAGGCTGGCAAAGAGTTCGCCTTCACGGATCTGCTACCAGTGGGCCAGTATAGCGTTGAGCCAGTGGCCTCTGCGGCGTACGAGACGAACTACTACAAGGTGACCCCCGAGGCGGGTACCCTGACGATTACCCAAGGGAAGCTCCGCATGGTGACATTCCGTGTGACGGATGGGACAAACCCGATGTCCGATGTCATTATCACGCTCGAGGGTAAGGAGTACCGCACTAACGCTGAGGGCGTAGTGATGACCTCGGCTCAGGGCGGGAAGTCGTACGCCTGGACAGCATCCAAGGCTGAGTACTCTTCGGTGAACGGTGGTGTCGATGTGCCTGCGGGTGCTGATGCCACGGTGAACGTGCAGATGCATCTCGCCACGCTCGAGCTTACCTACAAAGCTGGTGAGCATGGTGCCCTGTTTGGGGATCTCACCCAGAAGGTCGCCCCTGGGACCGATGGTTCGCCCATCCTAGCCAAGCCCGAGAAGGGGTATGTGCTGGAGTGGAGCGATGGTCGCACTGACAACCCGCGTACCGATCGGGCCGTACGGGAGAATTTGACCGTAGAGGCCAAGTTTGTCCCCGTGCAGGTGAAGTACTCGCTCGAGTACACCATCGGCGAGGGTGGTAAGCTGAAATCCGGTGAGCTTAAGCAGCAAGTGGTTAAGCACCAGGATGGTACAGCCGTGGAAGTAGAGGCAAATGAAGGCTACTACTTCACATGCTGGAGCGATGGCCGCACCGATAACCCGCGCACCGATAAGGACGTGGATGGCAACATGAGCTTCACGGCCCAGTTCGCCAAGTACATGACGGTGCCTGCTCAGATGAGCTTTGATGCTGGCGTGCTGACGGATGGGTGGTTCTCCGCCAATGAGGGGGATAAGGCTGTTCCGTTCCGCGTGACGAAGACGGCTCCTCTCACCGGGTGGAGTCTCGATGGCTACTTCGCACTTTGCTATAGCTACAGTGCAATGGTCATCCCGAGGAAAGTTAAGACCAGCTTCCATTCCACGCGCTACCTCGTAGAGGGCATCACCAAGCCTATCGTCCTAAAATTCGACTACCTGTTCCGGATGAAATCCACCGAGACATTCAAGGTGGAGTACACCACGGACGGCACCACCTGGACAGAGCTCGAGAGCCTGGCCAAGACGGATGCGAACAAGCGGGAGACGAAAACCTTTACCCTAGAGCTCGCCAAGTTCCAGGGCAAGAAGTTCTTGCAATTCCGCTGGGTGTACAGCTCGATGAAGGACTGGTACGTACTTCTCGACAACATCAGCGTCTATCCCGAGAAGGAAGCCACGAACCACACCATCTCCTATGAGGCGCAGCCTGCCGAGGGTGGTAAGTTCACTATCGAGGGTGCTGAAGCCCAGTCGCAATCGGTAGAGTACGGTAAGCCGGCGAAGGCTGTAAAGGCCGAGAAGAATGCCGACTACGAGTTCGTGAAGTGGGTGGCGAAGGACGATCCGTCAGTCACGCTCTCCGAGACCGAGCTGTTCGAGATGCATACGCCAGTGCTGGCTGACGCTACCTACGTGGCCATCTTCCGCAACAAGCTGGAGGTAGAGATCTCTTACCTATCAGCGCCAGCGGGAGCGGGCCTCTTCAAGGTGGACGGCAAGGAAGTGACCTCTCAGATGGTCAAGAAGGGCGATGATGCCAAGCCGGTGATGGCAGAAGCACGGCCGGGCTACACCTTCGAAGGGTGGTCGTTCAACGGCAGCAAGGATCCGTACACCCAGCACAACGTGCAGGAGGAGGCTACAATTGTAGCCAACTTTAAGGAGAACATGTACGACGTGGTGTTCACGGTTACGGCCGGTGGCCAGCCTGCGATAGGTGCCAATGTGGCCTTCCGAGGCAAGGTGCAGCCCACGGCGGCTGGCGGTAGGGTCACTGTGACGGCTCCTGCGGGTACCCACGTGTACGAGATCACACTCGATGGCTACGCACCCGCTCGGGGCAATGCCACCGTGGTGGACAAGGTGGTGAATGTGGACATCGATTTGCAGCCGAGCCAGCAGCTCAAGTACCCCGTCAACATCCTGCCGGTGACCAACGGTACCCTGGCGGTGGAAGCCAACGGGGCGGCCATCACGACAGGGCAGATGCTTGAGCGTGGCACAGAACTCACCATCAAGGTGAAGGCTAACGACGGCTACAAGCTCTCGAAGCTCAACGTAGCGGGCGTAGACCGCACCAATGAAGTCTCCGGCGGCGAGCTCAAGTATGTGCACGCCGGCGTGACGGACATCGAGGCCACGTTCGTGGAGAAGGATCCTGCGACAAAGCAGTTCCCCGTGAACTTCGATCAGCCGGCTGACGGTGCGCTCACCGTGGCCACAGCTGAGAAGACCCTCACCAGCGGCGACAAGGTGGATCAGGATACCGAGATCATCATCACCGTGAAACCTAACGCGGGCTTCAAGCTCAAAGAGCTCATGGTGAACGGTACTGATCATCTGGCCTCTGTCGAGAACAACACCCTGCGGCACAAAGTGCTGGGCGAGACGAACATCTCGGCCGCATTTGTCGCCTCGACCACCAAGTTCAAGGTGAATTTCAACACGCCGGAGCATGGTGTGCTGAAGGTAGACTCGAAGACCACGGGTGCCGTCGTGCATAACGGCGACCAGATCGACGAGGGTGAATACCTCTCGATCACCGTGAAGCCCAACCCGGGCTACGTGGTAGACCAGTTCACCATCAATGGCGAGGACATGAAGGGCTCGCTGCGCGATGGGCGCACAGACTACGCAGTGACAAAGGACCTGAATATCGAGGCCTCCTTCAAGCCTGTGCAGCAGTACACCATCACCTACGCGCAGCCTGAGCATGGCGCAATCTCCGTGAAGGACAAGATGGACAACGACCTGCCCACGGGTAGCTCAGTGCCTGAGGGTACCGTGGCCGTGGCCACCTTCACGCCGGAGAACGGCTACAAGCTGAAGCTGGCGAAGATCAACGATGAGGATGTCACCACGGAAGCCACCGGGGGTGCTGTGAGCCGGACGGTGTCGGCCAACATGACTCTCGAGGCGGAGTTCGTAGAGCTCAATGCGCAGCCGGCCGATTTCACTGTAACCTACAACGAGCCCGCTAACGGCACGCTGAAGGTGACCCTGGACGGTGCACCCGTGGTGAGTGGTGGCAAGGTGAAGGCGAACTCGAAGATCGTGGTGCTGCTGCAAGCCAACGATGGCTACAAGCTCGACAAGCTGATGGTGGACGGTGCCGACCGCACGGCCGATGTTGTCAACAATATCCTCACCATCACGGTGACGGATAACGTGAACATCGAGGCCACATTCGTTGAGGGTGCTGCCCCGAAACCTGGTCAGTTCAGCGTTACCTACCAAACGCCGGCGAATGGGACGCTCACCGTCACCAAGGACGGTGCCCCCGTGGCGAGCGGTAGCATGGTGGACGCGAATGCCGAGATCAGCATTGCGGTGAAGGCCAACAGCGGCTATCGCCTCAGCAAGCTGACGATCAACGGTCAGGATCGGACGGCCGATCTTGCCAATGGCAGCATGAAGTTCACGGTTACGGCAGATGTGACGATAGTGGCGACCTTCGTGGCTGGCTCTGAGCCGCCTATCACGGAGGTTGAGGAATCGGCCTTTGCCCACGTGAAAGCCTACCCGAACCCGTTCGCCGATGAGGTGCATGTCGCCGGCGTGGAAGCCGCGAGCCGTCTCCTTATTGTGAACGAGATGGGTACGTTAGTTCGCAGCATCAATCTCCACGGCGAGCCGCAGATTGCGCTCCAGCTTTCGGAGCTGCCTGCCGGTGTATACCTCCTCGTGGTGGAACGTGGTGCTGAGCGTAAGACGATCCGACTGGTGAAGAGCCGTTAGTCGTCACGACGATGCAATGATGAGCGGGGGGCCCACAGGGCTCCCCGCTTTTTTATGCCCGGAAGTCATGTCGTCCCGCCCGGCATTGTTGCTCACCCTGGGAGGGTGCCGAGCCCACTCTGCGCAATGCCCATCACCACCTCTGTAGCCTTGCGAATGGTAGGCTCGATGTAGAGCCTTGCGTGGCGAGTCGCATCTTCTCCATCAACACCCATTCTCACACCGCACGCTGCCTGAGGGGGCGTGCCCCATGCGGCAATTATCCGAGCCCCGTCAGCCCTAGGCACCTCATGGGGTGCACCCGATCGGTGCGGATTCCGGTGCACCACAGGCCGCTATTTTAGCACCAAGTAGAGCTGCTCATGGAGCTTAGCACCTGCCTCGCCCGAGGGTGGAGGGGGGGAGCCTGCTCGGCCCCTGCGACGTAGCATCGCCGTACCAACGCCGTATCAAATCCCAATTTAGTAGTCCATTGGGTATACTTGCTGCCGTTTTGGTGGGTGGAGGCCCGGGGCTTGCTCGGCATTTACAGGGCATCGCCCGGGTTGCGGGCATCCCTATTTCTGCGCTGTGCGACTGATGATTACATCAGCGATTGAGTTGATACAGCTGCTCCACTCATTCCCATCCCGTACGGCGGGATGCTATGGGGGTACATCCGTCGGGGCCGTCTGCGCACGGAGGGTCATGAATGGCAAAAGGGCAGGGAATCGTTCGACTCCCCGCCCTTGCTCGCGTGCGAATGCGCTCCCCTCCGGGGGATGGTGTTACAGGCTCCGGATGCCCACGGCCTCCTTGGCCAGCCGCAGCGTCTCCTGGGCACTCTTGCGAGCCCGCTCGGCCCCCTGCATGGCCACATTGCGGAGCAGCTGCCCATTGGCCAGGTAGTGCTCGATGCGCTCGCGCAGCGGCTCGGTGAGCTTGATCACGTCTTCAGCAATCTGCTTCTTCATGTCCCCGTAGCGGATGCTCATGCTGTTATACTGCTCCTCGAAATGCGCCACCACATCGGGTGCCGATACGGCTTGCAGCAGCGTGAACAGGTTGGCAATGGCCTCGCTCTTGGGGGCATTGGGCACTGTCGGCCCGTTGTCGGTGACGGCGTGCATCACCTTCTTGCGGATCACCTCGGGCTCATCGCACAGGTACAGGGCGTTGTTCTCCGATTTGCCCATCTTGCCACTCCCGTCCAGGCCGGGCACTTTCATCAGCGGCGCATCCGGGTTGTACGCCTGCGGCTCGGGGAATACGTCGGCGTTGTACATGCGGTTGAAGCGCAGGGCAAACGTGCGCGTCATCTCCAGGTGCTGCTCCTGATCTTTGCCCACGGGTACCAGCTGCGCGCGGTGCACCAGTATGTCGGCCGCCATCAGCGTGGGGTATGTCAGCAGCCCGGCGTTGATGTTGTTGGGCTGCTTGCGAATCTTTTCCTTGAAGGATGTGCACCGCTGAAGCTCGCCCAGGTAGGCGTTCATGTTCAGCAGCAGGTAGAGCTCCAGCGTCTCAGGCACGTCGCTCTGCACGTACAGGGTGCAGCGGTTGGGGTCGAGCCCGGCGGCGAGGTACTCGGCCAGCACGTAGCGCACCGCATCGTTCAACGCTTCGGGCTGCGGATGCGTCGTGAGCGAATGCAGATCGGCAATGAAGAAATAGCACTGATAGTTCTGCTGCATCTGCACGAAATGCCGCAGGGCCCCGAGGTAATTGCCCAGATGCAAGCGACCCGTTGAGCGTATACCGCTCACTACAACCTGATTGCCCATATTATTCCCGTCTATGAAAGAGTCTGTCGAAGATTACAATTTTGCAACGCGGCGTGGGCCTATAGGCCTACGATGAAGCAGCCGGGGAAGCGAGAGGCAATCTCCTTCTGATACTTCTCTGCCTCGTCCCTGGTGCTGAAGGTGCCCAGCACCACCCGGTAGGCCGGCTTGTCGTCCATCTGGGTGTCGAGTAGCACCACCTTCGCCCTGGTGGGGTAGTCCCATCCGGCGATGGTGCCTAGCAGGTTCGACACGTCCTTGTAGCTGGCCACCTGCACGCCGTATTGCCCGCCCTGGGGGGTGACGATGCGCAGGAAGAACTCCTTCCCGTCGGCCAGTGTCCCCTTCAGAGCCCCATTTGCTGCGGCGGCAGGGGTGCTGGTGCTAGCTGGAGGCTCGGGGGTGGCCTCCCTGGCTGGGGTGGGTTCCTTCTCTGGGGTGCTGGCGGTGGGTGCCTCAGCGGTGGTTTGCGCCGCGGGTTGAGGTTCCGCGGTGGCCGCAACGGTTTCGATGCGCACTTTGGCCACCCCGGTGCGTACTAGGTCGATCTCTTCGGCGGCCTTCCGGCTCAGGTCGATGATGCGATTGGGGGCGAATGGCCCGCGGTCGTTCACCCGCACGATGGTGCTCTTCCCGTTGCCGAGGTTGGTCACCTTGAGCATGGTTCCGTAGGGCAACACCATGTGCGCGCAGGTGTTCTTGCCCGTGTCATAGCGTTCCCCCGAGGCCGTGGTGCGGCCGTGAAATTTGTCTGCGTAGTACGAGGCGTTACCCTCTTGCGTGTAGCCCGTTTGCCCTAGCAGCGGGAGGCAGCGCAGGGTGAGTAGGATGAGAAAAAGGATGCATGGTTTCATGGCGAAAGCTCCTTTACGGTTGATTGCCAAATGTGAACGTGTAGTAGTAGCTCAGGCTGGCCTCTTGCCCCCGCATGTTGGAGCGTGGCATGTCCAGCTTGGGCAGTTGGGCTCCCGCGTAGAGGCTGGTGAGCCGGTAGAATGTGCGGTATTCCACGACGAATGAGCCGATGCGGGTGTTGAGCCCCACGCCGATACCGCCCAGGATGCTCATGCCGAGACGCTGGTGGAGGCTGGAGTGCAGCGGTTGCTTGGTGAGGGCTCCCGCCTTGCCGGCCCGTTCGGTCAGCAGCAGATCACCCTCAGGGCCTGCGAAGACGTTGATGCTTACGGGGCCAATGTGTATGCGCCCCTCCATGAGGAGCGGCAGGGTGAGCCAGTCTTGCTGCGCTGCGTAGAGCGATGCCTCGGGGCTCGGTGGGGTTGATGAGTGCGGGGTGGGGTAGCTGGAGGTGTAGCCAGTGCGCCGGAAGTTGAACTCAAGCACCATGGCCAGGTTCTTCGAGCTGTGGAGGGCGGCCCGTAGGCCGATGTCGTAGAGCAGCGCGGAGTGGGTGGGTTGGTAGGGACGTATGGTGACGCCGCCGGCACCCACGCCGCCCCGTACGCCTACGCTCAATGCGTGTAGACGCTTCCCCACCTCCTGCCCATGCGCCGCGGCAGGGGCCAGGAGCAGGGCCAGGCAGATGGCGCACAGTGTGACCAGCGCGCGGGCTGTGCAATACATTCTATGGGGTTGGCTCATCCCTGATGAGTTGCTCCACCTTGGCCACTTTGGCCTGGAGGCGACCCGAATGGCCGGGGCGGATGTCGAAATTGGCGCTCATGTAGGCGCGTGAGCAGTCTTTGATGGCCTCGTAGGCTCGCTCCATGACGCTCAGCGCCTCGGCCAGCGTCTCGGTCTCCACCACGGTGCTCATGGGCCCAAGCTGACTGGGGAAGCCGCAGTCACGAATGGCCTTCTCGATGCGGGCCACATACGCGGACACGCTGCTGCCCTTGTCGGTCGGAAAGAGGGAAAAATTCACTAGCACTGACATCTTCCTACTCGTTTAGTTGGGGTGGTGGCCCCGCTCATTCAGCCAGCTTGCTGTAGTCGACCTTGAGCGAGTATTCCCAATTCTGCCTCACTTTCAGTTCGTTCTGCCCCTTCTCGTCGGAGAAGTAGCGCACGGGCTCGGGCTGCACTTTGGCGAAGTAGTCGCCGGCATCCCATTGCCCATTGCCGTTTACATCCTCCACCAGGCGAATGCCGTAGGTGCCCGGTTTGACGTAATGCAGCGTCACGGTGTCTTGCCCCGCGGCTCTTGCGGCCTGGTACTGGGTGCGACGCTCGTTACCTGTGCCGGTTAGTTGCACCAGGCAGTGATCGGGCGCATGCGACAGGGCGATCCGCACGATGCAATGCTTGCTGGCATCGGCCAGCTTGATGTCTTGCCGTAGCGTGTCGTTCGTGCTGCCAGTCAGGTCGCGGAATGCACCTGGGAGCACCTCGAGGCGGTACTGCTCGTGCGTGGCGAGGGTGGGGATGACGGACAGCCGCCGTGGCATGCGCGGGTAGCGGACAATGCGGTAGGGCCTCCTGCTGGAGTCGGTGAGATCTATCACAGCAATGCGTGTGGTGTCGATGGTGGTGGGCACGTGCGGGCTGCTTAGCGTTAGCGTATCACCCGGGACGAACTCTGCGCTCGAGCGGTAGGTTAGCGTCATCCGGAATCCCTTGTGGGCACTCCCCTCGGTGCTCGATTTGGCCGGCGGCTTGGGTTGCCCCCCTTTGGCACCACCCTTCCCGACTTTGGCGGGCGTGTAGACTAGGTGCACCGTGTCTGTGCGCATTGCAACAGAGCCCAGGCTGTCCGTCGAGGCATGGCGTAGGCACACGGCCAGGGAGTCGATGGCTGCCACTGTGGAGTCCATGATCCAGAATGAGACGGTGTCCCCAGCTCTTTCGGCTACGAGCCTTGCGGAGGGCTGGCCGCATAGCGACGCAGTGACGCTATCGTCATTGAGGTGTGAGAAGACGAACGCCAGCTGTTCCCGCGCTGGGCGCAGCTTGCGTAGAAGGCGTTGCCGTCCCCACCGCTGCATGAAGCCGTTGAGCGTGATAGGGCCAGCGGCCATCTTATTCGGAGCGTGCAATGAGTCCTGGGATTGGGCACTCGTCGAGCTTATGCGGGACTCGCATGTGCCCTCTATTGGTTGCGAGTGAAAGGCGATGGTCTCTTTGGTCGCATCGTCGTACAGGAGATTGCCGTTGGCCTCCTTCAGGGCCGCGAGTGTGAATTGTCCCTTGGGTAGGTGGGTGAATTCAAATCGCCCGCTGGCATCAGTCCGTGCCACGAAATCGGGCTTTCGTTTTGCGGCGAGCGAGTCGTCGGCCTCGCGGTAGAGCATCACGTGGGCCGACTCCAGCGGCTTGTGCAGGAAGGCATCCCGCACGATTCCGCTCAATCGGCATGAGTCTATTGCAGGGCCAGTGCTGAAGACGTACTCTAGTCCCTGCACCGGGTTGCCTTCGGTCAGATCCACCACGGCATTTCCCCAGCGGATGCTGTAGGTGGTGTGCGGCTGTAGGGAGTCGTCCAGTCGTATTACCAGCGATTTACCCCGGATGATGGGGGCGATGGGCACCTTGAGTGGGGGCGATACGATGATACTCTTCTGGGGATCCTTCAGCTTGACGTACTCATTGAATGCGATGCGCACTTCTCCGCCCTTGAACTGCGTGATGCCGTTCGGCGGTGTGCAGCGCACCACTTGGGGATGTAGCGTGTCCTTGGGCCCTCCCTGGGGTGTGACAACCCGGGCGCACCGGGGCATGCCTAGCAGCACCGACACGGCGAGGCTCACCGTGAACCATATGCCCGCTAGGAGGGCTGCCAATGACCCCCTCGGGGAAGATACCACTGGCCGCTTACCACCCATTGCGAATCTGCTAATGCTCCACATGGTGCGATTCGGCAGTGGTGGGCAGGCCCTTGTAGGGGACGCCCAGGCCCGCGCTGCAATCGCACGCAGTGTCTAGGCTGCAAAGGTAGCTACAAAATGGGGATCGGCCCTTTGGGGGGCTTACGCATGGGTGGGGCTAGAATGCGAGGTAGAAGTCACGGGTCAGCTGCTTGTACGCATCCGTGGGGTGCCCGCTGTGGTTGTGGAGGCACATTTCCTGCTCGTCGTGGAGGCCGGGCGTTGTGCCGAATTCGCATAGCACTCGTCTGATGGCACCCCCGGGCCGAGCTGCCACGCGGAGTATGCGATTGAGATGAAGCCCCATCTCTTCGGCCTGGGCTATGATGTGCGCCCCCTCTGCGGCTGGGAGGATTACGGAGATGTAACCCTGCGCCGCAAGGCACGTGAGCGACGAGGTCAGCAGATCGCTATGGGGTAGTAGCACGGTGTGCTTTGCCACTGCGCGGGCAGGGTCTGGCGGCTGGAGAGCGTGCTGAAAGTAGGGCGGGTTGGAGATGATGTGCCCGTAGTGCCCAGGATGATCCGGGGCCCATGACTGGAAGGCGCAATGGTGCACGGCGATGTGATGGGCCCAGGGGGAGGTTGCCACGTTCTGGGTGGCCAATGCCACGGCTTGCGCCTCGATGTCTATTGCGTCGATGCATGTGGCACCACGCTGGGCTAGCATCAGGGGCAAGATTCCGGTGCCGGTTCCCACGTCGAGCGTGCGGACGCTGGTGACACGGGCCCAGGCCCCTAGAAGCACAGCATCGGTGCTGATCCTCATCACCCCATCGGCCTGGGTGAGCCCGAAGTGCTTGAATCGGAACGGGGCTACACCGTGCCTAGCCATGTGGGAGGGAGGAGCTCTAATCGCTCAGGCAGCCATTCTCTATCCGCACCACACTGTCGGCCTGCTTGGCGAGCGTGTCGTCATGCGTGACGATGACGAAGGTCTGCTTCATCTCATCACGAAGGCGGAAGAAGAGCTCGTGGAGCTCATTGCGATTCTGGGTGTCTAGATTACCCGAGGGCTCGTCGGCCAGTATCAGCGCGGGGTTGTTCATGAGCGCACGGGCTATAGCCACGCGTTGCTGCTCACCGCCAGATAGGGCTGCGGGTTTGTGCGATAGCCGATGCGAGAGCCCCAGGTAGTCCAGGAGCTCCTTGGCTCGCTTGCGCGCTGTGGACAGGTGTGTACGCCCGATGAGGGCCGGTAGGCACACGTTGTCGAGGGCTGTGAACTCGGCTAACAGGTGGTGGAATTGGAATACGAATCCGATCGTCTGATTGCGGAAGTGGGATAGCTCACGGTCACGGAGGCTGGTCAGCTCCTGGCCTGCAATGGAGATCGTTCCCTTGTCGGGGCGTAGTATTGTGCCCATGATCTGGAGCAGCGTCGTCTTGCCTGCTCCGCTCGGGCCCACTATGGCTACTACCTGCTCGGGGTGTAGGGCCAGATCAATGCTGTGCAGCACGTGAACCTGCCCGTACGACTTCTCGATGTTGTGCAACTGTACGATGGGCTCCATCGGCATACCTCCTCAGTCTCGGCCGTATACGATGCGGTGTATGCTGCTCGCCACGTCGTTCGCCGCATTGGGCCCAAGGCCTTTGCTCGACATCAGGTATAGGGGCACCGGGGGTAGTGATGCGTCGTAGGGCGGTTGCAAGTAGTGCTCGGTGAGGATGCTGAAGCCTAGACGCTCGTAGAATTGTATGCGCCGGGCTGTGATGCTCGAGGTGGGTGGCTCCACCTCTACCACGATGGGCTTGGGCGTGGAGGCCATCACCTGGTGCATAGCCCACTCCCCGATGCCGTGTCCTCGCAGGTCGGGCTGCACGGCAAAGTGCTCACACAGGCACACGGTGGGCAGATCCCACAGGTGCATGAGCCCTACCGTATCATCACCGCGTACGATGCGATGGAAGTGGCACTCGTCCCGTGACAGTAGCCCTACCATAGCACGCATCGGACGACGCTCCACGGCGGGAAAGGCCTCGATGTAGAGCTCGGCGATGGCCAGCAGATCATCGGCGCATAGCGTGGGGGTCAGCTGCAAAGCCTTCGTGTCCACTGGCGGCTACATTTCGTCGTGAATGTACGGCTTGGCTATCAGATCCCCCGCCTTGCTGATCTCCATGAATGTGGCCCCATTGCTCGGCCCGAAGCTTCCCCCGATGATGACAATGGGGTCGTGGGCCTTGAACCGTTTCCGATGTACGAGCATCGAGAGCGATTCGCTCAGGAAGGCATCGCGCGATTCACGCATCTCCATCTGCATCGGCTCAACGCCGTAGGAGAGGCTGAGTTGCCGCATCACCTGCGGCTGGTAGCAGATGGCGTAAATGGGGGCCTGGCCCCGGAATGCGGACAGGTAGCGGGCCGTGCGCCCCGTTAGCGTGTCCACGACTACCGCGCTGATGGGCATGTTGGTGCATACCCGCACGGCAGCACGCGTCAGGCTCTCGGTGATGGGATTGCCCACCCTGTGCAAGTGCTGATCGGGCGTGACGGCTAGGTGCGATTCGATTTCAGCGGCAATGCGTGCCATCGTCTGCACCGCCTCGATGGGGTACTTGCCATAGGCCGTCTCACCGCTGAGCATGATGGCATCGGTGCGCTGGTAGATGGCATTAGCCACGTCGCTAATCTCCGCTCGTGTCGGGCGTGGGTTCTCGATCATGCTGTGGAGCATCTGCGTGGCAATGATGACGGGCCGCTTGCTCTCGATGCACTTCTTCACGATCATGCGCTGGACGTATGGCACGCGCTCTCCGGGGATCTCTATGCCCAGGTCGCCCCGGGCCACCATGATCCCGTAGACGTGATCGAGGATTTGGTCAATATTGTCAACCCCCTGCTGGTTCTCTATCTTGGCTATGATCTTGGCAGACGAGCCGAGCGAGTTGAGGTACTGTTGCAGCTCTATGACATCCTCGCGGGTACGCACGAATGAATGCGCCACGAAGTCTACATCATGCTCCGCAGCCACGCGTAGGAACTCCCGATCCCGTTCGCTGAGGGTGGGTAGATCCACCGGAACGTTGGGGATGTTGACGCTCTTGCGATTCTTGATGAGGCCGTCATTCCTGGGCATGCAGACGAGAGCATCGCCGTCGTGCGCCGTGACCTCTAGCTCGAGCTCCCCATCATCTATGAGCAGAGAGCTTCCTACGGGCACCTGCTGCGGGAGATTCGGCAGGGATAGGTACAGCACATTGCCCTGCGAGCTGCCACTAGGGTCGCCGATTACTCGCAGCGGTTGGTCTACTGTTACAGTGAGGGGCTCCCCGCCGGGCACCGTGCGTATCTCTGGCCCTTTGGTGTCGATGAGTATGGCCACCGAATCAGACACGGCCCGGATTTGATCTATGGTGGCTGCGGCCTCTTCGGGATTCTGATGCGCAGTGTTCAGCCGCACGACATTCACCCCGGCCTCGAACAGTGCCTGGAGAAACTCCTGTGAGCAGCGGTTGCTCGCAACCGTCGCTACAATCTTCGTACGCTTTTGCATCGGTACGCTAGTCGTGGTGAGCAATGAACTCCATGGCCTTCTCCACCATGCGCTTAGAGCCTACAAAGAGCGGAGTACGCTGGTGGATAGTGGTCGGGGTCAGATCTAGGATAGACTCCCGCCCATTGGTGGCTAGCCCCCCGGCCTGCTCAGCCAGCATGGCGATAGGATTGCACTCGTAGAGGAGTCGTAGCTTACCAGCAGGTGCGCTTTCTGTTGCTGGGTAGATATAAATCCCACCCTTCAGCAGATTCCGATGGAAGTCTGCCACCAGGGAGCCGATGTAGCGACCCTTGTATGGTCGCCGTGACCCCTTGTCGTCCTCCTGGCAGTAGCGAACGTACGAGGTGAGACCAGTGGAGAATTGGTTGATATAGCCCTCGTTGATGCTGTAGATCTCACCGTCTGGCGGCGTGGTGATGCTGCTATTGGAGAGGCAGAACTCACCGATGCTCGGGTCGAGTGTGAAGCCGTACACGCCACGCCCTGTCGTGTAGACTAGCATGGTGGAGCTCCCGTAGATCACGTAGCCTGCAGCGCACTGCTGGCGACCCGGTTGCAGGAAGTCCTCCAGCTGTGCCGGTTGATCTCGTGGGCTTATGCGCCGGTAGATGCTGAAGATCGTGCCGATGGAGACGTTGACGTCAATGTTCGAAGATCCATCCAGTGGATCCATTAGCACCACGTAGTTACCCCCGTGCCCGAACTCCCGGTCGAATGTAATTACCTCCTGGTTCTCCTCCGAGGCCACCCCGCAGCACTCGCCGCTGTTGTGGCACGCTTTGATGAACTGCTCATTGGCCAGGATGTCTAGCTTCTTCTGATCCTCTCCCTGCACATTCACAGCACCCGCCTCACCGATGATGTCGACCAGGCCAGCCTTGTTGACCTTCTTGTTGACGATCTTTGCAGCCACCGCCAGGTGGTACAGCAGACGTGAAAACTCACCGGAGGCGTAGGGGAAATCGGCCTGTCGGTCTATGATGAACTGGTTGAGCGTGACAATAGGATAGCTCTCCATGGGAGGGAAGGCTTACATTGATGATTACACAGTGCTTAGATCCACGGTGGCAGGTGCTCAAAGGTAGCGTTTTTCCGCATACGGGGCGTAGTGCCCTGCGTCGGCTACCGTGCTGAGCCCTGATTCTCCGCGTGGTGGCTCACCCTAATGGGTCACCATCTACTCCATGACCTCGGCTTCCGTGTAGCCGCTCGCAAGCAGATTGTCACGTAGTCGCTCGGCGTGCGACTTCTCCTTGAATCCCCCCACCAGGTAGTGCCAGCGGCCATTCTCAGCCGGCTGACGTGTGACCTCACGCTGCGGTGCCAGTATGGAGAGGGTCTCCTCCACGTACGAGGGAATAGGCGACTCAAAGGTGCCCACCAGCACCCGGTACGTATCGGCCCGGGGGCTTGGCTGGGTGCGTGCCTCCGTCTTTACCGCCGTCCCCTCCAGGCTCTTAGCCCGTGCAATGGGGACATTGCGCCCATCGTACCAAGCCACCACGAATGCGTCTGGGAACCCGCATTTCGCCGTTATCTGCTTGCCTCGCTCGGCCTCTTCCTTGGTGGCGAACTCGCCGGCGTAGTACTTGGTGATCTTGCCACCACCCACCGTCTCTGCCGAGATGGGAACCATGCCGCGGAATATCTCGGGGTCGATCGGATTGCTATAGGCCCCGAGCTGTAACTTATAGACCACGCCCTTGCGCATGGGGGCATCCTTGGGAATCGCTGTGCCAGTGGTGTACGGTGATACCGACTCAATGCGTAGACCCCCGCTTGCGGCAGCGGGCTCTGGGGTCCGTTCCGGCGTTTGGGGTGCTGGTGTGGCCACGGGTTCAGTGGGGGCAGCCTGGGGAGGCTGTGGTGTAGCCACGCTCTGCGATGTGGCTCTACTAGCCTCACCGGGAGCCACCTCTCCCCCCTGGTTTACTAGGGCCTCGTACTGCGCAATGCGTTTCTCCACACGTGCCCGGTAGGCCGACATGCCCCAGGCGTAGCTATAGGCCTCCTCGAAGAACTGATTGGCCAGAGCATCTAGGAGCAGCGCATCGAATGAGGTCTGCCATTGTGCATTCTCCGAGTTGTTACGACGCAGGGCGCCCGCATTGCGTATCATCTCTCGGGCCCGTTGCTCGGCCGACTGCACCAGGGCACTCTCGTTGCGATTGGATTTCATCAGGGCCACAGCCAGGCAGTCCGAGTATATGCCCTGTGCGGTGTGCACGCTCTTCTCGTAGCGGTTGACAAAGCCACGGGCCAGGGCCTCGATGCCCTGCTCGCGCTGGGGGTTATTACCCGCCGTGCGCCGGAGATTGACAATGGACTTTGCCTCTGCGTAGAAGTTGACTAGGAGCTTGGCCGAGGCCGATAGCGTCGATATCTCTGCGGGTTGAAATGCCGATTTGGCAATCTGTGCCTGGTGTAGAAACTCATGATCCTCCTCCGCGAACGCCCCTTGTCCCTCTGGGCTTTGGCGTAGGGTGCGCTTGCCCACGATGTACTCCTGCTCTATGAGGCTTGCGGTGGCAAAATGCGAGTCGGCCTTACGTTGTGCCGTCAGCATGTCACGCTCCACGGGGACAATTTTAGCCTCTAGCTGCTTGCGCTGCTCTGCGGTGCGTACGTCCCACAGCGCCTCACGGAGTTTCGTCAGCTCGGTGCGTAGCGTGTCGGCACGTTTCTGCTGTGCGAATCCTGCCGCCAGCTCCCGTTTGTACTCCGGGTCGCTTTCCACATCGCGGTGCCGTTTCCGACTGCCAGGCTTGGAGGTAGGGCGGGGTGGAACCGCGGCCGTGGTGGCGGGAGCCACTTCGCCAGCCGGAGCATTATACTGGAATCGGGCGTAGCGGGAGATGGCCTCTGCCCCCTTCAGGGCCTGACCCGGGGCCGTGGGCGAATATTCCAGCAGGAACAGCCGCAGGCTATCTGGGCCCGTGTCGCGTCGAGAGGCGATCAGCATTGTGCCCTGCTGCTCTGGCACCACCAGCAAGTAGTCATCGTACGGCGAGTTGAAGGGGAACCCCAGGTTCTCCGGAGGCAACCAGCGACCCGTGTTGGCATCCCATTTCGACCGGAATATGTCCATCCCCCCCATGCCATAGTGCCCCTCGGAGCTGAAGTAGAGTACGGCCCCGTCGCTGCGTAGTAGCGGGGCTGCCTCGTCACGCTCCGAGTTGAGCATGTAGCCTGCCGATACGGGCCGAGCCCACAGGTCGTCGGCCAGCTTCTCGATGTAGTAGATGTCTGTCGACCCGCCTGGCGACGTGCGACTCGTGTAGAAGAGCCGCGTAGATGGGACAATACGTCGTGGGTAGGCCATGATTTCGCCGCGCTGGGGTTGTTGGTCATACTCGCTTTGCAGCGAGGCCGGCGTGGGGATCCAGCTGTAGCTCAGGGCCGGGTCATCCACTGCGGACACCAGGCTATCCTTGTGGATATGCCGTACGTCGAGGAACTTAGGGTTGAATGCTGCCCCCGCCAGCTGTAGCGCATTCTGGCACTCCGCCAGGCGCCTGTGGGCTAGCTGGGCCGTTGCTTTCTCTGCGTTGGGCAGGGCAAGGTACTTGAGATACTGCTCCCGGGCCTCTTCAAACCGGTATAGCCCGCGCAGCAGTTCGCCGCGTAGGAATATGGCACGAGGCAGGGTGCCCAGGGGCTCTAGCAATGCTAGGGCCCGCTCCTGATCCCGTTGCACAGCCGCCAGTGCCTCGGCCAGCAGTAGCCTCGGGACAGTGCAGCTGTCGCACTCCGCAATCTGGGCCTGGAGTAGAGGGATGGCCGCCCAGTAGTTACCCAGTTCCACGAGCTCCTTAGCCAGGGGAGGTTTAGCCGGCTTTCCCGCATTGGCCGATGGGCTGAGGGCCCACAGCCCGCACGCTAGCAGCACTACGCCCTGTAGCATGAAGAGCCCCACTCGTGGCACCACTGCCCGCCGTGGGCGTGCTGCGCATTGGCTCTTCGTCGTGTATAAGTCTACCATAGTTCACACTTCAGATGATGGGGCTGCCGTACCAGATCCACTCACAGGGTGTAGAGCAAAGGCGAGATTGCTCAAGACTCCGGCCCAATGCACCGGTCACGCACCCGAGCTTCGCCGTTTCTACACGGATTGCGACACCCCATCCTGTCACACCGTGCCAAGAGAACGATCCCACAGGCCGGATTCGTGTAGGGATCCGTGCGCATGGGTCATCAAGTGCACACTGCAAAAGTATAGATTCTTGTGGTAAACATATCAATTTCAGTGGTTAAAGTGCTGGCGAACTGGCTCTCTCACCGGAGCTAGACGTGGTGATTGTAACTCTGGTGCCCTCCTTGGGGTGTGCCAGGGCCTACCGAATCATTGCGCAGGGAGGCCATTGTGCCCCAGGTCGGAATGTTAGGCATGGTACCTAGTCCAATGCAAATTATGCCCCGAGATGATGTGCCCATTCCGTCTGCACGCCATGCCCGCGGGCAGTACGTGAGGGCCTCGTATCGTCTGGGCCTAAATATCTAATTTTGCCCTGCCAGAATGCTACCCTCTGGGCGCTTAGCCGATTGTCCTCATGCGACTGCTGCTACAAATCTTCGTAATCCTCCTCTTCTACTGCCTTGGCGAGCTGCTGAGCTGGCTCATGGGCCACTTCATCCCCGGGAGCGTGCTAGGGATGCTGCTGCTCTTCGTGGCCCTCTCCACAGGCCTGTTGCGCATCGGCTACGTGGACAGCACGGCCACCTTCCTCACCCGCAACATGGGCCTATTCTTCGTGCCGGCGGGCGTGGGGCTCCTCACGCAAATCGACCTCATCGCGCGTTACTGGCCGCTCATCCTCATCTCAGTCGTCTTGAGCACCGTGTTGGTTATCATCGTGGTGGCCACCACGCAGCAGCGTTTCGAGCGGCGCAAGGAGAGCAGCGAGAACACCCCGCCAAAGCCCCAATAGCCATGGAACATCTTTTTGCCGTCCCGTACATCGCACTCCCACTCACGGTGGGGCTTTACGTGCTGGGCTTGCAGATCCACAAGTGGACGAAGCTGAGCTTTCTGCACCCCATACTGCTCACCACCCTGCTCATCATCGGGGTGCTCCTGCTGACGGGGGCCAATTATGAGGACTACAAGAGGGGGGCCGGGGCCATCGACTTCCTGCTCGGCCCGTCCGTCGTCTCGCTCGGCTACGTGCTGCACCAGCAGGCGAAGAACCTCAAGGGCCGTGTGCTCTCCATCCTCACCTCTGTCACCGTGGGTGCCCTGGTGGGTGTCCTCTCCATCAAGGGGATCGCCTACCTCATGGGAGGCTCCGATTCGCTGGTGGCCACCCTCCAACCCAAGTCGGTTACCACGCCCATCGCTATGGCCCTGGCGGAGCAGAGCGGCGGTATTCCCTCGCTCACGGCCGTTGTGGTGGTGATCTCTGGCATCTTTGGTGGCATCGTGGGTCCCCCGATCCTCAGGGTGCTGCGGATCAAGAGCAGCGTGGCGAAGGGGCTGGCCATGGGGGCCTCCGCACACGGACTCGGCACCTCGGTCGCTATACAGATGGGGGCCGTGGAGGGTGCCCTGGGCGGTTTGGCCATCGGCGTCATGGGAGTGCTCACAGCTGTGCTCATCCCCGTCATCGACTATCTCATTGCGCTCATGGGTGGCAGCTGATGCCCGCAAAGTGGGGTGTTCGGATACTTTTGCGACGCTGTATTTAGGATAAATGGGTAACTTTGCGTCATAAGCTCGGCGAATGGCCCAGGTAACCCCATCTGCCCCGGGGACAATCGCAGTGAAAACGCACAGATGAGTCAGCATATCGACACGCAGTGGCTCGGCGCGGTGGCTGGGGATGACAAGGCCTTGATGGGAGATCTCTGCGCGCTCTACGCGGAGCAGTGCCAGGAGCTCTTCCCCCTGCTAGAGCAGGTGACGCGGGGCGAGCTGCCCGAGGCGTTGGTGCGCCACGTGCACAAGATGAAAGGGAGTTCCAGCTCGATGGGTATGATGGGCATCGCGCAGGAGATGGCCTCGATGGAGGACGACCTGCGCGCGGGCATTGCCGATCCCGCCGCCTACACCCAGCGCAGCGTCACGCTGAGGGAGCACCTGGACGAGGTGCTCGCCGAGTTGCAACCATATATCCAACACCAATCCTAATTCTGTTGCCATGTTGCAGGTTTCCCATCTCAACGGAGTCACCACGGTAGCCTTCCAGCCCAACACCAAGCTCAGCATCGCCAATACGGCCGAGGTGAAGAGCGCGCTGCTCAGCGAGGTGAAAGGGGAGAACGGCAAGATTGTCGTCGACATGACGAACCTCGATTACATCGACTCGTCGGGGGTCGGTGCGTTGCTCTCGCTCCTACGGGCCTGCCGCGAGCACAAGTGGACGCTCACCATCCGCAAGCCGCAGCAGGGCGTGCGCGATCTGTTCAACCTGCTACAGCTGCAATCGATCTTCAACATCGAGTAGTTCCCCGTGGGCGTGTGGCCCGGCCTCCCTGGCGCAGGGTGCGAACCCATGCGGGGGAGGAGTGCATTCCGTCGTCTCCAACTAAGTGCGTTTCACTCATGAGCAAGATTAACTTCGTATCGCCCATAGAGGCAGTATCCGTATTGAAGTCGGGGGATCACGTCCACCTCGGCAGCGTGGCGAGCACGCCGACCATCCTGGTCGATGCGATGTGCGAGTATGCCAAGGCCAACAACCTGCGCGGCATACGCGTGCACCATCTGCACACCGAGCCCCCGGCACCCTACAGCGAGCCCGAGTTCGAGGGGATTTTTCAGCTCGACTCATTCTTCGTGGGCAAGAATGTCCGCAAGGTGACTCAGGCGGGCTATGCCGATTATATTCCGATATTCCTCAGCGAGACGCAGGCCTTGTACCGTAGCGGGGTGTTGCCCGTGAATGTGGCCATGGTGCAGGTGAGCCCGCCCGACGATGCGGGGTACGTGTCGCTCGGTACCTCGGTGGATGCCACCCTGGCGGCCATTGAGCGCGCCGACTGCGTGATAGCGGTTGTCAACAAGCGCGTGCCCTACTCGCTGGGCGATGCGCTGATACCCCTCTCGGCCATCGACCGCTTCGTGGAGAATGACGAGCCGCTCGAGGAGGCCAAATTCGGCACCCCCAGCGAGCAAGAGCAGGCCATCGGCCGCCATTGCGCCGAGCTCATCGAGGATGGGGCCACCCTACAAATGGGCATCGGCAACATACCCAACGCCGTCCTTGCGCAGCTGGGCAACCACAAGGATCTTGGCATCCACACGGAGATGTTTGCCGACGGCATACTCCCGCTGGTGGAGAAGGGCGTGATCAATGGCTCGCAAAAGCGCATCGACCGCCACAAGATCGTCTCCACCTTCCTCATGGGCTCGCAGCGCGTGTACGACTTCATTCACAAGAATGATGACGTGCGCATGATGGACGTGGGCTACACGAACGACCCCTTCATCATTGCCCAGAACCCGCGGGTGACGGCCATCAACTCGGCGCTCGAGGTGGACATCACGGGCCAGGTGTGCGCCGACTCCATCGGCACCACCTTCTACTCGGGCGTCGGGGGGCAGGTCGATTTCATCTACGGGGCCTCGCGCTCCGAGGGCGGCAAGCCCATCATTGCCATGCCGGCCATCACGGCGAAGGGTGTGAGCAAGATTGTGAACACGCTGAAGCCCGGGGCTGGGGTGGTGACCACCCGCTCGCACATACATTGGCTGGTGACCGAGTTCGGGGCCGTGTGCCTGTACGGCAAATCGCTGCAAGAGCGTGCCCGGCTGATTATCTCCGTGGCGCACCCCGATGCGCGTGAAGAGCTAGACCGGGCCGCCTTCGAGCGTTACGGGAGCCACTACCACTTCTTGCAGTAGCCCAGGGTGCCAGCCGCCGCGACCAGTGAGTCGAGGTGGGGATCCTAAGCGAGGTGAGTGCCAATGGGCCACCGTTGCAGCGGGCTCCATGCGGTGGGATGGGGTGCCTGGCATGTGGCTATGAGCTGAAAGACTAGCGGGGAGAGTCTCCGTGGTCGTACTGAAAGGATGTCGAGCATGCGCTCCGTGCGCATGCTCGACATCCTTTTTTACCCATGCAAAACCCTAGCCCCGCGGTACCCACGACGTACCAAGTCCCAATTTGGTAGGAGAAATAGGGTTTTGGTGCGGTGTTGCTAGCCCGTTACTCGCTTTTATCTCCCGGGTGGATCGAGGAACATCGATGGGAGGGGTAGTTGCTCGCCACCCGCATTCCCTGCGGGATTGATGGTGGGCATCAGGACTGCGAGTGGGGTGATGCGACCCTTTCGGCGGGTGCAATTTTAGCTCTCCCTCCCGTTGCGCCCTGCGTGCTGCGTGTTGTGTGGCTGCCACTGCAAGGCGCACCCCGGGCACCATGGCATGGGGGTAAAAGGAAGGATGGCCGAAGGTGCTATGCTAAGCATCTCCAGCCATCCTGTAAGCCCGTCGGGGCGGGGAGATTCGAACTCCCGACCTCGTCGTCCCGAACGACGCACGCTAACCGGGCTGCGCTACGCCCCGCCACGGATGTGAGTGCTGCCCTGAGGCTTCATCGCACCCGAGGTTATTGCTATAAGCCGACGCAAAGGTAGCAATTATTTTCCCATCTACACCCTCTGGGGGTGCGGTTTAGTTGTGCATTCGGTGCAGCCACTCGTTGATGGCCTCTTCGTCCTCCAGGGCTAGCGTGTCTTCGTCGCCTAGCAGATCGTCTGGTAGGGCTTGCGAATCGGCCTCCTCCGGGTTGAGCACCTCCTCCATGTCCCGCCGTTCTTTCTTGGTGGGACGGCCGCTGCCGGGGGCCCTCATCATGGCCGGGGGCTGCATCAGGCGTAGCCGCATCTTGTCGAGCTCGCTCTGTGGGGTGCAGTCATCCACGTACTCGGGCACGAGCTTAGCCCCGAGCCGACCCTTGGGCAACAGCTTGATGCGGAGCGTGAGCGTGATGGCTGCGCGCCGGATGCTCACCGCATCGCCAGGTGCCACCTCCCTCGCGGGTTTCACGGGCTGCCCGTTCACCTCGATGCGCCCTAGACGGATGGCCTGGCTCGCGTCGGTGCGCGTCTTGTAGACGCGGATGCACCACAGAAATTTGTCGATACGCATGCCTGGCTGTCCTATTGGGGCTCGCCCGGGCGGGGCGTGTTCACGGCGTTCATGGCCCGATCGATGGGCTGGGTGGCAAAGAGCCCCACGGCTCGGGTGGCATCCTCAATGGCCTGTTGCAGAAGGTCTTGCTCCTCGGGCTCAAAAGGAGCCAGCACGTAGTCGACTTGCTTGCCACGGGAGAATTCGCGCCCGATGCCGATGCGCAGACGGGGGTACACGGTGGTTTGGAGCTGAGCCTGGATGTCTTTCAGCCCGTTGTGCCCGCCGTCGCTGCCCTTGGCCCGCAGGCGGATGCTGCCCACGGGTAGGGCCAGGTCGTCCACCACCACGAGCAGCCGCTCGGGGGTTAAATGCTCCTTCTGGAGCCAGTATTGCACGGCTTTCCCGCTCAGATTCATGAATGTGGAGGGCTTCAGCAGCACCAGGCTTCGTCCGCGGTGCGTGATGTGGGCAATCTGCCCCAGACGCTCGGACGTAAAAAAAGTGCTGGATGCCCTGGCTAGAGCATCCAGCACCATAAAACCTGCATTGTGCCTTGTGCCCTCATACTCTGGCCCCGGATTGCCAAGGCCTACGACGAGGTATTTCACGGCAGATTACATTGGGCCCGCGGGCCGCGTGGGACTACTCGCTAGCGCTCGATTCGGTTTCGGCGCTATCGCCCTCATCACCTTCGTCCTCCACCGCATTGTTGGAGGCACCGCGTTGCGACTTGATCGAGGCCACGAGCACCGTCCGGGATTCTACCACGTCGAGGTTCTCAAAGCTGATGTCGCTCACCATGAGCGCATCCCCGATGCGGAGGTTGGTGACATCGATCGGCAGGATATCGGGCAGGTTCGCGGCCAGACCGCGCACCTTGAGCCGGCGTACACCCGCCACCAGCTTACCCCCAGCCCGCACACCGCGCGCGTGACCCTGGAAATCCACGGGGATCGCCATCACAATAGGCTCATCGTCTGCGTAGCGGTAGAAGTCGAGGTGGAGCGGACGGTCGGACACCGGGTGGTACTGCACCTCCTTCAGGATTACGTGCTCCACCTTGCCCTCCACTGAGAGCTCAATGAGGTAGACCTTTGGGGTGATGAGGAGCGCCTTCAGATCGGCCTCTTTCAGCTCGCACATCACGTTCTCGCCATGCCCGTAGATGATGGCTGGCACGCGGCCTTCAGCCCGCATGCGGCGGGCCATCGTGGTACCGAAGGTGCCCTTCTTGACCGCCTCAAGCTTTAAAATATCCATTGTGAATAGGGATTGCGTGGCACTACTCAAGGTCTCCCCAATACTTGTTTTGACCTCCCATCGTGCCGCATGTCTCACTGTGGGGATTCACCCGCGAAGGTAGGCATTATTTCAGTGGCCCTCGCAGTGTAGCTCACCCCGTGATGCGTTGCCTGTTTGCGCAATGCGAATGCTATTTGCAACGGAGGAATTATTTGCATCAATGATGCAAATTGCCGCAAAGTTGTTACATTTGCGCCGCGATAGCAATGAGCCGAGCCATGGATACCAGCATCTGGAAACGTTTTCACCTGCGCCCTACGGCGTGCCGCATGGATGTGTTGCACTGCCTCATAGGGCGCAAGGTGGCCCTCTCGGAGCGCGAGATCCGCGAGGCGACGGGGAATGATTACGACCGGACGACGTTCTATCGCACCATGAAATCGCTCGAGGAGGCCGGCCTCATTCATCGCATCGTGGCCGATCAGGGTGTGGTGAAGTACGCGGCGTGCTCGCTGCAAGCCGAGCAGCATGCGCATGCCCACTTCCTCTGCAAGCGTTGCGGCAATGTGTGGTGTCTGGCCGGGTGCGTGGAGCTGCATCTGCAAGTGCCCGAGGGGTTCATGGCTGAAGAGGAGGCGGTCATTGTGCGCGGCCTCTGCCAGGCGTGCCAATCGTAAGCGGGGCGCGAATAGTAGCAGAATTTTCTGGAGTGAATATGTGGCAAGCCCATTTGCATTGGCTCTCTCGCCGTGTGCTCGGCACCGCGCTACTCGTTGCGGCTTCCCTCGTGGGGGCCGCGCAGGTGGATGTGGAGGGGCGTGCTGTCTCCGATGTCGACAGCACTGCCCTGGCGGGGATTACCGTCGTGGTGGATGGGTCGTCGCATGGCACAGCCACGGATGCCAACGGGTATTTCCGCCTTCGGGTGGATGAGCCGTTCCCGTTTGCCCTGGTGTTCCGCGGCTTGGGCATGGCACCCCACCGGGTGGAGATTGCCTCGATGCCGGGCTGCGACCTCCATGTGTGCCTGCATCAGGAGAATCAGAACATCGGCTCGGTGGTGGTCACGGCGGGGGTCTCGGCGCGCAAGGTGCGCCTCAACACGGCGGTGTTGCGAATGGTCGACAAGAGCCTTCTGACGTCGCGCATGGCCCCCTCACTCTCGCAGACGCTGGAGTATGTGCCGGGGCTACATTCGATGAGCATTGGCAACGGGATGAGCAAGCCGATGATTCGCAACATGGGCTTCAATCGCATCGCGGTGATCGACCGGGGTATCAAGCAGGAGGGGCAGCAGTGGGGGGCCGATCATGGGCTGGAGTTCGACCAGCACGCCATCGCCAAGCTGGGGATCTACAAGGGCCCCATGAGCCTTCAGTATGGCGGCGATGCCATGGGGGGAGCCATAGTTATCAACGACGATATTCCGCTTCCCCTGGAGGGGGTGCGTGGCAATGCGAGCGTTTGGGCGCGTAGCAACGCCTGGCTTGTGGGCGCCTCGGGGGGGGCTAGCTATCGGGGGGAGCATGCCTTTGTGTCGGCCCAGCTCACAGCCCAACAGTATGGGGATTACTCGGTGCCAACCGATTCGATTGTATACCACACGCGGGTGATACCGCTCTACCGGCGTAAGCTGAAGAACACGGCGGGCCATGAGCTCGATGTGATGCTCTCGGGGGGCTACATGGGGCGCCTGGGCACGGTGGCCCTGACGGCGAGCCACGTGATGCAGCGAATGGGATTCTTTCCGGGCTCGCACGGCATTCCGTCGCATGAGCGGGTGCTACCCGATGGTGATGACAGGAACATCGACCTCCCGATGGCGCAAGTGGCTCACACCAAGGTGCTTCTCAACTATCGCTCGTCGGCCTCATCGGCGGGCTGGGTGTGGCTGGCGGATGTGGGCATCCAGCGTAATCGCCGCGAGGAGCTGGCGCAGTTCCACACCCATTACCCCAACCAGGGGCCCCCGGCAAAGAATCGCGATTTGGAGCTGGGTTTCACCCTGTGGACGCTCTCGGCCTCGAGTCGCGCGCAGTGGGACTATGCCACCGACTCGCAGCTGACCATGGGCGTAGAGGCGCAGGGGCAACGTCACGGGATCGACGGGTACGGATTCCTATTGCCACGCTATCGCCGTGGCACGTTGGGCGCATTTGTTGTGGCGAGGCATCGGGTGGCCGAGTGGCTGATGCTGGAGGGCGGGGTGCGTGCAGACCTCGCCCGCATCTCGGTTGACCCCTTTGCGGATACGCTGCTGTACAGCTATTTGCGGAATTATGCGGGCTATGATGCTAGTGTGGCTCGGGATTATAGCCAGCGTAGCGCGCGTATCAATCGCCGTTGGGCCGACTACAGCTGGAGCGTGGGGGCGAACTGGAGTCTTGCTAAGTCTTTGCTGATGAAGGTGCACCTGGGGCGTAGCTTCCGGCTGCCGAGCGTGAATGAGCTGTCGGCTAACGGGGTGCACCATGGCTCGTTTCGCCACGAGCGGGGTGATGCGTCGCTGGGCTCCGAGAAGGGGTATCAGCTCGACGTGGAGCTGCGCTATGAGACGCTGCCGCTGACGGTCTCCGTTAGCCCTTTCTGGGCGTACTACAGCAACTACCTCTACATCAATCCGTCGGGTGATTGGTCGGTGCTGCCACATGCCGGGCAGCTCTACCGTTTCCAGCAGGCCCAGGCTACCATGTGGGGTGGGGAGGTGGAGCTCCATGCGCATCTCCATGACTGGTTCACCCTGGGGGCCTCGGGCTCTTACGTGGTGCAGGATAACCTCACGGATGGGTATCCACTCCCGTTCACGCCGCAGCCTACCCTGATGGGGCGCGTGGGCTACCTGCCGCTAGGGCATCACGGGGCGCATGGCACGCTCACGTTCCTTGCCGAGCCGGTGTACGCCTTTGCCCAGCACCGGATAGCGCGCAACGAGGATGTGACGGAGGGGTCATTCCGCCTCAACCTACAGGTGGAGTACTCCACGCACTGGGCTGGCATGGGCTGGACGGCACAGCTGGGGTGCGACAACGTGCTCGACACCAAGTATTTTAATCACCTGAGCTACTATCGCAAGCTGAGGATCCCTGAGCCTGGTCGCTCGTTCCGCCTCTCGCTCGCGTTGGCCATTTGACTTGTTTTTATTCCACTAACTGTTAACAATGCTGAATACGATGCTGAAGAAACCGTTTGCACTGGTGGCTGTGGCTGCCGCGCTCTTGCTGGCCTTTACGGCATGCAAGAAGGAGATGCGCAAGGAGAATAAGGATTCTGAGAAGCCTACTATCAATCTGAAGGCCCCCACCGATGGCGCCAAGCTTACCATTGGGGACAAGCACGGGGTGCATTTCGACGTGGAGTTTGCCGATAACCAAGGGCTGAAGTCCTATAAGGTGGATATTCACAATAACTTTGGCAAGGGGCATACCCACACGTCATTGCGGCACGAGGGGGAAGAGGTGGCATTCACGTTTGACAAGAGCTGGCCGCTCAACGGGCAGCGCAATGCGAGCATCCACCACCACGAGATCATGATTCCGAAGAATGCCAAGCCGGGTAAGTACCACATCGTGGTGTACTGCCTCGACGTGGCGGGCAATGAGAATCACGTGGCTGCCAACATCGAGCTGGTGGAGACGGGCGGTGAGCACCACCATCACGGGCACGAGGGCGAAAAGCCTGGTGAGGGTGAGAAGCCGGGGGCTGGTGAAAAGCCTGGGAAAGAGGAGCACCCCATTGATGCCCACTTCCATGCGGGCAAGGGGCCTAAGGCCGATCAGGTGTTCGATATGGGCCAGGTGCTGGCGAGCAGCGGGAGTGTACACTCCATGCGGGATGAGGTGGAGGATGTGCTTGTGGCGCTACTCCCGTCGTCGGCCGTGGGGAAATCGGAGGCTGAGCTACAGGCTATGACGAACATGAAGGACTGCTTCGCCGTGGTGGGGTACAAGAAGAACACCTTCGGCACGCAGTTCCAGGGCATGGGCTGGGCATTCTTGGATTTCAAGATCGGGCAGGAGAAGGACAATCGCTCGGCGAATGCTGATGAGAACAAGCCGCTCCGTTGGGCTCCAGGCAAGTACGTCTACATGGTGAAGGCGAACATCAAGGGTAAGAAGCCGATCTTCCTGCCCTCGGTGACATTCGAGGTTAAGTAATCGCCACGGTACCCATCCACGTGGCGTGAGGGGGAGGTAGAGGGCCTAGCCATTCTACCTCCCCTGTGCTATATTAGCCCCTGGCCAATCCTGCCAATTCGCAGAGGGTATCCCCACGGCCTTAGCGCATGGCTGATGCTACTGGGAGAAGGGCATGTACTACCTCCATCCTTGTGCGTATGGGGGGTACGTATACGATTGGGTGATGCGCGGAGTGCCTGGTGGGGATAAAAGAATAGCCGCAGCTAGCAGCAATGCTAGCTGCGGCTATTTTGCCGAGCCTTGGTGTGCTGTGGGTGCTACTCTAGGCTGTGGATGACTAGACCACTCCGCAGTTTGGGCTCAAACCACGTGGTCTTAGGTGGCATGATGTTACCCGTGTCGGCAATGTTGATCAGCTGCTGCATCGAGACGGGGTATAGGGCGAAGGCCACGGCCATCTCCCCGCTGTCCACGCGGCGACTCAGCTCACCTAGCCCACGGATTCCGCCCACGAAGTCGATACGGTTGGAGGTGCGGAGATCCTTGATCCCAAGTATCTTGTCCAGCACTAGGTCTGACAGGATGGTTACATCCAGCACCCCAATCGGGTCGTTGTCATTGTAGGTGCCAGGCTTGGCCGTGAGCGAGTACCACGCACCTTCCAGGTACATGCTGAAGTTGTGCAGCTTGGCTGGCGTGTACACGCCGGGCCCCATCTTCTTCACCTCGAAGCTTTCACCCAGTCGCTCGAGCAGCTGGGCCGCCGTGAGACCGTTGAGGTCTTTCACCACGCGGTTGTAGTCGATGATGCGCAGCTGGCTGTCCGGGAAGATGACGGCCAGGAAGTAGTTGTACTCCTCGTTGCCCGTGTGGTTCGGGTTCTGCTCCTTCTTCTCCTGGCCCACTAGTGCCGCAGCGGCGGTGCGGTGATGCCCATCGGCTACGTACAGGGCTGGTATCTGGGCGAATATCTCGGTGATACGGGCGTTTACGGCCGCATCATCAATCACCCAGAAGGTGTGCCCGAAACCGTCCTCGGCCACGAAGTCGTACTCTGGCTTCTGGTTCTCTACTACCTTGCGGATGATCTCGTCCATCTCCTTGACGGCGGGGTAGGCAAAGAACACGGGCTCTAGGTTGGCATTCTGATTGCGCACGTGGATCATGCGATCCTTCTCCTTCTCGGTGCGCGTCAGCTCGTGCTTCTTGATCTTACCACTCACGTAGTCCTCAAAGTGGCAGCAGGCCACCAGCCCGTACTGCGTGCGGCCGTCCATGGTTTGGGCGTACACGTAGTAGTGCTCGGCACCGTCTTGCTTGAGCCACCCCTTAGCCTTCCAGGCCTTGAAGTTCTCTATGGCCTTCTGGTAGGCTTCCTGCGAGTGCTCGTCGGCAATGGGATCGAAATCGATCTCAGGCTTGATGATGTGCAGCAGCGACTTCTCGCCGGCCTCGGCCTTCGCCTCAACAGAGTTGAGCACATCGTATGGGCGTGAGGCTACCTCCTTTGCAAACTCTCGTGGGGGGCGTATCCCACGGAAGGGTTTTATCTTTACCATCTCCGTATGCGCTTTTAAGTGCTACAGCTCTTTCTACTTGTTTACCTGGAACTTGCGATCGCCCTCCTTCAGGAACCGCACGATCTGCTCTGCTGCGGCGAGCCCTGCATTGATATTGGCCTCAGCGGTCTGAGCTCCCATCTTCTTTGGGGTGAAATACACCCGATCGCCGAACTTGTTGAACTCGTCCAGCTTGTCGGGAGCGATGTCTGAGACGTAGCGCATGTCTTCCCGCTCAGCGAGGATCTTCAACACCCCGTCCTCATCTATCACCTCCTTACGAGCCGTATTCAGTAGAACAGCCCCCTTGGGCATCTGCGACAGCAGGGCATGGTTGATCGACTTCTTGGTCTCAGCTGTCGCTGGGATGTGCAGGGAGATGAACTGGCACGTCTTGTACAGCTCCTCAGCCGAGGCAACAGCCTTCACACCGTCAGCCTCGATAGCCGAGGCGGGGCAGAACGCATCGTAAGCATACACCTCCATGCCGAAGCCCTTGGCTACTCGGGCCACGTTGCGCCCTACGTTGCCGTAGGCATGTATCCCAAGCTTCTTGCCCATGAGCTCGGTGCCTGAAGTCCCGTTGAACTTGTTCCGGATCATATACACCAGCATCCCGAGGGCTAGCTCAGCTACTGCGTTGGAGTTCTGGCCCGGGGTGTTCATTACACACACATTGTGCGCCGTGGCGGCCTCTAGGTCAATGTTGTCGTACCCAGCACCAGCACGCACAACGATCTTAAGCTGCTTGGCAGCTTCTACCACTTCGGCCGTGATTTTGTCGCTGCGCACGATCATTGCATCAGCGGTGGCAACAGCCTTCAGCAGGTCGCTAGCCTCTTTGTAGTTCTCGAGCAGGGCGAGTTCAAACCCAGCCCCTTCAACGATCTTCCGTATCCCATCTACTGCCACCTTGGCGAATGCCTTGTCGGTAGCAACCAACACCTTTGTCATGACTTTTACCCTTAGTTAATGTGGCACTAACGAAAAGGCTGGGCCGCACGTGTATCACCCATGCAGCCCAGCCCTGTTAAGTTGTGGGAATTACCCCGCAGTTGCTAGGCGTTCTTCTTCTCGAACTCCTGCATGCAGGCTACCAAAGCCTTGGCGCTCTCTATGGGGAGTGCGTTGTAGGCCGAGGCGCGGAAGCCACCAACGTCCCGGTGCCCCTTCACGCCCACCATCCCTTGGCTCTTGGCAAACTCTAGGAAGGCCTCCTCCTTCTCCTTGTACTCCTCCTTCATCACGAAGCAGATGTTCATCAGCGAGCGGGAATCCTTGTCCGCCGTACCCACGAACATCCTGTTCCGATCGATCTCATCGTAGATGATCTGAGCCTTCTCACGATTGATCTTCTCGATGGCCGTCAGCCCGCCAATCGACTTGAGCCACTTCAGCGTCTCACGCATCGTGTAGATGGCAAAGCAGGGAGGCGTGTTGAACATCGAGCCCTTTTCCACGTGGGTCGAGTACTTCAGCATCGTGGGTATCGGCCTGCTGGCCACCTGCTCGAGGATAGATTCCTTCACGATGACGAATGTCACGCCGGCAGGGCCCACGTTCTTCTGCGCACCGCCGTAGATGAGGGCATACTTGCTCACGTCTACCGGCCGGCTCATGATGTCCGACGACATGTCAGCCACTAGCGGTATAGGGCTGCAAATGTCCTCACGCAGCTCGGTGCCGTAGATGGTGTTATTGGTCGTAATGTGCAGGTAATCGGCATCCTTAGGGATGTCAAAACCCTTCGGGTAGTAGCAGAAGTTCCTATCGGCCGACGAGGCGATTATTTGCACATCGCCGAACAGCTTGGCCTCCTTGGCAGCCTTCTTGGCCCATACCCCCGTCTCCACATAGGCGGCCTTCTGCTTCAGCAGGTTCATAGGTACCATGCAGAACTGCATGCTAGCTCCCCCCCCCAGGAAAAGCACTTTGTACCCATCCGGAATTGACAGGAGCTCCTTCCACAGGGCTTCCGTCTCATCGATGATCGCCTGGAACTCCTTGGAGCGGTGCGACATGGTGATTAGCGAGAGCCCAGCCCCTTCGAGCTCCAGCACTGCCTTGGCCGTGTTCTCCAGAGCCACCTGGGGAAGTACGCAAGGCCCCGCATTGAAATTATGCTTCTTCATATCCTCTGATGCTTTGTTTGTTTGGCATGTAAATCTGGCCACCGGCTGCATTAACGGCTCAAAGGTCGCATATTCCCCGCTAAAAAGCAAAACGGCTTCTCGCTCATATGGCGTTGTGGAGCCCCGGCGAATCGGTACCCCAGGCTCACCGATACGTACACGTTGTGCAACCTGAATGGCAGGCCCGAGAAGTGTGAGTGTTGCACGGCTCCCATCCCCACGGTGGCACCCAGATCCATGAAGAATCGCCGTGAGATGAACGTGGTGAGAGCCAAATCGGCTCCCCAGTCCCAGCGTCGCATCTCCCGGCTGAAGTCAAAGTCTGCATGTGGTACCAGCAGCTTATTGCTCATCCCTGTCGTCTCGTGGGGCTTCGTCCATAGGTAGCCGTCCTCCACGTAGCCCGTAAACCGTCGCCCGATGGCATACGACACGTAAGCCCCCAGTTTGGCCGCAAAGCGAGAGGTGAACCAGAATCCGAGGCGTAGCGGTACCGTGATGTAGGTCAGGTTTACGTCAGTTACATTGGTGCCCGTGAAGTGCCCCGCAACCCGCACCAGCGAGCCCTCGTCCTCCTGCACAACTTCAGTGTAGAAGTCCCGTACCCTCGACCGCGTGCGCATGCCCTTGTACTCCATTTGAGCCCCACAGTTGATGATGAATCGTTGGCCGATGAATAGATCCGTCTCCAGGGCGATGATGGGTGCGAACTGTGGGGCGTATGATGCTAAGCTCACGCCATCGGGGATCCTGAGCGGCGTGGTGGCCCCGATGTTTAGCCCCACCTTCACCGAGCTATTGTTGGCCACCTTGCGCGACAGATTCTTAGTGCTTCGCCACAGGCCGTTCCCCTCTGCACCCTCTTGCGCTATGACCCTAGCAGGGTGTATTGCAGGGAGGAACCACAGCAGGATCGCCGTGACAATGCCAATCCGAATTACCATAAACCACTACTTCAGCGTGATTTCCAAATCGTCCACCGTCAGCTCGCTGCCCACGGCACCCACAAAGTTACCCCCATCGCGGCTCGAGCTGAGCACGATGGTGTACTGTAGCGGTTCACCTGGGCGAATGCCCCCATTGCACTCCTCAAAGGCCACCTCAAAGTACGTGTATTCGCTCTTGGCCTTCAGGTCGCCCAGCTTCGCAATGCACACAATCTCAGGGCTGCTGTTGATGTTGTGCCCCGTGAGCCGTGGGCCGTGGAACAGCACTGCGTAGATAGCCAGCTCATCCGTCCCCTCGATGTGCTCCCCGGCCTTGTTCACCATCTGAGCCCCGGGCTTGTACTTGTACCAACCCCGGAACATGTCGGGCCGTCCGCCAGCCCAGACCGTGCCGAACTGGGGGCCCGATAGCGGATCCTTACGCACGTTGTCACCCTTGAACCCTCCCAGCCACAGCGAGCCAGCGGCGATAGAGTTCCCATCCACGTTCAGCAGCTCCGTCGATACCAGTGCTGCTGCATTACCGCTGTGCGCATCGTTAGTCTTGCGGGTGGGGAATCGTTCCGGGCGGCCGAAGAAGGCGATGGCGATCGCCGTCCCTGCATTCCCACTGCTCCATGCCCCCTCGGGCTGTTGGTAGGCCGTCTTACCACTCCCGATGGTAATCCACTGCTCGAAGTCGAAACGTATGCTGGGCATCTGCCGCTTCACCACGTAGCTCTTGCTCCTGGAGCCATCCTCCGAGGTCACCGTGAAGCGTTTGCCTGCGCTGAAGTCTGCCGTCACCCCGTGGGCCAGCGTGCACTTGGCACCGCTCGACACTCGGTACTCTGGTGTCAGGGCCGTGAGGGACACACCGTTAGGCAGCTCGGGGATCATCACCCGGTTGCCGCTGATTTCGCATGGCGCATCCAGCTCGCGGAAGCGGAACTCCAGCAGTTCAGCCTCGCTGTTGAGATGCTGTTCCACCACCACGGTGTACCGCCGTGTGATGCTACCATCCTCCGACACCACGTCGAACTGCACCGGCTTACGGAAGTCGCCAGGCACCCCCGACTGGAGTGAGCAGCGCGCCCCACGAACCACCTGAAACTCGGGGGTCAACTGGGCCAGGTTCACCTCAGGCCCTGCGTAGGCCGTGTAGGTGCTACCCGATAGGACGGGTTCCCCCGATATCTCTCGGAATCGGAAGTTGCGCAGCTCGGCTTGGTCGCTGAGCCGCCGTTCTACCCGGATGGTATACTCCCGTTTCACGCCACCTCCCTGCGAGGTGACCAGCATCTTCACCTCATGGCTAAAGTCGGTAGCCACCCCCTGCGCCAGGTTAGTTGTGGCACCCAAGGATATACGATACTCGGGAATCAGGCTGCGCACATCCGTCTCGTTGGGCACGGTGATGTCCACCCGTGCGCCTCTGCGCTTCACATGTGCACCCTGCACGCCCTTTAGCCCAAAGCTTATCAGATCGGCCTCTCCCTCTCGGGCCTGATCCACCGTCACGTACACCGTGTACCGCGAGCGTGCCTTCACCTCCCAGGCCCATGGGTTCTTACGCCATACCTCAAACTGCCGAGGCTCGCTGAAATCAAGGGTAACCTTCTCGCTCTCAATCTCATCGCTCGACTTGAATGGCTCCTTGAACAGGTGCCCCTTGGACAGATTCCACCACCCTTCGCTCTCCTTGAATAGGAACACCGGTGTCAGGGCAGTGATATCCGTGTTCGGGGGTACGTGGCAGTAGATGCGGTTGCGGACAATCTCCGTGCGCGTCACCACGCCGGCGAACTCCCATGAGATGATGGTGCCCTTCTCATCGGGCACATCCCCATCCACCGCGGTTACCGTGATGGTGTAGCTTCGCTGCTGATACCCATCCTCTGAGGTGAGGGTGAGCGTCTGCGGGGAGGTGAAGTCGTACACCTTGCCATTCTCCAGGTTGCTCGTGCAGCCATGCGCCAGGCGCAGGAACACCTTCAGCTGCGAGATGTCCTCCCTATTCCTAGCCAGGAACGTGAAGCTGCGGTCATCCCGAAACGTGGGTTCGCCGCAGGGCAGCAGTAGCAGCTCCTCGAGCCCCACTCGGCTCTGGAGCTTGGTCTCAGCGTACACCGTGTAGACGCTCTTGGCGCTCTTGTCTTGCGAGGTTACCTCAATGGTCACAGGCTTCGTGTAATCTGCGGCCACCTGGGGTAGCACGCTGGCCGTGGCCCCACTGGGGATGCGGAAGGTGGGCGTGAGCTTGCTCAGGTCGGAGCCCGGGCGCACCGAGGCGTAGATGCGGGAGCCGTCGATCTCCGCGTACTCATCGCTCTCGTAGAATCGGAACGAGTAGATCTGAGCCTCGGGGCTCAGCACCGGGTCGGGGTAGCGCACGAACACGCGGTACGTGGTCACGTTCGCCTTATCCTCCGAGGTGATGCGCAGGTACAGTGGCTCCGTGAAGTCGTAGGGTGTCCCCTGCTCGTACTCCACCGTGGCCCCTTTGGGCAGATCGAACCGCGGCACCAGCTTGGTGATATCCGTCCCCTCGGGCACCTCTGCGTAGATGCGGGTGCCCTTCACGGTGATCTTAGCCTGCACGCCCTCTAGCCGGAAGTTGGTCAGGTAGCTGTCCCCGTTGAGGTCGGGCTCCACGGGCGGGATGGTGGGCGGAGGTGCGAGCCGACGCACCTCAAACCGGTACGTGCGGCGGTTGCGACCATTGGCCGCTGTGATGGTGATGTCGAAGGGCTTGCTGAAATCGTAGGCCTGCCCCGACTGGCAGCTCGCCTTTGCCCCATTCGACAGCTTGAACACGGGCACCAGCTGTTGCAGGTCGGCCATGTGCGACACCGTCAGCGTGATGCTCGTGCTCTGCGGCCGTATCGTGTCGCTCACCATCAGCATCGTGTCCTGCCCATGGTGCTTTACGAAGTAGATGCTCTCTATCTCCGCCTCGTGATTGAGTAGGTCATCGTTGCATCCCGGCGTGCCGAGTGCTGCCAACGCCGCCAGAACCACCATCACCAGGCTCCGCCAGCCGATACGTACCCTGTCTAGTCCCATCACCCCGTGCGTGTTAGATATGGCACCCCATGCAGGAATGTCACTCCCTGCACCCCGGATCGACGCAAATGTAATGCAAATTGCCAATCCCCGCAGGGCTGAGCACCGCGTTCCCTCCCTGGTAGTGTGTGCTACATCTTGCGCCACGCATCTGCGCGCAGCACCCCCACGAAAGCGGTGGGTGCCAGGCCCCTATCTGTCCTCTGGAAAGATGCATCCCCAGGTGATGGGGGCGGAGCCTATGAGGCTGACACTTCCCCTTCCTGCGCCTTGCGCCAGCGGGCCGCCAGTCGCACGGCAGGCAGCATGAATAGCGCCATGGAGCCGAACGTCCACACCAGCGTGAAGATTATGAACAGCAGATTCGGATGTATCGGGTGCTGGAAATGCACTAAAGAGTATGCGTAGATCGGGACTGCGGACAGCAGGACTGCAATGGCTTTGATGAACGAGACGCTGTAGGGGGCCACTAGGCGTTTCGCCTCTCCATCGATGCGCCACACGCCCGGGAAGGCGAATAGCTGCGGGTAGCGCATCAGCACCCGCAGCAGAAATACGCCCACGAAGGCCGTGACGATTGAGCATAGCCCCGGCAGGGGTGCGCTCGGATCCTCCAGGAAGAGGTACAGCCCGATCCCGAGCAGGACGAATGAGATGACATCGAGCAGGTAACCTAACGCTTTTGATGTTGTGGTAGACATGGCTGTAGGGCTTTGAGGGGGTGGAATGTGTATAACAGACTCTTACCAGCTAGCTATGGCGCACCGGCAGGCTCCGCCCATATGCGCCTCGTAACGGCGTTTCAGCAGCGAGCGGAAGAAGATGCCGCCCTCCAGCTCGTGGTACACCTGCCGCAGCGCGGTCAGCCGCTCGGGACGGAAAATCTCCCGGCACAGATCGCATGCATGGCGGCTCACCCAGTGCTCGGGCACCGGCTCACCCTGCTTGCGGTAGATGTACTCCAGCACTGCGAGCGGCCCCTCGGCCTCGAGCCACAGCTTTAGGAAGTCGGTGTACTGATTGTACCAGCTCTGACGCACCTCCTGCGGGCTGCCCACCCGATCGGACACCTGCAGGAATGCATTCTGCTTGGCCGTGAGCCCGCAGCAGGCCGGTATCCGCCCCTGAGGATCGATGGTCAGCGTGTTGAAGAGCGAATCGCACCCCTGCCGGCGAGGCGGAATCTCCACGCCATTCGGTGCTTCCTCCTTTCGTGTAGCCTCGGGGGTGTGCAGGGGCTCATTCGTCACCCACACTCCGGGGACTATGGTGAGCAGCTCAGTGCCACTCTCCTGCTGCGCAGCCAGAATCTCGGCAATGACCGGTATCTCCCGAAACTGGTGATAGGTGAAGGTGTGCTGCGGATGCGTCTCCACATTCACCACGCAGCGCATGCTCAGCCGGTAGGCCGCCACGCACCCGTGGACGATGCGCTCCAGTGGCACCCATGCCTGATGATCGTCCCCCGTGCTGAAATTCACCTCAGTCAGCCCCAGCCGCTGGAGCCAGCGTAGGCGACGTGTGGCACGTGTAAGCGATGTGGCCCAGTGCCCATTCGTCACGATGCGCGACATCAGACCCCTCAGCCGGGTGTAGAGGATGATCAGGGGGAGCCGCCAGCCTAGCAGGGAGCACTCCCCACCGCTGAGTGCCAGTAGCTTGATGTCGCCTGGGAACGCCTCTAGCACCATGTCCACATAGCGGCGCATGCGTCGTAGCGACATCGTCCCCCCTCGATGCTTGGGGTTGCACCCAAAACAACAGTGCGCGCATGCCGCCGTGCAGCGGTAGGTCGTCAGCAACGTGACGATGCTCGGGGCTCTTCCCAAACTCTGCAACGCATCGGGCATCGCAGCTTGGCTCATGGTTCGAGAGATTTAAAGGGTGTGCAATAGGCATTCCTCACTGTATCCGTGCTCCGCCCTTAGGCTGCATCAGTTGCATCCGATTTGTTTAGCTCTTGCCTTCTCCACAGCGTTACGATGCGGTAGATGTATGGCGGTAAACCGAGAGCCATCAAGGCGATGGAGCCATTCGTCATGAGCTTTTCGTACGGTGCTAGCTGCGGGGCGTAGGCTTGCGCCAGTTGAGCCCATACGAGTAGCGTTGCCCCCAGTAGGACGAATTTCACCAGGTAGATCGCATAGGGATACATCGTGGCCCTGCGCGGATCATCCAGTGCGAATGGCACATTAAACCATTTTAGCTGCCGGCAGATGAGCATCGTGGGAGGGATCACGAAGCAGGCGGATATGGCATTCCTTGCCGCGCAGGTGAGGACGGGTAGTGCTCCCAGATGCGTCGGCACACCCCTCTGCCACCATAGGATCCCTACAAACATGGCCGGCCAAAACAGCACTGAGACCAGCGCATCGAGGATGTGGATCCCGAGCCTGTTCGAGTAGTCTTCGTACTTGTGTGATATCATGGCTGTAGGGGTTGTAGGGTTAGTAATCCGAATCGGTCTCTTGGCACAAATCCGTCCTCTTCCGCAATTTCACCGCCCGGTAAATGTATGGGGGTACGCCGAGTAAGGCGACAGCTATGGCGACGAGAACCGCGTGTATTCGGTAGGGTTCCAAAATGTCTGGAGCCAATAGGCTCCAAACAGTCAGCGTCACGCCTAGCATGACAAATTTTATCACGTAGACGGCGTTTGGGTACATCATAGCTCTGCGGGGGTCGTCGAGCGAAAAGGGGATATTGTACCACTTCAGCTTTTTGGTGCACATTGCGGGAAGAGTTAACATGGTGCACAAAAAGATCACCGAGATCTTCATCTCCTTCAGGAAATGCGGATTGGCCCCGTAGATCGTCGGCATCCCTCGCCATGCCCAGAGTGCCACTACCACCACGGCGGGCCACAGCAGCACGGCCGTGAGCGCATCGAGGATGTGAATCCCCAGCCTGTCAGCGTAGTCCTCGTACTTGTGCGATATCATGGCTGCGCGGGGTGTCTTGGACTGCGTGGCCTGCAACGGAAGCAAGTTAGCAAATTTTCGGCTACCGGGCCGAGTCTCTCGCCATGCGGTGCGGGCATGCATCTCCTGCCTACCCACCACGCACCCGCGCCGTATCAAAACCGTATTTTGTCCTACCAAATACGGACTTGATGCGTCATTGCTACGGCGAGGCTATGGCGAGGGTACCCCCCTTGTCACCCCCCAAATAGCTGCGCGCAGCGGGGTGTTGTGGAGGATAAAACCCTGATGCCATCAGGATCCTTCGGGGGATATACTGGATGGATCGGCACGCTGCGGGCTACAGCTGCCCGTGCTCGTAGAGGATGATCAGCTCGTTGAGCAGCTTGTCTTCCTCGGTGGGATTGAACGTGCTCTTGAGGTTGCTGCCGAACATGCGGGCCACCACCTGCCAGAAGGCGGCCGTGGTGCCACCCCGGAACTGCTTGATGATCTCGTAGGTGGTGCGCCCCGTCTCACGGTCGATGAGCTTGAGCAGCAGTTTCCCCTGCGAGTAGGTGAGGTTGCGCAGCTGCTGCTCGAATTCGCGGCTGAGCTCCTTTTCCATGCGGGCCGAGTAGCGTTTGCGGGCCCACTCGCTGTCTAGGGTGGTGTAGACGGAGTCCATCTCCCGCAGCCTCTGCCGCGCCACCACGGCGTAGGGGTACACCTTCTTGAGGTTGCGTATCAGCCGCTGGTAGGCCCGGAGCTGCCGTTGGCTCGTGAAGGTGGGCGGGCGCGTGACTACCACCTCGGGGATATACATGTGGGGTATGGTGTCGCCATCCATGATGCGGGCAAACACCAGGGTGCCCTCCACCTCTTGGGCCCGGAGCGTGCGCCCCTGGCCAGCCACCCACAGGGCGGCCTCCACGCCAGCCAGGCAGACGAGTAGGCAGGCCAGGCGGCGGAGGATGATGTGCAGTGTGCCGTGCAGCATGAGACGTGCGTGGGCGTTGGGCCCGCTGCAAAGGTATACGTCCTAGCGTGCCCCACGGTTCGCGTCCCGCCCGTGGCGATGCATGGATGTAGCGAGGGGTATTGGGACCACATTTTCTACCTTTGCGCCCCGGGTGTAACCTGTGAGGTTGATAATTGCGACACCGATGAGTGGGGACAGACGGGATATGTTGAGCGGGGTGCTGCTGGTGGCCCTGTTCTCCTTTTTGGCATACTACATGGCGGAGCTCGAGGTGTTTCGCCGCCTCTCCTTCAGCCCGATGATTGTGGGTATCCTGCTGGGGATGCTCTACGCCAACACGTTGCGGAGCCGCCTGCCGGCCTCGTGGGCTCCGGGCATCATCTTTTGCAGCAAGACGCTGCTGCGCACGGCCATCGTCTTCTACGGTTTTCGACTCACGGTGCAGCACGTGGCGGCCATCGGCCCGGTGGGCGTGGTTATCGATGCTATCATCGTGGCGAGCGTCGTGGGGCTTGGTCTGCTGGTGGGGCGCGCCCTGCGCATGGATCGCGACCTCACCATTCTCACCGCTTCCGGCAGTGCCATATGCGGGGCGGCGGCGGTGCTGGGCACTGAGCCCGTGGTGCGCGGGCCGGCGTACAAGACGGCGGTGGCTGTGACGACGGTGGTGCTGTTCGGGACGCTCTCCATGTTCCTCTACCCAGCCCTCTACCGCTCGGGCATCCTGGAGCTCACGCCGCACCAGATGGCGCTCTACACGGGGAGCTCGCTCCATGAGGTGGCGCACGTGGTGGGGGCCGGGAATGCGATGAATGATGCCACCATTGCCGACAGCGCCATTGTGGTGAAGATGATCCGCGTGGTGATGCTGGCCCCGTTCCTGCTGCTGCTCGGGCTCGCGCTGTGCAAGAGTCGTGGCCACGAGGAGGCGCAGGCTGCCACGTCGCGCCGGTGGTATCAGCGGCTCGGCATACCGTGGTTCGCCGTGGGGTTCCTGCTGATGATCGGGTTCAACTCGCTCGATCTGCTCCCGCACGCCACGGTGGAGGTGGTCAACAAGCTCGACACCTTTGCCCTCACTATGGCGATGACAGCCCTGGGGGCCGAGTCGCATTACTCCAAGTTCCGCCAGGCGGGGGCCAAGCCATTCGTCATGGCCCTGGTGCTCTACGTCTGGCTGGTGGGCATGGGCTACGTGTTGGCCCGCTATCTGGCCCCTGTCCTGGAGCGATTCTAGGTGGAGGCGCGGCCGGGTGGCGACGATTTGGTAAGGCTGCACGTTTTCGTTACATTTGCAATGTGCTTGCGCGCAGCGCCGGGGTGCGCGTTGGGGATGAAAACCCCTGCCCAAGGGTGATGACCGAGAGCTATACGACATTGGCGGCTCCATGCCAGGGACTGGTGAATGAGCGGCGAAGCCGCTTCCTGGCGTACATTTACCCCATAGCGCATGAGCAGGAGGCTCGGCCCCTGGTGGCGGCCCAGCGTGCCGAGCATCATGGGGCACGCCACTGGTGCTATGCCTACATCCTGGGGCACGACGGGGAGTATCACCGGGTGAGCGACGATGGTGAGCCCAGCGGTAGCGCGGGGCGCCCGATGCTGGGGGTGCTGCGTAGCCGCAACCTCACGCAGGTGCTGGCCATTGTGGTGCGCTACTTCGGGGGGGTAAAGCTGGGGGTGCCGGGGCTGATTGCGGCCTATCGGGGGGCCACGGAGGATGCGCTCTCCCGGGGCGAGTGCGTGGTGCGGCCCGTGGAGGTGCGTATGGCGTTGACCTATGCCTACGCGGCGCAGCACGAGGTGATGGGCACGGTGAAGGCCACGGGCGGACTGGTGGAGGAGGAGACCTACGGCGCCGAGTGTCGCCTGGTGGGACGTTGGCCGGTGGGACGGCGTGATGAGGCGCATCAGCGCCTGGGGGTCTGGGCGCATGTGGAGCCTCTGCCCCAGGCTGGGGCCTATGAGGGGGTGCTTGGAATGGAATTGGGCGGCTAGCCTTTGCCTCGTCCCCCGCGCTGCACGTGGTGGCGTGAGGGCCGGGGCGGTGGGTTGGCTCGCGGTAATACGCTAGAACGAATGAAAGGGAGAAGCCTGGTTTCGATTAACGACCTGACGAAGGAGGAGATCATCGCGCTGCTGGATCTGGCGGAGGAGTTTGCCCTCAATCCGCGGCGGCCTGTGCTGGAGAATCTGGTGGTGGCCACCCTGTTCTTTGAGCCCTCCACGCGAACGCGGCTGAGCTTCGAGAGCGCGGTGAATCAGCTGGGGGGACGCGTGATTGGATTCTCCGAGGCCTCCAGCTCGAGCGTCTCTAAGGGGGAGAGCCTCAAGGATACGGTGCTGACGGTGTCGAACTACGCCGACCTCATCGTCATGCGCCACCCGCTGGAGGGGACGGCGCGCTACGCCTCGGAGGTGGCCCCGGTGCCCATTGTGAACGCGGGCGATGGGGCCAACCAGCACCCCACGCAGACTATGCTCGACCTCTTCTCGATTCGCAAGACGCAGGGCACGCTCGATGGGCTGACGGTGTGCATGGTGGGCGACCTCAAGTATGGCCGCACGGTGCACTCGCTGCTGATGGCGATGTCGCACTTCCGCACGCGGTTCGTCTTCATTGCCCCCCCGGAGCTGCGGCTCCCCGCGGAGTACAAGCTATTTCTGGACCAGAAGGGGTTGCACTACGAGGAGCACACCTCGCTGGCCGACCACGTGAACGATGTGGACATCCTGTACATGACGCGCGTCCAGCGCGAGCGGTTCTCTGACCCGGTGGAGTACGAGCGGGTGAAGAACGTCTACGTGCTGCACGAGTCCATGCTGCACGGGTGCAAGCCGGGTATGCGGGTGCTGCATCCGCTGCCGCGGGTCAATGAGATATCGACGGATGTGGATCCCAGCCCCAAGGCCTACTACTTCCAGCAGGCGCGCAACGGGGTGTATGCCCGCATGGCCATCATGGCGAGCATCCTGGGACGGGCCTAGGGAGCAAGGGTGATTTCACGACACGATAAGGAGGCTGAGCTATGGCAAGCGGTAAGGAGTTGGTGGTGAGTGCTATCAAGGACGGCACGGTGATCGATCACATCCCGGCGGAAGTCCTGTTCAAGGTGGTGCAGATACTGGGCCTGGAGGGGCTGGAGAACCAGATGACCTTCGGCGTGAACCTGGAGAGCCAGTTGCTGGGGCGCAAGGGTATCATCAAGATCGCGGGCAAATTCTTTGCCCCGGCAGAGATCAATCGCATCGCGCTGGTGGCCCCGCGCGCGCGGCTCAACATCATACGCAACTATCAGGTGCAGGAGAAGATGGAGGTGCAGGTGCCCGAGTCCATCACGGGCATCGTGCGGTGCGTGAACCCCAAGTGCATCACCAACCACGAGGCGATCACCACGCAGTTTGAGGTGGTGGGGAGCGACCCGGTGTCGTTGCGCTGCCACTACTGCGAGAAGATCACGGACCAGAGCCACATGGAGTACCTGCGCGACTAGCGGCATGGGGACGGAGCAAGAGACCACGCGCATGGAGCTGGCCGAGCTGGGGGAGTTCGGCCTGATACGCCGCCTCACCGACCGCTTCTCCCTGCGGCAGGCGAGCACCCTGAAGGGGGTGGGGGATGACTGCGCGGTGCTACAGCCCCCGCAGGGGCAGCGGATGCTGGTGACTACGGATGTGCTCCTGGAGGGGGTGCATTTCGATCTCACCTACTTCCCGCTGCTGCACCTGGGCTATAAGGCCGTGGTGGTGAACCTGAGCGACGTGTACGCCATGAATGCGGTGCCGGCGCAGATTACGGTCTCCATTGGGGTGTCGCGTCGCTTTGGGGTGGAGCAGCTGGAGGAGCTCTACGCAGGCATCCGCCAGGCGTGCGAGGCTTACGGGGTGGATCTGGTGGGGGGCGATACGTCGGCCTCGATGACCGGGCTCGCCATCTCCATCACGGCCATCGGCTACGCCGAGCCCGAGGCGGTGTGCTACCGCCATGGGGCGCAGGTGAATGACCTGCTCTGCGTGACGGGCAACTTCGGGGCAGCCTACATGGGCTTGCAGCTGCTGGAGCGCGAGAAGCGCGCGGCGTTGGCCAACCCCGGGGGGAAACCCGAGCTGGGCGACAACCGCTACATACTACAGCGCATGCTACGCCCCGAGGCCCGCAAGGATGCGGTGGAGGCCTTTGCCAAGGCGGGGATACGCCCGCACGCCATGATCGATGTGAGCGATGGCCTCTCGAGCGAGCTGCTACACATCTGCCACGCATCTCACGTGGGGTGCCGCATATACCCCGAGCGCATCCCCATCGATCAGCAGACGCTGGCTATGGCCGCGGAGTTTGGCATCGATCCCGTGGTGGCGGCCATGAATGGGGGCGAGGACTACGAGCTGCTGCTCAGCGTGCCGCTCGACTTGCAGGATAAGATGGAGGAGATGGGCCTGGTGTCCATCGGCTACGTCACGAAGCCCGAGCAAGGGGCTGTGGCCGTGGCATCCGACGGGGTGGAGGTGCCCATCCAGGCGCAGGGGTGGAATGCATTCGCGGGGCAGGAGGAGCGTTGAGGGAGCTGTCGGAATCATCGTGCGCCAAAGCTAGAGGCTCTGCGAGCCAATCCATGATGCGCCTTGAGCAGCTGCTAGCTGGATCTCCAGTGGAGTGGCGGACGCTGGGGGAGGTGGGCACATTCTATGGAGGGCTCTCGGGCAAGACTCGTAAGGATTTTGCTCACGGTAGTGCCGCATACATTCCGTACAGGAACATCTTCGGGAACCCAGAGCTTGATCCATGCTGGCTCGAGACGGTGGATGTGGCAGATTCCGAGCGTCAGCATGCGGTGCAGTATGGGGATGTGCTGTTCACGGCCTCCTCGGAGACGGCTGATGAGGTGGGCATGTCCTCCGTGGTGACGACGCGCTTTGCGCGGCCTGTCTACCTGAATAGTTTCTCCTTTGGATTCCGATTCCACGCAGGGGTCAAGATTCTTCCGGCCTTCTCCAAGCATCTGTTTCGCGGCCAAGCTTTGCGCCGAGTTATCGTGAAGACGGCCAACGGGACAATCAGGTACAACGTGTCTAGGGCCCGATTCCGCAACATTATGATCCCCCTCCCCTCGCTCGCCATGCAGACGGAGATTGTGCGGATTTTGGATGCGTTTACTAAGCTGGAGGCGGAGCTGGAGGCGGAGCTGGAGGGCCGCATGAAACAGTACGCGTATTACATGGATCAGCTGCTGTCGTTTGGAGAGGATGAGGTGGAGTGGTGCCGCTTAGAGGACGTATTCGAGCTGCGCGGCGGTTACACCCCCTTGAAGTCCAATCGTGATTTTTGGGATGGGGGTACCATTCCCTGGTATCGGATGGAAGACATTCGGGCCAACGGGCGAATTCTACATGATGCGATCCAGCATGTGACCCCGCGGGCCGTGAAGGGTCGAGGTCTATTCGAGGCCAACTCGATTATCATGGCCACCACGGCCACCATTGGGGAGCATGCGTTACTGACTGCTGATTCGCTGGCGAACCAGCAGTTCACGAATTTTAAAATTCGTGGATCGCTGAAGAGCCATTTGTCGCCTCGTTTTGCCTACTACTACTTTTACGTGCTGGGTGCCTGGTGTCGGCGCAACGTGCATGTGGGGGCTTTTCCCTCGGTGAAGATGGAATCGCTGCGGGCGCAACCGTTCCCCATTCCTCCGCTGGCACGGCAGGCGGAAATTGTATGTGTCTTAGATCGCCTGCATGCGCTGAGCCATAGCCTGATGGATGGGCTGCCGGCGGAGCTGCGGGCCCGCCGCAAGCAGTATGAGCACTATCGGGAGCGGCTGCTCACGTTCCCCGGGGCACCGGATTCGTTACGCGGAGGGGCTAGCGCATGACGCGCCTTGAGCGGCTGCTGGCTGGATCTCCAGTGGAGTGGCGGACGCTGGGGGAGGTGGCGGATGTCACGAAGCTGGCAGGGCCAGAATTCACCCAGCATATGCAGTACTCGGATTCGGGCTCTCTCATCGCCATCCGCGCGCTGAATGTGCAGGGGAGGCTGGATCTATCGGAAGTCAAGTACATCGACGGCAGCAGCCTGGGGAAGCTCTCCCGGAGCAAGCTGCGCCACAATGACTTGCTGCTCACGTATGTGGGCAGCTCCACGGGGAATGTGGCCCTGGTGGATGCTGATGACAGGTACTACCTGGGCCCGAATGTGTGCCGTATCCGTTTCACGGGCCCGGTGTATCCCCGGTATGCGCTCCACTACTTCCAGTCGACGCTGTTCCGCTCGGTGGAACTGAGGCGCAGCCTCAGGCGATCCACCATGAAGAGTCTGTCGGTGGGGGGTATCCGGGGCTTGAGGATACCCATCCCCTCGCTGGCCGTGCAACGGGAGGTAGCGCATGTGCTAGATGCGTTCACCGCATCGGAAGCCGAGCTGGAGGGGGTGTTGGCCCGTGAGCTTTCGGCCCGGCGTAAGCAGTATGCGTATTACAGGGATCGGCTGCTGACGTTTGGTGAGGATGAGGTGGAGTGGCGGGCGCTGGGGGAAGTGGCCATGCTGAGGCGGGGAGAGTCAATTACGCGTAAGGAGTCGAATCGAGGGGAGTATCCGGTGATCTCTGGCGGATTGAAGCCTGCATATCACATCGATCGGTTCAATCGCAGTGGGGTCACTATCACGGTGGCAGGTTCAGGAGCCAATGCCGGCCATGTGATGTACTGGGAGACACCGATTTTTGTCAATGATGCATTCTCAATCGAGGTGCATGGTGATGCTGCCCAGCCTCGCTACGTGTACCATTTTTTGTTGAGCATTCAAAAACGACTCTACGGTTTGAAGGTTGGGGTTGGAGTGCCCCACGTGTACGCTAAGGATGTGGCGCAAATTCAAATCCCCATTCCCTCGCTGGCGCGGCAGGCGGAGATTGTGCGTGTTTTGGATCGCCTGCATGCGTTGAGCCATAGCCTGATGGATGGGCTGCCGGCGGAGCTGCGGGCCCGCCGCAAGCAGTACGAGCACTACAGGGAGCGGCTGCTCACGTTCCCCGGAGCACCGGATTCTAAAAGACCCTGTGCCCATTTCGCCAAAAAGTGATACCTTTGCGGGAGTTTCCGTTGCCCGCTTTGGGGCATAATGCAGAAGTGAGAGACAGACTACGGGTATGAGAAAGGGCATCCATCCTGAGAATTACCGGCTGGTGGCGTTTAAGGACATGTCGAATGATCGCGTGTTCCTGACCAAGTCGACGGTGAATACGCGTGAGACGATTGTGATTGACGGCGTGGAGTATCCGCTGTACAAGCTGGAGATCTCTAGCGCATCGCACCCGTTCTACACGGGCAAGATGAAGCTGGTGGACACGGCGGGCCGCGTGGACAAGTTCATGAACCGCTACAAGTCGCACCTCGACAAGAAGAAGTAGTAGGCATTCCCTGCCCTTGCTGGCCGATGCTCGTGGTCTTACGTCCCGCATTCTGAGGGGGGGCGGCGATTATCGTAGGGTATCGAGCGGGCCTATCCATACCGGGCGTGTGGGTGGGTGTCAAGGAGCAGGTAGGGGAGTGTTGGTTGTGAGAAGTGGCCACCCGGTGCGTTTGCGTGCCGGGTGGCCTTTTTTTGCTCTATGCGGTAGGCTTGACTCCTGTTAGCGAGTCCGTGGCCCTGGGGGCGATTGATGCAGGCCGGGGTTACCGGTTGCCTGGTGAGTTCACAGGCTGTGGGGAGGAATTTGCATCTGAGCAGTGCAGTTGTGGCCTCGTGCTAGCTTGCATTGCCTGAGCCCGTTGCGGGCGATGTGCGGGGTATTCCCGCTGCCCTAAGTGCCATATGGGAAAATCGTTACCTTTGCGTGTGGGGCTGCCGGGCCCGAAATGCGGCCCCGCGTAACGGCGTGGGGTGCGGAGGTGGGGAAGGCTGGAATGGCTCTGAATTGTCACCTAATCGGTTGGAATATTATGAATCACAGATTGAAGTTGTCTGCGTCGCTGGTTGCCTTGCTGCTGCTGAGCTCGGTGGGATGGGCTTGCACCAATTTCCTCGTCACCCGTGGGGCCTCGGCGGATGGGTCGACGCTGATATCGTACTCGGCGGACTCGCACTACCTGTACGGCGAGCTCTACTTCTGGCCCGCGGCTAAGTACCCTAAGGGCACCCTCTACAAGGTGTATGAGTGGGATACGGGTCGCTACCTGGGTGAGATCCCGCAGGCGGAGTCCACTTACAGCGTGGTGGGTAACATGAATGAGCACCAGCTGGCCATCGGTGAGACCACCTATGGGGGGCGTGAGGAGCTGGTGGATACCACCGGCCGCATCGATTATGGGTCGCTCATCTACCTGACGCTCCAGCGGGCGCGCACGGCCCGGGAGGCTATCAAGGTGATGACTGACCTGGTGCGTGACTACGGCTACGCGAGCTCGGGGGAGTCGTTCTCCATTGCTGATGGTAACGAGGTGTGGATTCTCGAGCTCATCGGCAAGGGCACGGAGCTGAAGCAGGATAAGAAGACCAAAGGGATGGTCAATGCGCGCAAGGGGGCCGTATGGGTGGCGCGTATGATTCCGGATGGTTACATCTGCGCCCACGCGAACCACGCCCGCATTATGGATTTCCCGAAGGCGGATGGGAAGACGTCCATCACCGATAAGCAGATGGCCAAGCTGTTTGATAAGAATGTGACGACGGTGTACTCGCATGACGTGATCTCGTTTGCGCGCAGCATGAAGTACTTCACGGGGAAGGATGATGAGTTCAGCTTCTCCGATGTGTATGCGCCGCTCGATTTCGGGGGGGCTCGCTTCTGTGAGGTGCGCGTGTGGTCGTTCTTCAACGCCATGAACGGCGACATGGGCAAGTACCTAGATTACGCGAAGGGTCAGAACCTCACGAACCGCATGCCGCTGTGGATTAAGCCCGCGCAGAAGGTGACCGTGCGCCAGCTGATGGATGCGATGCGTGACCACCTGGAGGGCACGGAGCTAGACATGACGCTCGACCCCGGGGCTGGCCCTCACGGCCTGCCTTACCGCTGGCGCCCGCTGACGTGGGAGTACAAGGATAAGCACTACGTGAACGAGCGTGCCACGGCAACCCAGCAGACGGGATTCGTGTTTGTGGCCCAGGGGCGTAACTGGCTACCCGATCCGATAGGCGGGATCTTCTGGTTCGGGGTGGATGATGCGGCCTCGACGGTGTTCACACCCATGTATTGCGGCATCCAACGCGTGCCGAGGGCCTTTGAGCAGGGGAATGGGAGTCTGCTCGAGTACTCGCCCACCTCAGCCTTCTGGCTCTTCAATAAGGTGGCTAATTACAGCTACCTGCGCTACAACCTGATGCACGCCGATGTGCGTAAGGAGCAGACGCGACTGGAGGAGTCGTTCATTGCGGCTGTGCCCAATGTGAGCGCCGAGGCTGAGCGTCTCTACAAGCAGGACCCGGAGCAGGCCCGGAGCTACTTGACCGATTACTCGCTGCGCAGCGCGGAGGAGACGATGGCGAGCTGGGAGAAGCTCTACGAGTTCCTGCTCGTGAAGTACATCGATGGGAATGTGAAGCAGGAGGAGAATGGGGTATTCAAGTCGAATGAGTACACCAAGACGATACCGGCTAAGGTGGCGAACCCGGAGTACCCCGACTGGTGGAAGGAGAAGGTGGTGAACGCCACGGGGGATAAGCTGCTGGAGCCAGCGGCTGGTAAGTAACCCTGGTAGGCACGATGACATGGGGACTGGGGGCACGGAGCTGTAGTATATGCCATCCTGCACCCAGTCCCACTTTTAGGGGGGAGTGAGCACCAAGGCCAGGTTGGCCCGCTCTGTTGGCTCTGGCCGGCTGATGTGTTGGGTGCTGAGTATGAATATTGCTAAGGGATAGAGACGATGGTGCAACGCGGTTTTCTCACAGACATGAGTCTGGCGTATGCCGTGCGCATCGTGAAGCTGCACGGCTACCTGCATACGGCTAAGAATGAGACGGAGATGAGCTCAGCCCTGCTACGTTGCGGTGCAGGGATAGGGGCTCTGCTGCATGCGGCCGTCTATTCGCCCACGGAGGAGGACTTTGCCCTCAAGTATGAGCAGGCTGCCCAGCAGGCTGCCGAGGCCGATTTCTGGCTCAAGCTGCTGCACGAAACGGGCTACCTCTCTGCGACTGAGTTTCAGTCCATTCATGCAGATACTGAGCAGTTGCAAAAGCTACTGCTGTCGGGCTCGGTCATCGCGGGCAATGGCAATGCGTAAGGCGGTGCAGGGTGAATGGCCATTAGACGGAAGCACGTGGGGCGAATACTCGGGACGGTGAGCACGATTTCCTAGACATATGGGGTGCCAATGCCCCCGACTTTGCATCGGGTAATAGAAAATACATTACCTTTGCGTCGATTTGAGGGGGACGATTGATAGGGGTGACTGTCCTGTGGTGTAATTGGCAACACGCCTGACTCTGGATCAGGAAAGTCCAGGTTCGAGCCCTGGCAGGACAACGGGACACCCGCAGGCTTGCGAGGTGGAGCGGATATGGCGTAATTGGTAGCCGCGCAAGACTTAGGATCTTGTGCCGAAAGGCGTGAGGGTTCGAGTCCCCCTATCCGCACGCAGGGAGGGAGCATTCCGGGTGGGGTGCTCCCTCTTTTGCAATGTTGTAGTACGAGGCTTAGCGGCACCCTCCAGTATAGGCCCGGACGATGCGTGCAGATCTCGCTGTGCACATCGTAGGGCCGGAGTGGCAAGGACGGGTAAATGCACTTGGAAGATTGAGTTCATGGAGCGTTTCTCCAAGGGATCGGAAGGTTGGCTCGCCCGGGTCACGACCCCCGATGATTTGAAGCATTTACCGTTGACAGCACTGCCTGAGCTTGCGCAGGAGGTGCGTGAATTCATCGTGCAGGGAGTAGCCACCAATCCAGGACACCTGGGAGCTAGCCTGGGTGTGGTGGAGCTTACCATTGCGCTGCTCTATGCCTACACGCCACCGCAAGATAAGGTGGTGTGGGATGTGGGCCATCAGGCCTACGTGTACAAGATTCTCACCGGGCGGCGTGGGGCATTCTCCACCAATCGGCGTTTCGGGGGGCTCTGTGGATTCCCGTTGCCAGCTGAAAGTCCGTACGATGCTTTTGCGGCAGGGCATAGCTCCACGTCGGTGTCGGCAGCCTTGGGGATCGCCGAGGCTAAACGGCAGCTAGGAGAGCCTGGCAAAGTGGTCGCCGTGATCGGCGATGGGGCAATGACGGGTGGTATGGCCTTCGAGGCGCTGAACAACGCCGGGGCCATGCGTAATGACTTGCTGGTGGTGCTCAATGACAACGACATGTCCATTGACCCCAACGTGGGCTCGCTGCGTGAGTACCTGCTCGACATAGCCACCTGGCCTAAGTATAACCGTCTGAAGGAGTTTGTCTGGTGCGCTCTCGGGCGTTCCGGCCGTGGCAAGGCTATCGTGCAGCGCATTGCGCAGCAGATCGATCGGGCTATCAAAGGGGCTATTCTGGCCCGGAGCAACTGGTTCGAGGCTATGGGCTTCCGCTACTTCGGCCCCATCGATGGGCACGATGTGGAGTACCTGGCCCAGGTGCTCTGCGACCTGCGTAAGATAGATGGCCCCAAGCTGCTGCACTGCGTCACGGTGAAAGGCAAGGGCTACGCGCCAGCAGAGCGTGAGAAGACGGTGTGGCATGCCCCAGGCCGTTTCGATGCGGCTACGGGGGTGCGTAATGGCGACTCCGCAGCCTCGGCGACTCGCCCCAAGTACCAGGATGTGTTTGCCCGCACGCTGATAGACATTGCCCGGGCCAATCGTAAGGTGGTAGGGATTACGCCAGCAATGCCCACGGGGACATCACTCCTTGCGGTAATGCATGAGTTCCCCCAGCGAACGTACGATGTGGGAATCGCTGAGCAGCACGCGGTGACCTTTGCAGCTGGCATGGCAAGCCAGGGCATGCTGCCGTTCTGCGCCATATACTCCACGTTCATGCAGCGGGCCTACGATCAGCTAGTGCACGACGTGGCTTTGCAGAATCTTCACTGCGTCTTCTGCCTGGATCGAGCGGGCCTAGTGGGTGAGGATGGGGCTACGCATCACGGCGTGTTCGACCTGGCTTACCTGCGAGGCATCCCCAACTTCACGGTGTGCGCCCCCATGGACGAGTACGAGATGGAGGCCATGATGCGCCTGGCTGCGTTGAGCTGTGGCCCGTGGGCCATTCGTTATCCCCGAGGGGCTGGGCAGGGGACTGATGCTAGGCACGATGTGACCTCCCTGCTACGGGGTAAGGGTCGCCGGTTAGCCGAGGGCTCTGATGCCGTCATCCTTAGTCTGGGTACCGTGGGCAATAATGTGACTCGTGCCAGGGAGCTGCTACAGGCCGAGGGGTATTCGGTGGGGCACTACGATCTCCGATTCCTGAAGCCGCTAGATACGGCATTGCTGGACGAAGTGGCTAGCCACTACGGCCGCATCTATACCGTGGAGGACGGGATACGAGCTGGTGGCTTTGGTAGCGCAGTCACCGACTACCTCATCGAGCGAGGATATAAGGGGTGCATACACTGCTTCGGGGTACCCGACCGATTCGTATCCCATGGCACCATTGCCCAGCTGCAAGCCCAGTGTGGTTATGGGGCCGAGCAGTTGGCACGCACCATTGCCCAGCAGTTGGCCAAGAGCTAGGTACTCCCATTAGTGACTCGCATGTCGTGCCAAACGGCGTGGTGCTATGCGCAATGGTAGGAGAGCCGTTTACCGATTCGGTGGGCAACGAAATTTTACCTCATCCTGCAATTGTGTTCAATTGGTAATCTGCTATTTCACAGTAGAATAGGAGTTGTAACACACCTCCCTAAGGTCTGAAGGATAAAAAATATTGCAGCGGATGCTTGCAGGAACGAGAAATGGCAGTACCTTTGTGCCGCACAACGGGTGACAATGCCCGTTGCGTTGGGGTAAGGTCTGGTAGTTCAGTTTGGTTAGAATGCCGCCCTGTCACGGCGGAGGTCGCGAGTTCGAGCCTCGTCCAGACCGCGAGTTTTCTCATGTATAGAAAATGAATAGAGGGAACGGGTAGTGCGTTTGCACTGCCCGTTTTTGTTTTGTACGGAAGGCTCGTGGCGGTTGCGGCATAACGGCGATATGTCCGTAGTGGTGGCGGACCCAGTGGGTAGCACCTACGTGCGCGGTTTAGCTGGACGAGCTTTCATTTCGCATGGGTGGCAAGGTTCTGCCCGGGGTGCTTGGGCAATCCGCGTGCTCCGTGCACATGCTGAAGCAGGATTGGTATATTTTGTGTAGCTTTGCATAACACAACATGGCCTGCGGGCCAACGGTCGCCCATGGGGCTATAAAAACGGCACAGTATCATGGTACAGAACCTCGAGTCACTATTCTCCGAGAGTGCTGGGCGCATGCGTCGCTCGGCCATACGTGAACTGCTGAAGCTCACGCAGAAGCCCGATATCATATCCTTTGCTGGCGGGTTGCCTGCACCCGAGAGCTTCCCGGTGGATGAGCTGCGCACGATCGTAGATGAGATGATGCAGCAGGAGGGGCGGCAAGCCCTTCAGTATGGAGCCACTGAGGGGGACATGCGCCTGCGTGAAATCCTCGTGGAGCGTTACAGGAAGCAGGGCCTCAAGCTGGGGATTGACAATCTTGTGATCACCAATGCCTCGCAGCAGGCTCTCGACTTGCTGCCGAAGATCTTCATCAATCCGGGTGACACCATCATCTGCGGCTTGCCGTCATACCTTGGTGCCCTGCAATCGTTGACGAACTACGGGGCTCGCCCCGAGGGTATTCTGCTCGACGAGCACGGTATGCGGGCCGATCTACTCGATATCCGCTTGGGTGAGCTCATCAAGGAAGGGCGGAAGCCAAAGTTCATCTATGTGATCCCCGACTTCCAAAATCCGGCCGGTATCACGATGCCTAAGTCGCGTCGGCAGGAGATTATCGCCGTGGCGCAGAAGCACGATGTGCTGATCATCGAGGATAGCCCCTACCGTGAGATCCGCTTTGTGGGTGAGGCGCAGCCCACCATCTATGAGATGGCCGACGAGGGACGTGTTGTTCTCTTGGGCACGTTCTCCAAGACATTCGCCCCGGGGTTCCGCATCGGCTGGGTGGTAGCCGACGAGCGTATCATCGACAAGATCGTTATGGCCAAGCAAGCCACCGACCTCTGCACGTCGCCTTTCGTGCAGAAGATAGCAGCGCGCTACCTTGAGAAGGGGCTATTTGATAAGAATATCGGGGGTATCATCGAGAACTACCGTGAGAAGCGTCAGGTAATGCTCGATGCGCTGAAGAAGTACATGCCGGCCGGTGTCACCTGGACGGAGCCCGAGGGCGGTCTATTCCTCTTCCTCACCCTGCCCGAGTACATGGATGCCGAGGAGCTGTTCAAAATCGCCATTGAGGAGAAGGTTGCCTTCGTCCTGGGTACCACGTTCTACTGCAATGGTGAAGGGAAAAACACTCTGCGGTGCAACTTCTCCTACACATCGAAAGAGAAGAACGAGGAGGGGGTTCGTCGCCTTGCCAATGCGGTGAAGAAGCTGATGAAGTAGGCTTCCTACCCTATAGTACCTTGAGAGGGCCAGTAGAGTTATTGCTCGCTGGCCCTCTTTGGTTTACACGTAGCCTCTCTGCCACCACCCCTGCCATGAGTGCCCTTGGTTCACCGGCTAGCCGTGGCTGCGCGATGGCGTGCATGGCCCAGTGTGGTAACCTCTTACTATGGCCGTTGTGGGTGCCACACGTGAACCAGTGCTACTGGCAGAACGCGTACCTTTGTCAGTGCCTTGGGGCGATGTCACACGTAGCTTGCCCACCGTGTCCCGTGGAGTATGAGCCCTAACTGGTGCGCCGTCCGCTGCGCAGGGAGGAAATGAAATAGCAATTAACAGTTTGTGTCTATGAAAAGGACTTTAGTTACAGTGGTGCTGCTGGTGGGCCTGCTAGCCATGGGGCTAGCTGCGTGGGGGCAGCGAGTTATCAAAGTGGGCCCCTCGGGCGATTATGCTAAGATACAGGAGGCCATTGCGGCCCTGGGTGCCTCCATCAGCGAGCCCGTGGTGGTAGAGATTGCCGATGGCACCTACGATGAGAAGATCACCATCCCCAATCTAGCGGGCACATCGTCCACAAACACCCTCACCATTCGCCGTCAGGCCAGTGGCCCTGGGGAGGTGAAGATCACCACCAACGGTCTGGTGATCCAGCAGGAAAAGCAGAAAAACGGCATCCTCACGAATGCGGGTGCCGACTATGTGACCTTCGAGGGACTGCATTTCTTCACCGAGAAGACCAATCTCACCAGGCCCTACGCGCTGGTGGTCATCCGGGGGGAGAGCAACTACAACACATTTCGCAACTGTACCTTCAGCTCTAAGGACGCGGATCCGGGCCTGAAGGATGAGATGTACAACCTCTGTTCGTACCGTGCCTCGGCCCCTTCGGAGGAGGCGAATCACCATCTCGTCGTGGAGGGCTGCACATTTGAAGGGGGGCACAGTGGCGTTCATTTCACGAGCGGATACAAAGATCACGTCTCTGAGGGCAACCAGGTTCGCAAGTGCACCTTCAGGGATCAGACGGGCTTCTCCATCTACGGCGACCTGGTGGATGGCCTTGAGGTCGTGGAAAACAAGGCTACGCTTTCCAAGGTGACCAATGAGCAGAAAGATCTCCACTTCATCTCCGTGGACAACATAGGGGGTGGCCTCATTGCGCAGAATGTTATCCGTATGGATGCCGAGGCCCGCTGCCAGGGCATCGCAATCCGTTCCAAGGCTAATGGCCTGGAGGACAAACCGCTGCGCATTGAGAACAACAGCATCCACATCACCTGTAAGGAGAAAGTGCAGACATCGGGTATTGCAATTGAGGCGAAGTCCAAAACGAAAGCTAACCAGATTAAAGTTTGCTATAACTCGGTGCTGATCGATGGCACGGCCCCGACCAACGGTGTCTCTCCCCACTGCATCCACGTATCCGGCACAGCCATGGAGGGGGTGGAATTCACCAACAACCTATTGCAGAATTTCTGTGCCAGAGGTCATGTTTATACCCTCTACAAGGTGAAAACGCCCATTGACCAGACTCACCTCAAGTTCACGAATAACGGTGCCTTCTCTGCAAGCCGCTTTGCATACGTGGGCAATGTAGGAGCGCAGCCTGCTAAGCACTACAAAGCGCAGGAGTGGATGTCGGATCAGGTGGCTAACGAGTCAACCCTGGTGAATGAGAAGGCCGAGTTCCAGAATGTCAACCGGGACCTAAAGCTCCAGAATGGGGCTAAGTTCCAGAAGGCGATGCCATTGGCCGAGGTCACCAAAGACATCGAGGGCAAGGTGCGCTCCGCTACACCCACGATTGGTGCCTATGAGGCGACGCAGCAGCAGGCCACCCCATCGGTCAATGTGCTCAATGTGTCCGCCAACGGTGCGCGGGTGAACGTCCAGGTGGTCAAAAAGTCCGAGGTGCATTACCTCGTGCTTCCAGCATCAGCTGCGGCCCCGCAGGATGCCGATTTCAAGGAAGATCAGAAGTTTACCCTAGAGGCTGGTGCCAGCAAAGAGTTTGAGGTCTCAGGGCTTGAGGCCGCCACTAACTATGTGGTCTACGTGCGCATTAAGCCCGAGGGTGGCACGGCCGTGATGCTATCCACCCCATTTAAGACGCACGATCAGCCCGCCAGTGTTGTCCCAGCTAAATTCAACGGTCTGGATGCCGGCAAGCAATCACCGTTTGAGGATGGCTCATTCAGCTTCGATGGCGTTGAGGTAGTAGCTAGCTCATTCTTTGGCGATGCCTTGGGCGAAAAGTCCCAGTCGGCTAAGCTCACCGGTGCAACTGCCACCGCCAAGCTAAAGGATGGTAGCCGTGTCGCGTTGCCAGGATTCTACGTACGTTCCACCAAGACCAAGGTGGAGGTAGAGCTCCTGAATGCTGCGGCGACGAAGTTCGAGGTGACGCTACCTGCCAACGGTTGGGTCTACATTCCGCTCGCCGATCGTGGCCCCGTGGAAGGCTTTAAGCTGACGGGTGAAGCCGGTGCGACCACCGAGATTGACAACGTGGGAGCCCAGCACACCGTGACGCCTCGAATCTACATGGCTCCGCCAGCCGCCGTGGCCGTGGGGGGCAACGTTACGCTCGGCGCACTCGTCTCGGGCGTGAGCAGTCCCTACACGCTACAGTGGAAGAACGCCGCGGGCGAGGTGCTTGGCACTGCCAGCGAGCAGACGATTACGGCGACCGAAAGGGCCACCTACACCCTCGAGGTGACCGATGCCACCGGCTCTAAGTCGGGGCACGTAACCGTGCAGCCTGGTGACAAGCTGGCCGTGGGCACATTCGAGGATCTAGGGCTGGGTGAGAATACGCACTGGAAGGGCGACAAGAACGAGGTGCTCAACCAGTTCGCCACCGGCTCATTCTCGCTGCCCAACTGGAGCTCCATGACTGCGGGCTGGGCCGACTTTGGCTACTCAAGCGAGACGAGCACCGAGTTCCATGACTATCACGATGACATGCGTTCCGTTGTGGGCCATGGCGCGCAGGGCTCCAAGACGTGGGGCGTGCTCTACAACTCGTCATTCCCTCCCAGCACAGCGGCTATCACCCTACAGGTAGCTCCCGAGGGGGCCGAGATCCCCGGCATCTGGCTTACCAACAATGCCTACGCCCACAGCTCCATGACCAAGGGCGATAGCTTCGTGGGCGATCCCATCAAGGAGGGCGACTGGATGAAGGTCACCCTCAAGGCCGATAACGGTAAGTCTGTGGAGTACTATCTGGGTGACTACCGTGCGGCGACCCCGGTGGTAGACCGCTACGTGCTCGACCGCTGGGCGTGGGTCGACCTCAGCTCGCTCGGCAAGGTGAAGACCCTCTCGTTCACCATCGAGGGCTCGCGGACTAATGCCCACGGGCAGCTCTACCCATCCTACGTGTGCATCGATGACATTGGGGCCTCACGGCCCGAGAAGCTGGCTACAGCTGTGGCCGTGAGCAATGCCGATCCGGTGAGCGTAGATCTCGCTACCCTCGTCGATCTGCCCAAGGAGGCCCTGCATGCTGAGATGGTAGGTGACTGGACGTGGCCTAATGGTGCCACCGTGAGCCTTGAAGATCTCAAGTTCACCGTCAAAGGGTGGGATGGCCAGAATGAAGATCGCAAGGAGTTCATGGTAAAGCTCTACGCTCGTGGGGTCTCCCAGTGGTTGCGAATTCCCGTCGTGCTGCAAAAGCCGAGCCATTTGTACACGTTCGCTGGCATCACGGTGGAAGGTCAAGGTAAGGCCGTGGCCAAGGTGAATGGCAAGGAGCTCGCCAAGGGCGATCAGGTGCAGGCCGCCGATGAGATAGAGGTGACCTACGAGCCTGCGGCTGGCTTTGCGCCTGCGCAGCCCGAGGCTGTAACCGCAGTGGGTGCCGTCTCGCTGGGTAGCGGGAAGTGGAGGGCCACGGCCGATGACTTCACGTTCACTGTGAAGTTCGTACCGGCTGGCATAACGCTCGCAGCAATTGATGTGACGGGGAATGGCACCGTGAAAGTGCAGAACTCAGAGAACAAGGAGTTGCACGTGGGCGACGAGCTGGAGATGGGTGCGCTGCTCAAAATCACCCTCACACCCAACGAGGGGTGGGAGCTGAAGGACTTCGGCGTACGTGGTGCCGAGAAGGAGGGCGAGATGTGGAAAGTCACGGGCAGTGTGCACGTGAAGGCCACATTCGTAGAGAAGACCCAGCCGCCGGTGCCCACCGTAACGCTGGCCAAGGTGGAGAAGAAGGGCGAGGGTACGCTTGAAATCACCGACCAGGATGGCAAAGCCCTCGCGCAGGGCGACAAGCTCATGAAGGGCTCGAAGATCCAGATCAAGGCTGCGCCTGCGAAAGACTACGAGCTCAAGGATGACAACTTCAAGGTGTTCGGAGCCACCAAGGAGGCCGATATGTGGACGGTGACGAGTGATGTCATCGTGAGTGCCACCTTCACCAAGATCGGTGCCTCCGATCCCACCCCTGTCGAGGAGCATCCGTTGGCTGGCGTGCGCGCTTACCCCAACCCCGTGGAGAGCCAGCTTAGCGTGGATGGCGTGCAGCCTACCACGCGTTACGAGCTCTACAACATGCTCGGCACGGCGATTATACGCGGGATAGCTGGAGGCGAATCCTTCACGCTCGACATGGGTGCGTTGCCCGCCGGGGTATACATCCTGCGGCTCCGCAGTGCCGATGGGCGTGAGGTAGCGTTGCGCATCGTGCGACGTTAGCCACCCATCACTGGCGTAGTGCCCTCCGCCCTCCCGTAGGGGCTTAGGCACGGAGGGGTAGCTAGATAGACAAAGTAGCGGGGGAGTCCCAATCGGGATTCTCCCGCTATTTTCGTCTCGTCACCGCTCATCTCAGGTCGGTAGTATTCAGCGTAACGGCGTGTGGCACTGCGCTGAGGCCAGCGTTGCGAGTCCCCCGCCGTTCTTCTAGCGGTAACACCTGGCGTGCTAATGGACATGGGTAATGCCCCAGAGGTAGTGCGCCAGAACATCTCACTCGGTATTATTACCTTTACGAGGCTGTTGGGGCGATGGGCAAGCCCCAGTCGCCCTCGGCTTTGGGCGAGGGCTCGTTGCACCACCACTAGCTGCGAATGCTGATGAGCACCACTGTATCTGCGGTAGATCCGGTTTCCGACCAGGCGGTGGAGATGCCGTCTCCTGGTGCCCGCACGTTGCGTTGCGGGGGGCGACTCCTCTCACTCGAGAGGCCGTTGGTGATGGCCATCGTGAACATCACCGACAACAGCTTTTATGCTGGCAGCCGCACCTCCACGCAGCGCGCCATAGCCCGCAGGGTGCAGCAGCTGGTGGAGGAGGGGGCCGACATCGTCGACGTGGGAGCATGCTCCACGCGGCCGGGCAGCACCCCCGTCACCGAGGTGCAGGAGATGCGCCAGTTGGCCAAGGCACTCACCGTGGTGCGCAAGCTGGCCCCGCAGCTACCCATCTCCATCGACACCTACCGAGCCAGCGTGGCCGAGGCCATGATCTACGACTTCGGGGTAGAGATGGTGAATGACATCTCGGCCGGTGACATGGATCCGCAGATGCATGAGCTGATAGCCGAGCAGAATGTGGCCTACGTGATGATGCACATGCAGGGTACCCCTGCCGTCATGCAGCAAAACCCCACCTACGATGACGTGGTGGGCGACATCCTGCGCTACTTCACCCAGAAGGTGCGCGCGCTGCGTGAGATGGGAGTCACCGACCTCATCATCGACCCTGGCTTCGGCTTTGGCAAAACGCTAGAGCATAACTACGCCCTGCTGCGCAACTTACCCGTCTTCCAGGTGCTCGACCTGCCCATACTGGTAGGGGTCTCACGTAAAAGCATGCTCACAAAGCCCTTGGGTATCGATGCCACCCAGGCGTTGGCAGCCACGCAGGCCGTTGACACGATAGCCCTGCTCAACGGAGCCTCCATCCTGCGAGTGCACGATGTGCGTCCTGCCGTGGAGGCCGTGAAGCTATGCGCGCTCTACCAGGCTCAGCCTGCGTGGTAAACCGTCACACAACCTCTCTGCCTCGTGTCGCAAGCGCTTATCTCCATCTCCATCATCGACGTGGTGGACATCCTCCTGGTGGCCTTCCTGCTCTACCGCCTCTACTCCATGATCCGCGGCACGGCAGCCATGACCATCTTCCTAGGTGTGAGCGTGCTCTATGTGGTGTGGCTCGTGGTGCGGGCACTCAACATGGAGCTCACCAGCACCATCATCGGCCAGGTGATGGGGGCCGGCATCATCGCCCTGCTCATCGTATTCCAGCAAGAGGTCCGGCGATTCCTCCTCTACATGGGCTCGCAGTACAAGTTGCATCGCACCGTAGCCCTGCGTCGGTTCCTCGCCCCACGGCGATCTGGCCTCTCCAAGTCGGTGCTCATCGAGCTCGTGGTGGCTGCGCAGCAGATGGGAGCCATCAAGCAGGGGGCACTCATTGCCCTAGAGCGACGCAGCGACCTCTCGGCCGTGCTAGAGACGGGCGTGCCCATTGATGCGGCGGTGCAGGCCCGATTGCTCGAGAACATCTTCTTCAAGAACTCCCCGCTACACGACGGTGCCGCCATCATTCGGCATGAGCGCATTGCCGCTGCCCAGTGCATCCTTCCCGTGTCCAATAGCCCCTCCATACCGCCCAGGCTGGGGTTACGCCACAGGGCAGCCATAGGGCTCACCGAGGAGAGCGATGCCTTGGTAATCGTGGTCTCGGAGGAGACGGGCTCTGTGAGCCTCGTGGATGCGGGCGATATCCTGGAGGATCTGGATGCCGAGGCCCTCCGTAAAGCGTTGGCGCAACGGCTCAACTATTAGTCTGTCCCCCGGCTGAGCCGTGCCGTGTGGGGGTAAAGCGCGACTCCTCGCCCTGCGAGAGCCGTTTGATGTTAGCCCGGTGCGTGTAGAGTAGCAGCAGGGCCAGCATGACGTTGAACACAGTCATCGGCACGCTGCGCTCCCCGTAGGCGAAGTAGGCAAACAGCGGGAACGAGAGCCCTGCCAGCATCGAGCCCAGCGACACGTAGCGCGTTACGGTTAGCGTCAGCGCAAATACCCCCAGCGCGCTGAGGGCTGCCAGCGGCTCCAGGGCCAGCACCACCCCGAGCAGGGTGGCCACGCCCTTCCCCCCCTTGAACTTGGCAAACACGGGGAACAGATGCCCAAAGAATGCAGCCAGTCCCAGCCCGATACGCAGAAGATCCAGAGCCCAATCCCCAGGCAGCAGCCACGGAGCCAACCGCGCCAGCTGCACGGCGGCAAAGCCTTTGGCTACGTCAATGGCGAGCACCGCTAGACCAATCCGTATCCCCAGCACGCGGATCGTGTTGGTGGCCCCTGCGTTGCGACTCCCATGCTCACGCACATCCACGTGGTAGAGCCTCTTCCCTAGCCACACCGCAGTGGGGATGCTGCCAAGCAGGTAGGCCATTCCCACGTAGAGAATTAGCAGTAGCGCATGAATCATGGTGAGCGTGTTAGGATTGACTGACAAAAATAGCCTATTTTTGCCAAAGTTTCGTAGCGATACGTGGCATGCGAGCCCGATCATTGCGGGTTTCTGGCCGCTGCGAAGCGTCGATCGTTTCAACGCATGGAAGCAAAACGTAACGACAACACGCAGCTTCTCATAACGCTCGCGCAGGGGACACCTCAGCAGCGCGATGAGGCCATGGAGAGCATCCGGGGCCTCGAGGACACGTCTTTGATGCAGGGGCTTATCGACCTGGTGCGCTCCCCGGAGTCCGACGAGGACACCCTACGCCGGGCCCTCGTGCTGCTTGAGGACGTGAAGTACTCCGAGCTCGTGCCCATCCTCGGGGAGGCCATATCCCAGGAGAGCCAGCCCGATAGGTTGGCCCGCCTGCTGTCGGTAGCCTGGCAAAATCGGATGAACTTTGCGCCGTTGATCCCGCAGCTGGTAGCCTGCCTGCCACACCCCCATTTGCCCGTGGTCATCGAGGCCATTACGGCCCTGGAGATGGCCCTCGGGTGGGCGAATGTGGAGACGATACGCCTTGCCCAGGCGGCCCTTAAGGCGTTGCGCAACGATAAGCTGCCGCAGCACTCCGCCTGCCTTGTGGACGAGATGTACAGCACCGCGTCCACCCTCCTACAGCAAGCCCTCAACGCCGAGCGTGAGGCGAAGCAGTAAGGCCCGTTTGGGGGCGTGCTCCTCCGTCTGGCGAACGTCAATACCCCCGTTGCGCGCAGTGGGTACTGGCTTGTGCACCAAAGCGTTACGAGCGTCTTCCCCCCGCATGCATGCAGTGTTAGGCGACGGCTCGTGCTGGAACGATGGGCCCTACCTGGATGCGTAGTAGATCATGAACTGGCTGCGCTCGAACATGGCCGGGTTGCCCGCGTGGGCGTAATCCATCCGTCCTCGCATGGCGGCCAGATTGCTAAACCCATGCTCCTCGATTAGCCGTTCTAGCTCGTCATTGAGCTGCGACACGTACGCGGGCCCGTGCTGATAGAGTGCCGTGCACACCTGCGTTACGCAAGCACCCGCCAGAATGGCTTTGGCCGCCTCGTGGGCCGTGTGCACGCCGGTAGAAACTCCAATGTCCAGCGGCTCGATCTGCGAGGTTCCCATGGCCACCCAGCGGAGCGTCTGGATCAGCTCTCCCGGGGTGGAAAACATCTCCCCGGGCACTAGCTTCATGCTGGCCAAATCGATGTCGGGCTCGTAGTAGCGATTGAACAAGATGCACCCCTTGGCGCCCACGTAGCTGAGCTGACTCATCATGTGGAGCGGGTTGGTGAACATGCGTGCCAGCTTCACCGACACCGGAATCGACACCTGCTCCACCACCCGTTTCACCGTGTCCACGTAGAGCCGCTCGTAGTCCGCGGCGGGGCGTGTGGCATCGGTGGGCAGGAGGAAGATGTTCACCTCTAGCGCATCGGCACCTGCCTCGGCCATCTGCTTAGCAAACTCCTCCCATCGGCCTCGCACCGTGCAGCTGATGCTGGCGATGATGGGCACCCCGCAGGAGGCCTTGGCATCGCGTATGGTGCGCAGGTAGGCCCCCACCTCGCGCGCCTCCGTGTAGCTCCTGATGGCCTCGTAGGACTCGGGGTCGCTCTCGCCCTCCCAGATCGAGCCCGTCAGACCCATAATCTGCTCCTCGAAGAGCGATTTCAGCACCACCGCGCCAATGCCGGCTTGGTCGAGTGCCACCAGGCTGGCCACCTTCTCCGTGAGCCCCGAGCTGCTGGCCACGTAGGGGCTCCGTAGGGAGAGCCCCATGTACTGCGTGCTTAACTTGCCCATTGTGCTATTGCTTTTTGCCTGTGGTTATTGCTCACGCCCGTGCCCCGGGGAGCTGTTGCTCCCAGCCTGCCACGGCTCGAGAGGTGGGATGCTACCGATCCCTACGGCCGAAGATGGCGCTCCCCACCCGCACCATGGTGCTGCCGCATGCGATGGCGGTGAGGTAGTCGCCCGACATGCCCATGGAGAGCGTGTTGAATATACCCCCAAGTGCGGGCCCATGCTCATCTCGTAGACGGTCGAAGAGCTGCCGCAGGGAGCGAAACTCCGCCTGCACCGTGGCCTCGTCGTCGGTGAATGAGGCCATGCCCATTAGGCCCCGGAAACGCACGTGGGGGTAGGTCTCGGGGCGTAATTGGCTCATCACGTCTTGCACCTCCTCGGGGCTGAAGCCCGTTTTCGTGCTCTCGCGGGCAATGTGCACCTCCAGCAGGCAGTCCACCGTGCGCCCCAACCGCGAGGCCTCTTCGGCAATGGTCTCCAGCAGCCGCAGGCTGTCCACCGAGTGGATCATGCGCACCAGCGGCAACACCTGCCGCACCTTGTTACGCTGGAGATGCCCAATCAGGTGCCACTCCACGTCGGGGGGCATCTGCGGGGCCTTGGTCGCCAGCTCTTGCACGCGATTCTCGCCAAAGATGCGTTGTCCCGCCTCGTAAGCCTCCATCAGGCGTTCCACGGGGTGCGTCTTCGACACGGCCACCAGCGTTACCCCCTGGGGAATGGTGGTGCGTACCTCGTTGAGACATTCGGCCACTGTCATAGCATTCGGTGCGAAAGTGCCTAGCAAATGTATGAAAAAGCTGTTAGCCAGCGCGCATGCGTGGCGGATCTCATGGATAATGTGCAGGTACAACCCACCATTCGTCGAACCAACGCCGTATCAAACCCATATTTGGTACGATAAATACGGCTTTGGTGCCTTGTTGCTCCGTCGTGGCCATGCAGAAGATGTCCCGTCCGCTGGGCTAGCACGGTGGGGTGGTGCTTGCTCTGCGCGCAGGTAGTCGCTACTAGCAGAGGGCTATGGGCGGAATGTAGATGCGGAAGCGGGTGAGCCCGTCGGCCTCGGTGCTGAGGCGGAAGCTGAAACCGTGTTCCCGCAGCACTTCGCGGCACAGCAGCAGCCCGAGCCCTTGCCCCTGGGGCTTGGTGGAGAAGAAGGGGGCGAACAGCTGCGTCTCCAGCTCGGGCGGGATGGGGGCCCCGTCGTCCTCCACCACAATCTGCCACCCGTGCTCATCCACGAACAGCAGGCGCACATGCCCGCCATGCTCCAGGCTCTGCACCGCATTCTGCACAATATTTTCCAGCACCTGGTGCATGAGTATAGGGTCGAGCCGCACGAGGGGTGCCTGAGGTGGAATCTGTGCCTCTATTTCGACTCCCGTGTCTGCGCATAGGAGGCCGAATTCGCTGGCAATGCGGTGTAGCTGTTGGGCCACGTCGGTAGGCGCAGGGCTGGGGGATGGAATCTTCACCAGCGAGGCCACCCGGGCGATGAAGTGCGATAGGCTCGCCATGCGGGTACGGGCACTGTCCACAGCCTCGCAGTAGGACTGGCTCCCCGGTAGGCTGGCCAGATGCTGGCCCGTGAGGTCGAGGATGGAGTCGATGCTCCCTGCCGCATTGTTCACCTCGTGGGCACAGATGCGGATGAACTGGCTATAGGCTTGCCGCTCGGCCTGAAACATCTCGTCGGTGAGCACCTCCACGGTGAGGAAGGGGCGGGGGAAACCCTGATCTTGGAACGAGCTCCAGGTGTAACGGTAGACGTTGGATGTGCCGCTGCGCACCACGGTGCTCTGCCCGCTGGGGCCCATGGTGAGCTGAAAGGGAAAGCCCACCTCGGGGCTCAGGATGTGCACACCGCAGGGGATGCGCTGGCGCGGGATCCCTAGCAGGTGTAGGGCCGACTCGTTGAGCGAGGTGATGCGGTAGTCGAAGTCCATGAGCACGATGGCCAGCGGCGAGGAGTCGATGAGCTTTTGGAGGAATAGGCCCTGCTCGTTGAGGCGTAGCCGCTCGTCACGCAGCCGTTGGATGAGGGCGTTGAAGAGATCCACCGCGGCATCCACCTCGGGGATCCCCACCCGGGCGAGGCGTACGCTGAAATCCTGCTCGCGGAGAAGCTGCGTGCCAAGCTCGATCTTGCTGACAAGATGCCGCTGCCGGGTTACGTATGCACCCAGGGCGACGAAGAGGATCGCAATCACCCCCCCGGCTCCCACCCGAATCCACAGGGCCTCAGGCGATGCGGTGGGCAGCAGGAAAGCCAGCACCATGGTACCGGTGAATAGCGGGATGTAGAGTAACCAGAATCTCCAGGTGCGCCGGCTGCGGGGACTAGTGCTCGAGGCCATACTTCTCCAGTCTGCGATACAGGGCCGCCCGGCTGATGCCTAGGCTGCGTGCCACCCGGGAAATATTACCCCCATGCTCGCGCATCTTCTGCGCAATGGTGCGCATCTCCAGTCCCTCCAGGGTGCTACCCGCCTGCATGGGCAGCGTCTCGGGGCTGGTCACCCCCTGTTGCAGCGAGCTAGCGATGATGTCGGGCGTGATGGTGCAGTCGTCAGCTTGTAGGATCACGGCCCGCTCAATCACATTTTTCAGCTCGCGGATGTTGCCCGGGAACGGGTGCTGACGCAATGTCTCCAGGGCTGCCCGCGGAAGCGTGGGAAGCGGTAGGGCATTCTCGTGGCAGAATTGCGCCATCAGGTGCTGGCACAGGAGCTCCAGATCTTCCCACCGTTCGCGCAGCGGGGGGAGTGTCACGGTGATCAGATTGATGCGGTAGAGCAGATCTTCCCGAAAGGTCTTGGCTTGCACCATGCCCCGGAGGTCGGCATTGGTGGCGCAGACAATACGCACGTCGGCGTGGCGCGTGGTGCTGTCGCCCAGCATCTCGTAGGTCTTCTCTTGCAGCACACGCAGCAGTTTCACCTGGCAGGCAGGGGCCAGCTCGCCAATCTCGTCCAGGAAGAGGGTACCCCCCTCGGCCATTTGCAGTCGTCCCTTGCGGTCGGCGTGGGCATCGGTGAAGGCCCCTTTGCGATGGCCAAACATCTCGCTCTCGAAGAGCGTTGTGGAGAGCCCTCCCAGGTTCACCTTCACGAAGGGGCCCTTGGCCCGGCGGCTGTTCTGGTGCAGGGCTTGGGCTATGAGTTCTTTGCCCGTGCCGCTCTCGCCGAGTATGAGCACGGGGGCCTCGGTGCCAGCCACCCGCTGCACGGTGTGGAGCACTTGCAGCAGGGCGGGGCTACGGCCAATGATGTAGGGGGCGTTTAGCGTGCGCAAGGCGTCGGGGGTGCCGTGGGGAGCGTCCTCGGTGCGTTCGCGAAGGGAGAGGGCTGTCTCCAGGGAGCTCAGCAGGGAGCGGTTGTTCCAGGGCTTGGTGATGAAATCGAAGGCCCCGCAGCGCATCCCCTCCACGGCTAGCTCAATGGTGCCCCAGGCGGTCATGAGCAGCACGGGGGTGTGGGGTTGCAGGGTGCGGATCTCCCGCAGTAGCATCAGCCCCTGTTGCCCCGTGGTGGTGGAGGTGAAGTTCATGTCGAGCAGCACGGCCTCGGGGCTCTCAGCGCGCAGGGTGGGGATCACCGCCTCGGCCTGCATCACCGGAATGGGCTCGTAGCCGAAGTGGTGCAGCAGGAGCTTCAGGGCGGCCTGTATGCTGGGGTCGTCATCGGCCACCAGGATGCGGGCCTTTGGGATTGTTACGCCGGCGCTCATGGGAGAGGATTCAGTTTGCGAAGGTAGCAATAGTCCGCATGGATTTCGGTTGCTCCGCCGCCAGAGGATGCTGGAATATTGCCGGGTAACTTCGTGCTTGCGCGTACCTTTGCAGGGCAAAATGGAGGATGCGAATGGCTCGGGGTGCGAGGTTGATTCTGTACGACGTGTTGATAGAGGCACTGGCTGCCGAGGGGAAATCGTTGGCCCACGTGGAGCAGGGGGTGCTTTTCGTGCCGGGGTGCGTGCCGGGCGATAGGGTCGATGTGCGGGTGGTGCGCCGCCGCAAGGGGTACCTGGAGGGGGTGATAGAGCGTCTAGCCATGCCGTCGCCACTGCGGCAGCAGCCCGTGTGTGCCCACTTCGGCGTGTGTGGTGGCTGCCAGTGGCAATTGCTGCCCTACACGCAGCAGCTGAGCATGAAGCAGGAGCAGGTGGCTGATCAGTTGCAGCGCATCGGCCATGTGCAACCCGGACGCATGCGGCCCATACTGCCGGCCTCGCCCACGCTGTACTATCGTAACAAGCTGGAGTTCACATTTGGCCCGCGCGGCTGGCAGGTGCAACCCAAGGAGGGGGGCGAGCTGCTACCCATGGAACCGGCCCTGGGGTTTCACGTGCCAGGACGATTCGACAGGGTGCTCGACATCGAGCATTGCCATTTGCAACCCGAGCCGTCCAACGCCATTCGCAATGCAATACGGGACTTCTCGCTGGCCCGGGGATACTCGTTCTACGATGCTAAGACGCTGACGGGCTGGCTGCGAGGTATGATGATTCGCACCACGCGCCTAGGGCAAACCATGCTGCTAATAATCTTTGCCTACGAGGATGCGCCAGCTAGGGCGGAGCTGATGGGCTATGTGGCCGAGCAGTTCCCCCAGATCGACTCGCTGCTGTGGTGCGTGAATGGCAAGGTGAATGACACGATCTATGACATTCCGGTGGAGCTCCACCGGGGGCGAGCGTACATCGAGGAGCGTCTGGGCCCGCTGACGATAGCCATTGGCCCCAAGTCGTTCTACCAGACCAACTCCCGGCAGGGTGAGCGGCTCTACGGGGTGGTACGCCGCATGGCGGGGCTCACGGGTCGGGAGACGGTGTACGACCTGTACTGCGGCACGGGCACCATCGGGCTATTCCTTGCTCACGAGGCAGCCCGAGTGGTGGGGGTGGAGAGTGTGCCCGAGGCGGTGACGGATGCCTGGCGCAGTGCTGAGCGCAACGGGGTAGGGAATGCAACATTCGTGGCTGGCGACGTGCTCCGGGTGGTGGATGCCGATTTTACGCATCGTCACGGGGCTCCGGATGTGGTGGTGACGGATCCTCCCCGGGCGGGGATGCACCCCGATGTGGTGGAAAAGCTGTTGGCACTGGCTGCGCCGCGGGTGGTGTACGTGAGTTGCAATCCGGCTACGCAGGCTCGCGATTTGGCTATGCTGGCAGAACGCTACGAGGTGGCTGAGGCGCAAGGGGTGGACATGTTCCCCCACACTAAGCATGTGGAGAGCGTGGTTCGGCTGGAGCTGAGGCACTGATCGTTGCACAATGCCGGTGGGTAGATGGTGAGAATTTAGGGTATCTTTGTGGGGAACTAGCTAGGGAGGTAGAGCTGCACATGAAATACAATTTGGTGGTGATTGGGGCTGGGCCCGGCGGCTATGTGGCTGCTTTGCGGGCTGCGCAACTGGGGTTGCGGGTGGCCATCGTGGAGCGGGATAGCTTGGGGGGCGTGTGCCTCAACTGGGGGTGCATTCCCACTAAGGCCTTGCTACAGTGTGCGCACGTGTGCGATGCGATGAAGACGGCGGCTACCTACGGCCTCGAGGTGACGAGCATGGATCCCAACCTGAGTCGCATGGTGGATCGCAGCCGCGAGGTGGCTGCCACGATGAGTAAGGGGGTGCAGTTCCTGCTCAACAAGGCTAAGGTGGAGATCATCATGGGTGAGGCTACCTTCGTGGATGCCCACACCCTGCGCGTGGAGCGCGAGGGGGCTGAGCCGCTGATGGTGCAGGCTACGAATGTGATCATTGCCACTGGGGCCCGGCCACGTCAGCTCGATACGCTGCCCATCGATCAGGAGCGGGTGGTCGACTATCGGGGGGCTATGACGCTGCGCAAGCAGCCAGCACGTATGGTGGTGGTGGGCTCGGGGGCCATCGGGTCGGAGTTTGCCCAGTTCTACCACTCCATAGGCACGCAGGTGACGCTGGTGGAGGCTCTCCCTCAGCTGCTGCCTCTCGAGGATGATGAGGTGGGACGCACGCTGGGACGGGCTCTACGTAAGAGCAAGATGAAAACCATCTGCCAGGCTAAGGTGATGGGGGTGGAGCATGCGGGCGATCATTGCGTGGTGCGCATCGATGCGGGTAAGGGCGAGGAGCTCCTGGAGGCCGATGTGGTGCTCTCGGCGGTTGGGATTGTGCCCAACTTGGAGGGGCTGAATCTGGAGGCGATAGGTGTGACCACCGAGCGGGGTCGAGTGGTGGTGGATGAGCACTACCGCACGAGCGTGGAGGGGGTGTACGCCATCGGGGACGTGATAGCTACGCCCGCCCTGGCGCATGTGGCCTCGGCTGAGGCGACGCATTGCGTGGAGCACATCGCGGGGCGAGAGCCCCATGCGGTGGATTACGGGGTGATACCTGCCTGCACGTACACCACGCCCGAGGTGGCCTCGGTGGGTGCAAGGGAGCGCGACCTGGTGCGTGACGGGGTGCCGTACGTGGTGGGTTCATTCCCCTTCATGGCTTCGGGTAAGGCCACGGCCATTGGGGAGCGCGACGGTATGGTGAAGCTCCTGTTCGGGGCTGACGATCATCGGCTGCTGGGGGCCCACATTGTGGGGGCTAATGCCACGGAGATGATAGCGGAGCTTGCGCTGGCCATGCGCCTGTGCGCCACGGCAGAGCAGCTGCACGAGGCGATGCATCCGCACCCGACGCTCAGCGAGGCGGTGATGGAGGCTGCGGCGGCCGCGCTGGGGTGCTGCGTGCACGCTTAGGGGTCGCATTAACGCATGCGGGCCACGGGGGTGTAACTTATGGGCTCGATGCGCGTCATAGGGTTGAACGTAACAAAGGATGGAGGATTTCACGGATGGGGATGAGAGCGAGGTTCTTGCCGTGGGTGATGGTGATATCAGCACTGGTGACGCTTGGAGGCTGCGTGGCTAGGGGTGAGGAGTGGTCGAAGGCGAAAGAGCGTAAGGAGTATCAGCTGGAGTATTTCAAGGGGATCAAAATGGCCCTGCCCGGGTTCGTCCGTCTAGAGCAGGCCTCGAGCTACTCGGTGGTGGGCGAGTCCACGGTACCAGGCATGCTCGATAAGCTCAAGGTGCAGGTGAAGGGATCAGTGCTTGTGATTGAGGCCGATGAGGACGTTTGCCGGGAGCTGATAGGGTTCCGCAAGCAGCCGGTGGTGCGCTTCACGGTGCGCACACCCCGTATTGAGAATATCGATTTGCTTGGTAGCGGCGATATCGTGTGCCCGGGCACGGTGTCAACCCCCGTGCTGAGCGTGAAGTTGCAGGGTAGCGGTGATGTCAAGTTGAACACGGTGCAATGCTCGGGCACGGTGACGGCACAGTTGCTGGGTAGTGGCGACATGGGGTTCCGGGCTGTGCAGGCTCAGGATGGCGTGTTCTCGCTGCTTGGCAGCGGAGATATGGATGTGGATAGGCTGAGCGCCCAGGGGCCTGTGAAGTTGTCCCTCAGCGGCAGTGGTGACATGGAGGTGGACTACCTTGCCAGTGGCTCGCTCGATCTGTCGCTCAAGGGGAGCGGTGATATGAAGCTGGAGCGGGTGGAGTTGCAGGGCGACTACAACGCTAACCTCTTGGGGAGTGGCGACATGGTGGTGCGCTCGGTGAAGGGGGCTAAGCTGTTGCAGACGGAGGTGCTGGGGAGCTGCGCCATGCAGTACGGCTCGATACAGGCCGAACGTGTGGTGTTCAGCCTCCGGGGGTCGGGCGACATACAGGTGTCGGAGCCGAGCACGGCTGAAACGGCTTCCTACAGCGTGTTGAGCTCGGGCGACATTGTGGCGGACAGGCTCGCAGTGCAGCGCGTGGAGCTATCGGCCACGGGCTCGGGTGATATCTCTGTGCACGCCGTCAAGGAGCTCAATGTAAAGTCGATGGTGGGCTCGTGCACCGTGAGCTACCTGGGCAACCCGGCGATACATTTCGATGGCTCGAGCCCTGTGGAATTGCGGAAAATGGATTGACCCAAAAGTGGTGTGAGTGATCGGTTGAGGGGGGGAGCCATTACGGTGGCTCCCCTTTTTGCGTTCCGATGATGGCCTGAATATGCGGGCTGCGCAAGGGGCTGAGGCAAGTGTGGGCCCACGGGGTCACGATGGGTATGCCTTAGCCGAGGGGCTACGGGGGTGCGCTACGGGCTAGTCCCGAAGGATCGTGTATTCGCTTCCGTCAGCGGAGAGCTTAACGATGCGAGAGCCCGATGTGGCGGTGGAGGTGTCGAAGGCTACGGGGAATGTGAGGTCGACCCCCTGCTTGAGCGACTGGGGGATGGTTCCGAATGAGCCCCCATACGTCTGTCCCGACACGTTGGCTGAGGTGGAGACGAGGGCCCCGCCGAGGCCCTCAATGAGCTGCTGGCACAGGGCGTGATGCACAATCCGTATCCCAACGCTACCATCCTCTGCCAGGAGATTAGAGGCTAATCCGCTAGCTCGAGGGTAGATGATGGTGAGGGGTTTAGAGGCACTCTCGATGAGCTGTAGAGCTAGCAGAGGCACGGGGGCCACGTAGCGGCATAGCATGGCTGTAGAGCTCACGAGCACCAGCATAGATTTCGCCTCGCTGCGCTGCTTGAGGGTGTAGAGCTGGGTCACGGCACGGGCATTGACGGCATCGCAACCTAGTCCCCAGATGGTATCGGTGGGGTACAGTATGGTGCCACCCTGCCGGAGCACGTTGACACCTCGCTCAATCCAAGATTCCATGACTGCTGGCTTGCTATGAGGCGAAGGTATGCATAAAACGGTGTGTAGGTCACTGGGAACGGATACGCTACGTGTTGCACGGTGTTGACGTATGTGCTAAAATGATTGCCGAATCTGCTTTGTCAATGGGTGTCTGCGTAATTTTCGAGGGGCTCTATGTGCGATGCGTTGTGTACCTTTGCGGTTAGCTTGAAAAAACGGACTCGCAATTTGAGATATCCATGGGCTGCAGATGCGCAACCTGTGGGGGGATGAGCAGGCATGGCAGAGCGTAGCATACAGTTTCGCATCGAGGCGAGCGACACGGGGAGCCGGGCACGCTGCGGTCGGCTTACCCTGCCGCATGGCGAGGTGGCGACCCCCATCTTCATGCCTGTGGGCACGCTGGGTGGGGTGAAGTCGATCCTCCACCAGAGCTTGCGTAGCGAGACGGGGGCCCGCATCGTCCTAGGGAATACCTACCACCTCTTCTTGCGCCCTGGGCTGGGTGTGCTGCAACGTGTGGGAGGGCTACACCGATTCTCGTCGTGGGATGGGCCCATGCTGACAGATTCGGGAGGGTTTCAGGTGTTCTCTCTGGCGCATCGCCGTAGGATATCGGACGTGGGGGTGAGCTTTCAGTCACACGTCGATGGCTCGACGCACCTGTTTACCCCCGAGCGGGTGATCAATATGCAGCGTGTCATTGGGGCCGACATTGTCATGCAGCTGGATGAGTGCCCACCGGGGGATGCGCCGTATGAGTACGCGGAGGAGTCGCTCCGAATTACGGAGAACTGGCTTGAGCGATGCGTGCAGCAGATGGGGCGCACGGAGCCGCTGTACGGGTATGGGCAGACGCTGTTCCCCATTGTGCAGGGTGGGGCCTACCTCGATTTGCGTAGTCGGAGTGCTGAGACGGCAATGCGCACGGAGGCCGGTGGCTACGCCATAGGTGGGCTTGCGGTGGGGGAACCCACGGAGGTAATGTACAGCGTGATTGAGCACCTGGACGGGATATTGCCCCAGGATAAACCCCGCTACCTGATGGGCGTGGGGACTCCGGTTAACATCCTGGAGGCGATTGCCCGAGGGGTCGATATGTTCGACTGCGTCATGCCTACGCGCAACGGACGCAACGGGATGCTATTCACCTGGGAGGGGATGATCAACATCCGGAATCTCAAGTGGCGGAACGATTTTACCCCGCTCGATCCGAGCGGCACCACTAGCGTGGATGCGGAGTATAGCCGGGCGTATCTGCGCCATCTGTTCGTGTCGAGGGAGCTGCTGGCCGGTCAGATTGCGTCATTGCACAATGTGGGCTTCTACCTCGAGCTGGTGCGCATGGCCCGTATGCACATTGCGGCAGGCACGTTCTCCACGTGGATGCTGGAGGTGCTCCCCAAACTGGGACGTAGGCTATGAGTCCGCTGCGCATCACGACGTTCGACTGGTACGTCATCCGCAAGTTCATTGGCACCTATTTCTTTGCCATTGCGCTAATCATCAGTATTAGCGTGGTATTTGACGTGGCAGAGAAAATGGACGACTTTATGACCCGCGGGGCCCCCCTGCGGGCCATCGTGGTGGATTACTACCTGAACTTCATCCCCTATTTCGCCAATCTCTTCAGCTCGCTGTTCGTCTTCATATCGGTGATCTTCATCACCTCGCAGATGGCGACTCGCTCGGAGATCATCGCTATCCTTAGCAGCGGGGTGAGCTTCAACCGCTTGCTGTACCCCTACTTCCTCTCGGCGCTGGTGATATTCCTGCTCTCGTTCACCCTGTCGAACTTCGTGATACCACCGGCGAATAAGACGCGGATCGATTTCGAGAATTCCTATGTGACGTGGATCAAGTATAAGGATCAGCGGGATATTCATAAGCAGGTGCGGCCAGGTCTGTTTGTCTACATGCAGAGCTACGACCCCTACGACTGCGTGGGGTACCGGCTCGCCCTCGAGTCGTTCGAGGGGCGTAAGCTGCGCGCCAAGCTGCTGAGCGATGAGGTGCGTTGGGACTCGGTGGCCCAGAAGTGGCACCTGGGCAAGTACTACATCCGGGAGTATCGGGATTCGGGTGAGGTGCTACGGCGGGGAGACTCGCTTGACACCACGTTCTACCTCCTGCCTAAGGATTTGGCTCGTACCAACCGGGATGTGGAGACGATGAACTACTTTGAGCTCAATCGCTACATCGACGAGCAGATACTACAGGGGGCTAGCGACATTAGCCTGTGCTACGTGGAGAAGTATGGTCGCACGGCCACGCCGTTTGCCGCATTCATCCTTACGCTCATTGGCGTCTCTGTCTCCTCGCGCAAGGTGCGGGGTGGGATGGGGAAGCATCTCGGATTCGGCCTGGGGCTTAGCTTCACGTACATCCTCTTCATGCGCTTCAGCACGATGTTCGCCATCGGAGGTACGCTACCTCCGCTATTGGCGGTGTGGGTCCCTAACATTCTGTTCGGGATCATCGCCATCGTCATCTACCGTCGAGCCCCGAAGTAGGGGAGGCCGATAGGGCCTCGTACGGGATTGCAATGATGCCTAGCGCATCGTCTTTGCCACGTGAGGGCTTTGCGGTGCTTGGGCAGGCAGCGGCCACGTGGTCATTGCATTAGCCACCTGAGGGACGGGCGTATGCGCACGTGTTGAGCTGGCATGGGAGCGTGGAGTAGCAGCACACGCCAGTGGTGAAGATCTACTACTGTGCAGGGGAACGGGGGTGTGAGGTGGTTGCTATCCGTATGCATGTGCTCTGCGGTGAGCAGGCACGCAGCAAGCTCGTTGGGCTGGAGTATGTGCGCCAGCTGACGGATTTCATCCCAGTCCACGGGCTTACCCGTTGGACGAACGGTGCGCCCCGGTAGATATTCGCCCACGTAACCGCTGAGCCAGCTGTCGAGGGCCGAGGCCAGCGCATCGGAGGCCGATGTGCGTAAATGCTGGTGGCTAGGGAATGGTTTGCACAGCAGGTGTCGGCACAGGTGGTATAGCATGGGCGAGTGCACCCCGTGCCCACGTGGTGAGTGAGCCTTGCGCATGAAGGCGACCCACGCTATCAGCCCCATTGCCACCTATCCGCAAAGATTACGCCAGGACTGCCTTGCTGAATCCGTGCCTCACTGACTGTTGCGGATATGGCGTATCATGCGTAGGATTGACGCATTACGCCCGTGGTTGATGAGTAGGAAGGGTAGGCATAGCACGCAGACCACGAATACGACGGCCATCGTCCCCATAAGCCAGTTGTGCGTGATGGGCTGTAGCCAATCGTCGGCAAAGAGGGTGAAGAGTGCTACGGCCACATCGGCGTATAGCAGCACCACCACGAGTCGGCACAGGCTGAGCCGGCGCACATGGCGTTGAATGCGTTCCCGGATGTAAATTTCATCGAACGGGCCAGCAGCCTTCTCACGCTCGCTACGGGTTAAACTCTTGCCTTCAAGGATTAGCTGGCGGATAATCTCTTCGGGTTGCATGCGTCGGGGACTTAATGGGTTGGCGAATACGAAAGCAGGGGGATTCCCAATGGGAGTCCCCCTGCAAATTTAGCTACAGTTACGGGAATGGGCCTGTCCGCTACTGCTTTTCGAAAACTACGTAGACGGGGACGAGCTTAGTGGGAGCCGCCATGCGTTCTGCCAGAGCCTTACGCTCCTCGCGTACCTTCTTGGCATCATCGGTCTCACCGGCCGGCGCCATCGAGAGCTGCCGAGCCATGATCTCCGCAATGTCACCCAGCGTGGTATTCAGCTCGAGCACGCCATTCACCTTGTGCAGCTCGGGGTTCTTGTCGGTGAGTAGGGCGTTCAGAATTGCCACATACCCGCTCTCAGCAGTGGTGGCAGGGCGTGAATCCTGATCGAAGATTAGGGTCACCTTGTTACCGTCGGAGCCCCACTTCCCCTTGTAGGTCTGCTTGCCATTGGAGAACGTGAAGGTGTCGTCATCCTTGAGGTTGAAACGGCTGGCCTCTGTCTGCTCGAGGAGCGAGGAGAAGTTATTTACCACCCGATCGATGATCCCTGGGAGCAGGATGCCACTTAGCCGCTTCGAGTACATGTCGAGGTAGCTCTTGAGATCCTTCTGGCCACCCGATACGCTGCTGAGGTTGATGGTGGGATTCTTAGTGCGGCCCATTAGCGCCTTCGTGATGCGCCATGTGCCCACATACTCCGACTTGGGAGCGTCTTCCGCCTTTTTATCCTTCTTCTTGCAGCCTACGGTGGCAAAAGCGGCCCCTAGTGTAATCAAAGCCAGGAGCACAACCAGTATACGAGAACGTGTCATAAAAATTGGGTTAATCATCGAAGGGACGTAGCACGCCCCAATGCTCAAAATAGAACGCATTTAATCACTAAAATGTTCCACCGGCCCCTGCACCATCAGGAGTGTACCATTGGCAAGTGTAGACACGGTGAGCTGGCAGGCTGCGGGCACGAATAGTAGATCTAGGGCCTCCATGTGAGTCTCAAGATCTGTGTGCAGATCTTGGACCATTGCCGAGCCCTCGGCGCAGAACAGTAGATACGGTGCCTCACCATCAATACCCATGCGGGTGGGGGTAATGCTTATGGGCAGTAGACTCACGCTGAAATGGGGGTCATGCACGATGGGGTGCGATGTCCCCTGCTGATGCGCTTTGGGTACAGCATACCTCGTCAGTGAGCTAGCTTCTAGCGCATGGGGAATATCCAGTGCGCGGGGCTTACCGTGGATGTCGAGCCGTGCCCAGTCGTAGAGACGATATGTGGCATCCGAGGGCTGCTGCACCTCTAGCAGCAGCAGTCCTGGCCCCAGGGCATGGATCTGTCCGGCTGGCACGTGGTAGAAGTCGCCAGGTTGGGGGGTGATATGATTGAGTAGATGCGGAAGCTCATCTCTCCGCACAGCATCAGCGAGGGCATCCGGGCTAGTGTCATCCTGTAGACCAAGCAGTATGAAGCTCTCGGGGGTAGTGCTCAGCACATACCACATCTCACTTTTCCCCTGATCGAGCCCAGAGGCATGCGCTAGCCTATCATCTGGATGCACCTGCACGGACAGCGGCTGGCTGGTATCCACCAGTTTTACCAGCAGTGGCAATGCATGGAGCCCTGCCTGGACTAGTTGTGCCCCAAGATAATCTATTGGAGCCGTGGTGCAGAGTACATCAATGGGCCATCCATCATGAGCTCCGCCCATAATGCGTGACACCTGGCCTGGGAGCGTGGAGTAGATCCACCGTTCCCCAATGGGATCGCCGCCAGCAGGCGCAGGGAACCGTGTCCCACCCCAGATGCGAGGAACATCGATGGGGGCAAGTCGTAATGGCTGGGGGGGAATCGAGCTAGGCATAGGCAATCCGGCGGTGGGCTATCTGGAATTAGGGGGATTGGGGCTCAGCTAGCCTTGTGGCGTACTCAGCCACTTGCTCCATGAGCCAGCGTGGGGTGGACGTGGCACCGCACACCCCGAGCGTCTCCACCCCGTCCAGCCACGGGCGTTGCACCTCGTGGGGAGTGCTGATGAAATGCGTTCTCGCATTCACATTGCGGCAATGCTGGTAGAGCATCTGTCCGTTGGAGCTCTTCTTGCCGCTCACGAAGAGTACTGCGTCATGAGCCTTGGCAAACCGCTCCAGCTGCTCCTGCCGGTTGGCCACCTGTGAGCAGATCGTGCGGTGTACCACCAACGGTGGCGTGCTTGTGCCTAGGGCCTGCTGCATACGCTGCCGGATGGATTCCGTGATCTCAGCGTAGCGTAGCGGGCTCATGGTGGTCTGCGAGAAGCATTCGGTGGGGCGGGTGTAATCCAATGCCTCCAGATCCTCATCGTGCAACACCACGTGCCGTATGCATTCGGTTTGCCCTAGCAAGCCATTGACCTCGGCATGATCAGGCTTGCCGAAGATGACAATTTGTCCTCCCACTTCGTGTAGCCTCTCGCCGCTCGCCTTTACCTTGCGCTGGAGTTGTAGCACCACCGGGCATGTGGCATCTATGATGGGCTGGTGTAGAGCCTGTGCCTGCTCGTAGGTGGACGGTGGTTCCCCGTGAGCTCGGAATAGCAACGTTTGCCCAGGCACAGCGGGCATCTCGCCGTGCCGTATGGTGCCCAATCCTAAACGCTCCAGGCGGGCCACCTCCTCACCATTGTGCACGATGTCCCCCAGGCATAGCAGCGGGCCATGTTTGGCTAGCTGATCCTCAGCCATGCGAATGGCACGTACCACGCCAAAGCAAAACCCAGAGCGAGGATCGATTTCCACTAGCATATGCGTTGCGGTCTGTGTTGCGGCGAAGCCTTCACCTTGACGAGGGCTCCTCAACCCTGTGACAGGGCCTGACGGAGGTAGGGGCGAATAAATTCCAGCTGCTCAGCTGGGGTCATGCTCGAGTTGTCTAGTATGATCGCATCGGGCGCCGGGCGCATGGGATTACACTTGCGGTGCTGATCGATGTAGTCTCGCTCGTTCAGGTTGTCTAGTATCTGCTGGTAGTCGGCCGGAAGCCCCTTGCTCACCATCTCGTCATACCGGCGTTGTGCCCTTACCTCTGGCCGAGCGGTCATGAATATCTTCACTTCCGCCTGGGGGAATACCACCTGCCCGATGTCCCGTCCATCCATGGTGACCCCGCCCTGGGCACCTAGTGCTTGCTGGGTCGCTACTAGCCGGGTGCGTACGACTGGAATCGCTGCCACCTGGCTCACCATGGCAGCCACATTAGGATGCCGTATCTCATCACCGAGCGGCGTGCCATCCAGCGTCACCTGCGGCTGCTGCATCGCCGTGGGTGCGGTGAATCCCACAGGATGTTGCCTGAGGAACTCCTCCATCTCATTCACCGAAAGCGAGGTGGGATCATGGATCCCAGCACGTAGCAAGGCCAGGGTCACCGCACGGTACATAGCCCCTGAGTCGATATACAGGTAGCCGAGCTCGGCTGCTATGGCCCGGGCAAATGTGCTCTTACCGCACGAAGATAGGCCATCCACGGCCACCAGGATGCGTTTAGGGTTCGGCGTTGTCATGGGGTTGCTGGATTACGTCCAGAAGATCGGATGGTGCCTCGGTGTGCGGTGCACTCGGCGGCCTGCCAAACTGGTAGCCGATCGAGATGTGATTGGTTGCCCCATGCACGTGGTACACCGCGCGGGCGAAGCCGAACGAAAAGCGTTTGATCTGAATCCCCACACCCCAGCTGAATCCCACCAGGTAGGGGCGAGATTCCACAGCCATCTCGCTCCTACGCTTGTGGTTGTACGCCACTTGCAGGTAGAAATACCGTGACGGGTACAGCTCCATCCCGATTATAGGGTGCGCCAGTAGCTCCCTGTACAGTGCCTGCCAGTTGCTCTCGCTCTCCTCCTCCCAGCGACCATTGCCCTCCAGCGGATTACGCGTGTCCTCAGAGCTGAATCTCGACTTCCAATTCTCGAGATGCTGAAGCGTGACGATGAAACGCACAGGGGCGTACTCTAGCCCGAGACTTGCGCCCGCTAGCACCTCGAAGGGAGTGCTCTCAACGGCATTCCTCGTGTATCCTCGCAGGCTGGCCCCTACACCTCGGCAGAGGAGGCCTGCGCTCACGAATCGGTCATCAGAATGATACAGTAGCCCCACATCCATACCGAGTGCCACGGAGGTATAACGCTCAATGCGCGACAGGATGGGAGTCAGCGTTGCTCCTATGCGTAGCCCGCGCCAGAGGGTCTGCGAGTAGTGTAGCGATAGGGCCTGATCGTAGGCTGTGAAGTGCCCCTGCGCAGCCCCTAGGGCATCCCGACGTGTGAGTCGTCCATACCACACCTGCCTGAGGCTCAGCCCCAGCATGCCTATCGAGGGCACGTGGTGGAAATAGGCCGTATGGTTGTACTTGATGGAGGCGTAGTACAGTGTAAAGCCCACCTCGGCCATGCCATGGATGTCGGGGAGTGCTGCGGCGGGATTGTGCATGCCCAGTGATGGGCTAGGGCTATTGATGAGCGATGGTGCCTTGCCACCTAGGGCAGCCAACCGAGGCGATACGGGGAGGTCGAGGAACGTGTAGGCATGCCTGCCTCCCCCTTGCGCCATGAGTAGGATGGGGGTGAGGAGTAGCAGTAAAGTCGCCGTGGCAGTGCGTCCAAGCAGGCTAATACCTACGGCCCGTACGCCACTTCGTGGCACCCCAACCATTCCCTGCATGCCTACTCTTTGATGCGCACGGCCAGCATTTCCCCGTCGCAATAGGTCTCACCGTCTATCTGTACGGCCAGCGTCACGTACACTTTACGCCCCTCGATGGCCCGCAGCTGCGCGCTGAGGGTGAGCTCTACACCCATGGGGGTAGGCTTGCGGTAGTTTACCGTCAGCGAGGCCGTCACACAGCGTGCCAGCGTCTCCTGCCCCAGCGTGTAGCCTTGCGCCTGGTGGTAAAATCCGGCTGCGGCCGCCGTCCCATGGCAGTCGAGTATGGCAGCCAGCAGCCCTCCATACAGATTGTGCGGCACTCCACCCGTGAGGTGCGCACCCGGTTGGAAGCGGGCCACAATCTCCTCTCCCGACCAGTAGCTCTTGATGTGCCACCCGTGCGGATTGTCAGGCCCGCAGCCAAAACAGTGGCGGTAGGGGGCTGGGTAGCAATCTTGAATGGCCAACGAAGACGCTGTCGGACTAGGCATGGGGCGTGCGTATGAGGCGTGACTTGCGTGCTATCAGAACGTCTTCGGAGTCACCTGTGGGCCTGCTTCTGCGCCCACCAAATGGCCCGCAAACGCTGCTAGCAGCGCAAAAGTAACTAAATTCGCCTAATGCTACCTACCCCAGATTCCCCCGTCTACAGCCTACCATGCGACCTGGCAGAGCTAGCGGCTACGCTCCCCCCGAAGAGGCAGAGCCTCGGACTCGTGCTCGGACTGTGGCTTGCGCTAGAGTGGGAATCTGGACTCATACAGTGCGCTCGTTGGGTCGACGCACCTGCCGAGGGGCCCGACCTGCTCACCCAGCACCTCATCGCCCTATCGTTGCACGCCCCCGGAGCCCTGGAGTCGTGGTTGGCTCCGGCTGCAACACCCTTTGCCCAGCGGTTGAGGCACGAGCTCTTCCGCGTCATGCCGGGTCATACGGTGAGCTATGGTGCCATGGCCGCCAGCCTTGGTGGGCGTGCTGCCCGTGGTGTTGGTATGGCCCTGGGGGCGAATCCCATCCCCTGGTTCGTACCCTGCCATCGAGTCATTGCGGCTGACGGCTCTCTGGGAGGCTACAGCGCCGGCATCGAGAACAAGCGTCTCCTCCTGCTGCGCGAGCGATGTTGGGCCAAGGCGAATGCCTAGTTAGCGTCTGTCCCTAGGACATTTTACCTCTCCTTGGATGATACCCTTGCGCTGCGTACAGGGACTCAGCGGGGCGGTAGTTACCCATGGTGTGGATTGCGGCGTAAGTGTAAAATAATCGCTACATTTGCGCCCGATTAATCGGCGAAAATAACCGTCCCATGGCTAGCATTAGGCAACTGAAGAAAGATATCGAAGCGGTGCGCACGGAGTTCGACATGCAGTGCGGTATGGCGTACTTTTACGGTGAAGATCCCATCTCCAACGCGGTGGAGGTGATCCATAGCGAGGCGAATAGCCAGTGGGATGAAATCATGGCCCGCTTGAAGGACTACGACCGCACGGCCTCCAAGAAGGAGATTGCGGCCCACTTCAAGGACATTCAGCAGGGCGTGCTGCGGGTGCTCGAGGAGCATCTGAAGAAGCTCCAAGCGCTCACGGCTGGCAATAATAGCAAGGAGTAGGCGAGTGCCGTAACCTTCACCCCCTGCTGCCCGTATAACAGGCAGATGAAGGCAGAATAGCTTGGGGGTGGGAGGGCTTGCCCTTCGGGGCGGGCCGCGGTGGGCTCCCACCCCTCTTCTTCAGGGGTGATGTGTCACCTCGGGGTGCTTGAGGTTTCCTCAGGCACCCTTTTTTGTACCCAGCGGAGCTGCCATGCGCCTGCATGTCAGGCGACCTATCGCATCATCGCTAGCATTGTCCCCGGTGTCAGCGCATGATACCAGCGGTAGGGGGCAACGTCATCGTTACCGCTCTGCGCTGCTACTGTTGGTTGACAGCTAGATCTGCCCTCCAGCTCTCCCCTGCGGTTACGCATGAAACCCTCTCCACAGCTCTCTGCCATCTGTGCACCAATCACGCCTCAGCCTCCACCAGTCCATATGGCGCATCACCTCGCAGCTATTGGGGGCAAACCCACAGCGACCCCAGTACCCTTGATCTTAGGGGCACTCAGCGTTTGTGAGGGGCAATATTACCGGCTACAGGCTCTCCTCCACCGTCCACACAAAGGCTCGCAGCCCCTGCTCTGGCGATCGTGCGTCAAGCTCGCGGAGCCTCTCCATGAGCGTTGAGGTCACCTCTGCGGGGCCCACCACCAGCGTAGCCGAATTGATGGCAGGCCACACGTGCGTACCCAGATGTGGTTCGCCCGTCACCGATCCCGTGCCTAGCACCTCTGCCCAGCGGGTGAAGCCTCGTAGCCCGAGCAAGCTCACAATTTGCCCCACCTGCTCCGAAAGGGCCTGGTTGTACACGATGAACACGGCTTTCTGGCTACTCATGGCGACGGCTATTCAAAGGCGTAATGGACGGGGCTATCGGCTCTGCGCAGCGATTTGCTTGCGACGCTTACGGATACGTACCCGTAGGCTCATGGCGGTGAATGAGGTGTAGATGGCCGGGATGACAATCAGGGTCAGAAGGGTAGAGAAGGTCAGCCCCCCGATGACAGCTACCCCCATCGGTCGCCATATCTCAGCCCCCTCGCCACGGCTTATGGCCAGCGGGAGCATACCCAGCACGGTAGTCATTGCGGTCATCAGCACGGGGCGCAAGCGCGATCGTCCCCCCTCCACCACGGCCCGGTAGGTGGAGTAGCCGCGGTGGCGAAGCAGGTTGATGAAATCCACCAGCACGATACCATTCTTCACCACGATCCCCACGAGCATAATGGCCCCAATCATGGAAACCAGGTTAAGCGACTCATTGGTCAGGAGTAGGGCGATGAACACGCCGCTGAACGAGAAGGGCAGCGAGAGCATGATGATGAACGGCGACCGTAGCGACTCGAACTGCGCAGCCATGGCGATATACACGAGCACGATGACGAGCAGCAGGAGCGTCATGAGATCCTTGCTCGAGTCCTGCTGATCTTTGGCACTGCCCCCGATGCTTATGCCCACGCCATTCGGTAGCCCCAGCTCTGCCACTGCCGACTCGATGCCCGACACAATGGTCGACAGCGAGCCATTCTGCATGCCGCAGGAGACGGTGACAATGCGTTGCCGATTCTCACGGGATATGGTGGGCGGGGCGTAGAACTGCCCAATCGTTGCCACCTCCGAGAGCCGTACAGGCCTTCCCGTGGCCCCGTAGAGCGTAATCTGCTCCACATCCTCTATCGACTCGCGGTGGGGCTTCTCATAGCGCACCACGATGTCATACTCATTCCCGTCATCCCTGAACTTGGAGGCCCGCAGCCCGTAAATGCGATTGCGGACGTACTGGGCTGCCGTGGCCGTGCTCAGACCCGCCTCGGCCAGCTTGGTGCGGTCGAACTGCACGCTGTACTCCATCTTGTAGGGCTCTCGCTTTACGTCCACGTCCCGTGTCCCCTCGATTTGACGCATCCGCGCGGCTAGCTGCTCGGCGTAGGCTGTCGTCTGGTCGAGGTCAAACCCAATCACGTTCACATCAATGCGTGCCGCTCCCCCCATGGCACCGTTGTTACCCCCTGGAATGACGTTCAGCTTCTCCACCTCGGGGAAGGCGCTGATCTCTGCGCGCAGCGCATCGCTCACCTGGTGCATAGTGCGACTCCGCAGCTTGGGGGACACCAGGCGGATCTCCATGTTGATGACATTGCTCCCCGTGCTGCCGAAGGCGGCGAAGATGTTGTCACTGCTGGCGGTGCCGTAGCTCGTGGCAATTAGAAATATCTCCGGGTTCCGCTCCCGTATGACACTCTCAATGCGGCTGGCCAGCTCGCCCGTGTAGTCCGTGCGTAGCCCCGTGCCCAGCGTGGCCGTCACCTTGATGCGCGAGTTATCCGACTCGGGCATGTACTCCGTGCGCACCATCGGCACTAGCAGCATGCTGCCGATGAAGATCCCCACGGCCATCCAGATGATGAGGGTGCGGTGGCGCACACCCCAGCTTAGGATGTTGGCATACCCGTTGTCCAGCCGTTGTAGCACCCGCTCAATGCCACGTTGCACTGCGTTGTTAGCTCGCCCGTAGCGTGGGCCCCGCGCCCGTAGCAGTCGAGAGGCGAGCATGGGGGTCAGCGTCAGCGCGGCGATGACAGATATCGTGATGACAATGGTGACGCTCCAGCCCAGCTGACGGAACATGATGCCGCTGAGTCCCTGTATCATCGTCAGCGGGAAGAACACAGCGATGACCGTGAGCGTTGCCGCCATCACGGCAAGCCCTACCTCGTTGGTGCCATAGACGGCCGCCTCGCGGGGAGAGCTCCCGCGCTCAAGGTGTGAGGTGATGTTCTCCAGCACCACTATCGCATCGTCTACCACCATACCGATGGCGATCGACAGCGAGCTCAGCGAGATGATGTTTATGGAATTACCCGAGACGAACAGGTAGATGAAGGTGGCGATGAGCGACACCGGAATGGTGATGCTGATGATGAACGTGGCTCGCCACCGCCCCAGGAAAAACAGCACCACCAGCGTCACGAATAGTGCCGCCAGCAGCACGGTCTCAGCTAGCGAGTCGATACTCTGCTCAATGAACTCGGCCGTGTTGAATATCGTCTCGATACGCACATCGGGCGGCAGGTTCTTCTGCAACGTGGGCAGCATGGCCAGCACCTGCTCAGCCACCTTGACGGTGTTAGCCCCCGACTGTTTCTGCACCGACAGCCGCAGTGCCTGTTGCCCATCCCGACGCTCTACGATGGTGGCATCTGCCAGCGAATCATTCACCCGGGCCACATCGGCCAGGTACACTGCGTGGCCGTTGAACTGCCCGACGACGATGCGCTCTAGGGCCTCGCTGCTCTTAAATTCGCCCTCCACGCGGAGCGGGTAGGTCATGTTCCCCAGGTCGAGCGTACCCGCGGGCAGGTTCAGATTCTCCCGCTGTATGGCCGCGCCAATCTGCTCGATGGTTAGATGGTGCGCCTCGAGCTGTAGCGGGTCGACCTCCACACGGATCTCACGTTTGGCACCCCCCGAGAGGGATATAGCCCCCACGCCCTCGATGCGGTTGAGCGGGTTCACCAGCTCATCTTCCAGGATGGTGCGCAGGGCCGCATAGCTCTCATCCGCCGTGATTGAGAGGAGCAGCACCGGGATCATCGCCGTGTTGAACTTGAATATGAGAGGCGACTCCACATCCTTTGGGAGCAGACGCTGCATGCGGCTTATTGCGTCGCGAATGCTGTTGGTCGCATCGTCCAGATTGGTTCCCCACTCAAACTCCAGGGACACGAGCGAGTAGCCGTCCTGCGACTTGGAGGTCAGCTTCTTCAGGTTGGCCACCGTGTTCAGGTTGTCCTCCAGCACCTTGCTGACATTCTGCTCAATGTCCGCCGCGTTGGCCCCCTGATACACCGTGAAAAGCGTGATGTAGGGCGGGTCTATCTCCGGGTATAAGTCCACCGGGAGCCGCTGGAATGAGTACAGGCCGAACAGCACCACTGCGGCAAACAGTAGCAGGGTGGTAATCGGCTTACGCACGGAGGCTTCGTAAATCTTCATGCTGCTCGGGCTAACAGATCCTCAGGCATAGATACTGGGCACCCTACTGAACAATGCGGATGCGGACTCCTTCCCGCAGGTGCTGGAGCCCCGAGGTCACAATGCTCTCAGTACCCGCGAGGCCCGTGAGTATGACGTACTCGTCACCGATGTTCGCCCCCAGGGTCACCACCACCCGGCGCGCCGTGCCATTGTCATCGATGAAGACGTACTTCTCATTCGTGCCGCGCTGATGCTGCACGGCTAGATCCTTCACCAGCACCCGATCGCGCTCGCCCAGCGAGAGCTGGATGCGGGCATACATCCCCGGTTTTATCACCCCGTTAGCATTCGGGGCCACAATCTCCACCGCCCCCGTCCGTGAGGCTGCGTCCACCGTGGGGGCTATGCGGTGCACCGTCCCGGCGAACGTCTCATCGGGGTAGGCATCCAGGCGGAGCGAGACCTTTTGCCCGTTGCGTAGCTTGGGTAAATCGCCCTCGGGCACGGCGATGGAAATCTTGATGGGGTCTGTCTGCATCACCGTCAGTATGGCAGCCCGACCGCCCGATATTGCCGAGGGGGTCATGGTGAACAGCTCGCCCGCATGGTAGTAACGCCCCGTCACCACGCCCTGGAGCGAGGAGGTGAGACGGGTGTTACGCTCCAGGTTCTCCACCTGGGCCCGCGTGATTTCGTACTGGGTGCGCGTCTGGTTCCACTGCTGCTGTGAGACGCTGCCCACCCGGTAGAGGGTATCCATGCGGCGGAAATCCAGCCGCTGGGTCAGCATCTGGGCCCGCAGGGTCAGGAGTGCCGTGGAGTCCATCTCCACGAGTAGCTGCCCACGACCAACCCGGTCGCCCACATCCACGCGAATACTTGCGATGCGACCGGGGGTGCCCGAGCTGATGCTCACCTCCTCGAAGGGTATCACGTTGCCGGTGAACTCCCGCCGATCCTCCACCCGGGCAATCCGTGCCGGGCTCACGCGCACGGCAATCTGGGCGCTATCCCCGGTGGGGTCGTTTCCCGTTCCCCCAGTCGATTTCGGGCCGCCGCATGCGGACATCACTGCTACAGTGGCAGCGAGCAGGCCCCACAAGGCCCCTTGCGCAATGGTTGTCAGCCCCCTCATGGTCTCCATCCGGATTGATTGTTTAACGTATATCCTCCCGCGTGCCGCAGTGCAATGTCTCCTCAGTGCATGCCTTGCGCTATGCGCGGTGGGTTGCCGGTTACTCTTCCCCGCGGGTCTTAGCGTACTCGATGTAGGCCTGCACGTAGTTGTACACCGACTGGTAGTAGTTCAGAGAGGCGCGCATGAGGGCCATCTCGGCATCCGTGAGCTCTAGCAGCGTCCCGGCGCCAGACTCGTAGCGCGTGCGGGCGATGTCCACCCCCTTACGGGCGAGCTCTATGGCCTCTTGCCCCGACTCCATGGCCGCGCGCGAACGTTGCATCTGCTGCCAATGAACCCGTAGTCCGAGTGCTAGCTGCCGCGCGGTGTTCTCCCGCTCGTAGGCTATGCGTAGCATGCCGGCTCGGGCTTGCTGCGTCTTGAGATGCGTGGAGAATCCCTCGAAGATGGGCACCGTCAGCTGTAGCCCCACCACCGAAGTCTTCACCCATCGGTAGTTGTCGAACTCAAAGTGATTGGCTTGCGACTGGAGTTGGAAATTGAAGAAGGCCGACAGCGTGGGCCAATGCGCGCTGCGCGCCATGCGATATTGCCCCCGCATGCGTTCGCCTTGCAGCTCCAGCAGCTGTAGCGTCGGGTTGGTGCCTGGCAGCTCTCCCTGGGGCTCTGCCCCCACGGTGTACTGGGAGGCCATCGACTCGAGGTTGCCCTCTAGGGCTATGGGCTGCGTGTCATCCAGATTCAGCAGCGACTTGAGGCGCAACTCGGCACTCACCACCGCCTGTTGGGCCTGTAGATGGGTGGGGCGCAGATTGCCCACCTGCACCTTGGCACGTATGAGCTCATACTCCGACGACATGCCATGCTGCACCATGTTCTGCACATTCCGCAGCGTTTGCTCGGCCGATCGGATGCTCTGCTCTGTCACGTCGAGCGATTGGCGAGCGAGCAGCAATCCGGCGAAGGCCAGGCGCACATCACCCGCCAGCGTAACCCTGGCAGACCGGCTCTGGGTGCGAGCTATGGAGCGTTCCACGGTGCCGAGCTTTACCCCGTGGTAGAGCGGCACGGCCACGAGCGGCACGCTGGCCGATAGGCCCGTCTGGTAGCTGTTGTCCGACCCGATCTCGAGCACATTCCCCATGGGCGAGCCCTCGGGCAAGAAGATGACGGGCTTCTTCAGATGCCGGTTGTACTGCGCAGTGCCTGAAATCTTCGGCAATAGCCCCGCCCATCGCTCCTGCGCCTGGTAGGCGGCAATGTGCTCACCCTCCTGCGCGGCCCGTATGGTGGGGTTGCCATCCAGCGCATACTGCACGGCGGCATCCAGCGTCAGCCGAATCGTGTCGACATGCGACTTACCCCCCGTGAGCTCCTGCGCTCCAGCGGGGATGACGGGCAGTCCCATAGCCACTGCGAGCAGCGCGGCGCAGCCCCATCGCCATGAGCGCATGCTACGAGAGAGTTGCCCCCGTCGGGGCGACCGGAGAATGGGGCTCTGGTGGTGTGTCATAGTCAACGTGAGAGGGTGGAGCCCATGAGTGTCTGTGCTGGGGACTCTGTCGTCAACCCCGTGCACGGGTAGCCACTCCGCACGCAGATTCGGCCGGGTTTGCCGGGTGTTTCTTTCCCTAAGGTGCATCTCTGTAGTGGGAACAACGGCTGGGTGTAACACCTTGTAACCGACATCTGCTGTCCGAAATAGCCCACTAAGGTAGAAATTTTCTAAAGGCTAGAATTTGAGCCACTCGTCGCAGCGTGGGACATCAGGCATTGCGTGGCGTAAGCGTCATTGGGGGTCATATCGAGGTACCTGTGGGGAGGCCAGGGATCCTGCCCTGTGCATGTCCCGAGCAAACCCTAGCCGTGTGCGTTGCCTCAAGGCTTGCGCACCGTCATTGCGGTCTGCATCGTGGCTCGCGGTCGTGGCCCCTGCCCTCAATTCGCATGAGGGTCTCCCTGGCCTTGTTGCATGCAAAAGGGCGTGGCGGACATTGCTGTCCACCACGCCCACATTCACGTGCCCGATACGGCTATGCTACTTGCAGCAACCCGTGCACTTGGGAGCCTGGGCTAGCACCTTGCAGAGGTAGTCCCAGAATTTGCCCACGGTGTCCACCTTCACCCGCTCGTCTGGGCTGTGGGGTGACATAATGGTGGGGCCGAAGGAGATCATATCCATGTGGGGGTACGATCCACCCAGGATGCCGCACTCGAGTCCCGCATGGATGGCCATCACCTTGGGCTCTTTCCCGTACTCCTTGCTGTACACCTCGCGCATGGTCTTCAGGATGCTCGACTCCATGTTGGGGTTCCAGCCGGGGTAGCCGTTGGTTAGCTCGCAGCGTCCGCCAGCCAGGGCCACCGCGGCGCATATCTGTTCGCCCAGGGCCTCCTTGCCGCTGTCCACGCTGCTGCGCAGTAGGCACTTGCCCACCACGGTTCCGCCGCCCAGCTCCACCGAGGCGAGATTGGAGGATGTCTCCACCAGGCCCGGCATCGCGTCGCTCATTCGCACCACCCCGTTAGGGCACACCAGCAGGCTACGCACCACGGCCCGGTGGCTCGCTTGGCTCAGCATCGTCCCGCTGGGCGATGCCTTCTCGCAGGTGATGGTGAGCCCCTCGTCTACTAGCGCAAGCTCATGCCTGATGGCCGCCGCTAGGGTCTCCACCCGTTTGGCTAGCTCGGCATACTTGCCATCGGGCAGGGCGAAGGTGGCCACGGCCTCGCGCGGTATCGCATTGCGCAGGCTACCACCCGTGAGCGACACCAGACGCACGTCCAGATCCTCGAGGTGGTTGGCTATCCGCATCAGAATCTTGATGGAGTTGCCACGACCCAGTATGATGTCCATGCCGCTGTGTCCCCCCTTGAGGCCGGCGATGGAGATGCGAGCCCCCTCTTTGCGGCTAGGCTCCTCGGTGTAGGGAATCGTGATGGTGGCATCTAGCCCCCCGGCGCAGCCCACGTAGAGCTCGCCCTCCGTCTCGGAGTCGAGGTTCATCAGTATGCGCCCCTTTAGCGCCTTGGGCGACAGATGTATCGCGCCCGTCATACCCGTCTCCTCATCGATGGTGAAGAGGGCCTCGATGGGGCCATGGCACAGCGTCTTCGATTGCAGCACTGCCATTGCGGCCGCCACCCCAATGCCATTGTCAGCGCCGAGCGTTGTCCCACGGGCGCGCACCCACTCGCCATCTACATAAGCATCGATGGGCTGCGTGAGAAAATCGAAGTTGAGGTCGCTGTTGCACTGGGGCACCATGTCCAGGTGGCCCTGTAGCACGATGCCCACCCTGTCCTCGTAGCCCGGCGTGGCTGGCTTGCGGATGATCACGTTGCCCACCTCATCCACAATGGTCTCGAGCCCCAGCGATTCGCCAAAGCTCTTCATAAACGCCGTGATCCGCTCCTCGTGCTTGGAGGGGCGTGGAATCTGGGTGAGCGAATAGAAATTCTCCCACACGGCGGTGGGCTGTAGCTGCTTGATCTCCTGGCTCATGAGCGTAGAAGTTTTTATGTACGTCCGCAAGGTAGGCATATTTTGCGATTCCGCATTCGCCCCGCATCCCAGCCAATGGCACGCCCTGTCACGCCTGCGGGCGCATGGATAGACGGACGATGCGACCTACCAACACCGTACCCGCGACGTATCAAGTCCCTATTTGGTACTACAAAATACGGCTTTGATACCTTGTTGCTGCCTTGTTGGTGGTGCGCGTCCACCCATAAGGTCTCCCGTTTGCCCTCGGCGGGGAGCTTTCTTCGAGGTGATGGGGTGGGGGATTGTAGCCACACGTATGTAGCGCAAACTGCCGATGGGCGCGGCTGTGGGAGATGGTTCGTGCATGCAGTATGGGTGGTGCCGAGCCCCACTTTGCTGGCTGCGGGAACGGATCTATTTGCATTGCGCAAAAAAGATTATACCTTCGCAGGAAATTAGCTGGCATGCAGGCTAGGCAAATCATTGGGATTGAGGCCATCCGGAAGGTCTACCAGGTCGGCAGCGTGGAGGTGCGCGCCCTCGATGGGGTCTCGCTCCAGATTCATGAAAATGAGTACGTTGCCATCATGGGCCCCTCGGGATCGGGGAAGTCTACGCTCATGAATATCCTGGGATGCCTGGACACCCCCACCTCGGGTACATACGTGCTCAACGGCACGGATGTCAGCGAGATGCTAGACGATGAGCTGGCCGATATTCGCAACCGCGAGATCGGCTTCGTGTTCCAGACGTTCAACCTGCTGCCCCGCTACACGGCCCTGGAGAACGTGGAGCTGCCCCTAATCTACTCGGGGGTCCCCAAGCTCGAGCGCAGGGAGCGGGCGGTGAAGGCCCTCGAGAGTGTCGACCTGGGCGGGCGCATGGATCACAAGCCCAACGAGCTCTCCGGGGGACAGCGGCAACGCGTGGCGGTGGCTAGGGCCCTGGTGAATCGGCCGGCTATCATCCTGGCTGATGAGCCCACGGGCAACCTCGACTCGAAGACGTCGGTGGACATCATGCGACTCTTTGAGGAGATCTACATGCGCGGGAACACTATCATCGTGGTGACGCATGAGGAGGACATCGCGCAGCATGCGCGGCGGATCATACGCTTGCGGGACGGACTGATTGAGTCGGACGTGACGAACCCCCGTCCCACCATGGAGCAGGCGGGGCGCGAGGCGGTGGCGGAGATGCTATAGAGGGGTTGGGCATGAAGATCTACACCCGGGGTGGTGACGGTGGCTCCACGAGCCTAATAGGCGGGGAGCGGGTGCCCAAGAGCGACCCGAGGGTGGAGGCCTACGGCTCGGTGGATGAGCTGATGGCGTTTGTGGGGCTGCTGATGACGCAGGAGGAGGCCCAAGGGGCGCGTGAGGAGCTTATGACCATCCAACGCTGCCTGATGTGCTGTTCCTCGTGGCTGGCTCTCGGGAGTGAGGCTGGGGCAATGGCGGGCAAGATCCCCGTGGTCTCCGAGGCTGACGTGGCGATGCTAAAGGCGCGCATCGATGCGTACGTGGGAGGCGAGCCTCCGCTTCGTCACTTTGTGCTCCCCGGGGGGCACTCGTCCGCAGTGGCCCTGACGCATGTGGCCCGGACGGTGTGCCGGCGGTGCGAGCGGCGCATCGTGGAGGTGGAGGGTGTGCCCGGCACGGTGCGGCATTACGTGAACCGATTGAGCGATTATCTGTTTGCGCTTGGGTGCCATCTGGCCCACCTGCTGGGCGATGAGCAGATCCCCTGGGTATCCTGAACGCAAATGAAGCTATACGATACCAGAAAAAAGCGTTTTGTTAATAGGCTGTCAGTATGTACTGGACACTAGAATTGGCCTCAAAGCTGGAGGATGCTCCGTGGCCAGCCACTAAGGATGAACTCATCGACTTTGCCTACCGTTCTGGGGCTCCGCTCGAGGTGATCGAAAACCTGCGCGAGCTCGAGGATGAGGGGGGCGTGTATGAGACCATTGAGGATATCTGGCCCGATTATCCCACCAAGGAGGACTTTTTTTTCAACGAGGACGAGTACTAGCGATCCGCTCATGCTGCCGGCCGCTGTGGGAGTTCCCCACTGCGGGCAGCGGCTTGCTACGGGGTGGTCTGCGCCTCTACCGCGGGTGGGGCGTGCGATAGATGCGGCGAGAGGATGCGGCGATCTGCCCGAAATGGCGCGGCTGAGCATGGGTATTTGGGGCTCGACACGGCATTTTGTTCGGATGTCGCACGTGGTTTGCGCAATTCTAGGTAAATTTGCGGCGCAATCTGCTTGGAGAAAATGATAAACATATCGTTACCCGACGGGAGCGTACGCCAGTACGAGGCAGGGATTACCGGCCTCGAGCTGGCTCGTGAGCTGTCGCCTCGCCTGGCGAAGGAGGCCCTCTCGGTGACGGTGGACGGGACGGTGTGGGATCTCGCACGCCCCATTGCCAGCGATGCCACGGTGAAGGTGAACACCTGGGCCGATGCCGACGGACGCCATGCCTATTGGCACAGCAGCGCCCACCTGATGGCAGAGGCCGTGGAAAGCTTGTTCCCGGGCGTGCGGCTGGGCATTGGGCCGAGCATCGAGAATGGGTTCTACTACGATATCGATTTTGGCGACACGCGCATCACGGAGGCCGACCTCCCACGTATTGAGGCGCGGATGCTGGAGTTCGCCAAGGCGAAACAGCCCATCGTGCGTAGCGATGTGAGCAAGGAGGAGGCGTTGGCCCGCTATAGGGCGAAGGGCGACCCCTACAAGGTGGAGCTGATAGAGGGGCTGGCTGACGGCACGATCACGTTCTACACGCAGGGCGAGTTCACCGACCTGTGTCGCGGGCCGCACGTGCCCGACACGGGCTACATCAAGGCTATCAAGCTGCTGAGCGTGGCGGGGGCCTACTGGCGTGGCGATGAGCACAACAAGCAGCTCACGCGCATCTACGGCATCTCGTTCCCCAAGCAGTCGATGCTCGAGGAGTATCTCAAGCTCCTCGAGGAGGCAAAGCTGCGCGACCATCGGAAGATAGGGCGCGAGCTGGGGCTGTTCACGTTCTCAGCGCGAGTGGGCCAAGGGTTACCCCTGTGGTTGCCGCGGGGGGCTGCGCTGCGCGAGCGTCTTGAGAGCTTCCTGCGCCAGGTGCAGAAGGAGCATGGCTACCTGCCTGTGATTACACCTCACATCGGCCAGAAGGAGCTTTACGTGACATCGGGCCATTGGGCTAAGTATGGGGCCGATAGTTTCAGGCCAATCCAGACCCCGCAGGAGGGGGAGGAGTTCCTGCTCAAGCCGATGAACTGCCCTCACCACTGCGAGATATACCGCTCGCAGCCGCATTCCTACCGCGACCTGCCGCAACGCTACGCCGAGTTTGGCACGGTGTACCGCTACGAGCAGTCGGGCGAGCTGCACGGGCTGACGCGGGTGCGCGGGTTCACACAGGACGATGCGCACATCTTCTGCACGCAGGAGCAGCTGAAGGGGGAATTCCTGAAGGTGATAGACATTATCCTCTACATCTTCAAGGTGCTCGATTTCAAGGAGTATGAGGCGCAGGTGTCGCTCCGCGATCCGGATGATCGGACGAAGTACATCGGCACCGACGAGAACTGGGAGCGGGCGGAGAGCGCCATCATGGAGGCTGCGGCTGAGAAGGGCCTCGTCACCACGGCAGTGCGGGGTGAGGCGGCATTCTACGGCCCGAAGCTCGACTTCATGGTGCGTGATGCCCTAGGTCGCCGCTGGCAGCTGGGCACCATACAGGTGGACTACAACTTGCCCGAGCGTTTCGACCTGGAGTACACGGGGGCGGATGATCGCAAACATCGCCCCGTGATGATACATCGGGCCCCATTCGGCTCTATGGAGCGTTTTGTGGCTGTGCTCATTGAGCACACGGGTGGACGTTTCCCACTATGGCTCTCACCCGATCAGGTGATCCTACTGCCTATCAGCGACCGGTTCAACGCCTACGCTGAGGAGGTGCGTGATAGGCTGGTGGCCCAGGGGATCCGCTGCGTGGTGGATCTGCGCAACGAGAAGATTGGCAAGAAGATTCGCGAGGCTGAGCTACAGCGTATCCCCTACGCCTGCGTGGTGGGCGAGCGGGAGATGGAGCAGGGGGCCCTGGCGGTGCGGGCACGTGGCGGTAGGGATCTCGGGAGCGAGCCGGTGGAGAGCTTCATCGGACGGATAAATGACGAGCTGGCGCACTCGCTGGAGGCGTGATGCGCAATAGGGTAAAGTGTACTAACCAACGAAGAGGAGGGCATAGCTATCGCAGGACCTATACATCGCAGTAACCGGTTTCACCGCTTGCCGCCGCGCGAACAGGCCCCAGAGCATGTGATCAATGAGGCTATACGTGCACGCACGGTACGCATTGTGGGTGACAATGTGGGGGAATCCCGCGTTGTGAGTACCGATGAAGCCTTGCGGATAGCCCAAGGCCAGGAGATGGATCTCGTGATGATAGCGGCGGATGCAGAGCCCCCCGTGTGCCGCATCGTCGACTACCAGAAGTTCCTCTACCAGCAGCGGAAACGTCAGAAGGAGCTCAAGGCTAAGGCGCAGAAAATCGTAGTCAAGGAGATACGGTTCGGTCCTAACACCGACGACCACGACTACCAGTTCAAGCTGCGCCATGCTGAAAAGTTCTTGCAAGAGGGGGCGAAGGTGAAGGCACTGGTGTTCTTCAAGGGACGATCCATCGTGTTCAAGGATCAGGGGGAGATTTTGCTCCTGCGCTTCGCGAAGGATCTGGAGGAGTTCGCCAAGGTGGAGCAGCTGCCCCAGCTCGAGGGTAAGCGCATGATTATGTTCTTGGCCCCCAACAAGCCGACGAAGAAGGGGAGCCCTAAACAAGCAGTACAGCAGTAAAACAGACGAGACAATGCCTAAGATGAAGAGTAAGCGGGGCGCGGCCAAGCGCTTCTGCCTCACGGGATCGGGGCGCATCAAGCGCAAGCATGCGTACAAGCGCCACATCCTGACCAAGAAGGAGAATAAGCGTAAGCGCAATCTCACCAAGAGCACCCTGGTGCATCGGAATGATGAGAAGATGGTGCGCCAGCTTATCCTAGCCTAGCCGCCTGCTGACGGCACTGCAATCAGCAGCCCACTATTTTTATCACAGGGGATACGTCGCCAGGGGAGGAACGGCCCGCAAGTGCTGCTAACGCAGCCGCACGATTCCCGCAATTTGAGTACCAATGCCACGTTCAGTCAATGCAGTCGCCTCGCGCCGTAGGCGTAAGAAGATTCTCAAACAGACTAAAGGGAATTTTCTAGCACGGCGCAATGTCTACACCGTTGCCAAGAATACCCTGGAGAAGGGGTGGCAACATGCGTACCGTGATCGTAAGCGCAAGAAGGGCGAGTTCCGGGCGCTATGGATCCAGCGTATCAATGCGGCTGTCCGCGAGGAGGGGATGACCTACTCCGAGTTTATCGGCCGCCTCAAAGAGAAGAATATTGCCCTTAGCCGCAAGGTGCTGGCCGACTTGGCGATGAACAACGTCGAGGCGTTTAAGGCCATCGTGCAGTCGGTGAAGTAGGCTTGCCTAGGGGTCGGAGATATCGAGTGGTTTGCGGGATCCCCGGGCTATAGGCTCAGGGATCCCGCTTTTCTGTGGGGAGCGGACGCAGCGCGCTACAGGCTAGCCTGGACAGGGGCCGTGACGCTGCAAGGGTGGGGTACGGATTGATTTTTCATAACAATTTACGGTTAGTGTAGTATGACAGGGCAAAAACAGCGCGTTTTCCTCTTCGGGGATGGTAAGACCCAGGGGAATGGCAGCATGCGTAATGACCTGGGTGGCAAGGGGGCCAACCTGGCGGAGATGAGTTTACTGGGCATGCCGGTGCCCCCAGGATTCACCATCACCACCGACACGTGCAATGAGTACTACTCCCTAGGACGGGATCGGGTGGTTGCCCTGCTGAGCGAGGAGGTTCTGCCGGCCATCTCGTTCATTGAGAAGGCGATGGGGGCCACCTTCGGCGATAAGGAGAATCCGCTTCTCGTCTCGGTGCGCTCGGGGGCTCGGGCCTCAATGCCGGGCATGATGGATACCATCCTGAACCTCGGGCTCAACGACGAGGCGGTGGAAGGGCTGGCGAAGCGCACGAATAACCCCCGGTTCGCCTGGGATAGCTACCGCCGATTCGTGCAGATGTACGGCGACGTGGTGCTGGGCATGAAGCCGGAATCGAAGGAGGAGCACGACCCGTTTGAGGCAATCATCGATGAGCTGAAACGTGAGCGGGGCGTGGTTGCTGACACGGAGTTTACCACCGAGGATCTGAAGACTCTCGTGGTACGCTTTAAGGCTATTGTGAAGAAGCGTACGGGTAAGGATTTCCCGACGGATGCTCGTGAGCAGCTGTGGGGGGCCGTGTTGGCGGTGTTCGATAGCTGGATGAACGATAGGGCCAAGCTGTACCGCAGGCTGAATAAGATTCCCGAGGAGTGGGGCACGGCGGTGAATGTGCAGGCCATGGTGTTCGGCAACATGGGTGAGACATCGGCCACTGGGGTAGCCTTCACGCGTGATGCGGCCACGGGCGAGCGCATCTTTAACGGGGAGTTCCTGGTGAATGCCCAGGGTGAGGACGTGGTAGCCGGTATCAGGACGCCACAGCCTATCACCATTGAGGGGGCTCGACGCTGGGCGAAGCTCAAGGGTATCACGGAGGAGGAGCGTAAGCGCGTGGCTCCATCCCTAGAGGAGATCATGCCTGGGGTATTTGCTGAGCTGAACACCATTCAGCAGAAGCTGGAGGCCCACTATCACGACATGCAGGACATAGAGTTCACGGTGCAGGATGGCCGCCTCTGGATGCTGCAAACGCGCTCGGGTAAGCGCACGGGGATGGCGATGGTGAAGATGGCTATCGACATGCTCGATGAGGGGATGATTGATGAGAAGACGGCCGTGCAGCGTGTGGCCCCTGAGAAGCTCGATGAGCTTTTGCACCCGGTGTTCGACGCTCAGGCACTCTCTAAGGCTAAGCTGATAGCATCAGGCCTCCCGGCATCTCCCGGGGCTGCTACCGGACGAGTTGTATTCTTCGCCGATGTGGCTGAGGAGTGGGCTGGGCGTGGCGAGCAGGTGATACTGGTGCGCCTGGAGACCTCGCCTGAGGATCTGCGGGGTATGCATGCTGCGCAGGGTATTCTGACGGCTCGCGGGGGTATGACATCGCATGCGGCCGTGGTGGCTCGTGGCATGGGGAAATGCTGCGTCTCGGGCACGGCGAGCATAGAGGTCGATTACGCACGGCGTGAAATGCGTGTGGGCGACCAGGTGATCGGCGAGGGCGATTGGATCTCCCTCAACGGCAGCACGGGTAAGGTGTACGAGGGGAAGATCGAGACGCGCGATCCGGAGATGGATAAGGACTTTGCGCGCCTTATGGATTTGGCCAGTAAGTATGCCACCATGTACGTGCGGACGAATGCGGACACGCCCCATGATAGCGAGGTGGCTCGTAACTTTGGGGCCAAGGGCATCGGGCTATGCCGCACGGAGCATATGTTCTTCGAGGGCGATCGCATCAACGCCATGCGTGAGATGATCCTCGCCGAGAATCTTGAGGGTCGCAAGGCTGCACTGCGAAAGCTGCTACCCATGCAGCGTGAGGACTTCGTGGGTATATTCGAGGCCATGCAGGGACTCCCCGTTACGGTGCGTCTGCTGGATCCGCCGCTCCACGAATTCCTACCCAAGTCCTCTAAGCAGATTGAGGAGCTAGCTAAGCTCTTCAATTTGTCCCCTGAAGGGCTTAAGAATCAGGTGGAGAATTTGCAGGAGATAAATCCTATGCTCGGGTTCCGGGGATGCCGTCTTGGGGTGGTGTATCCTGAAATCACTGAGATGCAGGCTCGGGCTATCATTGAGGCTGCTCTGATTCTCAAGAAGCGAGGCGTGGAGGCTAAGCCTGAGATTATGGTGCCGCTGATTGGTCATGTCAACGAGTTCATGAACCAAAAGGCAGTTATCCTTCGCACGGCTGAGCAGGTATTCAAAGAGTACGGCGATCGGATTGCCTTCAAGATCGGTACTATGATTGAGATACCTCGTGCCGCACTCACGGCTGATGAGGTGGCCCGTGAGGCTGACTTCTTCAGCTTTGGCACGAATGACCTCACCCAGATGACTTTTGGCTACAGCCGGGATGACATCGGTAAGTTCCTGCCCTATTACCTCGAGCATGGACTCCTGAAGTTTGACCCCTTCAAGACGCTCGATCGTAAGGGGGTCGTAAGCCTGATACAGATTGGAACGACCCGTGGACGTTCAGCCAAGGCGGATCTGTCCGTAGGTATCTGCGGTGAGCACGGAGGCGATCCGACCTCAGTGGGTTACTGCCAGGAGATAGGCATGAATTACGTGAGCTGCTCGCCGTTCCGCGTGCCCATTGCGCGCCTGGCTGCTGCTCAGGCTGCTATTGCGCAGGAGAAGAAGTAGGGTAGCTGTTGTGCTATTAACGAGAGGAGGGGGCCACCAATCAGGTGGCCCCCTCCTCTCGTTTTGTACGATCGTAATCTGAGCGGCTCTAAATGGGATGCTTTCGCACGCCTATTGCATCGATAGTCCCATCGGTAAATGGGCCAGTTACTTTACAATTCGCACGTTGTGAATCTCACCGTGTGCCCCCGTCAGCCGGAGCAGGTATATGCCAGCTGGCAGATGCTCAGTCTCAATGCGGAACTTAGAGCTCTGTACCCATTCCCTAGCAACGACCTGGCCCGATATATTCACGAGCTCGTATCGCTCCACGTCGATGGGGCTGCTCACGTGCAGGTACGGCCCGAACGGATTGGGTGACACCTCTACGCCATTGAGTCCATTGTGCTCGAGTGCGCTTTTCGTCCCGTTTTGCCCATTCGGCGTACTGCCACTCTTAGCCTTCACGGTGACTTTACATGTGGCAGTGAATCCGCCATCAACGCTTTTCGCTGTTATCTCGGCTTCACCGGCGGCATGTGCCATAACGGCACCCTTGTCTACGCTGACAATGGCGGGCTGGCTCGATGTCCATTCGATATCTTGAACAGTGGCCTCACGCGGCAATACCTGTGCGGTCAACGTGGAGCCCTCACCAACGGTCAGTGCTAGGGACGTACGGCTGATCTCTATACCGGTCACACGTATATTCTCTACGGTCACAGTGCATGTCTTGCTGACCTTTGGCTCCGCCACGGTGGTAACGGTGATGGTGGCCATGCCAGGCTTTAGCCCCTTGACGGTACCATCGACCACGGAGGCGATGTCAGCGTGGTCAGATTCCCACGTGACGCTCTTATCGGGCAGCCCCTCCGGGGTAACGGTGGCCGTGATGGTCTGACTCTCGCCAACCTTCAGGGTCATTTCCGTCTTATCCAGTGCCAGGTTAATCGCAGCCTGCTCAACGGTCACAGTGCATGTCTTGCTGACCTTTGGCTCCGCCACGGTGGTAACGGTAATGGTGGCCATGCCGGGCTTTAGCCCCTTGACGGTACCATCGACCACGGAGGCGATGTCAGCGTGGTCAGATTCCCACGTGACGCTCTTATCGGGTAGCCCCTCCGGGGTAACGGTGGCGGTGATAGTCTGGCTCTCGCCGACCTTCAAGGTCATTTCGGTCTTATCCAGCACCAGGTTTACCGCAGCCTGCTCGACGGTTACTGTGCATGTCTTGCTGACCTTCGGCTCCGCCACGGTGGTAACGGTGATGGTGGCCATGCCAGGCTTTAGCCCCTTGACGGTACCATCGACCACGGAGGCGATGTCAGCGTGGTCAGATTCCCACGTGACGCTCTTATCGGGCAGCCCCTCCGGGGTGACGATGGCGGTGATAGTCTGACTCTCGCCGACCTTCAGGGTCATGTTAGTCTTGTCAAGCACCAGGCCATCCACCTTGATATTCACCGTCAGGGCGCACGTTGCGCTCTTGCTCGGCATGGCCTTCGTGGTGGCAGTGATAGTAGCCTGTCCAGCTCCCACGGCATGCACTGTGCCATCATTGTCCACGGTGGCTACCGATGCTGGCTCACATGCCCACGTCACCTCTCGGTTGCTCAGATCCTCGGGCAGCACAGTGGCCGATAGCTTCTCGCTGTCTCCGCGCCAGAGCGTTAGGGCACTCTTGTTGAGAGTGATGCTTTCTACCCCCTTGGTCACCGTTACCACGCATGTGGCCGTGAGCTTGGGCTGGGAACCCGAAGCGGGGAGTGTGGCGGTTATCGTGGCTTGACCAACCGCAAGGGCCTTCACGGTTAGGTTGTTCTGATCGAGCACCTTTACGATGTTATCCTTACTGCTTGCCAGGCTAACCGCCTCCTTCGTGATGCCATTGAACTGGAGCTTGAGAGCCTTCTCTTGCCCAATGCTCATGGACTCCTCAGCAGGGACAAACTGTATCCCCACCTCCGTATCGCCCGTGATAATCCATCCCTTTTCTGTGATCAGTTTTTCACGGGCAACCTTGGCCTCATGGGTGTAGACGAGGCCGGTGGCATCGAGGGTTAGCCCCGTGACGATATCTGCCTGTGCAGCCCATCCCTGAAGCGTCTTGGAGTAGTTCTCTACGCTCATTCCGCAGTGGCCGAGCCCAAGCTTCTTGCACTTGCGGAGCTTCCAATTGGCCAACGATTGGTTGAAACTGGTGCAGCCCTCAAACATGCGCTCCATGTCCTCCACCTGGCTCACATTCCACTGATCCAGCGGCTGATTGTACTTTTCACAGCCTTCGAACATGTGTGACATGTTCTTCACCTTGCTCACATTCCAGTTGCCCATGGGGTTATTGAAGAACTTGCTGCACCCCTGGAACATTTGCGACATGTCTGTGACGGCGCTTACATCCCAGTCTGCAAGTGGCATGTAGAGCTTCTCTACTCCGGCAAACATCCTTGCGCAGCTCGTGACCTGCGAGAGATCTGGCTTACCGAGGTTCTCGTCTATGTACCACACCTCCTTGCACCCTTCGAAGGCTCCCTCCATGGTTTGCCATTTCACGTCGCCCCACTGCTGAATCTTATGCAGCGCACCGTACTCGTCGACCTTACCTGCGTAGGCAATGGACTTCACATTCTCAGGCCCAATCTTCACGACGAAGTCATTGCGGTACACATTCACATCGATGATGCCCTGCGCCACGGTGATATCCTTACCGTTTTTGCCGTCCTCACCCTCGTAGTGCACCTTGTAGTTCTCGCCGTTCACTGGGATTTTGAGCCAGTAGTCGTAGTAGTTTCCACCTCCTCCAGGAGCGGGCGGTGTGTATTTGCGGAACGTGAGCGTAGTGATTATAAAAGGTTTCCCCTGGCCTTGCGCCATGCACGGGGACAGCAGTGGCAGTAGCCCTGCTAGCAATGCGATTGCAGCAATGAGTCGTTGTTTCATCATGGGTCAGCTTCTTGATGTTATTTCAGGTATACTGGGGCACTTAGCACCCCGTTGATCTCTCGCAATGGTACATACGTGTTGCCCGCAGGTGGGCTGCGTGCCACCCCTGTAACGTAATGGTGCGGAAAAGGATTTGCCCAAAGTGAAGTTATTTGGGGAAATGAAACTATGGGGGGACGGAGGTCAAGAAGTGAATGCTGAATGGTTCTACACCCCATCTCTTCCCCCCCAGTCATGTGAATCTTCTACCTGGGCAGTTCGTCTGATAGAGCCGTATCGATCGGAAGGATGCAGCGCACTCCTCGCCAGCTAGCTACGGATCCTTACCCCCTTATGGGGTGGATTTTATACCTTTGCCTTGGACGTGTGGGCATATGGGGGCAGGGGGCATGTGGTGCGTAGGAACCCATTCGCTCCACCGTGATGCCTAGCCACCGGGTGAGGCCATGTGGAATAACTGATAATGCGACGGAATATGCAGGATTCTAGCCAGGGATCAGATATCTCCTCGAGGGGGAGTTTCTACCAGTTTACCGCCACGTGGGGCCTTTACATGGGACTCCTCGTGAGCGTGCTCACAGTGCTCACCGTGGGGCTACGGATTGTCGATTATGCCTGGGCCCTGACACTGCTAGAGCTGCTGGTATACTTCCTCATGGTGGGGCGGGCCATGTCGCTCTATCGCCGCTCCCTGTCGAAAGGCTATATCACCTACGGGACTGCCTTCAAGGTTGGGGCCGTGCAGTCGCTCTTTTCCGCCATCATTGTGGTGGCCATCTACTTCGTGATGATTGAGGTGGTTGTCCCCGATTACCCCGAATTCTTGTACCAGGAGACCTTGAAGGTGATGCGACAGAGCGTTACCGACGTGGATCAGCTCGAGCAGGTCATGCAGAAGAATCCGATTTTCCATCTGCTTCGTTCTCCGCTGTTCCATACCTTTTCCACGCTCTTTAACAGCATCACCTATGGCCTCATCGCCTCGCTGATCATGGCCATCTTCATCAAACGGGTTCCGCAGACCCGCAATATCTAGCCATGGAGCCGGTGTGCCAATCGGTGCCGATCGTGTCCCGTTTGGCTTCGTGGGTTAGCCCTTGCATCCCGTTTGGTGCGCATGCGTGGCGTGAGTCTCATCCCCAAGCATCACTGGGTGTTTGGGAGCTCCCTCAGAGGTCAAACAGGCAACCGGTGCGCATGCGTGTGTCTTACTAGCCAGTCGAAACAGTAGCCGCCCTTGCGCTGAGCGCGCTGCGTGTCATTACAACCATCTCTTTCCGCAATGGACATTAGCATCGTCATCCCGTTGTACAATGAGGCTGAGTCGCTTCCTGAGCTCACCAGTTGGCTCGATCGGGTCATTGGGCAGCAAGGCTGGACAGCCGAGCTCATCCTCGTCGATGATGGCAGTAGCGATGCGTCCTGGGCCGTGATCACAGGTCTTCAGCTTGCGCATACCCAGGTGCGAGGCATACGGTTTCAGCGGAATTACGGCAAGGCGGCCGCGCTGCACGTGGGCTTTGGCGCAGCCACCGGCGAGGTGGTATGCACCATGGATGCCGACTTGCAGGACTCGCCCGACGAGCTCCCTGAGCTCTACCGCATGGTGACGCAGGAGGGCTACGACCTCGTCTCGGGCTGGAAGAAGATACGCCACGACCCCAAGCTCTCGAAAAACCTCCCCAGCAAGCTCTACAACGCCTCGGTGCGCCGATTCACGGGCATCAAGCTTCACGATTTCAACTGTGGCATCAAGGCCTATCGGCGGCCCGTCGTCAAGAGCATTGAGCTCTACGGCGACATGCATCGCTACATCCCCGTCCTAGCCAGCAATGCCGGGTTCCGGCGCATTGGCGAGAAGGTTGTCACGCATCACGAGCGCAAGTACGGGGTCACCAAGTTCGGCTGGTCACGCTTCATCAACGGTTTCCTCGACCTGCTCACCGTGCTCTTCATCTCCCGTTTCGGCAAGCGACCCATGCACCTATTCGGCTCGCTGGGCACGCTCATGTTCCTAGTGGGCGGTGGCATCACGCTTTGGCTCATTGGAGCCAAGATCCATGCCATCGCCAGCCACCAGGCCTACCGCCAAGTGGTCGATCAGCCCCTCTTCTTCATCGCCCTCACGCTCGTGCTCATGGGGGTGCTCTTTTTCCTGGCCGGATTCCTGGGCGAGCTCGTGGCCCGCTCTTCGCCAGATAGGAATCGCTACCAGATTGCCGAGAAGTTCTAGCCAGCTATCCCTTCTCTACCGATGCTTGTGGATCCCATTCGTCTGCGTGCCGCTAGGCGGCTCGTGACCCGACAGGGCTTCGCCATCCTTCTCTCGGTCGCTATGCTAGCCGTGGCCCAGTGCCTGGAGGAGCCGGAGGTCATCTTCCCTGAGATCGCTGCGCTAGCCACCGGGTGTCTGGTGGTACCTAAGCGGGTGTGGGCTGTCGACAGATTACGACTCGTCATCCTGCTCACATTGGCCGCTGTAGCTGGATACGTCCTATCGCGTTACTCCCCACTCCCACCATTGGCGAATGTGGCACTAGGATTCGCCTTCGTGGGCTCCCTGCTCATCATGATGCGTGCCTCGCTCTACCCGGCCATTTCGGCCTGCCTACTGCCTGTGGTGCTTAACGTCGGCAGCTGGCTCTATCCGGTGGCCGTTTTCGGGCTCACGCTTGGCGTGGCTGGTGTTCAGTGGCTCATGGAGCGTGCGCGAATGCGTGCCCCGTTACCATTTCGTCCCATCGCAACACCCCGTGCGCATCGGTGTCGCCATTGGCTGCTCATGCTCGCGGCGGTTGTCCTGATTACTGCCGTGCCCATGATGACGGGGCATCGCTACCTCATCCTTCCGCCCCTCATTGTGCTCTTCGTGGAGTTCACCCGTCCTGCGACGGGGCTCCGTAAAGCCCCCTTCGCGGTGATGCTGCTGATTGTCGTGGCAGCCATCGTGGGTAATGCGGGCCACCTGTGCCTCACCCAAGGCTTAGGATGGCCACCTGCCCTCACCGTCATAGTGGTGCTAGGTGTCCTTTACGTCATCTCTAATGCACTGCGACGACAATTCGCCCCTGCAGCCGCTATTGCCCTGGTGCCTAACATCTTGCAGCAGCCCAACGCCTACCTCTTCCCGTTGGAAGTCACCCTGGGGGCCCTGGTGTTCATCCTTGTAGCCTACGTGCTGTTCCGGCCAGCCGGTGAACGCCTCGTCAGCAAGCCCTCAGCTGAAGGGGATTGCAAAGGGTGCCCACGCATCCACAATGCCCAGTAGTGCTGCGGCACTCGGGTACGTCTTAGCCCTACCATCTCCAGCATCCACGGCGACAGTCCGGGCCCTCAACGGGATTGGCATAGCCCGCCGGTGTGCCGTGCTCTACGAGTGGCGGGGGGTGAACCGTTGCGTGGGGTGGGGCTCACGCGCTAGAACCACCAGGTGAATGACACGCCCGTGTAGTGCGGGTAGAAGATTCGCTGATGGTTAATGAGATACTGCTGCGAGATGAACGATATGTCCAGTGGGATTCGCTTGAGCTGGTACCCTAGCCGAAATACGGCACCCACCGACACCGGAAATCGATACACGGAGTAATCGTTGGACTTCTGTCGGCGCCAGGGCATCCAGTCAGGCTTTACGTACTCTATCTCGTTGTCCCCATCCTCGTAGTACGTTGTCGACCAGCCCCAGACGAGGAACCCCACCTGCCCCCCAATGCCCATGTGCAGACCGGTGCGCTCGTTGTTCCACCAGAACGTCCCCAGCAGCGGCACCTGCAAGGTGAGCGTGCGCTCAATACGCTTACGGTGAATGGATATCGCCACTCCACCGAAGGTGGCAAGTGCCGCCGTCTCGAAATCCCAGCGGTTGCTCGTGGCCTTGCGCATGGTGGCACCCACCTGGGAGCCGCCGTGGGAGTATATGTAAGGAAATGGGATGGAAATATCGAACCCGCTCCCAGCCGTCACCCCAAACCTCGGTGGAGTCCCGGCCATAGCATCGTGCGCTGGTAGTAGCCCCCCGCAAAGCAGGGCGAGTAGTGCTAGCGATACGCCGAGATATCGCAGCCGTGCGGCGCACGTGATTCTGGGAGTGCCGTTACACTTCGAGGGCCTTACCCCCGACTGTGCATCCGCCGATGTGTGCGCAAAACGTTCCATAGTGCCTGATATTTGAGATAATTTCCTTCCCGTGGATCAATTCCACCGCATCGATCATCCGCACCAATCCCCCTGCAATATATCAATTTAATTTGAATTGCGAGGCGGCTAGGCAGGGGGATCTGCGCGCCATTTACGGGAATAGACCTCTAGGGGCCCCTGAGGGCCCGCATTGGCATAGTACGGAACGAATTAAAGATACAGGTCCCAGGGGTCGTAAGACCTCACACTAGCCGTTGGGCACCGCTCGGGGTGCTGCTGTGATGGGGCCAGAATGAGCGGGCTCGGTAAGCTATCATCATGTGCCCCTCACGCATTGGGTGACAGCTAGCTCAACGTGGTTCTGTCCGTCAACCTTGGGCAGCACGCTCCCTGGCCTCGTCTTAGAGGCTAGCACGTGTGCACGGCTTTCGCCCGTGTCCTCAGGGATGCAGTATGGCCCACAGGGCTATGCCTGCCGCGGTGGCCACATTGAGCGAGTGCTTGGTGCCTGCTTGTGGAATCTCCACGCACGCATGGCATTTGTCCAGCAGCGCATCCTGCACGCCGTGCACCTCATTACCCACAATGAGTAGTAGCGGAAACTGCGCCCCCGGCGCATATGTGGCTAGGGGTGTGCTCCCCTCGCACTGCTCGAGAGCTACGATGGTGTACCCACGCTGGGCGTAGTGCTCAACGCATGCGTTGGCCTCAGGGTAGTGCACCCACGGCACGGACAGCTCAGCCCCGAGAGCGGCGGCGTGAAGCTCGCGCCGGGGTGGGGTACCCGTGAACCCGCACAGGGCCAGGCCCTCGATGGCGAAGGCATCGGCCGTGCGAAACATAGCCCCCACGTTGTGAAGGCTGCGGATGTTGTCGAGTAGCAGCGTGACGGGCCGTTTAGCCTGCTGCGCAAAGGCCTGAGGACTAGGACGGCCTAGCTCCTCGGTGGATAGCTTACGAAATCCCATGGGGCAACTCCTTTCGGTGCCAATTGCTCTCCCTGTCAATCACACACGCTCCCACGCCCTCCAGCCTCGAAGGGGGTAAAGCGTCGCACCTCATCACCCACCGAACCGATCGTGCATCGTGGCTCGGGAAGCGATGAGGTGCGTACATCCTTGGGGAGCTGCGGGGCCCCTACCAGCTCACAGGCTTGCGGACAATGGGCATGGTCATGCAGCGGGCACCGCCACCACCGCGGGGTAGCTCGCTACCATCCACCGTCACCACGCAGCGCGACACGGTGCGCACGTCCACCTCTCCGCTGGCCACTTTGGCGGCCGGAATCACCTCGAAGCCGCAGGCGCTCATCTGCTCTATGGTGCGCAGATTGCGCGAGTAGCCCAGCACCTTTCCGGGGGCGAAGGAGAAGAAGTTGGTACCGCTGTGCCACTGCTCCCGCTCCCGGTGCCATGGGTCGATGGATCCACCGCACACAATCGGCTCCAGCGGCATACCCAGCTCACGCAGCGCGGGTATTAGTCCCTCCACGTAGCGGATGCTCGTCTTGCCATTGGGCTCTATGGTCATGTGTATGGTGCGATATGGCGATGGCCCCAGTATCACGGGCCCGTACACCATGCACCGATCCCTGTCGAGCAGGGTGAACACCATGTCCAGGTGGATGAACGATTCGGGCGTATGCGGCAGCTCCTGTATCAGGATGTGCTGCGGCTTGTGCAGCCCTTTAGCCACGAGTTGGCTCACCAGGAAATCGATCCCCTGCGGGGAGGTGCGTAGCCCTGTCCCGATGAGCAGAATGTCCTCCCGCGCTATGTGTACGTCGCCCCCCTCAATGCGCACGTCCCCAGCATCGGGTAGGGCATTGGGATCCATCACCGGGGCATGCACCGAGTCCGAGAGGTTGAAGATGGTGCGCAGGATGCGCGTCTCGCCCCAGCGCACGGGGCCCGCCATGCGGCCCAACAGCACGCTGTCGTACACCGACATGGACGCATCGCGCATGAAGAACAGGTTGTAGAGCGGCGGAATAGCGTAGCGCGAGGGGCTCAGGAATTGGGTGAGCGTGTTGCGGGGCATGGGCACACCCTCCACCAGCATGCGGCTCAGCTTGGCCGGTGGCAGCTGGCTCAGCTCCTCAGCCAGCCCTGGCAGGTTGGCTGGGCAGAGCATCTCTAGCACCTCTTGCCGACCCTGCGGCTTGGCGAGTACCTCGGTGAGCAGATCCTCCACCTCTATCACCCGGCACACCCGCTCCAATGCACCCCGGAATGGGGCATACTCCCGCTGCGCGATCTCCAGGCTCAGGATGTCGCTATACAGAGCCTCTGCCGCGCTGGTGGGACCCATACTCTCTACCTCACGCCCAGGCGTATGCATGATCACTGCCTGCAATTCGCCTATCTCTGAGCTCACATTTACATGTAGTTGCTCCGCCATAAAATGTCCAATTGGTTACACATATACGACTGCCCCAGCCGTTACCGGCCCTGGGGGGCAGCCAGCCCGAACGCCTCGCGGACAGCGTCCACGGCATCGAGCTTTTCCCAAGCAAAAAACTCTACCTCACGCTCCACGGGCCGACCATTCTCATACACCTCCACCGTGGCCCGGTAGGGGGTACGCCCAAAGTGACCGTATGCGGCCGTGGGTAGGTAGATGGGGTTCAGCAGGCCGAATCGTGCCACAATGGCTGCGGGGCGTAGGTCGAACAGCGGCATCACCCGCTCGGCGATCTCCCGATCCGTCATGGGCACTTTAGCCGTCCCGAAGGTCTTCACCATCAGGCTCACGGGTTGCGCCACGCCGATGGCATAGGCCACCTGCACCAGCATTTCATCGGCCACCCCAGCTGCCACCAGGTTCTTAGCCATATGGCGCGCGGCGTAGGCCGCCGAGCGATCCACTTTCGAGGGGTCTTTACCCGAGAAGGCCCCGCCCCCGTGGGCGGCCCGGCCGCCGTAGGTGTCCACAATCAGCTTACGCCCGGTGACCCCCGTGTCGCCATGCGGCCCACCGATGACGAATTTCCCCGTGGGGTTCACGTACAGCGTGAAGTCGCCCTGGAAGAGCGCGCGCACCCGAGGCGATAGCTTCGCCTTCACGCGCGGTATCAGCACCTCGAGCACATCCCGGCGAATGGTTTCCTGCATGGCCTCATCGCTGTCAAACTCATCGTGCTGCGTGGAGATGACGATGGTGTGCACCCGTTTCGGCTTGTTGTCATCGTCGTACTCCAGGGTCACCTGGCTCTTCGCGTCGGGGCGCAGATAGCGCATCTGCTCTCCCGCGTGCCGAATGGCCGAGAGCTCCATCAGCAGCATGTGCGAGAGGGCGATGGCCACGGGCATATAGCTGTCGGTCTCGCAGCAGGCGTAGCCGAACATTATCCCCTGGTCGCCGGCCCCCTGGTCGAGGGGCGTGTCGCGCACCACCCCGCGGTTGATGTCGGGCGACTGCTCATGGATGGTGGTGATGACCCCGCAGCTGTTGCCGTCAAACATCAGGTCAGCCCGGTTGTAGCCAATCTGGTTGACCACCCGGCGCGCCACCTGTTGCACATCCACGTAGCCCGAGGTGCGGATCTCACCGCTGAGCACGGCCAGGCCCGTCGTCACCAGCACTTCGCACGCCACCTTGGCATGCGGGTCGCGGCGTATGAACTCGTCCAGAAGAGCGTCGGCTATCTGATCGGACACCTTGTCGGGGTGCCCCTCCGATACGCTCTCCGAGGTGAATAGGTAAGGCATAATCGCAATCTTTACTGTGCGCTCCTGCCGCGTCAAACGGTCGTGAGCACTCGCACGAGCCCCCATTGCAGGGGCGAAAAATGCGTGCCCGCAAAGATAGGTAAACTCCGGAACCCGTGGAAATGGCTCGCCGGCGCAAAAGGGGGAATGCGGTGCATGGATCGGAAGATCTTCGTCCCGCTAGTCCCGGAGCAACAACGTACCATGTCCCTATTTGCCCGGCCAAATATGGGTTTGATACCTCGTCGGTGCGTCTTGTCCACGGCAATGCCGGCCCGCAGAGCCATGCGGGGCGAGGTGGCGAATTCGTCGACGTGTGGGGGTGAAACGGAGGGAATCAGCCGCGGGGGAGGGCCGTGCGTTCCCGCTCATTAGCAAGACGTGCGGGGAGTGGGGCGCAGGGTGGCAAAAAGAAAAAGGCGAAGCCATCAATGACCTCGCCCTCGTTGCATGCTCCCCATCCAGGACTTGAACCTGGGACCCCCTGATTAACAGTCAGGTGCTCTAACCAACTGAGCTAATGAGGAATATTACCACGCCGCACAATCACGGGCTCGAGCCGCTGCTCGTGCGAATGCAGGGGCAAAGGTACGCGGTGTTCGGATATCTGCCAAATGCGAGCGCATAAATTTTTGTGCAATTTTTGTGTAATGCGACTAACCGTCTGCCCTATAGCACATTTACGGGGCTTGGCGGATTGCACCATTTCCGGGCGGGTGGGGCAGATTCGCTACCTTTGCTAGAGAAATCAATGCGTATGGACAGGGTAGTTTCACCGGGTGGCAGGTATGATGTGGTAGTGGTTGGGGCAGGGGCCTCTGGCATGCTGGCGGCGGGTCGCGCCGCACAGCTGGGGGCCCGGGTGCTGCTGGTGGAGCGGAAGCCGAAGGTGGGGCTTAAGATTCGCATCACGGGGCGTGGACGCTGCAACATTACCAACACCAAGCCCTATGAGCTCTTCATGGCTGGGGTGCATGGCGACGTGGCTCTCGCCGAGACAGCCCTGCGCGCCTTCACGCATGGTGACATTGTGGACTTACTGCACGGGGTGGGGGTGCTCACGCAGGTAGAGCGGGGCGATAGGGTGTATCCGGTGTCTGGCCAGGCGGCCGATGTGGCTGAGGCCCTCGGGGCGTGGTGCGCGCAGCAGGGATGCGACCTCTGGCTGGAGACGAAGGTGGTGGAGCTGCGCGCTGGCGAGGATGGCTGGCAGCTGGGCATGGAGCGTGCGAACGGTGCCACGGAGCAGGTGCAAGCGAGGGGGGTGATTCTGGCCTGTGGGGGTAAAAGCTATCCCAACACGGGGTCGGATGGCAGCGGTTACGAGTTGGCCTCGCAGGCCGGATTGCCTATCACCCCATTGCGCCAGGGGCTGGTGGGGTTCGATACGCTGCCTCGGCTGATGCGTGACACGCGATTGGCGTTGCGCAATGTGCGCCTACGAGCCTTCTGCCAGGGCCAGGAGCTGGGGGCAGAGGAGGGGGAAATGGAGTTGACCCCCAACGGCATTGGTGGGCCCATCGTGCTACGTCTGAGCCGTCGCATCATGGCGGTGCTGGAGGAGGGGGGGCTGCCCACCGTGAGCCTCGATCTGAAGCCGGCCCTGTCGTCCGAGCAGCTGATGGCGCGCATTCAGCGCGATGTGGAGGCCAGGGGTAGCGAGTCGATCTACTCGGTGGCTAGGGCCTGGGTGCCGGCTGAGCTCGTGGAGCCGCTGATTCGCTTTGCCGACCTCTCGGGCTCTGTGCTCGCCTCGCGGGTGCCAGGGGCCGGACTGACGAAGATCGCCGATACGCTCAAGTCCATTCGCCTGCGCGTGGTGGCCCCGGAAGGATGGAACCGCGCCGTGATTACCCTCGGGGGCATTGCGGCCAGTGAGCTGGACGTGTCCACGCTAGCGGCACGGAATGCGCCAGGCCTGTTCGTGTGCGGTGAGATGCTCGACGTGGATGGCGATTCGGGGGGCTACAATCTCCAGCTGGCCTATTCCACCGGGTGGCTGGCAGGTACGCATGCCGCGGCGCACGCCAAGGGGACGCAGGGCGGCGAGTAAGCCACTAGGCTGTGGCCCCACGGCCTAGTAGTGGGGGTTCGATTCCGGCGCACCCTCTGTGGGCTATCGTGGTTAGTGCCAGGGAGCCCGTCAGGGGTTGGGTAGACGTAGCGAAGCGGGGAGGTAGAACAGCTTGCTCTCGGGAGAGTATACCACCAGCGAGCCGATGTCCTTGGGCTTACCATCGATGTGCACTACGCTCGTGTGAGGGATTGCACGCAGGGTGTGACGTTTGTTCGCGCTGCGCACCACGAGGGTCGGGGCCTCGCCTTCCTTGGAGGGCTCGATGGTGTAACGCTGATTGCGAAACACCTCGGTGTGCGGGACGAAGTACTTGGCGTTGAGGTGATCTATGCCATCTTTGAATCCCAGCAGTGAGGCTATGTACTGGTGGAATTCAATGTTCGTTATCACCCCCATAGCCCGGTCGTTTTGCGGGTGGTAGCTGGCCATGAACACCTCCTCAGCGGTGTGCCCGTGGGTGGCGAAGGCAATGGGGGTGTGATCGGAGAAAATCCTAGACACAATGCGTCGTAGGGGGGTGCTGTAGGACAGGCTATCACGCTCTTTCCGCTCGGGGGCTGGGATCGGACTCTGGCGGTACCCCGTGCAGGCGTAGATGCGCCGCCGCTCAGCCTCGCTCAGCGAGAAGCCGCAGTGTAGCTCGAATAGCGAGTCGAGTTTTGTGGGGGCCGTCTGGTTCATCTGCTTAGCCAGGGCCTCGGCGCTGGTGCGAAAGCGTGCGAGCTGCCCAAAGAGCTCGTCGGCCGAGTACTCATCGTAGCGGGGCCAGCTCTCCTTGCCAATGCTGATGCCGCTGTTGCCGTGGTCGGACGTGATGAGAACGGCGGTTTGTCCATCGCGCTGGGCAAAGTCGAGTGCCACACGGCAGGCTTCGTCGAAGGCGAGAAACTCGGTGGGGAGTGCCACGGGATCGTTGTCGTGGGCTGCCCAGTCCACCTTGCTCCCCTCCACCATCAGGAAGAACCCATTGGGGCCCTCGTTCAGATGACGGATGGCCAGGCGGGTTGACTCGGCCAGGGATGGGTAGCTGCTGGTGTCACGGTCGATGTTGTAGGGTAGGTCGCGCTTGCCAAAGAGGGCCCAGAACCGGTGATTCGTTTCAGCGCGTAGGGCCACCAGGTTGTCGATATGCACGGGGCACCCCTGTGCGGCGAGCCATTCGCGTTGCGCCGGGGTGATGTAGTCGGTGCCTCCGCCGATGACAACGTCGAGGTGGTTGTGCACCATCTGCTGGGCCAGCACGTCGTAAGCCTTGCGCTGGTGGTAGTGCGCGGCGCAGTCAGCCGGCGTGGCGTGCGGGAATTGGCAGGTCACAGCTAGGCCGATGCGTTTGCCCTGCTCCAGACGGGCTGCCTCCATGAGCGTCAGCAGGGGGGCATAGGCCCGGGTGGAGTCGAGGGGGATGAGGTTGTTCTTCCCGCAGTCGGGCGGGTAGGTGGAGATGTACCCCGTGAGCGAGGGGACACCGGTCATGTAGCAGGAGGTTGTGGGGGCCGAGTCGCCAGTGGGGGCATTGGAGCAGTAGGTGATGACGGTGCCCGACATGTAGGGGTCGATGGCGAGCTTGGTCTTGGTCGGGTTGAGGTAACGCTGGTACCAGCGCGCGAGCGAGATGGTGGCGAGCGATGTGCCATCGGAGATGAGGAGGATGACATTCTTCACCGGTCGCGGCGGCGTTTGCTGGCCACGGCTTGCACTTGGAACAACCGCCAGCCACAGGGCCAACGGGAGGGCGAGGTAGAGTGAGAGACGCATGGGTGCGAATGGCGTTTAATTAGCCCGGTGAGCTGTAGGGCTAGCAAGGTTTGGCAAAGGTACGCCAACCCGCCCGAATGGCATCGGGGTGTGGACGCCCAGTCCCGTAGGCAAATTGGAGGAACGGGGTGGGATGCGCACCCCACCGCATGCGTAGATGCGCCGAGTGCCGGCAGAACTGTCTCTGCCGGCACTCGGAATGCACGTGTAAGATGCGATCGATTCGGCTCGCTACACGGGTTGCATGCCGCTTTTGCTCGCCATCTTGCGCATGTTGAGCAGCGCGTAGCGCATCCGCCCTAGGGCCGTGTTAATGCTCACATCGGTGTGGTCGGCAATTTCCTGGAAGGAGAGCCCGATGAAGTGGCGCAGAATCACCACCTGTCGCTGGGCCTCGGGTAGCTGCTGTAGCAGCGTGCGCACATCGCTCTTGCGCTGAGCCTGGATGAGCATCGACTCCGGGTCGGCCCCCGAGTGGCTCGGGGCTGGGATGTACTCCCCCTCGGCGAATAGCACGTTGGCGCGTGAGCGGCTGCGGTGCTGATCCATCACCACGTTGCGCACAATGCGCATGAGCCAGGGCTCAAATCGCCCGTTGTCTACGTACCCGCCCGCGCGCAGGCTCCGGAGCACCTTGAAGAAGCTCTCCTGGAGCAGATCGCCCGCCAGAGCCGGATTCTTGGTCGCCTTCAGCAGGTAGGCGTAAACCTTGGGTTGGTATTTCCGAAATAGCCTATCAATAGCCCCCTCGTCACCGGACATGTACAGACCAATGAGACGAGAATTCTCCTTCTCCACCAGTGTTGTTTCCACGTTTCGTACAGGTTGGTATGCGGAAAGACTCCCTATAGGCTATCGGCTTTGTGGTTACAGAGGCAAAGGTATACACTTTTCGTTGGCGATCTGCATTGCATGGCACTCTGGCAAATGTGGGGCCACGGAGAGGGCTCGTAAAGTCTGATGCAATCAGGGGTTTACACCAATATACAGTGTAAAAAATGCTTACCAAAATCGCCCTTTGCAGGTGATAGCCCCGCGGTGGATGTTGCATTAGCGTGGTGGGGTGACCCATTGGAGGCGAGGCATGGCATTCCTGTGGGCAATTGCAAAAAAGATTACCTTCGCGGCTACTCCCTGTGGGGAGGTTTTAGCTCGAAATGAGGGGCGCATGGGGATACATCGCGAGGGTCTTCGAATAGTGTTGGGTACGGTGCTGGTGTCGTTGCTGCTGGCAGTGGCAGCGTGGTACTTGCTGGCAGTCGTCCTCTTTGCGGTGATATCGCTCGTCCTGCTCGGGCTGTGCCTGTTTGTGTGCTACTTCTTCCGGGCTCCCCGCCGCCTGTGCGTGGAGAGCGATGAGCTGGTCTACTCGCCTGCTGATGGACGCATAGTGGCCATCGAGGAGGTGATGGAGCCTGAGGTGTTTGGCGACACGCGGATACAGGTCTCCGTCTTCATGTCGGTGTGGAATGTGCATGCGAACTGGTACCCGGTGTCGGGCCGAGTGTCGTATGCGCGCTACCACAAGGGTCGTTTCCTGGTGGCATGGCTCCCTAAGGCTTCCACGGAGAATGAGCGTTCCACCGTGGTGGTGGATCGCCCCGATGGGCAGCGGATCCTCTTCCGGCAGATCGCCGGGGCGGTGGCACGCCGCATTGTGACACGTGCCACGGTGGGCCAGGCTGCCCGCCAGGGGACGGAGTACGGATTTATAAAGTTCGGCTCGCGGGTGGATGTGTTCCTGCCGCGCGGGAGCGAGGTGCTAGTGTCGATTGGGCAGCGGGTGCGGGGGACGCAGAGTCCTCTGGCTAGGGTCTGATGCGGGCAAGATGCTAGGATGACGGGGCGATGGCGAGAGACCCTCGCGGCGACACCCGGTGAGCGTTTGTGTGTCCTTACTATCCTTACTATCAAAGCATACGGTCTGTTATGAATGTACGTTCGGAGCAGTTGGAACCCCATGTGGTCACGCTTATCGTAAACATTGAGAAAGGGGACTATGAGGCGGATTACGAGGCGAAGCTCCGTGAGTCGCGCAAGAGCCTGTCGTTGAAGGGCTTTCGCCCTGGCCACGTGCCGATGGCTCTCGCACAGCGGATGCTGGGCCCGCGGATCCGACTGGATATGGTGCAGAAGAAGCTCGATGAGGCTATCCAGATGCACCTGCGGGAGAATGACATGCTGACCTTCTCCCGTTTCCTGAGCAACGCGCAGCAGATGGAGATGGATCCGGAGCAGGATGGGAACTTTGAGTTCCGGCTCGATGTGGGTATCGTGCCTGAGGTTCCCGCGGAGCTCCTGCCGAAAACCACGCTGTTTGAGCCCGAGATAGATGATGCGTTCATCGAGAAAGGCATTGAGGATAACCGCTCCTTCTACGGCACTGAGGAGCCTTGCGATGCAGTGGCAGCGGGAACGGTGCTGGCCATTAGCCTGTTCCCCGTGACGAATGGGGAGGTGCAACGCCCTGAGGATGACAAGATCATGCGCCGGCGTGTGGACTTCGATCACCTCTCCGAGGTGGGGAAGGGCCTCGTGCTGGGCAAGAAGGTTGGCGACGCGGTGGAGGTGAAAGAGCTGGGGACGCTGATGGCGGACGCTGAGGAGCAGTCGCGCATATTCGGGCATCGCCCTAGCGACCCGTACGAGCTCGGGGAGACGGTGCAACTGGAGATCGAGACCATCCTTGAGCGGAAGCTGGCGGAGGTCAATGCGGCGTTCTTTGCCAACTTCGTGGATGCCCCAGAGGGGGGCTCACTCCCGGAGGATCTGGGCGAGCTCCGGGCAATGTACAAGGAGCAGCGGGAGCATTGGTTCACGCACGGGGCGCGTCTTCGGGCGGGTGATTGGTTCTTCGAGCAGGTGCTCAAGGCCTGGGATTTCACGGTGTCCGACGAGTTCATCGGGCGTATGCTCACGGATGCGGAGCAGCCTACGGAGGACGCTAGCGTACTGGAGTCGCACCGCGCCGCCATCAAGGCTGAGGGGCTGTCTATGCGCCTGTTCCGGATGGTGGACTGGGATAAGATCGATCGGGATGACATTGAGCGTTACGGCCGCTTCCTGGCTAGCCAATCGGTGATTGCAGCCTGTGGACGGATGGGGTTCCCCGCCGGATTCTTCAAGACGGTGAATGGGGCACTCCGCTTTGGGTTCTCCATGTTTGGCGAGAAGCTGAAGCCGGAGATGGAGCAGACGCAACAGAAGTACGTGGGGGTGTGGTGTGCCATGCAGCAGGCTGGCGTGGAGGTGAAGCGGGCTCCTGTGGAGGAAGTGGGGCACCTGATGGAAGAGTGTTACGGCACGGAGGCTGCTGAGTAGGACGCGCAGCGCGGGGTGCATTAACGGTGGGAGAGGGAGGCATTATGGACATGCAGCGGGAATTTCAGCAGTATGCTCGCCAGGTGCACGGCATCGGGAGCCTGGCGCAGTGGCGCCATCAGTCGCTGGTGTCGGAGTACATCAACCCGACGATCATCGAGGAGCGACAGCTCAACATGGTGGCCATGGATGTGTTTTCGCGCCTGATGATGGATCGCATCATCTTCCTGGGGGTGCCGATCACGGATGACGTGGCCAATATCATCCAGGCACAGCTGCTGTTCCTGGAGAGCGTCGACCCGGGGAAGGACATCCAGATCTACATCAACTCACCCGGTGGGGTGGTGTACGCTGGGCTGGGGATCTATGACACGATGCAGTACCTGAGTGCTGACGTGGCGACGATCTGCACGGGCATGGCGGCCTCTATGGCTGCGGTGCTTTTGGCCGCTGGGGCGCATGGGAAGCGCACGGCGTTGCCTCATTCCCGGGTGATGATCCACCAGCCTATGGGGGGTGCGCAGGGACAGGCCGATGACATTGAGATCACAGCCCGCGAGATTTTGAAGTCGAAGCGTGAGCTGATAGAGATTCTGGCCCATCACTCGGGGCAGAGCATTGAGCGCGTCACGCAGGATGTGGGGCGCGACTACTGGATGCGGGCCCCGGAGGCGAAGGAGTACGGCATGATCGATGAGGTGCTCGAGCGACGTGATAGGAAGGGCGGGGAGAGATAGGCGACGATTCTGATTAAAACTCGAACAATAGATAAGACTCTATGGCAACGACAGCCGACTTTCGTAATGGGATGTGTCTGGAGTATAACGGCAAGCTCTACGTGCTGGTGCAGTTTCAGCATGTGAAGCCTGGCAAGGGGGGAGCCTTCGTGCGTACCAAGATGAAGAATCTGGAGACGGGGAAGGTGCTCGAGAACACGTTCAATGCGGGTGTGAAGATTAACCCGGTGCGCGTGGAACGCCGCCCATACCAGTACCTCTACAAGGACGACTTGGGGTTCCACTTCATGCATCAGGAGACGTTTGAAGAGATTATACTGTCGGCCGATCTGATCGATAATAACGACCTCCTGAAGGAGGGGCAATCGGTGGAGATGCTGGTGCATGCGGATCAGGAACGTGTGCTGACGTGCGACCTGCCGCCGTTTGTGGAGTTGCAGATTACCTACACGGAGCCCGGGGTGAAGGGTGACACCGCGTCATCCACCGCGATGAAGCAGGCGGAGCTGGAGACGGGGGCCATTGTGAACGTGCCGCTATTCGTCAATTCGGGCGAGGTGATACGTGTGGATACACGTACCCGCGATTACGCTGAGCGCGTCAAGTCGTAGATCCTGTTAGGTGGGAGGTGCCCCCGGAGTCCTCGGCGCGCATGCGGTTGAGGAGTGGGGGCTGCCTGCCATTGCGCCGTGAACGATGAGTAGAATCTCTGGGGGGAGCCGCCAGGAGCTTTCGCTCTACAAACTCCAGGCACTGCTCGATTACACCTCGATTCTGGGTAAAGAGGCAACGCCTGCGCTGCTCCTAGATCGATTCAAGCAGGTGATCGAGGAGGACTTGGACATCGACAGGATCCTCTTCTATATCAAGGAGGAGCAGGGGTGGACGCTGCTCCTGAACTCAGGATTTGGCCCGGAGCAGGTGGCCCGCATCGATGTGGAGCGTGACCTGTTGCAGTACCGGGATACCGCGGTGATGGCAAACGCGGGGACGGTATTCCCGGAGGAGATCGATGTGGTGATTCCCATTACGCAGAACGAGGAGGTGCGCGCCTACGTGCTCCTAGGTGATACGCATGACGAGAGGCGGGGGGTGAGCCCCATCATAAAGCACCTGCCTTTTGCGCAGACGCTCTCGTCGATCTCGTTCGTGGCGCTGGAGAATTTTAAGCTCGTGGCCCAGGCGATTCGCGAGGAGGAGATCCGGGCGCAGCTTCGCCTGGCGGCCAATTTGCAGCGAATGCTCATCCCGAAGACTGAGGAGTTGCCCCACTTGCCTGGGGTCTCCATCGCCTCGTGCTACCAGCCATTCTATGAGGTGGGGGGGGACTACTTCGATGCGCTAGCTCTGGATGAGCGCACGCTAGGGTTCTGCATGGCCGATGTGTCGGGTAAGGGGGTGGCGAGCGCCCTGCTGATGACTAACTTCCAAGCCAATTTCCGGGCTCATCTCGATACGAAACGGTCGCTAGAGGAGCTGGTGCATAGGCTCAATCGGCAGGTGATACGTCTGGCTAAAGATGATCTGTTCGTCACTCTCTTTGTGGGACGATACGACTGCTGCACTGGGTGCCTGGAGTATGTGAACGCGGGGCAGAATCCGCCGCTATTCTACGATGCCACCACGGGGGAGATAGTGCAGCTCAAGAGCACCACCACGGGGGTAGGGATGCTGGAGCCGATGCCCCACGTGCAGGCGCGCTCGATACGGATCGAGCACCCCAGCACGTTATTCTGCTACACGGACGGTCTGGTGGAGTTCCGCAAGAATGGGCACGAGGTGTACTGCACACAGTCTATCACGGATTTGATGCCGTTGCACAACACGCCGCATGAGCTGGTGGAGGCCATCATGGCACGCACTAAGGCGGAAGAGCGCGAGGGTGAGAGGCAGGTGTTCGACGACGTGTCGATGCTTGCGTTGCACTTTGAGCCATGCGAAGGACCTGACGAGAATTGCTAGCATGGATATCCCGCAGCAGATAGAGCGTTTTGTGCGTCAGCATCGTGTCTTGACATTGGCCACCTGCGTGGCGGAGGAGCCGTGGTGTGCCCACTGCTTTTACGTCTACATGCCAGAGCACCAATCATTTTTCTTCGCCTCCGACAGCACCACCAAGCATATTGAGCAGGCGTGCCACAACCTGTATGTGGCCGCGGGCATTGCCTTGGAGTCCAGATGGGTGGGGCGTTTGCGGGGCTTGCAGATGCAGGGATTCGTTGTGCCACCTGCGCCCGAATTGCAGCAGGAGGCGAGGCGTGCCTACGTGCACCGGTTCCCTGTGGCACGACTCATGCAGCCCACGCTATGGCAGTTCTCCCCAGTGCGCATGAAGTACACCGATAATAGGTTGGGCTTTGGCAAGAAGCTGCACTGGACGAAGGAGGATGAGCTGGGGGGCCTGCTGGCGAGTGTGGTCGAGGCACAGCGTTAGTCCGCGGTGAGCGAGAGATGCGCGCTGGTTGGAGCGTGTAAATGCTGTGCTGCTCGTTCCGTAGCAACTTGAATGGCGGAGCGTCGTTTCTGATGCGATCGCCGGGCCGGTGAGATCGTCACTGGCGTGATCTCGTGGCGAGGCCGTTTTGCCACCTCAGCGCAGTAGAGATCGTCTTCCACTTGCACGTTGCAGTACAAACTGAGTTTGTATTGTCGGGTAAACGGCTTCTTGGGCCGGGGGCATTTGGCGGTATTTTTCCGCATAGAGTACTGATGCTCAGTTGATTAATAAAATTTCCGGTCGGTATATACATTATAAATAGCCCAGAGGGCCATCTTTTGCCCTCACAGCACGCGGGTCATTAAGTACTTTTGCGCCGTCTGGGGATAGGGAGGGAAGGATGCGACTGTTCTCCTGGGTGTAAAGCCAAGGGCGTATAGTCGGTGAACGGGAGAGCGAGAAGCGGTCGGTTATTCCCACGACACGGAAGGTCATGAAGCGTAGTGGCTGCGTAGATCATCTGGGTGAGGTTATCTACTCCTCGGGCTCCACGGTACGGGTGCGAATGCTCGTGCAATCGGCCTGCGCGGGATGCTCTGCGAAGAGGGCCTGCGGCACCAGCGAGTCGGAGATGCGTGAGCTGGAGGTGCACGTGACCCCAAATACCTACCAGGTGGGGGATCAGGTGAGTGTCTCCATAAAGACGCAGCACGGATTTCTGGCGGTGTTTATCGGGTACCTGATGCCACTACTGCTAGTGCTTGCCACACTGATTGTGCTCATTAGGGTTGGGGTAGACGAGGGGCTATCGGCGTTGACGGCTCTGAGCACCCTGATTCCCTACTACGTTGTGCTTCGCCTGCTGCGATCGCGCATAGCGAAGCGGTTTGAAGTTTCAATCACTGCGAAAGCCTAAAATACAGTCCTCGTATGGAAACGATTGGGTTTACATTGATCGTTCTGGTTGCCATTGGCCTGGTCGCTGCGGTGCTGCTTTACTTTATCTCACAACGGTTCCAGGTCATTGAGGATCCCCGTATCGACGAGGTGGAGGCCTCACTCCCTGGGGCCAACTGTGGTGGTTGCGGGTACCCCGGCTGCCGCGGCTTTGCCGATGCCTTCGTGAAGGCCGACGATATATCGAGCTTCTTCTGCCCGGTGGGTGGTAATGCTGTCATGAAGGTGGTGTCGGGCATCGTGGGTAAAGATGTGGCGGTAAAAGAGCCCATGGTGGCAGTGGTGCGCTGCTCGGGTAGCCCGGAGCATCGTAAGGCGGTGAACGCCTATGACGGTGCCTCGTCGTGCCGCGTGTCGGCAGCCCTGTACGAGGGGAATACGGGATGCCAGTATGGCTGTCTCGGCATGGGCGACTGCACCACGGTGTGCGACTTTGACGCTATACACATGAACTCGGAGACTCTGCTCCCCGAGGTGGATGAGGAGAAGTGCACTGCCTGTGGGGCCTGCGTGAAGATCTGCCCGAAGTTTGTGATCGAGCTTCGGAATAAGGGGCCTAAGGGGCGGCGCGTCTTCGTGTCGTGCATCAACAAGGAGAAGGGCGGACTGGCTAAGAAGAGCTGTAGCGTGGCCTGTATCGGCTGTGGCCAGTGCTTTAAGGCCTGCCCGTTTGGGGCCATCACGGTGGAGAATAACTTGGCCTACATCGATTTTGCCAAATGTAAGTTGTGCCGCAAGTGCGTGCCCGTATGCCCGACAGGGGCCATACTGGATATAAACTTCCCGCTTAAGCCCGCCACGCAGCAGGCTCCTAGCGCGGAGCAGCAACCCGTGGCCGAGCCGGCGAACTAGGGGATCGGAACGTACAGGTATAACCCGAAGAAGGACGATATGCGATTGAAGACGTTCAGGTTGGGCGGTGTGCATCCGCCCGAGGGGAAGCTGACAGCAGGGGCTGCTGTGGTGCCAATGCCCCTGCCGAGTGAAGCGATTATGCTCGTGTCGCAGCACATTGGTGCCCCCGCCGAGGTGGTGGTGCAGAAGGGGGATACCGTGAAGGTGGGACAGCTACTCGCCAAGTCTACCGGATTCGTGTCGGCCAACATGCATTCCTCGGTGAGCGGCACGGTGACCAAGATTGATAAGGTGCTGGATGCCTCGGGCTATGCCAAGCCTGCCATCTACATTGCCGTGGACGGCGATGAGTGGATGGAGGGGATTGACCGCTCGGCTGACATCGTGCGCCAGTGCGACCTTGAGCCCGCGGAGATTATCAAGCGTATCGGCGAGGCGGGTATTGTGGGGATGGGCGGTGCTACGTTCCCTACGCATGTCAAGCTGTCGGTTCCCGCTGGTCGTAAGGCGGAGTTCCTGATCATCAATGCGGTGGAGTGTGAGCCCTACCTGACAGCTGACCACCGGGTGATGCTGGAGCGGGGTGAGGAGGTGCTGATCGGGGTGGATATCCTGCGTAAAGCACTTGGGAACCCTGAGACGATCATTGGGATTGAGAATAACAAGCCGGATGCGATTGCCCACCTGCAAAAGCTGGCGGCCGAGTTCCCAGGGATTACGGTGCAGCCGCTGAAGGTGAAGTATCCGCAGGGGGGTGAAAAGCAGCTGATTGAGGCTGTGACACGCCGTGAGGTGCCAGCGGGCAAGCTCCCGATTGATGTGGGAGCTGTGGTGCAAAACGTGGGCACGGCACTCGCCGTCTACGAGGCCATACAGAAGAATAAGCCGCTGATAGAGCGCGTGGTGACCATCACGGGTTACGGAGTGAAGAACCCGATGAACGTGCTGGCCAGGGTGGGTACCCCTATCACGAATCTGCTGGAATTTGCCGGTGGCCTCACCGATGATGCGGCCAAGGTGATTAGCGGTGGCCCGATGATGGGTAAGGCGCTCAAGAATCTCGGCGCACCAGTGGCTAAGGGTACTTCGGGTGTGCTCGTGATGCCTGAGCGCTTGGCATATCGCGAGAAGGAGCAGCAGTGCATTCGGTGCGCCAAATGCTCGTTCGGATGCCCGATGGGGCTTGAGCCCTACCTGCTGTACCGGTTGGCACAACGCTCCATGCTGGAGAACTTGGAGCAGGAGGAGGTGATGTCGTGCATCGAATGCGGCTCGTGCAGTTACACCTGCCCAGCTGCGTTGCCGCTGCTCGACTTTATACGCCTCGGGAAGGGTGCTACTGGAGCTATGATACGCGCACGTAACGCCAAGAAATAGATGGGTTGGGCTGAGGGCGGTCTGATCTACACGTCTGATCGGAATCCGTTGAATGCCATTCTGAAACGAAAGAGAAATCTGCGATGAGCCAATTATTGTCTGTTTCGCCTTCGCCGCATGTCCATGGCCCATACTCCACACGTCGGCTCATGACCGATGTGCTGATAGCATTGGCTCCTGCCTGGCTGGTGGGCCTCTACTACTTCGGGGTGGGTGCGCTGATTGTTAGCCTTGTCTCGGTGGTGTGCTGCGTGGGCTTCGAGTACGTTGTGCAGCGATTCGTGATGAAGCAGAAGCCTACCATTACGGATGGCTCTGCTGCGGTGACGGGCCTGCTCCTGGCATTGAACGTGCCTTCTAACCTGCCCTGGTGGATTATCGTTATCGGGGCTATCGTGGCCATTGTTGTGGGGAAGATGAGCTTCGGGGGGCTTGGTAACAACCTCTTCAACCCGGCCCTGGTGGCTCGTGCATTCCTTCTCGTATCATTCCCCACCCAGATGACGAGCTGGCCGCTGCCGGGTGCTTCACGCTGGGCCTACATGGATGCGCAGACGGGAGCCACGACGCTTTCATACCTCAAGGCCGCTGTGAAGGGTGGTGGATTTAGCGAAGAGATACTGACGAGCATCCCATCCACGCTGAAGCTGTTCCTCGGCGACATGGGGGGCTCAATCGGTGAGGTATCGGCCTTGGCCCTGCTGATAGGCTTCGCCTACCTGCTGATACGTCATGTCATCTCGTGGCACATACCGGTGTCCATTATCGCCACGGTGCTCGTATTCTCAAGCATCCTCTGGCTCGCCGACTCAGTGCATTACCCCAACCCGGTGATTGAGCTCATGGCCGGCGGTATCATGCTGGGGGCAATCTTCATGGCCACGGACTACGTCACATCGCCCATGTCGAAGCTCGGCATGATAATCTTCGGTGTCGGTATCGGGGTGCTGACGATTGTCATACGTTCGTGGGGGGCATACCCTGAGGGTGTCTCGTTTGCCATCCTGATTATGAATGGCTTTGTACCCCTTATCAACCGTTACTTGAAGCCGCGTAAGTTCGGCATTGTGAAAGGAGGTAAGTAAATGGCCAAGAAATCGACACTCAGCGGCCTGATTCTGACCCTAGGATTGGTAACCCTTGTGGCTGCGCTGTGCCTAGGGGGAGGGAATGTGCTGACGGAGGGGCCTATCGCAGCCTCGAAACAGGAACGTGTGATCAGTGCATTGCGGGAGGTACTCCCCGAGTTTGATAACGATCCCAGCAGCGAAAAGCGTGAGGTGGATGTCGAAGGGGGTAAGCTGACGCTGTATCCTGCCTCCAAGGGTGGACAGGCTGTTGGTACAGCGGTAGAGACCTTCTCCCCTAAGGGCTTTGGCGGTGAGATCCGCATCATGGTGGGGTTTGATGAGAAGGGGGATATTACGGGCTATTCCGTGTTGCAGCATGCTGAGACACCAGGACTAGGGGATCGCATGGTAAGCTGGTTCAAGCCACCAGTGGCTCCTACTCGAAGTCTGGTAGAACGCATTTTCGGGTTCACCATGCCAGTAGTGGAAAAGAAGAGCAATGTGTACGGCCTGAATCCTGCGAGGGAGCCCCTATCCGTATCGAAGGATGGGGGACAGGTCGATGCTATCACGGCTGCCACGATCAGTTCACGGGCCTTTTTGGATGCGCTCAACCGTGCGGCAAATGTGCTGAATGGTGGTGATGGTTCCACGGGAGCCTCGACTTCAAAGAAAGATGGCGCTACAGGTGCCTCTTCTAAACAGGATAAGAAGGACGGGTCAACAGGTGCCTCTACCAAAAAGAATGACGGCTCTACGGGTGCCTCGGCCAAGAAGAAGGATGGTGCCACT